>DAHVDE010000071.1 GCA_027313705.1 Actinomycetota bacterium | reverse complement strand
CGCGCGGCGTTGGCATGGATCGGACTGCGCGTGGCGGTGATGGTCAGGCATGGCCCTGGTGCCGGCCGGCGGGGCGGGCTGGCCTGCCGCCCGGGACCGCAGGCATCCACCCTCGACTCCGCCCGCCGCGTCAAGTCGGCCCGGCCCTGGCGCCGCCCCGCAACCGCGGGCCGGCGCTGGCCGGCGCCTACTGCGAGGCGGCCCGGTGAAGGCACGCCCAGCGGAGGGCAGCGCGTTACGCTGTCTGAAGGAACTGGCATGGCGGGTGGTCCCGCGTGCCGCCGCTTCGCTGACTCACTACATAAATCGGGTTCTGAGGGCCTTTTTTCACCCGGCCACCCGAAAATAGGTGCTGGCGGGACAAAAAGACGCTGCTGTTGCGGGGAGCCCGCGAAGATGCCCGCAGGGATCTGCGGCGAAGGCCGGCCTGGGCGCGCTGGGCTACCTCACCGCGTCACCGGTGCTCGCCCGGGTTCGGCGGGATGCGGCGCAGCCTGGGAGCGGCGTCGATGAAGGCGTCCAGGGTGGACTGCAGCCTGGCCAGCTGCCTGGCGGCCCGGTCGAGCTGGTCGACGACACCGGGGTCAAGGTGGCTGCCCAGGTTGCGGCTCGCCCGGTAGAGGAGGTCGACGGTGCCGGGATCGATCCCCTGGCGCAGGCGCGAGTAGGCCTCGGCCAGCTCGTCAACCAGGCTCCGCATCAGGCGGGCGGCCTCGCGGTCGCCGGCTTCCAGGCGGCCCAGGGCTTCCACGAGGCTGGCGTCATGCGCCCGGAGCCCGTCGGCGACGATCGCGCGCAGGCCCGACGGCGTGACCTCGCGCAGCCGCTCCAGCGCCTCGCGCGGGCTCGCCTCGCGCTGGTCCTTCCACCGCAGGAGGACCTCGGCCGGGTACAGCTCCGGCTGCCTGACGTCGATGACCGCATGATGCGGCTTGCACATCACGACGAGGTTCCCGAAGCCGCGCCTCTGGTCATCTGTCATCGCGGGGTCATAGCGGGCGCTGCCAGGGTAGGCACCGCGGATGTGGACGCGCTGGCCGATGAAGTACATCTCGCCGTCGGCCCGCCGGATCATCGGCTCTGGGCAGCCAGGCCAGTAGCACAGCCCGCCGCTGAGGTTGGCCAGGGCCATGTCGGTGCCCGTCGTGTAATCACGTGGTCCAGGCACGCCCAGTCCCCTACGTCCCGTATCGGAGTGATTACGGCGAAGATAACCGCATCGCCGCAAGGCGGCAAGGCACCCGGCCCCCGCCTGCCGGCCTTGTGCCGGCATGGGCGAACTGCGGTTCCAGGCTGTCTCGGAGGGAAGCTCAGTGCTGGGAATCACTCACGGTTAATAGGCTGGACTGCGGCTGGCCCGGGATGCGGGATTGTGGAGACCGTGGGGTGGTCGTAGCCGAAGTCTTTCTGGGCATAGCCCCGTTTGTAGTCGATGGGAAGCTGGTTGTCGGCGATGATGAACTGGACCTGGCCTCGGCTGGCATCCGCTTGATTGACCAGCCTCTGGTAGAGGGGAACCGTGATCTGTTCCTGGCTGTTAAGCGCCAGTTGCGGGGTGTCGATGATGAGCAGGGTGGGGTAGTACGTGTCGCCGCGCCTGAGCGCTACGGCGAGCAGGGAGATCCAGTAAGCCACCTGGACGGCGGTGATGATCCCTCCGCCCTTGCTGAAGGTCTGGTAGGGCTCGCCGTTGAGCAGCGGCAGGTAGTTCGTCGGGTGAATCGTTGCAGTCTCGACGCCCGGGATGCCGAGCGCGATGACGGTGCTCTGGAATTCCGCGCTCAGCTCGGCGATGACCTCGTCCTTCCGCGCCCTGAGGTTCTCCTCGGCGCGGTCCGCTTCCGCGCGCTTCTCTTGACTTTCCGCGCGCAGTTTCTTGACGGCCGCGCCGATGTCGTCAGCACGGTCCCACTGGCGGAGTACCTGATCCAGCTGGTGCTGGCGGGCGCGGGCGGTGGCCTGCTTCTGCATCGCGTCGCTAAAAGCTTGCAGGCGCGGCGTGATGCGCTCCCTTGTCCGGGCGTCCAGTTCTGCTGACAGGCTCTTGACCAGCTGCTCACGGTCGGCTACCGCCTGGGTGACCGCTGCGACCTGCGTGGCGATGGCCTCTACCTGGTCGTCCATCTCCATGAGCTGGCCCGTGAGCTGGCGTGCCTCATAAGGATCGCTTCCTGCGTGGCCCAGCGGAACGGGGTCCGGCTGAAGGCAGACCCGGCAGGCGTTGTCCGGCACGCGCCGCTGGGTCAGGGACTGCATGCAGCGGGGGCAAACCGTGAACTCGATATTGGCCAGCCGCTCTCCGGCGTCGAGCATCCGGTGGTACCGGTCAAGGTCTGCCTGCACGCGGCGGCGCTCCCTTGCGCAGTCGGCCTGCTGCCGGGAAAGGCCGGCGAGCGCGCGGCGTGCTTCGGCGAGTGAGCTTTCCGCGCCGGTGAGCAGGTCGCGGATCGTCAGTGTCTCCCGGTCGGTGACGGGATCGGTTGCATCCCTGAGCTCGGCCAGGGCAGCTTCTGCTGTCCGTTCCTCTGCGGCGGCGGCCGTAATGGCCTGCAGGGCCTCAGCGCGGCTAGTGGTACCGCTGTCGCGCAGGAACTCCAGGACCGTCGCGTGCTGCGCAGCGATTTGCTCCACCTGGCGATTGAGCTCGGCCAGCTCCGATCGCAGCCTGAGGATGCCGGCGCTGGTGAGTGCGAACAGCAGCTCAAACACGATCTTGCGCTTGGGCTCGCGGTAGGACTCCAGGCTGTGGGCTATGTCCCGGTTGATGTCGGACTGGGCGACATACATGAAGGTGAATAGGTCAGCGAAGGTGATGCGGTTCCCGGGATTGGTGCTGCCGCTGCTGCGAGTGGCGGCACGCATGTCCGGAGACAGGCCCAGCGCGTTCATGAGCAGCGCGCTGAGGCTCGGCTCGGCCGCGCTGACGTTCTGGTCGGGCAGCCGCTCTCTTGTAGCACGGTCCGTGACGCGGACCTTCTGGCCTTTCTTCCTGTCGAGGCTGCGCCTGAGGGTGAGCTTGGAGGACTCGACCGTGATGTCGAGCACCACGTCGTTGACATGCTCGCGCGCGACTGGAGCGAGCAGGGCATCGCAGCCGAGACCGTATTTGATCAGTTCGAGGAGGGTGGTCTTGCCGACTCCGGTCGGCCCCGCCAGGACCGTGAGGCTGGAGGGGAACTGGTACGCGACGAGGCCCTCGGTCGTTTCCAGGGCGACCGCATCGATCCGGACCTTGCTCGTCACCGGATCACCTCCCTGTAAGGCCTGTCCATGAGGGACTCGAGCCGCTCGTAGATGAGGTTCTTCAGGGCGTTTCCCGTCATTCCGGAAGATGCCTCAGCAATCGCACGGCTGCGATCGGCGATGTCGGCCCAGTCGCTGGCGGCTGCCATCTGGGCGGCGAGTGCCTTTCCCTGCGAGGTTGTGGTGAGGGCAACGCTTCCGCGGTGGCTCCGGGCGTAGCCGAGCAACCCTCGGCCTACAAGCGCGCCGATCACCGGATAGTAGCGGTCATCCCACGGACCGTACTTGTACCGTGTCATCGGCGCCTCAGAGTTAGCTGGCTCTGCTGCCTCTTCGGGGGTGAGCCGGAGCCGGGGGTCAGCCGGGTCAAGCCTGTCGAGCACCAGCGCCGCAAGCGCCGGGTAGCGCAAGAGGAAGTCCAACTTCGCCAGCTTCGTAAGGCCGTCGACCTTGCCCTGGTGCCCTTGGGCGTCCGCGACGGCCGCGACGAGCAGCAGCACGCGGGCCTGGTGGTAAGCCAGGTCGTCGCGGAGCAGCGTCAGCTCTTCCGGCCGCCGGGGGGTCGTCATGTTCCCAGCTCCGCGCGCACGGCGGCGATATGCGCATCGACGTCGAACCTCTCGCTGAACCACACCATGCACTGAGCGACAAGGTCGCAGGCTCCCCCGAGTCGCAGGTCTGCATCAAGGTCACCCGGCCATTCCCCGGCGGGCAGCGCGTCTGTTCTCGCTTGGAGCTCGCGCCACAGGTCTGCTCCCCACGGCTCTCCCTGCGGCCTGGCTACCGCATCCGTGGCCTCGTCGCTGATGCGGTGAAGGACCCGGCGAACCCGGGCCTGGGCCAGGCCAGCAAGAGGGTCGCCGCTGCTCCTGTCCCGCCAGTACTGCTGGTAATCCCTCCGGAGCAGCTCAGCCCGCTCGATACTGGTGTCCGCGCACAGCCCGCGCTCCATCTTCGCCCCGATGCGCGTGACGCGCGGAATCGGGGGGACCGGCAGGTAACCGCGCCGGTTCGCGAGGCCGTTCCGTACTGCCGTGCCGATGTCCCCCAGGGTAACGATGCGACCGCCGACCGCCCTGTCGTTCAGGACGGCCTCCGACAGCACGCCCGGCTGACACGCGAGCAGCACAGGCAGCCCGCCTCGCGTCGTCGGGCCAGCAGCCCGCATTCGGACGCGGAACAACGACAGCACTGCCTCCCAGACCGGGACGGCATAGGACGCGTCCTTGCCCAGCAGCCGGAGCACGGGCACGCAGTACAACGTGGGCGCCGCGTGGCTCACATAGGCGCGGGACGGCTTGCCGTGATCAATGCTCAGCATGGACAGGAAGCGGCCGACCTGGTCCCGGTGCGCGGCGGTGGGCGTCGTCTCGCCAGCCTCCATTGCTGACCGCCAGGAGGCCGGGAGCTTGTCACGCGCGTGCTTTTGCAGGGCTTCCGCGAACTGGGTAACGACCTTGTCGTGCTCTCCCTGTATGAGGAGCATCTGCCCGGCGCCCCTAAGGGCGCGGAGCGCCCCGGCCGCGCTCTCCAGTTCCTGCGCCTTCCCGGGGGCGAGCCCGGCGGTCGTGACGAGGCGGCATCCCGGAAGCTCGCGCATAGCGTGCCAGCGCTCGAACAAGTGCGCTAGCCCGCCGTCTTCGAGGAGCTGCCGGATTGTGGAGAACACGCCATAGGCAGTCTCGCGGTGCTTCGCGGAGACCAGTTCGGCGTCGTCCGCCCTGACCACAACCCAGTCCTCGTG
>DAHVDE010000065.1 GCA_027313705.1 Actinomycetota bacterium | reverse complement strand
GCCATCGGAGCTGCCGTCGACGAGGTCGCGATCAGGCGCGGCGTTAACGACATGTTCAAGAACCTGGCCAGGCGCAACCAGTCGCTGCTCACCAGGCAACTTGAGTTGCTTGATGCGATGGAACGGCGGGTTCACGACCCTGAAGAACTTGCCGACCTGTTCAAGGTCGACCACCTCACGACCCGCATGCGACGGCACGCCGAGGGCCTGCTGATTGTGGCAGGCGGATCTTCCGGGCGGGTCTGGCGAGAACCAGTCCCGGTAATCGACGTGATGCGCGCGGCCGTCGCCGAGGTCGAGGACTACACGAGGATCAGGGTGAGTTCGAGGTCTAACGCCTCGGTGGCCGGCCATGCGGTGGCCGACATCATTCACCTGCTCGCGGAACTTGTCGAGAACGCGACGACGTTCTCACCGGCCAACACGCCAGTCAGGATCGAAAGCGACAACGTGGCCAAGGGGCTGATCGTCGAGATCGAAGACCGCGGCCTTGGCATGAGCGACGAGCAGGTCGCCAGGATCAACGTCAGGCTCAACGATCCCCCGTCGTTCGACCTGTCTGGCAGCGAGCAGCTTGGCTTGTACATCGCAGGCCAGCTTGCCAGGCGCCACAACGTCAAGATCACGATGCGCAGCTCGGCCTACGGAGGCGTCATCGCCGTTGTGCTGATACCGAGCGCACTGATCATCGACGCCGGCTTCGACGAGCCGCCGACCCTAGCCGGAATCAGGGAACTCGGCGGCAGGCCGGTACCGCAACTTCCCGCCGCGACCACGCATGTGCATGGCGATACCGCCCTGCCTGACTTCCCTGCCGCGATGGCCGGGGCTGGCTACGCGGCCAGCACGGACTATGCGGCTGGCACGGGCTACCTGGTAAACCTCGAAGCGGCGGCGACCGCCATGACTGCGCCGGCCGGCTCAGGCACCGGTCAGGTGGGACCGCTGAAGCCGTTTTCATCTGCCGGCGAGGTAGCCGCACCTGACGGAGCAGACGGCTGGCCCGCCATCGACGACACCCTCGCTGAGCACGCCGGCATTGCTGAGCAGCGCCCTGAGCCAGTCCCTGCACTGCTAAATCTTTCCGTACAGCCAAATGACCAGGCAGAGAGCAGCGAGCCTGAGCAGCCGGTCGTGGAATCCGTTGCCTCAAGATGGCCCGACTACATGCCGATCTCTCCGGCCAGCGTGCCCGCCAGTACCACAGGATGGCTTAACCTGCCTGGTTACCAGCCTGAGACAGCGGCCGGAGAGAAACCAGCCGGCCTAGGAGACTCACCCGATGACGAGGTCCTCGGGCTGCCGAAGCGGCAGCCATCACTTCCCGTGCGCGAGCCGGACAGCGACGACCTGGCCCTGACCGGCTTCGAAGGACTGCCGGTGCGCGTCAGGCAGGCGAACCTGGCGGCACAACTCCGCCAAGTCGACGACCACCACGACGAGCGCCACCACGACGAGCGCCACGACGACAGGTCCGCGCGCGCACGTCATTTCGTTCCCGCCCCTGACATGGCCGCGGAACCTGCCGCGCACGCTTCAGGCGATGAACCGGGTTCGTCACCTGAGGCGGCGAGAAACCTCATGTCTGCCTTGCAACGCGGCTGGGAGCGCGGACGCTCCGCGGCCGAGCACTTGCCCGACGAGCTGGATGGGGAACAGTCGTGAATTCCAGGCAGCCGACCGCAGCAGGAGGGGAACGATGAGTACGGGTGGCAGCTTGGACTGGCTGCTCGATGATCTCGTGGCCAGAGTGGCCAACGTCGACAAGGCGGTCATACTTTCTCGTGACGGGCTAGCGATCGGCGCCTCTTCTGGCCTGGCCCGCGAGGACGCCGAGCACCTAGCGGCCGTGGCTGCCGGGTTCCAGAGCCTCGCGCGCGGGTTCGGCCAGCACTTCAAGAGCGGCCCGCCCAGGCAGACGATCGTCGAAATGGAAACCGCGTTCTTGTTCGTCACCGCGGCGGGGGACGGGAGCTGCCTGGCCGTGCTTGCCAGCCTGGGCGCTGACGCGGGCCTGATCGCATACGAAATGGCGCTGCTCGTCAAACGTGTCGGCCAGCACCTCGGGGTGCCGCCACGGCCGACCGCACAGGCGAGCTAGCTGGCAGTCAGACGATGAATTCGGGTTGACCCAGAAATGACGCCGAGGCGAGACGGCGGGAGCCGGGACAGTCGCGGCCCGGTTGTCCGGCCCTACGCCGTGACCTCTGGCCGCACCAAGCCGAGCGGCGCTGCAATCGACATGATCGCGGTGGTGTCGGCGGTTCGCAGCGCCTCGGTGACCGAGCTAGATACCGGGCCGGAGTCCGCGCTCGGGCCTGAGCACTTCCGGGTGCTCGAAGCGTGCCGACTACCCATCGCGGTCGCCGACCTAGCCGCCGACCTCGACCTGCCCATTGGCGTTGTCCGGATCCTGATCGCCGACTTGCGCGAACACGGCCTGGTCAACGTCCGCCAGCCCGCCATGAGCGGGCTGGCGGACATAGCTATTCTCAAGGAGGTCGCCGATGCCCTACGGAAACTCTGACCTACTCGCGGATCGGGTCCGCGCGCCGGTAGCGATCAAGATCCTCATCGCCGGCGGATTCGGCGTCGGAAAGACCACGCTGGTCAGCGCGGTCAGTGAGGTGCGGCCGCTGCGCACGGAGGAACGTCTCAGCGAGCCAAGCGCCTTTGTTGATCAAATTGACGGCGTGGAGCAGAAGTCGACGACCACGGTGGCGATGGACTTTGGCCGCATATCGATCAGCGAAGACCTGGTCGTCTACCTCTTCGGCACGCCGGGACAGAAGAGGTTCTGGTTCATGTGGGACGAGCTGGCCTACGGCGCGCTTGGCGCGGTCGTCTTGGCAGACACCAGGCGCCTCGCGGACTGCTTTCCTTCCGTTGACTATTTCGAGCGCCGCGGCATGCCGTTCGTCGTGGCGGTGAACTGTTTCGATGACGCCAGGCGCTATCCGATCGCGACGATGCGCACGGCCCTGAACCTCACGGCGGAAGTTCCCCTGCTGCTTTGCGACGCGCGACAGCGCGGATCAAGCCGCGATGTACTCGTCGCCCTGGTAGAGCATGCCGTCGCGCGCCTTGGCCATGGCAGGCAGTTCACCTCCTCCAGATGAGCACCAGGCCGCGGTCGTCGGTGCCTCCTGAGCTGTCCTGCATCGCCTGCATGAGCCTGGTCGCCCCGTTACTGAAGCCGGTCACCACCAGACGGTCAGCCGCACCGAGCAGCCGGTCGATCCCCACATCGATGTCGACCCCAGGCTGCTCGATCAGTCCGTCCGTATAGAGCATCAGCGCGTCGCCTTGCCTGAGCGTTCCGTGCTCGGCCGTGTCCCGAAGGTCGGGCACGACCCCGAGCACGATGCCGCGCGCCTGCGTGAGCCGCCAGGAGCCACTGGCCGACTCGAAGTGGGCGGCTGGCGGGTGACCTGCCGAGGTAATGACATAGTTGCCTGAGGTCAGGTCAAGCACCAGGTGCACGGCGGTGACGAAACCCTCGACCGGATAGCCTCTTCTGAGGTACGCGTTGCAGGCGGCGAGGAATTGCGAGGCAGGAACCGAGCCGAGCAGGCCTCCGAAGGCGCCGGAAAGCAGCAGTGCCCTGGTACCGGCGTCTATGCCCTTACCAGACACGTCGACTACGGCAACCTCGAGCGACTTGCCGTCGCAGGCAGACACCACGAAGTCACCGCCGAACAGCACGCCGCCAGCGGGCCTGAGCACCGATTCGCTGCCCCAGCCTTCCGGCAGCGCGGGCAGTGCGCTCTGCACCTTGATCCTGTCTCTCAGTTCCATCAGCATCTGGTCGCCTCGCAGGCCCTGGAGGCCAAGCTTGGCCCGGGTTCTCGCCAGCACATCGGCGAACACCGCGATGATCGCGATCGTCGCCACGATGCCGAAGCCGGTGCGCTCATCAGCCCTGGTCACGTCGTAGGCCAGCATCACGGCCACAATGCCGAACAAGATCCGCAGCGCCCTCGGCCAGAGCAGCAGTCCCCCGGCCAGGATCGGCAAGATCATCAGTCCAGGCGAGAACCACGATGCGGATACCTGCACGGCCGCGACGCCGATCCCGGCCACGATAAGTGCCAGGACGAACGCCAGTCGCCTGTTCCGCGTGATGAACTGCCGCCTGACCAGGCCGCGAAACGACGATGCCGCAGTGCGCGCCGCAGACCAGAACTGACGCCCGGACATTGAAACCATGATGGCGAAACTTTACCGTTCCCGAACCTCAACGCCAGGGTCCGCTTGGCCAGGACCGTAAAACAATTCGTCATAACAGGCCCGTCTAGGGTACGAAGGCCAGCATGAGCACCAGCCAGCCGATCCGGCCAATATCAGCTTCCGAGCTACCGAGGTTCGTGCGCGTAGGCGACCATGCCTTCAACTCGAACTGGCCAACCGAGGGCCTCCTCGAGCTCAAGAAACTGGCATTCGAGCCGGAACGAAGCCTGGCCGCCTTCGATGGCGACGAGATGATCGGCACCTCCGAGATCATCTCCTTCGAGATGACCGTGCCAGGCGGCGAGGTCAGCACGGCAGGCGTCACCAGCGTCGCGGTGCTGCCCTCGCACCGCAGGCGGGGCGTGCTTTCCTCGCTGATGCGCAGGCAGCTTGCGGACGTAGCTGCCGGGCCAGAGCCGGTCGCCGCCCTGTTCGCCTCGGAATCGGCGATTTACGGCAGGTACGGGTACGGCATCGCGACGTCGCGCTTGTTCTACCAGTTCAAGCGTGGTGAGGCCCAGATAGAAGCGCCCGTGGCCGGGCCGCGACTGCGACTCGTGGAGCCGAAGGAAGGCATCGACGTCATGATGTCGGTCTTCGAAGCCTTCCGGCGTGACCGACCCGGCATGATGAGCAGGAACCGCCCTTACTGGACTTCAAAAACCCATGATCCAGAGTGGATCAGGGAAGGCAACTCTCCCGAGCGCTGCCTGCTGGCAGCGGACGAGTCAGGTCCGCGGGGCTACGCGGTGTACGCAGCCAAACCGGAGTGGGGCGCCGACGGCCTGCCTGCGGGAAAGCTGATGGTTTACGAGGTTGTCAGTCTTGACCTGGCTGCCGCCAAGACGCTCTGGGCAGATCTGCTTTCACGTGACCTGATCGGCGAGGTCCAGGTCTGGAACCGGCCGGTAGACGATCCGTTGCTTTACCTGCTTGCCGATCAAAGGCGAGCGCGCGCCGCCTGCCGCGACGGACTGTGGATCAGGCTGGTCGACCTGCCGACGGCCCTGGCCGAGCGCCGTTATTCGGCCCCGGTCGACGTCGTGGTGCAGGTCACGGACGAACTGCTGCCTGCAAACGCCGGCCGCTGGCGACTTCAGGCGGGCGGCCTGGCGGATCCGGCCAGGCCAACCTGTGAGCGAACCACCGCAGAACCAGACCTGCTGCTGCCAGTCAGCGCTCTCGGCGCCGCTTACCTCGGCGGCACCAGGCTCGGCGCACTTGCCGCCGCCGGTATGATCACCGAGCTGCGCGCCGGGGCCGTCGCCGCCCTCTCGGCCGCCATGTGGTGGGACCCTGCCCCCTGGGCCGCCACCTCCTTCTGACTCCAGGACCAGGGGTGCAGCGAAGGAAGGGACATAGCATGGCCGGTTATCCCGCTCGATGCGGCGTTCGCTTCTGAGGAGCAACCGGAAAACACGAAACGCCAGCGCCGAACCCGCAGCACAGGCAAAAGCGCCGCCAGTTTCATGATCATCGGTGCCGCGATCGAGCAGGTCACCGGCACAGGGCTTGATGGCCAGGGCGGTGCTGCCGAGGCCCTAGTCGAAGATGGGATCCCTGGTACGACTGCGCTTGAGCTCGAAGAAGCCGTCAGTGCCCGTCACCAGCAGCACGCCGTCCCATAGCCTGGCCGCAGCCTCGCCACGCGGAATCGGGGAAACTACCGGTCCGAAGATAGACGTGCCGTTTACGGTGATCACCGGCGTGCCGACCTCGTAACCGACCCGATCGATGCCCTCGGCATGCGAGGCGCGCACGATCTCGTCGAACTCGGTTGAGTCTGCTGCATCTGCTAGGTCGGCCGGCATGCCAGCCTCGGTAAGCGCGGCTTCGAGCGTGGCCCTGGTGTTCTCCGCCTTCTCGTTGTGCAGCCTCGTGCCGATAGCCGTGTAAAGGGGAAGCACGTACTCCGTGCCGTATTTCTGCTCGGCGGCGATGCAGACCCTGACCGGCCCCCATGCCTGCTTCATCAGTTCCTTGTAGCGGTCGGACAGATCGTCCTTGTTCTCGTTGAGGACGGCCAGGCTCATCACATGCCACCGCACGGACACCTGACGCACCTTCTCGACTTCCAGCATCCACCGAGAAGTGATCCACGCCCACGGGCACAGCGGGTCAAACCAGAAATCGACCTGCGCTGTCTCCTGCTCAATCATCAGAACTCCTGTCAGCCGTTACCTGGACAACGATCCCAGCGCTCACCCGTTCCCCGGCGAGCAGGAGCGCCGAAGAGCACAACTCCCGGTTTCTGCCGTGCATTCCGAGCTGGCGGCATGACATCATGCCAGACGGGACGCGCCAGGCGACGAGCTGCCAGCGGGGCAGCGAAAGGCAGGGGTAAGACGAGCGTGGGCACCAACCTGAGCCGCGCCGAGGCCATGACGCGGGCGAGCATGCTCCTGGTCTCGTCGTACCAGGTCGAACTCGACGTGCATGGCAGCGAGACCAGTTTCGAGTCGGCCACCACGGTGCGGTTCAAGTGCACGACCCCAGGCGCGGACAGCTTTATCGACCTGACCGCCCTGGCCGTCACCGAGGTGACGCTGAACGGCAAGCAGTTGCCGCTTTCACTCGCCGCGGCCGATCGCGTCAGGCTGCCGGACCTGGCCAGGTCCAACGAGCTTACGGTGCGCGCTCGATGTGCGTACTCACGCACTGGCGAAGGCCTGCACAGGTTCGCCGACCCAGCCGACGGCCGCGTCTACCTTTACTCCAACCTGGAGACTTGCAACGCGAATCAGGTGTTCGCCTGCTTTGACCAGCCCGACCTCAAGGCCACCTTCGAGTTCAAGGTGCGCTGCGAACAGGGCTGGGTGGTGATCTCGAACGTGCCGCCAGAGTCAGCGGCCCAGCCGACCGGGCAGCCGGGCATCGTCGAGTGGCGATTCCCGCCCACCCCGCCCATCTCGACCTACATCACCGTGATCGCCGCCGGACCCTATCACGCGGTGACCAGCGAGCACGACGGCATTCCGCTTGGCCTTTACTGCCGCGAGTCGCTGGCCGGCTACCTGGACTCAGCGGAGATCTTCCAGATCACCACCCAGGGCCTCGACTTCTTCAACGCCTTCTTCGGCGTCAGGTACCCATTCGCCAAGTATGACCAGCTCTTCGTCCCTGAATTCAATTCCGGGGCGATGGAGAATGCCGGAGCCGTCACCGTTTTCGAGGAGTACCTGTTCAGGTCGCGGGTCACCGGCGGTCGCCGCGAAGCCAGGGCCGAGACGCTATTGCACGAAATGGCGCACATGTGGTTCGGCGATCTCGTCACGATGACCTGGTGGGATGACCTGTGGCTAAACGAGTCGTTCGCGACCTGGGCCAGCCTGGTCGCCCTCACCGAGGCCACCAAGTGGACGAATGCCTGGACCACCTTCAGCCAGGACCTCAAGGCGTGGGCCTATCGCCAGGACCAGCTGCCTTCCACGCACCCGGTGGTGGCTGACATCACCGACATCGAGACGGCCGAGGCCTACTTCGACGGCATCACTTACGCGAAGGGCGCCGCAGTACTCAAGCAACTCGTCGCCTTCACCGGGCGCGAGGCATTCGTAGCCGGGCTGCGCACGTATTTCGAGCGGCATGCCTGGGGCAATGCGACGCTCGCCGATCTGCTCGACGCGCTTGAGCAAGCCTCGGGGCGTCCGCTTGCCGACTGGTCCATGGCGTGGCTGGAGACGGCGGGCGTCAACACGCTGCGGCCGGTCTATACCACGACCAAGGAAGGCACGTTCGGCGAGTTCGCGGTGCTGCAAGAGGCACCGCACTCGCATCAGGTGCTGCGCCCGCACCGCATCGCCATCGGCCTTTACGATCGGCGTGAGGGCAGGCTGATTAGGCGCAGGCGAGTCGAGTTTGACGTCGCCGGCGAGCGCACGGAAGTTCGCCAGCTGGTCGGCGAACTAGTGCCCGACTTGGTGCTCGTTAACGACGATGACCTGACCTTCGCCAAGATCAGGCTGGACGAGCGTTCGTGGCTCACCGTCGTCGAGGCGGTCGGCGACTTCGCCGAGCCACTGCCGAGGGCGCTTTGCCTGGCCGCCGCCTGGGACATGTGCAGGGATGCCGAGCTGCCAGCCCGCGACTTCGTCGCCCTGGTACTTGCCGCCGCGGCCGTGGTCGGCGAGATGACCGTGCTCCAGACGATACTCAGCCAGGCCGCGACGGCAGTGCGCAGCTACGCGGATCCTGGCTGGCGGCAGGCCGGCCTCGGCCTGCTCGCGACCGGCCTGCGGGTGTTGCTCCTGGGTGCCGCGCCCGGCTCAGACCGGCAGCTCGCGCTCGCCCAGGCATTCATCGCCGTGGCCAGTTCGCCGGACGAACTTGACCTGCTCACCGGCCTGCTAGCGGGAACAGCCATGATCGGCGGGCTTGTCGTCGACACCGACCTGCGCTGGCAGTTGCTTCGACGGCTGGTCAACCGAGGTTCGGCCGATGCGGCCGCCATCGAGGCCGAGCGAGAGCGCGACAGCACCGACGCGGGCGCCAGGCACGCTCAGGCTTGCCTCGCCTCGCTGCCAGATCCCGCCGCCAAGGAGGCCGCCTGGCAGCAGATCATTTCCGGTGACCTGCCCAACGCGACCTTCCGCGCGGTAGTGAACGGGTTCCAGGCACCCGATCAGGACGATCTGCTCGTCCCTTACGCCGCCAGGTTCTTCGACGTGGTGGCGGACAAGTGGCAGGAATGGGGTCCTGACATGTCCCTGTTCTTCGTCGAGCGCTGCTACCCGGTGAGCGTGATCAGCCAGCAGGCGATCGACCAGGCGGCCAGCTACCTCGCCTGCGCCAGTCCGCCGCCCGCGCTTGCCCGCCTGCTTCAGGAGGGCCGCGATGACGTCACCAGGGCGCTGAAGTGCCGGGAACGCGACGCAAGCGCTAGCTGATCCCCCTGGCCGCCCTGACAACCTCACCGACCAAGCGCAGATCAGGCAGTTCCTCGATGAGCACGGCCGCGCCCTCGCTGTCGCACAGCGGTATCCGCCAGTTCGGGTACTGCGTCGAGGTGCCGGGAATGTTCTGGGTGCGACGATCGCCCACGGCATCGACAAGCGCCACGCCGATCAGCAAGGCCGGGGTCAGCGCCAGGTAGCCGTACATGGCGATCGCCATCTCGCGGGTGGCCGGCATGCGGCCTAGCGCACCGAGCGCACCGGCGGACAGCAGCCCCTGATCGGCCAGCGCTCTTCGCCAGCGGGCGAGAGTCTGATCGAGCGCGGCCCGCTCGGCCTCCTGATCATCGAGCAACCCCAGGCTGGCCCGTACAGTCACCTGATCGCCGGCTACGAACCCGGCGACTGGCGGCACGTCGTGAGTGCCTACCGTGGCCATGACCCAGCGCCGCCACCGCGAGGGCGGCAACGGCGAGCCGTCGCCCTGATTCGCGAACCAGGCCATCTCGGTACCGAGGATCTGCTGTTCGGCCAGGTACTCGCGGATCCAAGGATCGATGGTGCCCAGGTCTTCGCCGATCACCACCGCGCCGGCCTTCGCGGCCTCGGCGGCGAGCGTCCCGACCAGCAGCCGGTGATCGTAGCTGACGTAAGCACCGCGATCTGGCGAGCAGCCTTCCGGTATCCACCACAGCCGCATCAACCCCATGACGTGGTCGATCCGCAGCCCCCCCGCGTGCCTGAATGACGCTCGCAGCAATTGCGCGAACGGCTGCGCCCCGGCGCTGACCAGCCGGTGCGGGTTGAGTGGCGGCTGCGCCCAGTCCTGGCCACGCTGGTTGAACCCGTCGGGTGGCGCGCCCACGCTCATGCCTGGCACCAGGAGGTCTTGCCAGGCCCACGCATCGGCACCGCCAGGATGAACTCCTAGTGCCAGGTCGGTGATCACGCCGATCGACATCCCGGCGGCCAGCCCCGCCTGTTGCGCCGCCGCAAGCTGTTCGTCGGCAAGCCACTGCAACCAGGCATGAAAGACGGCCCGCCCGGCCAGCGGACCTGACCCGATCGCCTGACCAGCGCGCTTCGGATCGGCAAGCTCGGCCGGCCAGCGGCGCCAGTCCGCGCCGTGCACCTCGGCGAGCGCGCACCAGTTGGCCCAGTCGGTCAGCGCACGCCCCTGCTCGCGCCGGTAACTCTCGAAAGCCGACTGCCGCTCCGCGCTTATGCCGGCGGCGGCAATCAACTCCAGCGCCGTCCGCTTGGCCGTCCATACCAGGTCCCTGTCGATCAGGTCGGGCAGGCTGCTGGCCGCCTTCAACGGCCTCGCGATGTCCGCTACCTCCTGCCGCTGGGTCCTGGTCAGCCGCTGATATTCAGGGATGTCCTCGATCCGCAGGTAGAGCGGGCTGACGTAGTGCCTGGTCATCGGCAGATAGGGCGAGTCGCTTACCGGCGGCGCGGGTGCGGCCGCGTGCAGCGGGTTGACCAGCAAGAAGTCGGCCTGGAGGTCCCTGGCCGACCAGGTGGCGAGGTCGGCGAGGTCACGGAAGTCACCGTGACCCCAGGACCGACGTGACCTGACCGAGTAAAGCTGCACGGTAAAGCCCCACGAGCGGGCGGCTGGCCTTCGCGGGCGTGCGATCCGCCCTGGCCAGCCGAAATCCGGCCCGGTCATGCCGTGCCCGGTGACTACCTCAGCGGCATCGCCCGCCTGCCCGAGCGCGTCGAGTATGGCAAGCAGCGTCTGGTCAGGCACCTGAACTCGCCGTTGACGCCAGTCGAGATAGCTGACCGAGATCCCGGCCGCTTGCGCTCGTCTGATCAGCTCCGCATCGGTCACCCGTCTATGATCGCGCCTGCCCTGGCGGCCCGAGCCGCACCGGGCGGCGCGAAGCGGACCAGCCGATCCGGCATCACGCCACTTAACCGGCAAACCCCGCGTACCACACGACCGGCCTCCGGCCTTATGCTGAAGCCATGACAGTACCGTATTCTTCTACGGTCATTACTGGCTCCAATTCCACGGCCGCCGCCAGCACGTCCATTGGTCAGCAGGTCAGCCGGTCAGGGCCGGTCAAGCGACCGATCCTGCTCGCCGGTATAGGTGCCGCCACGATCTCCACATCGCCGATTTTCGTCGTCCTTTCCGGCGCGAGCGCGGTGAGCACGGCCTTCTACCGGTCAGCGATCGCGCTGCCGGTGCTGATCCTCCTCGCCATACTCGAGCAGCGCAGGCACGGACGACGCCCGGCCGCCGCCAGGGTGCGGGCGATGGCGGCAGGAGTATTTCTCGCGATCGACCTCATCTTGTGGACGCACGCCATTGCCGACGTAGGTGCCGGGGTCGCCACCGTGCTCGGCAACCTTCAGGTCCTGGTAGTCGTCGGGCTGAGCTGGCTCTTCTGGCGGGAGCGACCTGGCCGGGCGGTGGCGCTTGCCCTGCCGGTGGTGACGGTCGGAGTGGTGCTCGTCTCCGGCCTTGTCGGCAAGCACCAGGCCGCGCAGCACCCGCTGGCCGGCGTCGGCTACGGCGTCGCCATGTCGGTCGCGTACGCCGGGTACTTGATGGTACTGCGCCGGGCGTCAAGCCAGTCGCCGCATGTGGCTGGCCCGGTAGCCGATGCATCGGCGGGTACCGCCATCGCGTCACTCCTCATCGGCCTGCTGCTCGGCGGCCTTACCGTGCATCCGCTGTGGCCAGGTATCGGCTGGCTGATCGCGCTTGCCCTGATCAGCCAGGTCGCTGGCTGGCTGATGATCACCTCATCACTGCCGAGACTCCCGGCCGCCGTCGGCTCACTGATGCTGCTGCTTCAGCCCGCCGCCTCCCTCCTGCTCGCCGCCATCATCATCGGCGAACGGCCCACCCTGCTCCAGGTCATCGGCGCCACCCTCACCTGCGCCGGAGCCCTGGCCGCCAGCCTCGCCTCCACCAGGCAAGCGCGCCAGGCCGCCCCTCTGGCCGACCCCGCGCCACAGACGACGGCGAAGGCGAGTTACCTGTAGGCGTCGTGCACGAAATCGCAGTTGGTGCTGGCCAGCACGGCGTTGAGTACGGCAATGTAGAGGTCACGGGAGACCTGGCGGAATTCGTGCTCGGTCGTCGAGTCGGTGAACTTCAGGTCGTTCCACGATTCCATTCCGCCGAATACCCACGCATGATCGGCCTCGGCGAGCAGGTGACGCGCGGCCGCCGAGTAGCGCGGCGGCAGCAACTGAGCGCGGTCGGCGCCCTCACCGTCGGCGGAGAGTATCTGCTCGAACAGCTCAGACCACTGCGCTAGTCCCTGCCTGGCGGCGAAGTCGCGAGTTTCGACGAGCGCCCAGCTCAGCTGCGTCGCGGCGGACTGGATATCCGGGCACTGCGGCATCGCCCGGTCGACTCGAGCACCCTCGTAACTCACCGACCAGATCCGGCGATCGGCGGCCGACCGGTCGCCAACCGTCCAGTCGGCCCGCCAGACCTCAGGCCGCTGCCTTCCGGCCGCCAGCAGGCTCCATCTTCCCGCGTTCGCGAACCAGGCAACGTGGTGCTCGCCGGTCTCTGTCTCGCCTACCGTGACCGCGCGGACCTCGGGAACGGTCAGCCAGAGCCTGGCCGCGCCCCGTTCGCGCAATTGCAGCAACCACTCGCTGACCGTGCTCGCCTCATAAGCCGTGCTCACCTCTGAGGCGGCAGCCGCGTCGAGCGCCCGGCCGTGCCCGGCCGCAGCGAGAAGCCGGAACCGCAGTGACCCGACGAACTGGAAGGCCCAGCTCTCCTGTCCGAAGTCGGCAGGCGGCGCGCCAGGTTCGTCGCTGGCCAGCCAGCTCGAGCCGTGGCCGGCCAGGTATACGAGCTGTGCGAGCTCCCCGTTCACGCATTCTCCCCGCGGGTGCTAGGGCAGGGCCACGGCGCATGCGCAAGACTCGTTGCCCTCAGGGTCGGTCGTAACGACGTCATCGTCGTCGGGATCATGATGCTGTCTGACTACTTTCGCACCTTGTAGGGCAAGACGCGAAATCTGAGCAGCCCGATCGTCGGCGCAACCGATTCTGACCGCCATGCCTACCGCGCCGGCCAGGGGGTGAGCGCCCGGCCAAGCCAAAAGCCTGCCAGTCCGAGCAGCATGCTCAGCGCTAGCGTGCAGGCGATTGCCGCGGCGGCGTGGGCGGGCAGTCCGGCAATCGCCGCGATCACCCGCGCGGTCGCCCCGACCGGCTGGCCGCGAACCGCATAGGCGGCGAGCGCCCCGCCCCAGCCTGCCCCGCACATCACCAGCACCGCGAGGAAGACGCTCCTGGTCCGCAACTCGCCGACCCGCGCCGCGAGACCACAGAGTATCCCGACGACGAGCGGCACGTACCACAGCCCGATCATGGCACCGCCGCCGATCACAGCCGCACCCGCAACACCGAGCATGATCCAGCCGAGAACGGGCGTGCTGCGCCTCGGCCGGACAAACGAGGGCCGGAACTGCCTGGGTGGCGCTGGCCTGGCGATGCCCTGCGGCGCCAGCAGCCCGAGCCGGTAAGACCCGAGCTTGCCCAGCCTGCGCAACTCAGAACGGCTGACCGGCTTGGTCATGGCGCAAGCTCCCATCGGATCACCCCGGCGCCGGCGCCATCCGGGGTCCTGGCGGCGGACCCGGCACCGGCGGCCGGCATGGGCAAGTACGTTCCGGCCGACCAGTAGGCGAGCAGGTTCTCATACCAGGGCGACGCCGGATTCTCGTTCTGCCCGCCAGGGTAAATTCCGACGGCCCTCCCCCGCCCGTGCCCGGCCTTGCCTGCCCACCGCACGATCATCCGCCAGCTTGGCCCGGCCGTAGCGTCAGGCAGCCCGTAGGCGGCGGCCACGGTCCAGCTATCACCGCCGGAAGGCACCGGCCCGTAACCAAGCCCCTGGGCGGCAACCAGCGACCGGAACCACTGCCCGTGCAGCTTGCCCCATTGCCACGTCGCCGGACCGCCGCCAAGCTTGGCCCGCAGCGAGGTCATCGCGGTCGAGAACGCGTTGGCCAGCACGGTCGCCGCCGTCTGCCGTGCGGCACCAGGCGGGGTGAAGGCGGGATTGCCCTGGTCGTGAAGCGTCCACTGCTCGAGATCGGCATCAAGGCTGAACACGCCCGAGCCGACGGTCAGCCCGCCAGGGTCCAGGTGAACGGGCACCTGGGCGGAGTTCCACCATGGCTGGAACGTCCCGGTCAGGTAGTCGTTCCACCACGTCCACCAGATCGCCGCCGGGGCGGAACTGGCGTCCATTGCGTAATTCCAGCTTTTGAGCAGGCTGATGACACTCAGCTGCGCCCGGGTCAGCCTGGCGTGCGCGAGCGCGGCGATCATGGCGGGCAGCACTTGCGCGGCAAGTTCATCGACGTCGCTGACCTGGAGCGCCGCGAAGCTTGACACCTTCATGCCAGAGTGCCTGTCCAGGTAAGCCAGTTCACGGGCGGCACGGTAACCGGGGTCGAAAAAGTCGGCCGTGGTGCCGATGTAGTACGGATAGGCGGCAGTGACCGGGCGCTGGTTAGCCGTGACGATGACATGATCGCGCGGATCATACACCTGGGGAACTGAGCGGTAAGGAATGACGCCCGCCACGTCGTCGGCTCCGGTTCCCTGCATGGGCAGCCAGGGGTCGCCGCGGTAGACCACCGGGTAGTAGCCGGCGGAAATGGCGCCGATGTTGCCGCGGTCGTCGGCATAGACGAAGTTCTGGGCAGGCGCCCGCCAGTTCGCGAGGGCCGCGCGGAACTGCGCGAAGTCGTCTGCCGTGCTGATCTGCTGCAGGACGGCGATGTCCGGCGAAGGGATATTGCCCATCCAGTCGACGGAGACCGTCTGCCCATCCTGCGTCATGACCGGTCCATGCACGGTTTCCGCGACGGTCAGGTGCACAGGGCGGCTCCCCCGCACCGCGATCGTGTCATGGAAGTACTTCATTTTCCGCCAGCTTCCGCGCCAGAAATACTGGCCAGGACGAGCCGGACTTGTCTTCTCGACGTAGAACAGCGTGGCCTGATTCTGGGTGTCGGTGAGCGACCAGGAAATGTGCTTGTTGTGGCCGAGCACGATGCCGGGCAGGCCGGGAACGCTGACCCCGGTGACGTCATAATCGGGTGCCGTCAGCGCGACCTGGTACCAGAGAGAAGGCAACGTCTGCGGCAGGTGCGGGTCACCGGCCAGCATGGCGCCGCCACCGAGCACCTTGGGGCCGTTGGCGGCCCAGGCGTTGCTGTCAGGATAGCCGTGCACCTGGCCTTGCGGCAGCGAGTCGGTGACGGAAAGCATCGCGGCCGCCGCCCGCGCGACGCCTGCGGAAGGCACCGCGCCTGGCATGCTAGCGCCCAGGTGAGCGGCCTTGACCGCACGGCCGGCCGGCACTGGCGTCATGCCGGTCGCTACCGGCGCGACGCCGCGGTTCTGGTAAGGCCCGGTGTCGTAGGGACTCTCATCGCCCGCAGGGAGAACCGGGAACCAGGTCATGGTCTTTGACCAGCCAAGAGACCTCATCAGCAGGGCATAGTCGAGCGGTGTTGTCGTGTAGTCGAGTTCTTGGGTCAGCGTGCCCTGCACGGCGAGACTGTCGACCGGCGTCCAGTTGGCCGGGTAAACACCGGCCAGCGTGAAGGCAGCCGGCCAGGTGCCTTTTTGGCGAACCTGACTCAGATAGTCATTGACCCCTCGGGAGTAGGCTTCGAGCATGAGAGCGGGAATGCTGTCCTTAGGCATCTCTGCCCATTCCCTGCGGGCCGTGCGCAGCAAACCAAGCCGCAATTCGAATTCGTCAGAAGGCACTGCGGCTGGCCCGGCCAGCTGTGCCAGCTTGCCTTCGGCCAGGCGGCGCTCGAGGTCCATCTCGGTCAGCCGGAAACGCGCGTGCAGGTAACCCTGCGCCAGCAGGGCATCGCCCTCGTTGGCCGCGTCGATGGTGGCCACGCCCTGCGGGCTGAAATACACGGTGACCGGACTGACCAGGCCGGGCAGCGTCAGCTTCTGCGACCTGACTGGCTCGCCGCCGACGGCGGACGTCCAGGCACCGTGACCTGGGTCGAGCACCCGGCCGAGCGCGGGAATCGCGCCGTAGCCCGCGCCGCAGACGACCAGCATGGCAAGCACGGCCAACGTCGCGACGACGACATTGCCCACCTGCCTGACCAGCCTCGCCAATGGATGGCCGAACAAGGTAAACCCACCTCCGGCCTTTCCACCGGACACTGTGACTGGCGGCTCGCGCAGCCACTCTCAGATGGTAGGACTACCGGGGCGCCGCCGCGCGGTTACCAAAGCGCCGGGTGCTTGTCCTTCCATGGCCTGGCCGCCTCAAGCTGAGCGGAAAGCGAGATCAAGGTGGCTTCGCCGCCGATCTTCCCGCTCAGCATGACGCCAATCGGCAGGCCGTCTGAGTTCCAGTACAAGGGCAGGTTTACCGCTGGCTGGCCGGAAATGTTGTAGAGCGCGGTGTAAGGCGTGAATCGCTTCTGCCTTTCGAAGTTCTCGGCCGGATCTGCCTCGTCGAAGTAGCCGACAGGAACCGGCGGGGAGGCCAGCGTCGGGCTGAGAAACGCATCGTAGGCGTTAAGTACTGACATCGCCGTTCTCGTGATGCTTTGCAGGTAAGCCTCGGCGAAGAGCAACTCGGCCGCGGTCACTTTGAGGCCGCGGCCACGCAGGTACCTGGTCAGCGGCAGCAGCTGATCTTCTTGCTCGGGACTGATCGGGGCCAGGGTGGCCATGGCGTACCAGAGGAACTCGAACATCGGCACGGCATCTTCTGCGAAGGGCAACTCGACGTCGACGATCTCGTGACCGAGGTCGGCGAGCAGTTTGCTCGCGTCCTCGTAGGCGGCCTCGCAGTCTTCATGCACGCGGGCGCCTGGCACCACGTTCTTGAGCGAGCGGCCGATGCGCAGCTTGCCAGGATCGCGGCGGGCGTGCTGCAGGAAGGTCTCGCCTGCGGGCAGCGGCGGTGCCGAGTAAAGGTCGCCGGGGTAACTGCATGTCATCACGTCGAGCAGGAGCGCCGCATCGGCGACAGTCCGAGCCAGCGGGCCGTCGGTGGACAAGCCGAACAGGTCAGGCATCAGCGGACCACCTGAGATACGCCCCCGGGTCGGCTTGATGCCGTACAGGCCGCAGACGCTCGACGGGATCCTGATCGAGCCGCCGCCATCGCTGCCCTGAGCGGCCGGAGCGAGCCCGGCCGCCACCGCGGCGGCGGCACCGCCGCTTGATCCGCCCGCTGACCTGGTCAGGTCCCACGGGGTGCGGGCCGGCGGCCCGATCTGGGTCTCGGTGTAACAGGGCAGGCCGAACTCTGGCGTAGCTGTCTTGCCGGTGATCACGATGCCGGCCTTGCGCAACTCGGCGACCACGTAGTCGTCCTCCGTCGCGATGTTGTCGGCGAGAATGACCGAGCCGAAGGTAGCCCTGACGCCGGCCACCAGGTTCAGGTCCTTGATCGGAATGGGAACGCCGGCCAGCGGCGGGAGTTTCGTTCCGTTCCTGCGGCTTTCCGCAGCGGCCTGCTCGGCCTCGGCTGCCTGTTCTCTGGCCAAGTCGGCGGTCACCGTGTAGAAGGCGCCCGTCTCAGCGTTCAGCCGGTCAATGCGGTCCAGGTAGTGCTCGGTGATTTCGACCGGAGAAAGGTCACCGGCCCTGATCGCCCCGGCCAGTTCGATCACGGTCAGGTCATGTAGTTCTGCCATGTTACCGAACAGTAGCTGCGCTGTGACCCGGCAGTCCAGGGTTCTCGATCTCGGCTGCCCGCCATGTTCTGCCGGTCCCTCATCGGTTACGCTCAGAACGTGGACGCTGAGGTTCAGCCCGCGGCCGGCCAGCCAGCCGACCAGCCCACCGCGCAAGGCGAAGACCAGCACAACTGGCGCTCATGGTTCGTCAGGAACAGGGACGAGGAAGACGCCGCCGATACGCAAGACGACCTTGTCGCGGTGCCGGAACGCGGCGAAGATCCGCTGCTCGACGAAGGCCAGACGCTCGACGAAGGCCAGACGCTCGACGGCGATTTCCCCGCGCGGCCGGCTGACCCTGGTTCCGCGGCGGCTGGCGGCCGGCCGGAACTGATCGACCCGGCGCGGCGGCGGCAGTTGCACGCCAAGCCGATCTCACTTCCGCTGGTCACCAAGCCGCTCATTAACCCCAGGCTCACCGCGGACCCGAGGCTGCGGATCTGGCTCGTCAGGATCGGCGTCTGCCTGGTGGCTTTCACCGCCGTCACGATCTGGAAAGACTGGCGCTACGGCCTTACCGCGGCCGTGCTCTGCGTCGCGATCGACACGCTGTTCAGGTCAAGGACCACGGGGATCACGCCAACTTCCGTGCGGGTCACCTCGGCGCAGCGGGCGACGGCAAGGAAACTCAAGGTATTGCAGGCAGCAGGCTACATGGCGCTGAACGCCAGACGACTGCCTGGCACCAGTTCAGTCGTCGACCACGTCGTGATCGGCCCGAGCGGCATTTTCGCCCTCGATTCGCAGCGCTTTGACACCAGGTTGCCGCTCCTGGCCAAGGGCGGTGTCCTTTACCACGGCCCGGTCAGCATGGACTCCAAGTTCGACCATGCGAAATTCGAGGCAGAGAAGGTAGCAGAACTGATCGGCACCGAGCTAGGCCAGCGAGTGCGGGTGCGCCCGGCCATGGTCATCTACGGCCCGAGCATTCCGTGGGTGATCATGCGGATCAAGGGCGTCGACACGTTCGACGGCAGTCACGTCGGCGCCTATTTCAGGCGTCAGTCCAGGGCCACCATCGGTCATCACCTAAACGACGCCCAGATCGCCCTGGTCTTCTCCGCCGCCGCCAACGCCCTGCCCGCCCTGAACTGACCGCAGGCAAACCGACCGCAGGCAAACCGACCCGCTCGAGCGGCGCACTGTCCCGCTGGCGCTAGTCTTTGACGTCTCCCCAGGACGGCATATCAGCGACCATGGACGGCGAAGGTGGCAACGGCGAAGGAATGGGTGGCAGGCACGCGGCCGAAGACGTTGCCTGCCGCCGTAGTGCCGGTAGCGGTGGGCTCAGGCGTAGCGGCAGGTTACGGCTCTTTCATCGGCTGGCGAGCCGTGCTCGCGCTCGTAGTGGCCCTGGCTCTGCAAATCGGCGTCAACTTCGCCAACGACTACAGCGACGGCATCAAGGGCACCGACGAGAAGCGGGTCGGCCCGGTCAGGCTGGTGGCGTCAGGGCTTGCCACCCCCCGGCAGGTGCTCGCGGCGGCGCTCGGCTGCTTCCTGGCCGCCGGGATCGCCGGGCTTGTGCTCGCGATCGCGGTGAACTGGTGGCTGCTCGCGGTCGGCGCGGCGGCGATCGCCGCGGCCTGGTTCTACACCGGAGGGAGCAGGCCCTACGGGTATCGAGGGCTCGGCGAGGTTTCGGTATTCTTGTTCTTCGGCCTCGGCGCCGTGGTCGGAACCGCATACGTGCAGATGGGCAGGCTGAGCTGGCTGGCGCTGCTGGCCGCGATCCCGGTTGGCCTGCTCGCCTGCGCCCTCCTGGTGATCAACAATCTCCGTGACATTCCCACCGATGCCAGCTCGGGCAAGCGAACGCTGGCGGTACTGATCGGTGACCGGCGGACCCGCCTGCTCTACGCGAGCTGCGCTGGCCTGCCGTTCGCGGTGGCGGTCGCGATCGCACCCGCCGCGCCGTTCGCGCTGCTCGCGCTGGCCGTGCTGCCGCTCGCGATTTCCCCGGCGAGGGAGGTGCTCGGCGGCGCGGCCGGGCGCGGCCTCATCGCCGTGCTCGGCCAAACCGGCCGGCTACAGCTTGCCTTCGGCTTCCTGCTCACGGCTGGCCTGGCCATCAGGCTCTGACCTTGAGTACGGTCACCTGCATTGACCGGACTGTTACCTTGCCCCCACAATGGCATACTTCGGTCCTGGCTGGCAGGCCCCGAGCCTCAGGCCGGGCGGCGAGCCAGGCACGATTGGTTGCGTACCTGGTGATGAACCTGGTTGCGAAACCGCTGCTCTAGTGAAAGGTGCCCGGTCATGTCCTTGCCGGCCGCGCTGTCCTACAGCCATGGCGCATCAAGCCTTCCCTTGCTCGGCGAGACTATCGGGGCCAACCTGCGGCGGGTGGCCGCCAGGTACCCCGATGCGCAGGCCCTGGTAGATGCGCAGTCAGGGCTGCGCTTGACCTATGCGCAGTTCGACGCAGAGACCGACGTGCTCGCCAGCGGGCTGATCGCTGCCGGACTGGCGGCGGGTGAGCGGGCGGGGATCTGGGCACCCAACTGCGCCGAGTGGGTGCTGCTTCAGTACGCCACGGCCAAGGCGGGCATCATCCTGGTCAACATCAACCCCGCTTACCGCAGCCATGAGCTGAGCTACGCGCTCCGCCAGTCAGGCGTGCGGATGCTGGTAAGCGCGGAAGTGTTCAAGACGAGTAACTACCGGGCGATGATCGAGGAAACCCGGCCCGACCTTCCTGACCTGGAGAGCGTGATCTATCTGGGCTCGCCAGAGTGGCACGCGCTGTTCGCGGCCGGCCGCATGCCTAGCGCACGCGAGTCGCTGGCCGAGCGCGAGGCTGGCCTATCCTTCGATGATCCGATCAACATTCAGTACACGAGCGGTACAACCGGGTTTCCCAAGGGCGCCACTCTCTCGCATCACAACATACTCAACAACGGGTTCTTCATCGGCGAGGGATGCCGCTATTCACATCTGGATCGAGTGTGCATTCCCGTGCCGTTCTACCACTGCTTCGGAATGGTTCTCGGCAACCTGGCCTGCACCACGCACGGCGCCTGCATCGTGATACCTGCACCCGGCTTCGACCCGGCCCAGACGCTCGCGACCGTCCAGGCCGAACGGTGCACTTCGCTCTACGGCGTGCCGACCATGTTCATCGCGGAACTGGCACTGCCCGGCTTCGCCGACTATGACCTGTCCACACTTCGCACTGGCATCATGGCCGGTTCCCCTTGCCCGGTCGAGGTCATGAAGCGGGTAGTCAGCGAGATGCACATGAGCGAGGTCACGATCTGCTATGGCATGACGGAGACCTCGCCGGTGTCCACTCAGACCACCGCGGACGACGACATGGAGCGCAGGGTCGCGACCGTCGGGCGCGTCCACCCGCACGTCGAAGTCAAGGTCATCGACCCTGAGACCGGCCGGGTGCTTCCCCGTGAGGCACCCGGCGAATTGTGCACCAGGGGCTATTCCGTGATGCTCGGCTACTGGGAAGAGCCGGAGAAGACGGCAGAGGCGATCGACCAGGCGCGCTGGATGCACACGGGCGACCTGGCCGTAATGGACCAGGCCGGGTACCTGAACATCGTCGGCCGGATCAAGGACATGGTGATCAGGGGCGGCGAGAACGTGTACCCGCGCGAGGTAGAAGAGTTCCTCTACGCCCACCCGGCCATTGAGGACGTGCAGGTGATCGGCGTTCCTGATCTCAGGTACGGCGAGGAACTCTGTGCCTGGATCAAGCTGCGGCCCGATGCGGAACTAACCGAGGACGAGGTCAGGCAGTACTGCCAGGGCAAGATCGCGCACTTCAAGGTGCCGCGCTACATCAGGTTCTGCACCGAGTTCCCGATGACGGTCACCGGCAAGGTGCAGAAATTCAAGATGCGCGAGACCTCGATCACCGAACTAGGCCTCGCCGCCGCCAGCCAGACCAAGACCGCCTAGCCCGCCACGGCACCGGTTACCAGGGCACCAGGGTTACCAGGGTTACCAGGGCACCGGCTAGCCGGCCGCCGCCCGCACGGAGCCCGTCCTGACCTCGAGCCGGTCGAGCAACTCGGCGGTCGCGCCGGCAATGCGGTCGACCGCCTCATTGAACGCCTCGGCGTTATGGGCGGCGGGCGCGCGGAACCCGCTGATCTTGCGCACGTACTGCAACGCGGCGGCCCGGACATCGGCCTGCGTCACTTGCTCGGTGTATGGCTCACGCAACGTCTTGATACTGCGGCACATGGCTCCAACCTAGCGCTGCTCCAACCTAGCGCTAACCCCGATGGTCATGTCCAGGTACACCAGGCGCAAAGTCTTCAGGCCTCGCGCGGGCGCCGAGTTTGCCTGACCACGGAAAGTGGCAGGCTGCATGCGTTCCGCAGTTGCATGATCGAGGGGGCCGTCATCACACCACGCCGCACCGCCAAGCTTGCCCTGGCAGGTGTCTGCATCGCCGCGTCCGCACTGGCGGCAGCGTGCACCAGCCAGCCAAGCAAGGCCGCACACCAGGCGCGTGACCAGCACCACGCGCGGCAGCAGTCCGCTATCACCAGCGCACCCTGGCTGGCACCAGTCAGCGGATCAGGTCACCTGGCACCAGGATCCCGGCCGTCGGCGCTGCCGGCCGACGTGCTTATCGCCGATCACCTGAACAACCGGCTGATCATCGTGGACCCGCAGGGCAGGGTCAGATGGGAGTTTCCGCGGCCCGGCCAGACCTTCCGGGTGCCCGACGACGCGTTCTTCTCCCCCAACGGCAAGTACATCATCGCGACGCAAGAGGACAACCAGGTCATCTCAGTCATCAGCGTCGCCGCTGACAAAGTCGTCTACCGCTACGGCAAGCCAGGGGTACCAGGATCCGGGCCGAACAGGCTGAGCAACCCAGACGACGCCATGCTCATGCCTAACGGGGACATCATCGCCGCTGACATCGTGAACTGCCGCATCATCACGATCGCCCCGCCCGCGCACCACCTGCTGCACGCGCTCGGCCACCCGGCCAGTTGGTGCGCGCACGATCCGCCGCGCATCTTCGACAGCCCGAACGGCGCATTCCCGATGACCAACGGTGGCTATGTAGTCACCGAGATCAACGGAGACTGGGCCGACGGCATCGGCCTCAACGGGCACATGCTCTGGTCAACGCACCCGCCAGGCGTTGGTTACCCATCTGACACCAACGAGGTGTCCCCTGGCCGCCTGCTCACCGCCGACTATTCAGACCCCGGTCAGATCGTCGAGTTCACGACCCGAGGGAAACTGCTCTGGCGGTTCGGCAACCTGAACAAGCCCTCGCTCGCGCTGCCACTGCCGAACGGCGACATCCTGGCCAACGACGACTACAACGACCGGGTGATCGTCATAGACCCGGTTACCAACAAGATCGTCTGGCAATACGGGCACCGCGGTGTGACCGGACGCGCGCCCGGCTACCTCAACGATCCTGACGGTGTCGACCTGGTGCCGCCGGATTCCCTGGTGGTCAGGCATGCGGCAACGATGGGGGAGCCGGCCGGCCAGGCGAAGGCCACCGCGCACCCTTAGCCGATCCGGGCGCCGCAGGGCGCAAGCACCACGGGCGAACTGGCACCATGGAATGCGCCATGACTCTTACCGAACTGGTGCCAGAATCCGCCGGGCCAGACGCGCTCTACGCCGCGTTCTCACGGTGGGCCGCCGACCAGGGCCTCGCGCTGTACCCGCACCAGGACGACGCGCTCATCGAACTGGTCTCGGGCGCAAACGTGATTTTGTCCACGCCGACTGGCTCGGGCAAGAGCCTGGTCGCTACCGCCGCCCACTTCGCCGCCCTGGCCGCCGACGAACGCAGTTTTTACACCGCTCCGATCAAGGCACTGGTCTCGGAGAAGTTCTTCGCTCTCTGTGACATCTTCGGCGCGGCCAACGTCGGCATGATGACAGGTGACGGCAGCGTGAATGCCGGCGCGCCGATCATCTGCTGCACGGCCGAGGTCCTGGCCAACATCGCGCTCCGCGATGGCGCGCAGGCCGACGCGGGCACGGTGATCATGGACGAGTTCCATTACTACGCGGACCCTGACCGCGGCTGGGCCTGGCAGGTACCGCTGATCGAGCTGCCGCGTGCCCAGTTCCTGCTCATGTCGGCGACGCTTGGCGACGTCAGCAGATTCGAGCAGGATCTCACCAGGCGCACGGGCCGCCCCACCGCGGTTGTCGCCTCGGCCGAGCGCCCGGTACCGCTCATGTTCCGCTACGTCGTCGAGCCACTGCACGAGACCATCGAAGAACTCCTGGTCACCCACCAGGCCCCGGTCTACATCGTCCATTTCACCCAGGCTGCCGCAATCGACCAGGCCCAGGCGCTGATGAGCGTCAACGTGTGCACCAGAGAAGAAAAGGACGCCATCGCCGCCATGATCGGCCGGTTCAGGTTCACGGCCGGTTTCGGCAAGACGCTCTCCCGCCTGGTGCGCCACGGCATCGGCATCCATCACGCCGGAATGCTGCCGAGATATCGCCGCCTGGTGGAAACACTGGCCCAGGCTGGCCTGCTTAAGGTCATCTGCGGCACTGACACCCTGGGCGTTGGCATCAACGTCCCAATCCGCACCGTACTTTTCACCTCGCTGAGCAAGTACGACGGCAGCGTCACGCGACTGCTGCAGGCCCGCGAGTTCCATCAGATCGCCGGCCGGGCTGGCCGGGCCGGCTTCGACGATACGGGCACGGTCGTGGTGCAGGCACCTGAGCACGTGATCGCCAACGAGAAGGCGCTCGCCAAGATCGGAGACGATCCTAAGAAAAGACGGAAATTTGTCCGCAAGAGACCACCGCCTGGCATGGTGTCCTGGGGTCAGCCCACGTTTGACCGCCTGGTGGCGGCCGATCCCGAGCCGCTCAAGTCCAGTTTCGGGGTGACCCACGCCATGCTGCTCAACGTGATCGGCCGGCCGGGCGACGCGTTCGCCTCGATGCGGCACCTGCTGCGGGACAACCACGAAGACCGCGCCGCCCAGCGCCGGCACATCCACCGTGCCATTGCGATCTACCGCGCGCTGCTCGCAGGCGGCGTGGTCGAGCGACTCGCCGAGCCCGACGACCAGGGCCGCCTGGTCAGGCTGACCGTCGACCTTCAGGAAGATTTCGCCCTCAACCAGGCACTTTCGCCGTTCGCGCTGGCCGCCATCGAACTGCTCGACGTCACCTCACCGCAATACCCGCTCGATGTCCTGTCGGCCATAGAGGCGACGCTCGACAACCCCAGGCCAGCACTCGCCGCGCAACTCTTCAAGGCCAAGGGCGAGGCCGTCGCGGAGATGAAGGCCGAGGGCATCGACTACGAAACCCGTCTTGACCTGCTCGAATCCGTGTCGTATACGCAGCCGCTGGCCGAACTGCTTGAAGCGGCGTACTCGATGTACGCTCGCGGTCACCCATGGGTGCTTGACTATGAGATCCGCCCGAAGTCAGTCGCCAGGGACATGTACGAACGGGCAATGACCTTCACCGAGTACGTAAGCTGGCTCGGCATCGCCAGGTCAGAAGGCCTGCTGCTGCGTTACCTGGCCGACGCCTACAAGGCGGTACGCCAGACCGTGCCTGACGACGCCAAGACCGAGGAACTTATCGACCTGATCGAATGGCTGGGCGAGACCGTCAGGCAGGTCGACTCGAGCCTGCTCGACGAGTGGGAACGCCTGGCCAATCCTGACGAGGCGGCCAGGGCAGGCGCCACCCAGCTAGACGAGCGCCCGCCCGCCGTGACCGGCAACCTGCGGGCGTTCCGCGTCCTGGTACGCAACGCCATGTTCCGCCGGGTCGAACTCGCCGCCCTGCGGCGCTGGGACCAGCTAGGCGAACTCGACGAGGACGCCGGCTGGGACGCCGATGCCTGGGCAGACGCCGTCGAGCCGTACTTCGACGAGCACGAGGAGATCGGCACGGGACCAGATGCCAGAGGCCCGGCCATGCTGATCATCGACGATAGCGACCGGGACCAGTGGCGGATCCGCCAGATCTTCGACGACCAGGAGGGCGACCATGACTGGGGATTCTCGGCCAGCGTCGACCTGGCGGGGTCGGACGAGGCAGGCGAGGCCGTGATCTGGATCACCGCGGTCGGTCAGCTAGACACCCTGGCCGATCCACGCGAGCTTACCTAGAACGCATACGGACTAACCTGATCAGAAGGCACGATGCGCACGCCGAGCGGCATGAGCGAGATCGGGATCAGCTTGAAGTTGGCCAAGCCAAGCGGAATCCCGATGATAGTGACGCACAAGGCGATTCCGGTGATCAGGTGGCCGATCGCTAGCCACCAGCCGAAGAGGATGATCCAGATGATGTTGCCGATGAGCGATCCGACTCCGGCGCTCTCCTTCGGCGCGATCGTGCGGCCGAACGGCCAGAGCACATAGTTCGAGATCCGGAACGCCGCGATGCCAAAGGGAATGGTAATGATCAGCACGAAGGCCACCAGGCCGGCTAGCGCGTAGAGAATCGCCAGCCAGAACCCGCAGAGCACGAGCCAGATCACGTTGAGTATCACGCGCATGCCGCCAGTCCCCCAAAACCGCCGCAGCTCGGATAGTCGAAGCAGCCGTTCATACTGCCTACCCGGCCACGGCGGCGGCAACCAGTAAGCCGCCGTTCAAGATCACAAACCGAGCAGCGAGTCCAGCCCCACGGTAAGGCCAGGTGACAGCGAGGCGATACCGCGGATCGCACGGAGCACGCCTGGCATGAACGAAGCCCGGTCGAGCGAGTCATGCCTGATCGTCAGTGTTTCCCCTGAGCCGCCGAAAAGCACTTCCTGGTGGGCGACGAGGCCAGCCAGCCGAACCGAGTGCACGTGGATGCCATCGACGACAGTGCCGCGGGCGCCGGGAGCCTGCGTGGTCGTCGCGTCAGGGCTAGGTCCGACGCGGGCCGCCGACCTGGCGGCGGAAATCATCGCGGCGGTGCGCGCCGCGGTACCAGAAGGCGCGTCAACCTTGCCCGCATGGTGCAATTCGATGATCTCCGCGGACTCGAAGAACCCGGCGGCCTGTTCGGCAAACTTCATCATCAGTACGGCACCGACCGAAAAATTGGGCACGACCAGGATCGCGGGCCGCGTGGCGGACTCCGCCGCGGCGAGCAGGTCACCGACCTGCGCCAGCCGGGCAGCGTCGAAGCCCGAGGTACCGACGACCACATTCCTGCCCTGGCTCACGCACCAGCGCAGATTGTCCATGACCGCTGCGGGACTGGTGAAATCGACGACCACGTCGGCGGCTTTCAGCGGGTCCATGGCGTCGCCCAGGTCGACGTCAGCGACCAGTTCCAGATCGCCGGCGGCGCGCACGGTCCGGGCGACGAGCGCTCCCATCCGTCCGCGTGCGCCGAGCACTCCGACCTTGATCATCAGTCCTCCGCCTGCCCGCTTGCCGGTCAGCCGCCTATCGCGTGCGCGAACGAGTCAGTATCGTCGTAGGGCCCGACCACTGCGAGCGCCTTGGGCCGGGTCAGGATGGCCTTGGCCACGTCACGCACGTCGTCCAGGGTGACGGCTTCGATGTGGGCCAGTATCTCATCAACAGGCTCCAGGTTCGGATACACGAGCTCAGACTTGCCCAGCCTGGTCATCCGCGACGCCGGATCTTCAAGGCCGAGCACGATCGAGCCGCGCAACTGGCCCTTGCCCCGGTCAAGCTCTTCCTCGGTAAGGCCCGCGTCGCAGACCCTGGCGGTCTCCTCGGTGCAAATCGCCAGTACCTCGTCGGCCTTGGCAGGCAGGCAGCCCGCGTAGATCCCCCACATGCCGATGTCGGCGTGCTGTGAACTGAAGCTGTAGACCGAGTAAGCTAGGCCGCGCTTTTCCCTGATCTCCTGGAACAGCCGCGAAGACATGCCACCGCCGAGCGCGGCGTTGAGCACGCCGAGCGCGAACCTGCGCTCGTCGGTGCGTGACATGCCAGCACAGCCCAGAACCAGGTTGGCCTGCTCGATCGGGCGGGAAATCAGCTTGACCCCGGTACCGGTGCCGACCCCAGGATCGGCCGGCCCTGGCAGCCGGGGCGGCGCAGGAACCGCCGCCGTCTCGAGCGCGGCACCGAAGGCTCGCCTGGTGATGTCGACCACTTCGTCATGATCGAGCCGGCCAGCTGCCGCCACTACCAGGTTGCTCGGCGTGTACCTGGCCGCGTAGTGCTCGACGATCTGCTCGCGGGAAATCGCCTCGATCGAATCGACCGTGCCGAGGATCGGGCGACCAAGCGGGGTGTCACCGAATAGCTGCCAGCTGAAGGCTTCGTGTGCGGCGTCCGAGGAGTCGTCCTCGGTCATCGCGATCTCCTCGAGTATCACCGCCCGCTCCGCCTCGATCTCGCTGCGATCAAGGGTGGAACTGGTCACCATGTCGCAAAGCACGTCGATGGCCAGCGGCAGGTCATCGTCAAGCACGCGGGCGTAATAACAGGTGTACTCCTTCGCCGTGAAGGCGTTGAGCTCACCGCCCACGGCGTCGATGGAGGCCGAGATGTCCAGGGCCGACCGGCGCCTGGTGCCCTTGAACAGCAAGTGCTCAAGGTAGTGAGTAGCCCCGGCGTGGGGCAGGTCCTCGTCACGAGAACCCACCCCCGCCCAGATTCCGAACGACGCTGACCTGACGGTAGGCAGCGATTCCGTAATCACCCTGAGCCCGCCGGGCAGGAGCGTACGGCGCACTAGCGTGTCAGCGCTGGCCGCTGCCTGCGTCATGAGTTGCCGGACTCGCGATCGCGATGCCGGGTTCTGTGGTGGTCACCGCCGCCGCGTTCGCCGCGACCGCGACCCCGGTCACCGCGGTCCCTGCCGCGGTCGCCGCGGTCGCCGTGATCACGATCGCCGTGCTCGCCGCGGTTCTCCTCCCGGCTGCCGCCCAGGTCCTCGCCAGCCGCCTCGCGCTCGATTACCTCGACAGGCACGAGCGAGAGCTTGCTGTTGTCCGCGACCTCACGGATCTCGACCTGGATCTTGTCACCGACCTTCATGACATCGTCCACGCTCTCGATCCTCGCCCCGCCGTGCAACTTCCTGATCTGCGTAATGTGCAGCAGGCCGTCCTTGCCTGGCAGCAGCGAGACGAACGCGCCGAACGCCGTGGTCTTCACCACGGTGCCGAGGAACCGCTCACCAACCTCAGGCACATGCGGGTTCGCGATCGCGTTGATCGCGGTGCGTGCCGCCTCCGCCGAGGTGCCATTGGTGGCGCCGATGTAGATCGTGCCGTCGTCCTCGATCGTGATCTCGGCACCGGTGTCCTCCTGGATCGAGTTGATCATCTTGCCCTTCGGGCCGATGACCTCGCCGATCTTGTCAACAGGAACCTTGACCGTGATGATCCGCGGCGCGTTGTCGCTCATGTCGGCCGGGGTGCTGATCGCCTCGGCCATCACGCCGAGAATCGTCAGCCTGGCGTCCCGCGCCTGCATGAGCGCGGCGGCGAGCACGGATGCCGGGATACCGTCAAGCTTGGTGTCAAGCTGGAGGGCGGTGATTACGTCCTTGGTTCCCGCCACCTTGAAGTCCATGTCACCGAACGCGTCCTCCGCGCCCAGGATGTCGGTCAGCGTGACGTAGCTGCCGCCCTCGTGGATCAGGCCCATGGCGATGCCTGCCACCATGTCCTTGAGCGGAACGCCTGCGTCGAGAAGTGCCATCGTGGAAGCGCAGACCGAGCCCATGGAGGTCGAGCCGTTGGAGCCGATCGCCTCAGAGACCTGACGGATCGCGTAGGGGAACTCCTCGCGCGTCGGCAGGACAGGCACGAGTGCCCGCTCGGCGAGCGCCCCGTGCCCGATCTCACGCCGCTTGGGAGAGCCGACCCTGCCAGTCTCGCCGGTCGAGTATGGCGGCATGTTGTAGTTGTGCATGTAGCGCTTGGTGCGCTCGGGGTTCAGCGTGTCGATCATCTGCTCCATCCGGAGCATGTTCAGCGTCGTGACGCCGAGTACCTGGGTCTCGCCGCGCTCGAACAAGGCAGAGCCGTGCACCCGAGGCAGCACGCCAGCCTCGGCGGACAACTGCCTGATGTCGGCCAGGCCGCGTCCGTCGATTCGCTTGCCTTCGGCGATGATGCGTTCCCGCACCAGCTTCTTGGTCAGGGAACGGAAGGCGGCCGCGATCTCGCCCTCCCTGCCTTCGAATTTCGCGCCAAGCCGCTCGGTGACTGCCGCCTGAATCCGGTCGGTCTCCGCACCGCGCTCCTGCTTACCCGCGATCGTCAGCGCGGCGGCAAGTTCGGTCGCGGCGTCAGCGGCGAGTGCCTCGTAGACCTCCTGGCTGTAGTCAGCGAAGGTCGGATACGTGCCGGTCTCCTTGGCGGCCTGCGCGGCGACCGTCGACTGGGCCTCGCAGAGCGCCCTGATGAACGGCTTGGCCGCCTCAAGACCCTCGGCGACCACGTCCTCGGTCGGCGCGACCGCGCCACTGACGGCATCGGCAAGCAGCCTGAGCGTGCTCGGCGTGGACTCGGCCTCGACCATCATGATCGCCACATCGCCGTCCGGGAGCACCCGGCCGGCCACGACCATGTCGAAAGTGGCATCCTCAAGCTGGCTGTAGGTCGGGAAAGCTACCCACTGGCCCTTGATCAGCGCCACCCTGGTACCGCCGATCGGCCCGGAGAAGGGCAGGCCGGCAAGCTGCGTCGACAGCGACGCGGCGTTGATCGCGACCACGTCGTAGAGGTGATCGGGATGCAGCGCCATGACCGTCTCGACGATCTGCACCTCGTTGCGCAGGCCCTTGACGAAGGACGGGCGCAGCGGCCTGTCGATCAGCCTGCAGGTGAGGATCGCGTCCTCAGACGGCCGGCCCTCGCGGCGGAAGAAGGAGCCGGGGATGCGGCCTGCCGCATACATCCGCTCCTCCACGTCCACGGTGAGCGGGAAGAAATCCAGATTCTCCTTGGGATTCTTAGAGACCGTGGTAGCGGAGAGCACCATGGTCTCCTCGTCCAGGTAGACGACGGCGGAGCCTGATGCCTGCTTTGCCAGCCTGCCGGTTTCGAACCTGATGTTCTGCTGGCCGAACGCGCCATTGTCAATGACGGCTACTGAACTATGTACACCCTCCATCGGGTGAGACCTCCTCAGATGAGGTCCCGCGTCAGCCCGCCGCCTGCGGAGTGCTATTGCCAGGCCGCTGCCCCAGCATCAGCTGGGTGCTAGCCGCCGACCGGTCTTCGATCGAAGTCCTCGGTCCGCCTGTCCTACGCTACCGCGCTAGATCCGCGAATCCGAGAACCACTACCGAGGACCGGCCCTCAGGCACACTGAGCGCTCCGGGCCGGGGCCGCGGGACGTTTCCTGCTAGTGAGTCCGCGTTACCGGTACTCTATTTGTCGAAATATATATTTAGTTTTCCCGCTGGTGCTGTCATCTTGTCCCATGCACCGAGCGCGGGCCACCATGACCTAATGTAGCGCCACCGGCCGACAGGCAGCGATACGTCGAAGGCGACCGGCCCTACCTGCGCAAGCCGAGCCTTTCTATCAGCGCGCGGTACCTGCTGATGTCCTCACGCGACAGGTACTGGAGCAGCCGACGGCGACGGCCAACTAGCAACAGCAGACCGCGGCGGCTGTGGTGGTCATGCTTGTGCACCTTGAGGTGCTCGGTGAGACCGTTGATTCGCTTCGTCAGCAATGCGACCTGGACTTCCGGCGAACCGGTGTCACCCTCACTGGTCGCGTGCGCGGCGATGATCTCCTTCTTGACTTCGGTATCGAGCGGCACGTTGTTCCTTCTTTTTCGTTAGTAGCCACGTTCGAGTCGAGAATCAGCCGCATGAGGGCGCAGCTGACTGGGCCTGATACTTCGGCCGCTGTCACGTTACCACGCAACGTGAGTCGCCCGTACGGTCCTTCGCCTCAGGTACGCCCCGAGCGCGCCTGGCCGCTATGGCGCCGCGAGTACCTTCGCCGCCGCGGCCACATCCTCGGTCATCTGGCTGACCAGATCGGCCACCGAGGCGAACCGGACCTGGCCACGCAGCCGCACGGCGAATTCCACCGCCACGTGCACCCCGTACAGGTCCAGGTCGTCCCGGTCTAGCGCGTAAGCCTCGACGGCTCTGGCGCCGCCCTCGAACGTCGGGTTGGTGCCGACAGAGATAGCGGCAGGCCACCGCTCGTGTTCGGCTCCCTGAGCGTCAAGCGCAGCGAGCCAGCCCGCGTAGACACCGTCGCCTGGGATCGCGGTATGCGGTGGCGGCTCCGCGTTCGCGGTAGGGAAGCCGAGCGCCCGCCCGCGCTGCTTGCCGCGCACGACCACGCCTTCGACCCGGTGCGGGCGCCCGAGCTCGACCGCCGCCGCCGCGACCTTCCCCTCCGACAGCAGCCCCCTGATCAGGCTCGAAGAGACAGTGAGCCCGTGCTCGGTCACCAGCGGCACGCCCACGGCCACGAAGTCGTACTTCTCGCCTAGTTCACCGAGCAGCGACACGTTCCCTGATGCCCGGTACCCGAACCTGAAATCCTCGCCGACCACGACCGCCGCCGCGTGCAGGCCGTCGGCAAGCACAGACTTGACGAAGTCCTGCGCAGGCAACCGAGAGAACTCAAGGCTGAACGGCAGCACGCAGACGGCCGCTGCACCGAACCGACCGAGCAGCTCAGTGCGGTAGCGCACGCTGCAAAGCAACGGCGGATGCGAACCCGGCCTGATCACCTCGTCGGGATGCGGGTCGAAGGTCACCACGGCGAGCGGCAGGCCGAGCCTGGCACCCGCTTGCGCCACTTGCGCCAAGATGATCTGGTGACCGCGGTGCACTCCGTCGAACACCCCGATCGTGACGACGCACCTGCCCCAGTCCGCAGGCACCTCACGCAGGCCATTCCAGCGGTACACCGGATTTCCCTCCACTCGCACGCCACGATGATGCCCGCATCACGCGCCGCGACCCCGTTGGTCCTTGCCAGACCAAGCCTGCCATGGCCAAACGGCTGGATAACCCGGCATCCCCGGCTAAGGAGCGAACACGGCAAGCGGCCTCAGTTCAGCGTCACGCTCAGCCATCAAGGCGACGAGCTCACCATCAGGCCCGAAAGCCGCTATCGGCTGGCCAGGCACGTCAGCCTCACCAGCAGCCGCCACTTCGGGCTCGGCCAGGCCAGGCCCAGCCGGGTCAGGCCCAGCCGGGTCAGGCTCAGCCAGGCCAGGCTCGGCCGAGCCTGACGCTGAACTCGCCGCCGTCCCCGCCACCAGTTCAGGCAGCCGCAGCCGGACCCCGTGCGACACCAGCCTCGCCTGCTCGGCGCTCAGCCGCATGCTGGGAAACGCGGCGGCAGCCGCGCTTGCCAGCGGGACGAACTCGAACCGCTCGGACAATTGGCCAAGCGTCCGCGCCTCCGCCACCTGGTACGGCCCTACCCTGGTCCGGCGCAAGGCAGTCAGATGACCACCGGTGCCAAGCGCGGCACCTAGATCCCTGGCGATAGCACGGATGTAGGTGCCGCTCGAACAGGTCACAAGGACGTCGACATCCAGCAGTTCGCCGGCCGGCCGGAAGGCGACCGGCTCGAGCCGCCAGACAGTCACGGTCCTGGCTTTCAGCTCTGGCGCCGCTCCCGACCTGGTCAGGTGGTAGGCACGCTGGCCGTTGACCTTGATCGCGCTGACCTTGGGCGGAACCTGCCTGATCTCACCGGTCAGCGCGCGCAAGCCGGCCAGGAGCTCAGATTCCGTGATCGCGGAAGCCTGCCTTGCGTGCGGCGCGGTCGCGAGCACGACGCCTTCGGCGTCGTCGGTGACCGTCGCCTGCCCGAGCCTGATCGTCGCCGAATAGTCCTTCTCGGTCAGTGCCAGGTGCCCGAGCAGCCTGGTCGCCTTCTCGATGCCGATCACAAGGACGCCGGTGGCCATCGGGTCAAGAGTCCCCGCGTGGCCGACCCGCCTGGTGTCTGCCAGCCTCCTGATCCGCGCCACGACGTCATGCGAAGTCATCCCTGGCGATTTGTCGACCAGCACCAGCCCTGAAGCCGACACTAAAGGAAGGTCCCCGGCGCGCTGTTGCCTAGCATGCGTAGTCATAACTCATCACCTTCGTCGGACTCGTCCGCAGTGCGATAAGGGTTCCGCTCCCCCGCGTATGCCGCCCCAACCCGCGACGCGGCCAGTTCGGCATCGGCCTGCCTTGCCTTGGTCACCAGATCCTCGATCGACTTGGCGCCCTCAGGAAGGGAATCGCGTTCGAAGGTGATCGATGGCGTGTGCTTGAGGCCGGTTTGCCTGCCAACCTCAGCGCGAATGATTCCGGTCGCGCTAGTCAGGGCCGCCGCACTGGCCGCGGCCTCATCCGCAGACCCGTAAACGGTATAGAACACCGTAGCTTCACGCAGGTCCCCGGTTACCCGCGTGTCCGTGATCGTCACGAAGCCGAGCCGGGGATCCTTGACTCGCCGCTCCAGCATCTCGGCGACGATCTGGGCAATTCGTTCGCCTAGCCGTCTGGCCCTCGCCTGATCCATCAGCTCACTCCCCCTCATCACTAAACAAACGCTGCCTCGCCGACAGCAACTCGATCTCCGGGCGTGCCGCGACGAATCGTTCGCACGCCTCGAGCATCTCGACGGCATGCGCTGCCGATGAGGTCACCACGGCCACGCCGATCTCGGTACGGCGGTGCAGGTCCAGGTGGCCGGTCTCGGCTACGGCGAGCCCGGGGAACTTCCTGTGTACCTCGGCGATCAGTGGCCTGACCGCCGAACGCTTCTGCTTCAGCGACCTGACGTCGCCGAGCAGTACATCAAGGGTCAGCGCACCTACGTACACAACAAGTACCCCCGAACCAGCCGCAGCCCGAGCCTGGCAGCGAAACCTAAAGGCGCAGCGGTCACGTCCGAGGTTTCTCCCGCATCTCGAAGGTCTCGATCACGTCGCCGATCTTGACATCGCCGTAACCGACTCCGATGCCGCACTCGAAGCCTTCGCGGACCTCGGTAGCGTCATCCTTGAACCGGCGCAGCGATTCGATACTCAGGTTCTCCTGCACCACGACGCCATCCCTGACGAGGCGAGCACGGCTGTTCCTGGTGATCGTGCCCGACCTGACGATGCAGCCGGCCACGTTTCCGATCCTCGGAACCCTGAACACCTCGCGGACCTCGGCGGTGCCGAGCTGCGCTTCCTCGAACTCAGGCTTGAGCATGCCCTTGAGCGCGGCTTCGATCTCCTCGATCGCCTGGTAGATGATCGAGTAGTACCTGATGTCCACGCCTTCGCGCTGTGCAAGCTCGCCCGCCCGGCCGGCCGGCCGCACGTTGAAGCCGATGATCACCGCGTCGGAGGCGATCGCCAGGTTGACGTCATCCTGCGTGATCGCGCCAACACCCCGGCCGATGACGCGCAGCACCACTTCCTCGCCGACATCGATCTTGAGCAGCGCGTCTTCAAGCGCCTCGACCGAACCGCTCACATCACCCTTGATGATCAGCAGCAGTTCCTCGCGGGCACCTGACTTGAGCGCGGACTCGAGATCCTCGAGCGTGACCCGAGGCCTGCGCTGAGCGAACTGGGCAGTGCGCTCTCTGGCCTCGCGCCGCTCGGCAATCTGCCTGGCCACCCGGTCGTCGCTGACGACCAGGAAACTGTCCCCCGCGTCTGGGACCGCGGTCAGGCCGAGCACCTGCACCGGCCGGGATGGCGGTGCCTCACTGACCTGGTCGCCGTTCTCGTCGAGCATGGCACGCACCCGGCCATGCGCCTCACCGCAGACGATGGAATCGCCAACCTTGAGCGTGCCGCGCTGAACGAGGACGGTGCCGACCGGCCCGCGGCCCTTGTCGAGGTGCGCCTCGATCGCGACGCCCTGGGCTTGCTGATGCGGGTTGGCGCGCAGGTCAAGCTCGGCGTCAGCGGTGAGCACCACTGCCTCGAGCAGTTCGGCTATTCCCGTGCCATTACGTGCCGAGACATCGACGAAAAGCGACTGACCGCCGAATTCCTCGGCGACGAGTCCGTACTCGGTCAGTTGCGCCCGCACCCGCGCCGGGTCGGCGCCTTCCTTGTCGACCTTGTTGACCGCGACGACGATCGGCACGCCGGCCGCCTGCGCGTGGTTGAGCGCCTCGGTTGTCTGCGGCTTCACGCCGTCGTCAGCCGCCACCACCAAGATAACCAGGTCAGTGGTCTCGGCACCGCGAGCACGCATGGCCGTGAAAGCCTCGTGACCAGGAGTGTCGATGAAGGTGATGGTGCGCTCCGTGCCGTCTACTTCCGTGGTGACCTGGTACGCGCCGATGTGCTGGGTAATGCCGCCAGCCTCTTGGGCCACGATGTTGGTGTGCCTGATGGCGTCGAGCAGCCTGGTCTTGCCGTGGTCGACGTGACCCATGACGGTGACCACCGGCGGCCTCGCAACGAGATCTTCCTCGCCGCCCTCGTCCTCGCCGAACTCGATGTCGAACGTCTCGAGCAGTTCGCGGTCCTCTTCTTCCGGAGAAACCACCTGCACGTTGAAGTTCAGTTCCGCGCCGAGCAACTGCAGCGTCTCGTCGTTTACCGACTGAGTGGCCGTGACCATCTCGCCGAGGTGAAATAGCGCCTGCACGAGCAGTGCCGGGTTGACCCCGATCTTGTCGGCGAAGTCGCTCAGCGAGGCACCACGAGACAGCCTGATCACCTGGCCGTTGCCGCGCGGTACCGACACGCCGCCTATCGAAGGCGCCTGCATGTTGTCGAACTCTTGACGGCGCTGCTTCTTCGACTTGCGCCCGCGCGAAGGACGCCCGCCAGGCCGCCCGAACGCACCCTGCGTGCCGGTGCGCCCGCGCCCGCCACCGCCGCCCGGTCTCGCCGGGCCTCCGGTGCCAGTGCGCGGCGCGCCCGCAGTGCCGGTGCCCGCGCCGCCACGCCCGGCGCCAGGACCGCCACGCCCGCCGCCAGGCCTGGTGCCAGCACCTGGCCCACCTGGACCGCCGGCGCCGCCTGGCCCGCCACCGCGTGCACTGAACGGCCGCGGCGGCATGCTGCTCGGACTTGGCCTCGGACCGCCGGGACGCGGTCCGCCAGGACGCGGCCCGCCCTCGCCACCTGGACCAGGACGACCGCCGCCAGGACGCGGGCCCTGAGGCCTCGGACCGCCGGAGCCTCCGGCACCACCTGGCCGGCCGCCCTGACCGCCGGTGCCCATGCCGGCCGCCCCTGAAGGACCTTGCTGGCCCTGACCACCTTGCTGGCCAGGGCGCGGACCACGGCCTGCGGATCCCATGCCGGTCGGCGTCGAACTGAACGGGTTATTGCCAGGTCGCGGACCTGGCCTCGGCGCACCTGGACGCGGACCTGGCGTCGCCCCGCCGCCAGAAGGCGCGGTAGGGGCAGCAGGACCGGAAGGAGCCGCAGGACCAGAAGGAGCCGCAGGACCAGAAGGGGCGGCGGCAGAAGCAGCAGGCACGGAAGGAGCGGCAGGCACGGAAGGGGCTGCAGGCACAGCGGGAACCGGCTTAGTACCGCCAGGCACAGGACCTGGCCTTGGCCCTGGCGGGCTTGGACGCACCGAGGGACCAGCCACCCCGCGCGGAGCGCTGGGGACCGGTCCGCGCGGGGCGCGCGACTCACCGCCGCCAGGACGCGCCTGCTCCGGCTGGCTGAAAGGAACCTGCGGCACGCCAGAGGTGACCGTGTGCGTTCCATCGCCGCCGGCAGGCGTCTCAGCCTGGCTAGCCTGGCTGGCCGACGGCTCTGCCTGCGGCCTCGCCTGCTCGGCGGCGGCCATGGCCTCGGTGGCCGACCCGGCCGCGCTGGCCTGTTCGGCCGCGCTCGCCAGGGAACTTTCGGCCGGCGGCGCGGCTTGCTTCGGAGCCGGCCCATGGCCGTTGCCTGCGCGCCTGCCACCGTCGGCCTGTCCCGCCGCACGACCTGATGATGATGTCTTCGCCGCCGCTGTCTCGGTCGCGAACGCTTCCTTAAGCCTGCGGACGACTGGCGCCTCGATAGTCGATGAGGCTGACCTCACGAACTCGCCCATATCCTGAAGCTTGGCCATCACGGCCTTGCTTTCTACTCCGAACTCCTTAGCGAGCTCGTATACCCGGACCTTCGCCACTACGCTCCCTGCCTCGGCCCGTTATCTCGGGCCACTCAGCCGGTACGGGGCAGCGCATGCTCCGTCCGGCGTCAGTTCCTGCTGTTCATCGCCGCTTGCTCATCGAGCGCTCATTGCTGTCTCAGCCTGTCTCTCCGGCCTGTCTCTCAGGCGAGTACCCTTCCGGCCTGCTGGCCGGGCGAATACCGCGCCGCTCGTTTCCTGTCCCGCCGAGTCCCGCTTGCGGAGGCAGCCTTGAGGCCGCCCGCTCGCCGCGCTGGCTTGGGCAGGCCGGCCGGCACGCCGGCCTAGCTGGCCGACCCGCAACGGCTTGGACCCGCCCTGACCCTGCCCAGAGGCTCAAGTGCCGCGAGCACATCGGTGTGCGAACACTAAGCCAGTGACCCGTCCGCGGGCTATGCGATTATGCCCGGGCTGGCAACTATTCAGGCCTGCGACAGATACCTGGCAAGCCCTTCATCGGCCAGTGGCCCGGTCACGCGCAACGCTCGCGGAAAAGCCCGGCGGCGCCTGGCTTGCTCCAAGCATTCCTGACTGGGATGCAAGTATGCCCCCCGGCCTGGACTGCGCGCCAAGGGATCGGCGGCGATTTCATCGCCGACCACCACGACGCGGAGCAAGTCGGACTTGACGGCACGCGTCCTGCACCCCACGCATGTACGGATCATGGACCCGGACATGGCAAGAGACGTAGACCGCATTAGCCGCCCGCCTAACAGCTTACAGGGCCGGCGCGTCAGCGGCACCAGCCACCTTGCCTCTCGAGGCTCCGCCAGCCGGCGCGCCCCTGTGCGCAGCGACCGGGCGGTCTGGCCTATTCCCGCCGAGGTCGGCTCCAGCCTGATTGTCCGGCTGTATGTCGATGCGCCATCCGGTGAGGCGGGCGGCGAGCCTCACGTTCTGGCCCTCCTTGCCTATGGCCAGCGATAGCTGGTAGTCAGGCACGATGACCTGGGCAACCCGGTTGGCCTCGTCAAGAATCCGAACCTGTGACACTCGCGCCGGGGACAGCGCGTGCCCGACGAACTCGGCCGGATCGTCTGCGTAGTCGACGATGTCAATCTTCTCACCATGCAACTCAGCCATCACGTTACGCACCCGGCTGCCCATCGGGCCAATGCAGGACCCCTTGGCGTTGACGCCAGGCTCTCTGGCGATAACGGCGATCTTGGTGCGGTGACCAGCTTCTCTGGCGATCGCGGCGATCTCGACTGCCCCGGACGCGATCTCGGGTACTTCGAGCGCGAACAGCTTCTTTACCAGGTTCGGGTGGGTGCGGGACAAGGTCACGGAAGGACCGCGGAATCCCTTCCTGACGTACAGGACGTAGCACTTGATGCGCTCGCCATGCACGTAGCGCTCACCGGGCACCTGCTCGGTCGGCGGCAAGATCGCCTCGATGCGGCCAAGGTCGACCAGGACGGCCTTGGGGTCTTTGCCCTGCTGGATAACGCCCGCGACGACGTTGCCTTCCTGGCCGGCGAATTCACCGAAAGTGAGCTCGTCTTCCGCATCCCGCAGGCGCTGCAAGATGACTTGCCCGGCGGTGGTGGCCGCGATCCGGCCGAAACCAGCGGGCGTGTCGTCGTACTCGGTCAGCACGGCGCCGTTCTCGTCGGTCTGCGCCGCCCAGACCGTAACGTGCCCGGTACGCCGGTCCACGGCCACCCGCGCGGAAGGGGCCGCGCCATCCGACTTGTGATAGGCGACAAGCAGGGCATCCTCGATGGCCTTGATCACAAGGTCCATCGAGATGTCCTTCTCGGCCTCCAGGCTCTTCAGCGCAGACACGTCAATGTCCATCGGGTTCCTCCTCGTCTGGGCGCTCGCCCTGCCAGGAGTCCCCGGCGTCGTGGAAGGCTTCGAGATCGTCTGCCTCATCGATCTCTTCTGCCTCATCGATCTCGTCAAGGCGTCCGAACTCCACCTGCACCCGGCCAGGGCCGAGTTCTTCAAACCTGAACGTGCGCCGCTCACCGCCGAGATCGAGCGTGACGCCTTCTTCGGCCGCGGCTATGACCCTGCCCTGATACTCGGCCCCCGAGTACTCGAAGGCCACCAGCCGGCCCGCCGCTCTTCGCCAGTGCCTGTGCTGGGTCAGCGGGCGGTCCACTCCAGGCGACGTCACTTCCAGCGTGTAAGGCGCGTCGCCCATGGCGTTCTTAGCGTCAAGGCGAGCAGAAAGCTCCCGGCTGACCTCGGCGATGTCGTCGAGGCTCACCCCGCCGTCCGCGTCGATGACAACGCGGAGCAAAGCCCGCCGGCCAGCGGAACTGAGCTTGACCGCCTCAAGGTCGATTTCCATCGCGGCCAGCACTGGCTCGATCACGCCGGTAAGCCTGGCCGTGTCAGCACTGCCTCCCTGGCCTTGCCTGGCACGGCCCTGCGCCGGCGGGCCGGCGGTGCGGCCGGCCTCACGCGACGTTCCGTAAGCCGCCGCCTGGCCTCGGCTCTGGTTACGCGACGTCCGCCCGTCACGGCCAGCGCCAGGCCGACCTGGCGCCCGCACCGATCGCGGCGCGCCGCGCTGTGAGTCCTCGCGCATCACGCCCTCCTCGCCAGCGACCTGTTGCTGTTGTCGTAGTCAGGCCACCAGCCTATCCGGCACCGTAGCCTGAGGTTCTGACCTGTTGCTCTTCGTAGCCATCCGGTTCTGCCGCAGTTTCGTTTCGCGATACGCGGATGGCGCATCTGAGCAACGAACGGCGTGGCATGCTGGTGCCCGCGATTGCCAGAAGGTTTGCGCGGAAACCCGGCGAGAGGGGATGGCGGTGCGACAAGCTCAGGCGCAGCCTGCTCGCCGGGCGCTACTTGCCTTCACGATTGCCGCCGCCGGATCTGCCTGGCTGGCCGGCTGCAAAGGAATCGCCGCCCTCGGCCCTGTGCCCGGCGTCCCAGGCGACGTCAGAACCTTGGAGCAGGCGATTGCCGCCGAGGAGGCACTGGTCATGCTTTACAAGGGCGCCACCGGACAATTGCCGCGAACCGCAGCCGTGATCGCCGCCATCGGGGCCGAGCACGAGGCTCACCTCAGCCACCTCCGCGCTCGCCTTATCCTGCCGCCGAGGCTGGCCAGGACCAAGATCGCTCCTAGCAGCGGCATGCCTTCGCTCCCCGCCGATCGAGCCGGAGTGCTCGGCGCCCTGGCCGCGCAAGAGCGAGCCGCCGCCGTCCGCCTGACCGGCCAGCTTGCGGACGCGCCTGCGGGACTGGCCAAGCTCCTGGCCAGCATCAGCGCGTCAGAAGCGGCTCACGTGGTCTACCTGCGCCGGGCAGGGAGCAGCTGATGGTCAGATCAGGCAAGCAGGCTCTGGTCGCTGCCCTGCAAAGCGCGCTCACGGCCGAGGAAGCGGCAAGCTACGGCTACGGCGTCGTCGGGGCGCACCTCACGGGCACGGAATTCAACCTGGCCGCAACCGACTGCGCGATCCACGAACGGGCCAGAGACACCCTGTTCGCCATGATCACCGCCCTCGGCGCCACTCCTGCGCCCGCCGCGGTCGCCTACCGGCTGCCGCTGGTCGTGAGCACCCCGAGAGAAGCCGCGAGCCTGGCCACGGATCTGGAACTGGGCGTAGTAGCCGGTTACCTAGACCTAACAGGCGCGGGCGATCGCGCCCTTCGCAAGCTAGCCGCGACCAGGATGCAAGAGGCCGCCGTCCGCGCTGCCCACTGGGGTGGTTCGCCCCAGGCCTTCCCCGGCCTCGCCACGCCACGCTGACCACGCCAAGCTCCTCGGCGCTCAGACCTTTCGCCAGACAGCACCCCGGTCCAGCCCCCAGCGACGCCCGCGCCGACGCGGGCCGGCGGCGCGGGGCGAGCCTGGGCCTGGCGCTACCCGGCGGTGTCCAGGACCTTGGCTATTGCCGTCGCCGCCTCGGCGACCTCGCCGCCAGGGGCAATTCGCTCGGCCCATGGCCACCAGAACCACCACAGGCCGTCTTGGCTGCGGCCGACGTACACGTCTTCCGCCAATCTTGGCGCGACGGGATTCGCCACGTGCAGGCTCGGAATGCGGCCGGCCGGAGTCATCAGCGAGACCTGGAGGCCGTGCCTGTCCAGTTCGCAGGCGAGTTCTTCTAGCCGATCCACGAACGGCTGCGGCTGAGTCAGGTCGGCTTCCGCGCCCACTTGACCGGCTACCAAAGACACCATGTCACCTTTGTCGCTTGTCAGTTTAGTAACTCCGCACCGCCGCAACGGAATGTAACCATCCGAGCGCGCAGAGTAAGGTGTTAGCTAGAAGGATGCTCCGCTGAGAGCGGCACTGCAAGTTCTGCTGATCAATTCATTAAGACCGAACGTCGCACTGACCTGCGGCGAGTCATTCGCCCGGTAATGTCAGCGCGGGCGGAGCAGGTCTAGCGTGGTACTCACGCAGACCTTATCGCCGTTTTCGCGTCAGACAGGCCAAATCGCAACGGCTGGCGGCGATTGAGGCCCTGCCTTCGGCAAAGCGCGTCAGGTCACGGGAAGCAGAATGGCAGAAGGGTGCTCCTTGTCGTGATAGACCAACTGGCTGGCCGGTTCCAGCCTGGTCGCCTTTGCCAGCGGCTCGCCTGAGCCCGGGTTGCGCGCGAACCTCGGGTGGGCACCGCTCGAGACCTGGAGCCTGATCAGGTGGCCGGCCTTGAACCGGTAAGCGGTTGGCCACAGGTCAATCCGCACCCGGATCGTGCCGTCGGGCGCCGCGGGCGGGCGACCGGGCGAGAGCCTCAGCAAGGCGTCGCAGACAGCCAGCGAGCGACCTGAGGGGTCGACGTCGCAGAGCCTGGCGAAGAAGTCGGTGTGGCCAAGGCTGGAGCGGACGAACAAGTCGGCGGTCACCTGGCCGATAACCTCGAGATCTGCTTCAAGCGCCGGACTGGTGTAGGTCAGCACGTCCGCCCTGGCTTCAAGCCCGCGGTTATCGGCCGGCTGCTTGCGCCGTCCGGTGTTCGCGGAAAGCACGGGACCGCCGACGCTCGGCGTCGGATCGGCCGGGTCGTAGGTGTAGGAGTCTGGTTCTGAATCCTGCGGCACACGGAGTTCAAGGCCGCCGCCGGACTGCAAATGCCAGCGTTGCTCGGTAGCGGGCGGAGGCCAGCTTGGCAAGTCACGCCATTCTTCGATACCGCCGACGTAGATCAGCACCGGCGCGGCACGCAACTGGCTCCTGTCATCCAGCAATTGCGCCCGCAGCCAGCCGATCGATTCCCTGATGGCGGCGGCCATTCCCTCCTGATCGGTATGCTGCCACGGCCCGATCAGCAAATAAGGATCTTGCCCGGCCGCTCGCAGCGCCGCATAGTCCCGCAATTCGCCTGGCAGGAAAATGTCCTGCCAGCCCGCCACGAAACTGGCATTCGCCCTGACACTTGCCTGGTCGCCAGTAAACCGCCGCTGTACCCAGTAAGGGTCGTCGGCCTGCGTATGCGCCATCCATGCCTGCCAGTCGGCGACTTGGTGCCCGACGGCCAGGGAATCGAGTTCGCCGAGCGGCAGCCGGCCATAAACCTGCCGCAATTTCCCGCTGACAGTGCGCTGCCGCAGCGAAGCAAGCCTGCGTTCCTGCCGGTCCACGAGACTGATCCAGGTCAGCATTGTCTCCAGCGAGAGCGATCCGCCAGAGAACAGCAGATCGTAAGGATCCGCGCTGGTAATGAGGAGGGACATTGCCGTCAGCTCGGGGCCGGCTTGCGCGGCGATTGCCCATTGCACGATGCCGAGGTAGCTAGGTCCCGCCATGGCGAATGAGCCTGGATACCAGTCCTGATCGCGCAGCCAGGCCACCGTCGCCATTCCGTCGGTGCGCTCGTCAAACGGATCAAGCTGACCGCCAGATCCGAAGGTGCCACGGCAGCTTTGCATTAGCACCTGCAGACCACGCTCGGCGAAGATGACACCGAACAAGGCGCCGAAAAAACTCTTGCGTCCGTAGGGACAGCGGATCATGACAAGCGGCCCTTCGCCGCTGGCCGGAATGTACCGGTCGGCGAGCAACACCACGCCATCAGGCATCGGCACCTTCAGGTCCCGCTCGATCTTGATCGCATGAGACTGCGCCGGCGGCAGCTTCATCATTTTGGCCAGGATCCTGCTGAGTACGCTCACGGGGCACTCCCTTGTCCGGATAAATAGACCCTAACGCAGGAGCTCGGGCAGCGGTTCTGCGTGCAGAACGGTAAGGCGCGAAACCGCGCGGGTCAGCGCCACGTAAAGTCGCTGCAGTCCGCGCGCCTCTGCGGCGGCGATGGCGGCCGGTTCGACGACTATCACGTGGTCGAACTCGAGGCCCTTGACCAGTCCGACGGGCACGACGGTGAGCTGGCTGGCCTCGGTGTCGCCGTCGAGCACGCAATGGGGCAGCCCGGCGGCGGCAAGCGCGGCGGCGGCGGCGGGAACCGCGGCGTCTGTGGTGATTACCGCGACCGAGCCCGGCTGGCCAAGCGCCGCGCGGCAGACGTCGGTCAACTCGGCGTCAAGGCCTCCTGCGGCCACGGCGGTGATCGTGAGCGAGCCGGCATCCTGGCGCACCGAGGTGGCGGGCGAAAGCTCCGGCGCGATCCTCGGCAGGAGCTTGCTGGCGAAATCGAGAATCTGCCTTGGCACCCGGTACCCGGTCGTCAGCACCTCGAGCGCGGCGTCAGGCTTGCCGAGGTGGCCGAGCATCTGCTCCCAGCTTCCCGCCGCCCACGCCGTGGTGCCCTGCGCGATGTCGCCGAGCACCGTGACCGAGCCGGTGGCGGCCCGCCGCCCGACCGCGCGGCATGCCATCGCGGACAGGTCCTGCGCCTCGTCCACGACGATGTGCGCGAGGCTGCCTGTCCGCTCGATCAGGTCCGATACCTCATCGATCAGCACAGTGTCGGCCGCCGTCCAGCGTGCGGAGCCCGGACTCTTCGGCGGCTTGGCCCAGGCGAGCGCCTCCTGCTCAGCTTCGCTGAGCACTCCTTGCGAGCATCTGATGATGGTCTCTTTACTGGACAGCAAATTAAAGACAACCCGCACGGGGTCCGCCTTCGGCCAGATCGCGTCGACGGCCGACTTGACCGGAGTGGTCCTTCTTACCGCCGCGTGGGTGCGGTCATCGCAGGGTTCCCCTGCCGCCTCAAGCTGACTCAAGATCACGTGTGCGATCCGGTGCGAGAGCATGTCCCTGCCCGTGCCGTACCGCACACCGCGCTCGAACAACTCCATCACCAGCTCGGTGAGCTGATCCGCCGACACCCGCCAGCGGCGCGACCCGCGGGTCAGCATGATCGGCTCGGCGGGCTCGCGCACTCGTTCCCAGAGCGCTCGCCGCAGTACGACCGCCATCCGGCTGTCACCCTTGATCTTGGCGGTGGCCTCGCAGTCCGTGCCGCTGACCGGCACGGTGGCAAGCAGTTCGGTAACCGAGGTCTGCGCCGCGTCGAACTCGCCGAGCGCAGGCAGCACGTTGCGGATGTAGGTGAGGAACGCGCGGTTCGGGCCGATTACCAGCACTCCGCCCCTGCTCATCCGTTCCCTGTAGGCGTAGAGCAAGAACGCGATCCTGTGCAGCCCGACCGCGGTCTTCCCTGTCCCAGGGGCGCCCTGCACGCAGATAGAAAGGGTGGCGTCGGCGCGGACGATGTCGTCCTGCTCAGGCTGGATCGTGGCGACGATGTCCCGCATCGCGCCCGACCTTGGCCGCTCGATTTCCTCGATCATGATGCGGCTCATGGCGGGTTTCACGCCATCGGCCTTAGCCGCGCCTGGCCGGAAAATCTCGTCCTCGTAGGCGGTCAGCTTGCCGCCGCTGAAACCGAACCGCCGCCGCATCTCAAGGTTCATCGGGTCGGCTTGACTTGCCCGGTAGAAGGGCCTTGAGATCGGCGCGCGCCAGTCGATCACGGCCGGGTGCCCGTCAGGATCGTGGACGTGGCGGCGCCCGACGTGGAACTGCTCGCCTGACCGCAGGTCGTCGTGGTAGTCGAGGCGTCCGAAGAACAGCGGTGTGTCCGGCAGGTCACGCAGCGACTCGGCGCGGCGGTGCAGGTCGGCCTTGAGGTATTCCTGCGATACCCGGTCGCCCGCCAGGGCGGGCAGTGAAAGCACGTCCTGCCGCATCAGGCGCAGGTATTCCCTTGATCGGGTCAGATGCTCGCGTTCTGCGGCTAGCACCTGATCTGTATCAGTATCTTCCTCCGCGGGACAGGCCATGGCTGGGCTCCTTGGCTGGATTCTTGCCGGCGACTTACTTGGCACAAGGGCACAGAAGGCTAGCAAGGTTCTCCTGATGCAGTCATCTTATTTTTTCACTCCCACCCGAGCAGGTTGGTTTGCTAACTACTGGTAATGAATAAATCACAGGAGGTGACGGCCAGATGCCGGGCGAGATACACAACTACTGGCTGGGGATCATGGCGCTGTCTTTCGCGGCGGCCATGCTGATCTGGATTCTGCTTGTCTTCCTCGCCGACCGTCATCCGTTCAGCCGGGCGCGAGAACATCCCCCGACCCGCGGCGACGTGACCGGCGGATCGTTTTCCGCAACGCAGGGCGGTCGTCAGGTCATGCCGGATCCCACGAAGGAACCCGTAGTGCCAGCGCCACGCGGCGCGGGCGAAACCGAGCGCAAGCCGGCGGCGGCCGGCCATGGGTCAGAACAAGACTGACATGAACTCGCCCACCTGCGTGAACCCGACGCGGTGGTAGGCGGCGCGGGCCGGAGCGTTGAAGTCGTTGACGTAAAGGCTCACGACCGGGGCAAGTGTTCGGCGCGCGGCAGCTACCACGCTCGCCATGCCGGCGGCGGCGTAGCCGCGGTTGCGCAGGTGCGGTGGCACCCAGACGCCCTGTACCTGGCAGGCCTGCGGGGTGACCGCGCCGACCTCGGCCTTGAAGGTGACGGCGCCGTCGTCGATGCGAGCGAACGACCGGCCGCTGACGACCAGTTCTGTGACCCTTGCCCGGTAGGCGGCTCCGCCGTCAGGTCCGATCGGGGAGACGCCGACTTCCTCGGTGAACATTGCGATGCTGGCAGGCAGCAAGGTCCCGATCTCGTCCCTGCGCACCAAGCGGACTTTCTGGTCCGGCTCGATCAGCGGGTCACTGGCGATCGCCAGCAAGGGCTGCGGATCCCTGATCTCACGCGGCCGGTCCCAGAACGGCGCCAGGTGCGACCAGAGCGCACGCACGGCGTCGGCACGGCCCGTGATCGAGGAACAACGGCGACCCTGGAGCCTGGCCCGCTCGGCGAACGCGATCGTGGCAGCAGGCACCGCTTCCAAGGGAACCATGTTGGCGCCCACGTAACAAGCGGATACGAGTCTGCCTCCCTCGTAGTAACCCCAGATCTGGGCACCGAGACTTACCGGGTCCAGGCCGCTGGTCCTGAGCCTGGCGCTCACGAAGACGTTGGCCACCGGATCACGGTCGCAAAGGGCGAGCGCTTCTTCACGGTCGCGGTCGGCTAGGAGGCGAAGGGCCGATGAACGCCCGGCCTTGGTGCGCAGCACCTTCTCAGAGTATCGGCACTCACCCGCTCGGCACGGGCGCGGGAAGCGCCTGGCAGGTCGCGTTGACTGGTCCTGGTCCCGCAGGCAGCGCACCCGTCGCCAGGTAACGATCGAGGTAGTCGTTTACGCAGGTATTGGGGGGATAGGCCAGTGACTGTCCATGATTGCCGCTGCCTTCCACTACTACCATCTTGGACGTCGGCAGCAGCCGGTGAGCGACGAGAGCACCGGCGTAGGGCGTCGCCGGGTCCAGGGTTCCCTGGATCATCAAGATTCCCGGCAGGCCGGGCGCTCCGATTCGCAGCGGCCTGGCCGGGCCGTGCACTGGCCAGAACGCGCAGGCGGCGTTGAACCACAGGTTGTCCCAGGCTTCGACCGGAGCGGTCGAGTAGACCTTCCTGGCATCGGTGTTCCATTTGGCGAAGTTGCGCGGCCAGGCCACGTCGGCGCATTCGACCGCATTGTAGACCGCGAACTCGTTCTCGCTTTGCTTGCCCGCCTGGCGGTAAAGCGTCATGAGCTGCCCGGTACCGCCGACATGCTGGTAGGTGGCAAGCGCGGCGGCGAGTCCTGGCCAGTATCCGTTGTCATAACCGCCGATGAGCATCGTGTCGTCGTACTCGTCCGCGCCGAGCACGGGCACGCCCGCCGAGTCCTTGACCGGATGCGCGAGCAGCCTGGCCCTGGCCTCGTACCAGGATTTGCGCACCTGCGCCACCGTCGAGCCGAGATGATAGAGGCCGTCGTATTTCGCCATCCAGGCGAGAAACGCGTTCATGCGGCCCTGGAATGCGTAGTCCTGCGCGATGTTGTCCGCGTACCAGACGCCATCGGGGTTCACGATGCTGTCAAGCACCATCCGGTGCACCCGATGCGGGAACAGCGTGGCGTAGACCTGCCCGATGTAGGTGCCGTAGGAGTAGCCGAGATAGCTCAGCTTGGACTGGCCCATGGCCGCCCTGATCTGGTTCATGTCCCTGGCGACGTTCTCAGTCGTCATGTAGGGCAGCAGCCAGGCGTACTTCTTCTCGCAGTCAGCGGCATAGGTCCTCGCCCGACCCTTGAGCACCTGCTCGGCGGACCGGCTGGCGGGAATGTAGTTTGGCCGCGCGGTAGCAAAGAACGAAGGTTCGCAATGCATCGAAGGCACAGACGCGCCTACTCCGCGCGGGTCGAAGCCGATGATGTCGTAGTCACTGGCCACGGAAGGCGAAAGGCCCTGGGCGACGAAGCTGGCCATGCCGGTGCCACTGCCGCCTGGCCCGCCTGGATTGACAAGCAAGATGCCCTGGCGCTCGCTTACCGGGGCGGTGGCAGGCACCTCGGTGAGCGCGAGGGTGATCTTCCTGCCGTTCGCGTCGGCGTAGTTCAGCGGCACCTTGAGCTGGCCGCAAAGAACGTGCGGTCCCTGGCCGCCGCATGCCTTCCAGTGCAGCGTGGCCTCGGTGGCGGGCACGGCGGCACCGGTGCCGCCTCCAGGCGCGCCTGAAGTACTCGACGCCGACCCGAACGTGCAGCCGGCCAGGGCGAGAAGGGCGGCGAAGGCGACCGCGGCGAGCGCAGGCCGCGTCGCCCGCGCGAGTTCAGGCATCCTGCGGCGTCATGGTCGCGGCCAGTTTCATGGCTTCCTCGATAAGACGCTCGACGATCTGGGACTCCGGCACCGTCGCGATCACCTCGCCGCGCACGAAGATCTGGCCCTTGCCGTTGCCTGAGGCGACGCCCAGGTCGGCTTCCCTGGCTTCGCCAGGGCCGTTTACCACGCAGCCCATGACGGCGACCCGCAGCGGTATGTCCATGCCTTCGAGTGCCGCGGTCACCTGGTCAGCGAGCTTATAGACGTCGACCTGGGCCCGGCCGCAGGACGGGCAGGAAACGATCTCGAGCCCGCGCTCACGCAGCCCGAGCGACTCGAGGATCGCGGTGCCGACCTTCACCTCTTCGACCGGCGGCGCCGACAGCGAGACGCGTATCGTGTCACCGATGCCCTCGGCGAGCAGCGCGCCGAACGCCACCGCGGACTTGATCGTGCCCTGGAACGCGGGACCCGCCTCGGTCACGCCGAGATGCAGCGGGTAGTCGCAGCGCTCGGCCAGCAACCGGTAGGCCTGGATCATGACCACGGGGTCGTGGTGCTTCACCGAGATCTTGATGTCGCGGAAACCGTGCTCCTCAAATAGCGAGCACTCCCAGAGTGCCGACTCGGTCAGCGCCTCAGGCGTGGCCTTGCCATACTTGGCAAGCAGCCGCTTGTCCAGCGATCCGGCATTCACCCCGATCCTGATCGGTACCTGGGCGTCGGCCGCCGCCCTGGCAATTTCTCCGACCTTGTCATCGAAGGCCTTGATGTTTCCAGGGTTGACTCGGACGGCGGCGCAGCCGGCGTCAATTGCCGCGAACACGTATTTTGGCTGGAAATGAATGTCAGCTATTACTGGTATCTGGGACTTGCGAGCGATCTGCGGCAAAGCGTCGGCGTCGTCCTGCGAAGGCACGGCCACCCGGACGATCTGGCAGCCCGCGGCGGTGAGCTCGGCGATCTGCTGAAGGGTGGAGTTCACGTCGGCGGTGAGCGTCGTCGTCATCGACTGCACGGACACTGGCGCTCCCCCGCCTACCGGGACGGCGTGCGCGCCCTTGCCGACCATGATCTGACGGGAAACCCGGCGTGACGCAAGCTGTGGCGTAGCCGCACCAGGCATGCCGAGATTGACGGTCATAGTTATCGCCTTACTGAAGTTGGATCGGGTTGAAGATGTCCGCCGCGATAAGCAGCACGCCGAGGCAGATGAACACGAACAGGAAACCAACACTCAGCGGTATGAGCTTTTGCATGTCGATGGGGCCAGGGTCAGGCCTGCGCCTCAGCCTGGCGAAGAAGGACCTGATCCCCTCGAAGATAACGATCACCAGCTTGCCGCCGTCCAGCGGCAGGAATGGCAGCAGGTTGAATACTCCGACGAAAATGTTGACGGAAGCCACGACAAGCAAGACGAAAGCCGTCTTCTCCTGCCAGCTGACCCCGTGCGCGCTGACCACCTGGCCGGTTGCTTCGCTGACGCCGACAACGCTGGTCACGCCGCCGCCGTATTTCGCCCGGTTCGGCGAGAACAGCTTAGAAATCTCACTTGGCAGCCTGGCAAGGCCATCGAAGGTGTTGTGCACCGTCTGCCCGAACAGTGCCCCTGTCGAGCCGACCGCGGCAGGGAAGCTCTCCCGCACGAATGGCACTTCCTCGACGCCAAGGAATCCGCCCTGGCGGAAGGCCAGCTTGGCCAAGGTGATGTGCCTGGTGAACTGCCTGCCATCACGTGACACCGTGAACGCGACCGTGCTGCCGCCCTTGTGTTTGACGATCTGACTGGTGAGTTGCGTCCAGGTCGACACCTGATGCCCGTCGACCGCGACTATCCTGTCCCCGGTCTTCAGCCCGGCAAGCAAGGCGGGCGACTTCGGCCCGTTCGCCGGGCAGGTCAGCTGGTTCGCGTTCGCAGGCACGCAGACATCCAGGCTGATCACGTTGGTGTTCTGCGCACCGAGCCCGGCGATGACCGCGAAGATCAGCACGAACCCGATCAGGAAATGCATGAACGAACCTGCGAGCAGCACGACCGACCGCTGCCACGCTGGCTTGGATCTAAACGCCCTCGGCTCGTCTGCCTGGTCGACTTCGTCCAGGTTGCTCATGCCGGTGATGTCGACGAACCCGCCCACGGGCAGCGCCTTGACGCCGTACTCGGTCTCGCCGCGCCGAAACGACCAGATCGTGTTGCCGAAGCCAATGAAGAACCTCGTCGCCTTCATGCCGAACGCCTTGGCGGTCACCAGGTGACCAGCCTCGTGCAACGAGATCGACACCAGCAGTGCGATCACGAAGATCAGCACGCCAAGCAGGTAGCTCATCCGCTCTAGCTCTCCTTTCGGCGCGGGCACCTCGCGGCACCGCCGCCAGGCACACCCACCCCGGCCCTCCGCTCAGCCTGCCTATACCGTCGCGTGAGTCTTGGTCAGCTCACGTGCCCTGATCCTGGCCCACTGATCCGCCGCGAGGATCTCATCGATCCCGCTGGCCGGCCAGGCCGAGCCGCCATGTTCTGAGATTACCTGGGCTACTGTCCGCATGATCCCCGTGAAAGGAATGGTTCTGGCGCGGAACGCCGCCACACACTCCTCGTTCGCCGCGTTGTAGACAGCAGGCGCCGTGCCGCCTGCACTTCCGACCTCCCTGGCCAGCCGCACCGCAGGGAACGCAGCCTCATCAAGCGGCTCGAAAGTCCAGGCATGGGACGCGGTCCAGTCCACCGGCCGCGCCGCGTCGGCTACCCGCTGCGGCCAGGCCAGGGCGAGCGCAATCGGTATCCGCATGTCAGGCGGGCTCGCCTGGGCGATCGTCGAGCCGTCAGTGAACTCCACCATCGAGTGAATAACCGACTGCCGGTGCACAACCACTTCGATATCGGCAAAGGAAACGCCAAAAAGCAGGTGCGCCTCGATCACCTCGAGACCCTTGTTGACCAGGGTCGCCGAGTTGATCGTGATCACCGGCCCCATGTTCCAGGTCGGATGCGCAAGTGCCTGCTCGGGCGTGACGTCCGCGAGCTCAGCGGGGCTGCGGTGCAGGAACGGCCCTCCGCTGGCGGTGATGATCAGCCGGCGCACCTCCCCCCTGCTACCGCCGCGCAGGCACTGGGCGATGGCCGAGTGCTCTGAGTCCACAGGCACGATCTGACCAGGTGCCGCCCGGCTCGTCACCAGGTCACCGCCCATGATCAGCGACTCCTTGTTGGCCAGCGCGAGTACGACGCCCGCGTCCAGCGCGGACAGCGTCGCAGCCAGGCCCACCGCCCCGGTGACCGCGTTCAGCACCACGTCCGCCGGATGCCCGGCCAGGGCGGCAACCGCGTCCGGGCCGGCGTGCACGGTGATGCCCCCGCCGCCGACACCCCCGCCGCCGACACCCCCGACACCCCTGGCGCCCCTGCCGCCGACACCCCCGCCGCTGACGAGCGCTTCCCTCACGGCAGGGGCGGCGCGCTTATCGGCGACCGCGACCGTCTCGACGCCGAACTCAAGCGCCTGACTGGCGAGCAACTCAGGGCTGGCACCGCCGGCTGCCAGTGCGACCAGGCGGAACTTGTCCGGATTGCGCCGCACGATGTCGACCGCCTGCGTCCCTATCGAGCCAGTGGAGCCGAGCAGGACTACGTCGCGCTGACCATCTGATGAAGCCGACCGCATGGCCCCATTGTCCCTTACCAGGTCCGCGCACAGCGAACCCGCATGCTGCGGCACCAAAGGCGCCCCGCCCCCGCCAGGCCCTCGCCCCAGAGCCCCGCCCCCGAGCCCCGCCCCCGAGCCCCCACGTTGCGGCGCCGCAGGGGCAGCGGTACCTACGCTGTGACGCCGCAGGGCTCAGCCCCCCGCCCCGAGCCCCCACGTTGCGGCGACGTGGGGGTAGGTGATAGGCGCTTGCCGGTAGCAGGCATGTTGCGGAGTGGCGGGGGCTAGACTCCCTGCTGGTTGGTAACCGCTTTCCGAGCACTGGATCACTGAGCCGATATGAGCGTGACCTCGACCCCATCGCTTCAGGGCAATTTCGCGTTCCCCACCGAGTTGCCTGCCACCGATCGCCTGCCCTGGCGTGAGCGCTGGCCAGAGCAGCCATCGGCACAGCAGCCTGACTGGCCAGATGCTGATCGCCTGGCGGAGGTGACTGACGAACTCTCCGGCATGCCGCCGCTGGTCTTCGCCGGCGAGTGTGACCTGCTGACAGAACGCCTCGCCGCGGTGACCCGCGGCGAGGCCTTCGTGCTGCAGGGCGGCGACTGCGCCGAGACGTTCGCCGGGTCTAACGCCACCGCGGTCAGGGCCAAGCTGCGGACCCTGCTTCAAATGGCGGTCGTGCTTACCTACGGCGCGACCGTGCCCGTCGTGAAGATCGGGCGGATGGCTGGCCAGTTCGGCAAGCCGAGATCCAAGCCGACGGAGACCAGGGACGGGGTCGAACTGCCTGCCTACCGCGGCGACGCGGTCAACGGATTCGACTTCTCACCGCAAGCGCGGAGGCCTGACCCAGGACGCCTGCTTCGCGCGTACCACTGCTCGGCCGTGACGCTGAACTTGTGCCGGGCATTTACCACCGGCGGCTACGCCGACCTGCGGCAGGTGCACGCCTGGAACCACGACTTCGTCGCTGACAGCCCGGCGGGGCAACGTTATGAACGGCTGGCAGGCGACATCGATCGTGCGCTCGCCTTCATGCGCGCGTGCGGTACCGACCCGGCCGAGTTGCACACCGTCGAGTTCTACTCCAGCCACGAGGCACTGCTGCTTGACTACGAGTACGCGCTTTCCAGAGTCGACTCGCGTACAGGCAAGATCTACGACACGTCCACGCACTTCCCCTGGATCGGCGAACGCACCAGGCAGCTAGGCGGGGCTCACCTCGAGTTCGCCAAGTCCATCGCCAACCCGGTCGGCGTCAAGATCGGGCCTGGCACCACTCCTGAGGACCTGCTCGTCCTCATCAGGCAACTGAACCCCGACCGGATCCCTGGCAAGCTGACCCTGATCACCAGGATGGGCGCGGGCCGCATCGCCGAGGTGCTGCCGCCCCTGGTCGATGCGGTAGCCAGCGACGGCGCCCCGGTAGCCTGGATCTGCGATCCGATGCACGGCAACACCTTCGAGACCCAGAGCGGCGTCAAAACCAGGCACCTGGACGCCGTGCTCGACGAGGTAGCCGGTTTCTTCGCCGTGCACAGGGCCAAGGGGACTCACCCGGGCGGTATCCACATCGAATTCACCGGCGACAACGTCACCGAGTGCACCGGCGGCAGCTTCGAACTCGCCGTAGACGACCTGCACCAGCGCTACGAGACCGCCTGCGACCCGCGCCTCAACCGCAGCCAGGCACTCGACCTGGCCTTCACCGTCGCGGAAAGCTACCGCAGCCAGGAGACCTAGCCAGCCGTTTCCCAGTCCGGCCGCAGCGGCATGTCTGACCTGCCATCCTCGTGCAGCTTCACCCCGAGTACCTGGTGCAACTGGACCACGTTCCGCTCGAAGCCAAGCTGTGATCCGGCCATGTAGAGCCGCCACACCCGCGCGATCGACTCTCCCACCTCCGCCACGGCCTCGTCCCAGTGCGCGTCAAGGTTCGCGCACCAGGCCGCCAGCGTCATCGCGTAGTGCTCGCGCAGGTTCTCCTCGTGCCTGACCTCGAACCCGTTGTCGTGCATGGCGGAGACTAGGTAGCCAGGTCCCTCGAGTTCGCCGTCAGGGAACACGTACCTGAAGATGAACCCGCCGCGCACACTGGCCATGCCCTTGTTGTCTGGCCTGGTGATGCAATGGTTGAGCAGTCGCCCGCCCGGCTTGAGCTTGCCAGCCAGGAAGGCGAAGTAGCCGGGGAGCTGCGCCTTGCCGATGTGCTCGGTGAGCCCGATCGAACTGACCGCGTCGAAGCCGGTCTCTGAGACCTCGCGGTAGTCCAGGTGCCTGACCTCGGCAAGGTTCTCAAGGCCTGCTTCCTTGATCGCGTGCTGCGCCCAGAGCGCCTGCTGCTCGGACAGCGTGACGCCGAGCGCCCTGACGCCGTAATGCCTCGCGGCGTGCATGACCATGCCGCCCCAGCCGCAGCCGACGTCGAGAAGCCGCATGCCAGGCTCAAGCCCGATCTTGCGCGCCACCAGGTCGAACTTGTGCTCCTGCGCCTGCTCGAGGGTGGCGTCTGCGCGTGGGTAGCACGCGCAGGTATACGCCATCGAAGGACCGAGCACCCATTGGTAGAAGGTGTTGCTCACGTCGTAATGGTGCGAGATCGCCCTGGCATCCCGGCCGCGGGAATGCCGCCTGCCGATCATCCAGCTTCGGTTTACCCTGACTTCCTGCGGTGGCGGCGCGATTTTTGGAAAGAGCAGTTTCGGGCCGCCAAGATCACGCAGTAGGGCGAGTTTCTCTCCGGCACTGAGCGAGATCTGCTGAGCGCCGGAGAGGCGGCGCAACGCCGTGTACATGTCGCCGTCCACGTCGAGGTGCCCGGAGACGTACGCACGGGCCAGGCCCATTGCGCCAGGCGCTTGCGCCAGGTACTTAACTGCCGTCTCGTCGCGCACGGTCACGCTGACCGGCGGCGTGCCAGGATAGCCCGCCGAACTGCCATCGTATGCACGGAACTCTACTGGCGCATCAGGACCAGCCACCTTCTCAAAAACCTGGGCCAGCGTCATGCGTCCTCCTTCATTTCCCGCCTACGCACTTGTCATATAGATCGGCAAGCCTGCCAGCCGGGTCGTATTCGGCCTTGAGCGCCGAATACGCCGTACCGTTGTAAAGCCGCCAGAATTCTTCCGGCGTGTAAAAAGAGGTCGAGTAAAGGCCCTTGTGGCCGTCAAGCTCGGTGACCTTGCCTTCGACCTTGCGATTGAAATAGCCGTCGCTCTTGCCTTCCGGCAGCGTCACGTTGCCCCAGAAACCGAAGTTCACGTACACCCGGCCAGGCGCCAGCGGATAAAGCGGCCAGGCTCGGTCGCCGCGCAGCTTGAGCGGGCAAAGCCAGACCGGGCTCATCCCGACGTCTGCCGCGAAGAACTCATAGAACGCCGCCGATCGCTCGACCGGTACCTCGACATCCTGAATCACCGACTCCTGGGCAGGCCGGCCGGCGCGAGCCTCCATCGCGCCGATGAATTTTTGCCGCTTATAAAACGCGACTAGCTTGCGGTAGACGTCTGATCGCCGGTACTTGCGCGGCCACAGCATGCGAACCATAGGACGCTGTACCCCGAACGCGCGTGAGCACCAGAACCAGTCGGTGTCCCAGCGCCAGAGGTAGTTGGCGATCGTCAGGAAATCCTCGGCCGGGCCCTTGATGGACTGGTAATAAATGCGCTGGCCGGTGTAGTCGCTCAGCCAGGGCGCGGCTTCGCTGTAGGCGGCGACCGTCAGGTAAATCTCGTCAGGGCTGAAGGCGGTGCCGTCGAGGAAGTCGGCACGGTGACCACGGTAACTGCCGTCCCTGGTGATCTCCTCGATCGCGGTCATGACGTCCGCCGCGCTGGTGAACCTGAAGTGGCGCAGGTGCACGTAGGGTTGCACGGGCTCGAGCTCGATCTTGAGCCAGAGCGCGTAGCCCAGCGTGCCGTAGGAATTCGGGAAGCCCAGGTACAGGTCCTGGTGCGGGCCATCGGGCGTGGCGGTGACGACCCGGCCGTCGCCGGTCAGGATCTCCATCTCGAGCACGGATTCGTGCGGCAGGCCATTCCTGAACGAGGTCGACTCGATACCGAGGCCGGACACCGCGCCGCCAAGCGTGATCGTCTTGAGCTGCGGCACGACGAGCGGCATGAGCCCGTGCGGGAGGGTGGCGGCGACGAGGTCCTCGTAAGTGGTCATGCCGCCGACGAGAGCCGTGCGCTGCGCCGGGTTGACTTCTAGTACGCTCGCGAAAGCCGACACGTCGAGGGTGACCAGGTTCGCCGCCTCACGGTCACCGAACCTGAAGAGATTCGACGTGGACTTGGCGAGCCTTACCCTGGTCCCTTCGGGAATGGCGGCATACTGGCGCTTGAGCCTCGCGGCGGACGCGTGCCTGCTGGCCAGCAACGGGCTAGCCGTCGCCTGAGGCACGACCGGCCTGTCCTGGCGCTCGTGGTCAGCGAGCTCGGTCACGTTGCCCTCCCCGTGGGCGACCTCAGCGGCCTCGTGTCCAAACGGCACCCGATAAGTTCCGGCGCCATAGTCAGAGCGTGCATCGGCCTGGCGGAAGATACAAGACGCCTATCTTACCGCCCGGTAAACCTGAGGTTCCTGGCAGCCGCCGGTCCTGCGCAGGCCAGCGTCGGCGTGACCGCTCAGCATGCCAGACCGCATGCTTCCTGTCCCGAGCCGGAGGAGCCTGCCGCCCACTGCCCTGAGCGAGACCTTGACAATGGCCATGGGAGGAAACCATGGCCGCGACTTACGCAGAACTCGACGAGCGACTCATTACCTTCATCACTGGCCAGCCGATCTTCTTCGTGGCGACGGCACCTTGCCTTGACGAGTCCGGATCCGGCGGGCACGTCAACGTATCGCCCAAGGGCTACGCGGACACGCTGGCCGTGCTCGACCCGCGCAGGGTCGCCTACCTCGATCTGGCCGACCGGATAGCTGACTCCTGCGGGTACGCCGTGCCGGTGATGGACCTGGTAGGCGAGCGTGACGTGCTGGCCAGGTGGGCGGAACGCAAGTCGCGGGAAGAACTTGCCGCGTACCGGGTCAAGCACAACTCGGCCAGCATCGATGGTCTCCCCGCTCTCACCTGAGCAGCATTTACCTCTCGCTTCGACTTATCTCCTATGGTTGGCGCATGCGATTCACGCTGATCAACTCCGGGCTCGGGCTGCTTTCCACCGCAAGTGAGTTGAACAAGCTGCGCCCTGACGCTGACCTGGTGATCGCGATGGACCCTGACGGCATGCCCTGGGGCACTCGAACGCCTAGGGACATAGCACAGCGTTCGCTTGCCCTGGCCCGCGCGGCCGCGGTCTATCAGCCGGACGTGATCATCATGGCCTGCAATACGGGGTCCGTGCACGCACTCGACGTGCTGAGGGCGGAGTTCGAGCCAGGCATTCCTGTCGTGGGAACGGTTCCCGCGATCAAGCCAGCCGCCATGGCCGCGCGCTCGGTTGCCATCTGGGCCACCGTCGCCACCACGAAGAGTGACTACCAGCGCAGGCTGATCGCCGAGTTCGGCGGTGGCGCCGACGTGACGCCGGTAGCATGCCCGGGGCTCGCGACGGCCGTCGATGCGGGCGACAGTGATGCCATTGCCGCCGCCATCGCCGACGCGGCCAGCCGGACGCCGGCCGGATGCGGCGCGGTCGTGCTCGGCTGCACCGAGTACGAACTGGCCGCCGACCTGATCGCGGCCGCCGTGCCTGGGGCCGTGCTCTTCGGCACGGCAGGCGCCGTCGCCGCCCAGGCGCTTCGCCGCACCCTTGAGTTCCAGACGGGAGTTGCGAGCCGCGACCTGCTCGAGGCGGAGGACATCGCCACGGGCACGCTGACCGTATTGCTGAGCGGCCGCTACGCTCCCCTGCCTCAGACCGCGCTCCAGTATCGCCAGGGCAGGGAACTGTCCAAGCTGGCGGCTGGGCCTGACCTGGTCCAGGTGGAATCCGGTCGCGGCCAGGCCGAAGATCTCGCCGAAGGTATCGCCGGGGACCTTGCCGAAGGTATCGCCGGGGGTATCGCCGTGGAGCCAGCTTCCTGAGCCAGGCGCTAACGGCCCCGGCGCGAGCTTGGTGCGGGTTTCCTGTGCTTGGCGTAGGTCGCGGCGACCTGCTTGGGACTCATCGGCAGCCTTGCGGCCGACGGAGGCAGGCCGGCCTGAAGCGCTTCTGCTATCAGCTTCGCCATCGAGTACTCGGGATCAGCGCTCAGCGCCCGCTCGATCGCGATGCTGGCCAGCGCCCCGTCACCTGACTGCCACGCGGTGAACGCGAGCAGCGAGGCGGGTGCGGGCACGAACTCGGCGGGCAGCATGCGAACCAGATGCGCCCACAGCCGCTGGTGTGCGTCGTTGAACCGGGGGTCCATCCTCGCCCAGGCGTCGTCCCTTACTCGCAGGTCGGTCAGGGCAAAGCCGATCCAGGCGATCTCGTCGAGGTCGGTCAGTTCCTTGCCGCGCCGGCTAGATGTCACGGCCAGGCGCACCGAGCGCCTGCCCGCGTCGGCGATCGACTGCAGCACGTCGCCGTCTTCTGTGGCGTGCAGCGACTCCTCGATCAGTTTCGCGGCTCGGCGCCTCGCCCGGTCTACGGCCTGCGCCATCGGCTCGATCGCTTCGGTAGCCCTGGCCAGGGTGCCGGCCAGGGCAGCGCGGTTGGCGCGGGCGGCAAGGCCGGCGGCCTCGAGTGCGGCAGCCGCAGGGTGCCCGGCCGGGTCGTATGTCCTGCCCTCAGGAGGGCAGCACTGCGGGTCAGAACAGAGATAGGACCAGTAGCGCCCGTCATGCACCCGCAAGACGTCATGCACGATGATGTCCGCCGATCGCAGCGCGGGCAGTACCTCGTCGATCACGCCGGTCACAGACCGGCCTTCGCCGTATCCGATCACTATCGCGACGGTCAGGTGCTCGCGGTCAAGCACGGCGCCGGCATGTGCGGCGATGTCGGCGCTGAGGCCAGCGTCCGGCGGTTCGGGGAGGTCGTAGCGGAATGCCAGCCTGATCCGGCCGTGCGGGCCGCTGATCCCGAGCAAGACCAGGCTGTTAGCCGGGTGGAAGCCGAGCAGGTGCGGCACAACGGCAAGTACTCCATCGGCCGAGCCGACCCTGACCCGGCAGCGGACTCCGCCGTCGGCGCCATCTTCTGCCCGGCCAGGCGGCCCTGCCCGGCCCGGCCGGCGGCCGGCTGGTCCTTCTGCGCGAGCGCCATCGCGCGGTGGCCGTGATCGCCATCGTGGCGCCTGGTTGTCCTGGCTGTCGTCTGGACGGGGTTCGTCGGGCTGAAGTTCATTCATGCGAAAAGCCTGGCCCAGGCGGACGGAACAGGCTTGACAGGCTTCTTCGGCTGTGGACGGAGGATGCGGGGCTGTGCAGTGACGCCAAGTCTCTTGACTGGCGCCCTAGAGCCGGATACCTAGCAAAGCGTCGGCCGTATCCTTGACCAGCGCAGCAGCGGCTCCCTGCGCCCGGCCGGCGATCACCCCGCCAGCCCACTGATCGATCACGGCGAGAGCCCCTGGCGCGTCAAGGTCATCGGCCAGGCGCTGCCTGACCGCCGCGAGTACCTCCGCACCATCGGCCGCGCCGCCCGGTCCCGTGCCGGCCATCGCGGCCGCAGCCCGCCAGCCGGCCAGCCGGTCAGTCGCCGCCGCCAGTCCCTCATCTGTCCAATCCCAGTCCGAGCGGTAATGGTGGGCGAGTACCGCCAGCCTGATCGCCATCGGGTCTGCCCCAGCCGCACGAAGCGCGGAAACGAACACCAGATTGCCGAGAGACTTGGACATCTTCGCGCCCTGGTATCTCACCATCCCGGCATGGACGTACCGGCCGGCGAACAACAGCTCGTCAGAACCTGGCTCGCCGTAAGCCACCCGTGCGTGCGACGCACTCATCTCGTGGTGCGGGAAGATAAGGTCAGAACCGCCGGCCTGGACATCGAAGGCACGGCCAAGCCAGTGGGTAGCGATGGCCGCGCACTCGACGTGCCAGCCGGGGCGCCCGGCGCCGAACCGCGATGGCCAGTGCGGTTCGCCTGGCCGCTGGCCACGCCAGACCAGCGGGTCAAGCGGGTCCTTCTTGCCTGCGCGACCTGGATCGCCGCCCCGCTCGGCGGACAACTCGAGCATGGCGGGCACGTCGTACCCGGAAACTGAACCGAAGCGGGGGTCGGCCGCCTTTGCCGCGTACACGTCTGAGTCAAGTGCGTAAAGCGCGCCCCTGTCACTGAGCAGCCCGCTGAAGTCCTCGATGACCCCGAGCGCTTCAACCGCTCCGATCAGGTAGTCAGGCGGCACTACCGCCAGGGCCGTCATGTCCGACCGGTACCTGGCGATCTCGCGCTCGGCGAGCTCGCGCCAGTTCTCGCCATCCCTGTCGGCCCGCTCAAGCAGCGGATCGTCGACGTCGGTGACGTTCTGAGCGTAACGGACCTCGTGGCCGGCATCCCGCCAGCTTCTGACCAGCAGATCCCAGGCCAGGTACGTGGCGGCGTGACCCATGTGAGTAGCGTCGTACGGCGTGATGCCGCAGGCATAGATCGTGGCGAGCCGCCCGCGCGCCGCTACGACCTTGGACGCGCTCGCGGTGTCCCAGATCGTCGTATCGGGCCCCAGGCCTGGCAGCACGGGGATGTTCGGAGCAGGCCAGGAGTCCATGGCCGCAAGATTATCGCTCCGCTTGCGTGCTATCAGAGGGAGCGTACCTGTTCGAAAGCGAACGCCAGCCCGATCAGCGTCGGCTCGCTCCACGCCTGGCCCATGAACGTGATGCCGACCGGCAGGCCCTCGACATCACCGGCGGGCACCGTGATCGCCGGATAGCCGCTCACCGCCGCCGGTGACGAGGTGCCGAAGGCGTAATGGTCGCCTAGCACGTAGTCGGTGAGCCAGGCCGGATTCCCTGTGAGGGTCACGATCGCATCGAGTCCGTGCTCGCTCAGCGTGCCGTCAAGACCTGACCTGGCCAGCGTCCTTGCCTCGTCACGGGCAGGCTTCCACCTTGGGTCAGACCGCCCGCCCGTCGCCTCCGCCGCTACGAAGATCTCCTGTCCGAACTGAGAAAGCATGTGTTCTTTATTGCGGATATTGAAGTTAATTAGCTCGGCCAGCGACATGGGGTGCTGCCCGCCGAGCCTGGACAGGTAGCCGTTCATATCGTCTTTGAACTCCATCTCCAGCGCGGCGAACTCGGCCTTGCCGATCGCGTCGGCGTCAGGCAGCGATACCTCGTCGATGATCATCGCGCCATGCGCACCGAGTATCCGCACCGCCTCCTCGAGCAGTGCCGCAGCGGCGGGCACGGCCTGCGCCGACCCGTCACGCCAGACTCCGATCCTGGCGCCTGCCAGCGCGGCGGCGTCGAGGAACTGGGTGTATCCGGCCGGCCAAGGCTCGCCCGTAACCGGCGGTGTGTCCTGCGTAGGCGGATCGGCCGGGTCGGGCCCGGCGATCACCCCGAGCAGCGCGGCGGCGTCGGCCACGCACCTGGTCATCGGGCCAGCCGTATCCTGCGCGGCGGAGATGGGCACGATGCCGGTCCTGCTGACCAGGCCAAGCGTCGGCTTGATCCCGACCAGGCCGCAGTTGTTCGACGGGCTCACGATCGAGCCGTCAGTCTCCGTGCCGATCGCGAGCGGCGCGAGGCCCGCAGCGACCGCGACGGCAGAACCTGAACTCGAGCCAGAGGGGTTGCGGCCGGACCCGTGCGGGTTCACTGCCTGGCCGCCAAGCGTGGACCAGCCGCTGGTCGAGTGCGTCGAGCGGAAGTTGGCCCACTCGGACAGATTTGCCTTGCCGAGGATCACCGCGCCCGCCGCGCGCAGCTTAGTGATCAGGAAAGCGTCGGTCGCCTCAGCCGCGAGCAGTGCAGGTGACCCGGCTGTCGCCGGCGAGCCTGCTACCGAAATATTGTCTTTGACGAGCACAGGCATGCCAGCAAGCACCCCGTGACCTTCCCCGCCTGCCCGTGCCGCGTCAGCGGCGGCCGCCTGCTGCTCAGCGTCGTCGCTGACCGAAATCACCGCGCGCAGGCCACCGTTAAGCTGGTCAATTCTGTCCAGGTAAAAACGGGTGAGCTCGGCAGAAGTCAGCTTGCCCGCGGCCATCGCGGCCGTCAGGCCGGCCACGGTCGCAGTGGCCGCCGTCAGGCCAGAGGCGCCGATGCTCCCGCTTTGAGGTTGCCTTACCGACATGAACGAAGACTAGGAGACTCAACAGTATTAACAACATTCGGGGTACTCTCTCTCCCCCCGCCAGCCCACCCCCACACCGCCACAACGTCGGCACCCTGACCCCCACAACCCCGCAACGTGGGGACCGGGCCGCGCGGAACCAGGCCGCGCGGGGGCGGCGGCGGGTGGTGCTAGCGGGCCAGACCGTGGACGACGGTCGCGCCAGGCAGGGCGGCCAGGGTCGATCCGGCCAGGGCCAGCTTGGACCGGCGCACGCCGCTACCTATTACTACAGGTCCGCAGGCGGCAACGGCGGCGTCAATCAATACCTGCCAGTCGGCAGGCAGTCCGATCGGCGTAATCCCGCCGTACTCCATGCCTGTTTCCTGAACCGCCACCTCCATCGGAGCGAACGAAGCCTTTCGCACATCGAGCGCTCGTCTTGCGACGTTGTTGACGTCGGCGCGCGTGGTGGCCAGCACCACGCAGGCGGCGAACCTGGCCTCGCCGTCGCGTTTTCCCGAGATGACCACGCAGTTGGCTGACTCACCGAGAGTGACGTCGTAGCGCTCGCAGAAAGCCGCTGTGTCGGCTAGCTCCGGGTCGATCTCGCTCACGCCTACGGCATGCTCCGCGAATGGCCACGCCTGACTCGTGATTGCCGCGGCAACAGGAGCGGCTAGCAACCCAGGGAACCTGGTCGCGGGCTCGAAGTCAAGCTTGCCAAGGTGAAAAGCCATCTGCGCAGTCTAAGGGCAGGATTGCGCACTGGGTTAAGGCAGCCAAGAGACCTTGCCGTGCAGCGCGGCGTAGCCGAGGAAGGCGCCTGCGTCGATGAGAGCATGAGCCACGATGAACGGCGTCACCCGGCGCCAGCGCAGGAAAAGCACGCCGAACGCTAGGCCCATCACCGCGTTGCCGAAGAACGGGCCGAAGCCCTGGTACAGGTGATAAGTCCCGCGCAGCAGGGCGCTGACCACGATCGCGAGCCATGCGGGGACCTCAAGCTGCTCCAGCCTGGTGAGCAGGTAACCGATGACCAGGATCTCCTCGAGCACACCGTTCTGAACGGCGTAAAGCACGAGCACGGGTATCCGCCACCACACGGCGGGCAGATCCTCTGGCACCACATTCAAGTTCGAGCCGAGCTTGAATGCAACGACGTAATAGGCGAGTCCGATGCCGCCGATTATCGCGGCGAGAGCGGCGCCGCGGGCGGCATCCTTGCCCGGCTGGCTGGCGTCAAGGCCAACCTTGGCGAGGTCCTCGCTGCGGACCAGCAGGTAGATGACGAGCACGACCGGGGCAAGCGCCTCGGCGATGGTGGCGAGCTGGAGTGCGAGGTCCAGCCAGTTGCTGGTCGCCTCAGGACCGACAAGCAAGGCCTGCTGGCTGGAGAGCGACTGCCTGGCGAGCAGCGACTGGACCAGCGACAAGATCGCATTCAGCGCACTTGCGCCGAGCGACACAGCGAATACCGCGAAGATCTCCCAACGGATCAGCCATGGCTGCATCGGGCGTACGCTAGTTTCCCTGAGTGCCACTGAAGGACTGTAGCCCAGAGCCAGTAGTCGCGCTGGCCCCCGATGGCCGCTAACCGGCAGACACAGTTCTGGCGCTTGAGGCGAGTAGCTGATCGTGAGCGTGGTAGGACGGGTCTGCCCGATCATGCGGCAAGCTGCCCGGTCGCAAGGTAAACATGGATCGGTCAGAGCAAGCTCGTACGGAACTTAATGAGAACTTAGCCCAGAGAAGAAGCCAAGGAACGCAGACAGGGTGGTCCGATGAGCTCAGCAGGCGGCGGCCAAGAAGGCAAGCCTGCATCCTCGGAAGCCGCGCAGTCTGGCGGAACTAGCCAGGCTGACCAGGCAGCGGTGCACGAGCATTCACTTTCGACGACAGAATCCGCCGCTTCGACGACAGAATCCGCCGCTTCGACGTCTGTCGCTTCGACCGCGACCGCCGTGGCCAGTCCGGTCGCGACGGGCGACCTGGATTCCGGCGTCGGTGAGTCGCAGGGCGACTCGGCGACGTCCAGGCGGGAATCCCAGGGAGGCTCAGCGGTCGTCACTGAGAAGTCACGGCCTGGCAAGCGCGGCCGGGTGCCTAAGCCACGCGAAGAAGACGCGGCCGGCCAGGGATCACGGTCAGGTGAGCGTAAGCGCCGCGGCGGCGGGGAGGCGCTGACCAAGGTCGGGCGGCCCTTCCGTTTCCTGACCAGGCCGCCCTTCAGCGTGATCGCACGGCCCTTCGCCTGGACCGGGCGGTCTTTCTGCGGGCTATGGCGGCACAACTGGTTCAGGCATGTCGTGCTCCTGCTCGTCTATATCGCCGCCGGCATCGGCGCGACCTGGCCGAGGTTCACCTACCTGACTGAAGGCAAGCTGCCGAGGACCACCGACGTAGCCAGCTTCGTCTGGGGTTTCTGGTGGGTCGCCCACCAGGTCAGCCACCATTTCGGTAACCCGTTCTTCACTAAGTTCATGGCGGCGCCCGCCGGAATCCAGCTTGGGTTCAGCACGCTGATGCCGCTGGCAGGCTATGTGATGACGCCGGTCACGCTGCTCTGGGGTCCGTCGGCGTCCTTCACCGTGCTCAGCCTCATCGCGCCCGGGCTCTTGTGCTACACGATGTACCGTGCGGCGCGGCTGTGGCTGAACCAGCTCGCGTCGATCGTGGCGGGCGCCATGTTCGGCCTGTCCTCGATGCTGATGTGGCAGAACTGGTACCACCTCAACATCGCACTCGGCATCATCTTCCTGCCCATGGTGATCGAGGCCACCGTGCGGCTGCGCCGCACCCAGAAGATCGCACCTGCGGTGTACCTCGGCATAACGCTCGGCGGAGCGGTCATGACCAGCCAGGAAGGCGCGGCCATCGCGCTGTTGCTGACGGCCGCCATGCTGGTGCCCTGGATCGTCGGCAAGCTGTTCAGGGACCGCGAATCGCTGGTCAAGGCGCTGATCCCGCTCGGCATCGGCGCCGTCGTGGCGCTCGTGGTAGCCAGCCCCCAGCTCATCGCGATGGCGCAGCAGTACCTGTCTGGCGGTGCCGCCGTGCCACCTGGGACGCTGGCGCTCAATTACACCCAGTTCGGGGTGCCGCTCCAGACGCTTTTCTCGCCGAGTCCGCGCATCTCGTACTACGGGCTGCACAGCCTGCCCTCAGGTTATGCGTTCAACGCCGCTCAGAAGGGCGGCAGTTCTGTCCAGCCTGGAGAAGGGCTGCCTGGTTTCGGGCTGATCGCAAGCGCTCTTGCGGTCATCGGCATCTTGATCGGCTGGCGCAAGAAATACCGCTACGCCTGGTGGTTCGCGTTGCTCTGGCTCGGCTGCGCCGTGCTGTCGCTTGGCACGAGCATTGTCATCGGCAGCAGATGCGTGGTCAATCAGTCCGTCGCCGGCGAACTGTACGGCCGATCCTGCATCCAGCTGATTCCGTTCAAGAGCCACATCCACTGGGTGCAGGTCGTCCATGACCATGTGGCAACCTGGGAGCAGGTCAGGGTCTCCAACCTGATGCCTTATACCTGGCTGGTCCGTATCCCCTGGCTGGCAGGGCTGCGCGAAGCCGACAGGTTCGCGCTGGTGGGGATGATCGGCGTGGCACTGCTTGCCGGGATCGCCGTGCAATGGCTCAGCCAGCGGCGGCGCTGGATGGCCGTTCCCGCCATCATCGTCGTCGCCGCGCTCGCGGTCGTCGAGCTTGGCTGGCAAGGCGGCACCGACGGGCCGAACTTCACCCCGACCGAGGTCATGCCGACAGGGATGCCATGGCTCGACGCCCCCATTCAAGCTGACCCTTCACACTCGATCGTGCTCGACGTGCCTTGGGGGCTGCGCGGCGGCCTGTCGCTCATCGGCTCGGGAATCTCCGAGCGGGTCATGCTGCTGGCGACGGAAGACGGGCATCCACGCGCGGTTTCTTACACCGCCTGGGTTCCCCAGCCGACAATCAAGGCGGTCAAGTCGCACGCGTTCTACTGGTACCTGATGAAGATGCAAAACGCCACGAGGCCGCCGACTGACAAGGAACTCAAGGCAGCCGCCGCCGACCTGAAGACGCTGCACATCGGCTGGGCGATCGAATGGCGGAACTTGTGGCGCCAGAATCACCCGGAGCAGCGGCTCAACTTGATCGAAGGCTACCTGCGGGATCTGGGCTTTAAGCGGGTCAGGGAGACCTGTCTTGTGCCAACGGCCAAGCCGCGACCGGTATGCGGCGGCGTTGGCCCGCAAGGGCACCCGCTCGAAGAGGTCTGGCTGCTGAAGTACGTTCCTGCCTGGGCATACAAGAACCCGGGCGCGCTCGAGCGCAGGCTCCATCCCTGCACGTGGTTCTGGCAGCATCACCCTGGGGTGAAACATTGTCCGGTACCCAAGTCACGGCGCTCGTAAGTCGCGGCGGCGCCTAGGTGACCGGCCAGCTAACGGCGGCCTGCTCTCCGTCCGGCTGGGCTTGCGCAAGCTGGGCCGTCAGCCTGGCCCAGGCCAGGTCGGCGCCTCCGGCCAGGCAGCCGTCGACGATGGCGCTCGTCCCTAGCGCGCTCACCCTGATCTCGGGCAGCACCGGCGAGATCTTCGCGAGCTCGGCGGTGACAGTCGCGGCGAAGCCTGGCGCCTGGCCGATGCCGCCGCCGAGCACTACGAGCCCGGGGTCGATCACGGTCACGATGGCGCAGATAGCCTTGGCGACCAGGCGGGCCTCGGTAGCCACGATGGCGCTCGCCCGCTCGTCGCCCGCCTCGGCCGCCGCGAATACCTGCCGCGCCGAAGAGGCGCGGAGGCCGGCCTGCTTAGCGGACCTGACGATCGCCGATGCGGCGCCGTCGGCCTCGAGCGACCCCCGCTTGCGTACTTCTGAGTCGTCCGCCCCGCTGTGACCCTCGGCGATCGGCAGGAACGCTATCTCCCCGGCCACGCCGTGCGCCCCCCGGTGCAGTTGCCCGCCAAGTACCAGGCCCATGCCGATGCCGCTGCCGATCGACACGAACGCGAAGCTGGGGAAGTCGCGACCGTGCCCGTGGTCGCGTTCGGCAAGTGCGGCCGCGTCGATGTCGTTCTCCACTTTGAACTCGGAGCCGAAAGCTGCACGCAGCTTCGCGAGCACGGCCCTGCGGTCCCAGCCGGGCAGGCCGCCGGTGAGCACGATCGCATCCCTGCTCGGGTCGTAGACGCCCGGGCAGCCGAGCACGGTCTGGGTCACCTGCTCCCGGCCGATCCCGGCAACCGCGCAGATGCCATCGGCCAGCTTGATCAGCTCGCCGACCCGGTTAAGTACATTGTCAGACGGGCTCCTGGCCTCGGCCTTAGCCCGCACCTCGCCCGTCAGGTCGGCCAGCGCCCCGCGAAGATACTCGTGCCCGATGTCCAGCCCGAGCACGTATCCCGCTTCCGGCCTGATCTCGTAAAGCACGGCCGACCGGCCAGGTACCCCGGTCCGCTGACCAGCCGTCCGCACCAGACCCGACCGTTCCACGTTAGCCAGGGCCAGCGACACCGTCGGCTTCGACAGTCCGGAAAGCCGCGCGAGGTCGGCGCGGGAGCAGACGCCGAGCTGGCGGATCTGGCTGAGCAGCAACTGCTCGTTCATCGCCCTGATCAGTTGCGGCCGCGCCGCCTGCGCCTGCGGGATATCTGTCATCGGCAACGGGTTACCGCAGGTAGGCGAGGTGCTCGCCATGCTGCTCACGATAGTCGGCAAGCAGTTCACGCGCCGCCGTGATGCCGGGCACCAGGGGATGCTGCGCCAGCGCGACGGCGGCCAGGTCCGCGTCTGCGGCGACCGCGGCCGCCACGATGCCGCGCTCGTAGCCCTTCACGGCCTCGACCAGCGCCCGGGCGGACATCGGCAGCTCTGGCTGCGGGCCGAGCGAGGTCAGTCCGGCGGCATCGACCCGGGCCGGAATTTCCACCACGTCGTCCGGCTCGAGAAAGTCGATGGTGTCGCCGTTACGGGTGTTGACGATCACGTTGCCAGGCTCTCGCCCGGACAATCCGTCGATGACCCGCAACGCGAGCCCTTCGTAGCCGCCGATCCGCTCCGCGCCAATCGGCACCTGGCCGCGGGCCGCGCGCTCGGCACGGGCGGCCGCCTGTCCGTTGTCGCCCTCGGTGTCGGTTCGCATGTACGTGTCCCGCCGGACGCCGAGCAAGGTGGAGTACGCCGTCCACGCCTCATGCACGCCGCCATTGGCGAACGCCCTCCCGAGCGCGGTCATCAGTTCCTCGTTCAGCGCGAGCACGTCTTGCCCCCGGCTGGCGCCCGCCTTGGCGACGCCATCGATGTAACGGCGCGAGTCATAGTAGTAATACACGTATTCGGTAGGCAGCGCACCGACCCGGCGCACCTCGCTCGGGTCGAACGGGCCGAACTGCTTCACCGACCGTGCGAGCTCGTCGAACCTGCCGAGCAGCTCGGGAAGCAGTTCGGTGCCGTCGGCCGTGAAAGAGGTCACCCAGCCGAGGTGGTTGAGCCCGCTGTAGCCGGCCGAGACATACGCCCCTTCGAGGTCGAGATACCTGGTCAGGTCGCGAATGGTCCCTGACGGGGTGTCGCACACCCCGACCGCCTTCACCTTGCCCTGGGCGCTGATCGCCTGCGTGATCAGCCCGGCGGGGTTGGTGAAGTTAATCAGGATCGCGCCTGGCGAGCACTTGCTGAGCAAGTCGCAGTAAGCCAGCACGACCGGGATGGTACGCAGCGCCATCGCGCCGCCGCCTGGTCCCGTCGTCTCCTGCCCGACGATGCCGCGCCGCAGGGCGACCTGCTCGTCGATTACCCGGCCGCGGTCACCACCGACCCGGATCGCCGAGAACACGTAGTCGGCACCGGTGAACGCCTGCGCAGCGTCTTCGGTCAAGGTCACCGTCCCAGGCCGGCCGAACACCGCGGCGAGCTCCCTGGCGAGGCGGCCGGTCGTGGCCCGCCTGGTCGCGTCCGGTTCGAGCAGGCAGATCTCATCGAACGCCGCTGGCTGGCCGGCCAGCACGGACCGCACGAAGGCCGGCATCCTCACACCGCCGCCGCCCAGGATTGTCAGTTTCATCAGCCACGCTCCAGCGTCTCTTGCGGCCGGGGCGCGCCCGCCGCACCAGCTAGTCCATGATTGAAGAGCATCGGCCGCAACGGCCGCCCGCCGCTGCCGACGTCGACCTGACCGATGGCTCCTAGCTGTCCCACGGCCTTTGAGCCGGCTGCGTTCGCCGCCACGACAGCATCGGTCAGGCGAGCACCACCGACAAGCGCCGCGATCAGCGCCCCGGCGAAGTTGTCGCCAGCCCCGGTGAGATCCCTGACCCTGACCGCACCGACGCCGCTGGCCACCTCGGTGAACGAGCCATCCGGGTGCGAGACGGCCGCGCCCGCCGCGCCCCTGGTCACGACAAGTTGAGTGCCCCATCTGGTCGCGGCGGCGACGGCGGCATCGAACGTGGCCGCGCCGGTCAGCCTGAGCAGCTCGTCGCCGTTCGGCACGAAGATGTCGGCCAGCTTGATGCACTCGAAGATGACGTCGCCTTCACGCTCGTCGCCGAGCGAGATGTCCAGCATGACCTTGCAGCCGAGCTCGCGCGCTTCGCGCAGTATCCTCGGCACCCCCCAGCCAGCGTGCAGGTAGCACCAGGCCGGGCGCTCGGCCCGCAGGACACTGAGCCAGCGCTCGGTCTGCGGTGGCTCGCCTGACCCCCGAGGCGGACTGTGCGTGACGAAGCCCCGGTCTCCGGCGAAGTTGAGCACCACGGTGATGCCGGCCGCAGGCCCGGCGATTTGCGCAGACGTACTGAGGTCAATGCCCGCGCCAGTGCAGTGCTCGATCGCCACCTGGGAGCCGAGATCCTCACCGAGCCTGGTGCACACGCCTGCCTTCGCGCCGCCAGCCGCAGCGGCGGTGGCGCTGGTCACCGCACCGCCGCAGGAGATCGCGAATTCCTCGGTGAAGACCTCTTCGCCTGGTCCTGGCAGCGCGTCTAGCTGCCCGAAAACCAGCTCGAGGAAGACCGTCCCGAACGAGATCATGTCCAAGTAACCCAGCCTCCGCAGCCAGCCCGTGCCACCTCGGCCGAGCGCCGATACTTGTCTCGCCTTAGGCGCGACTCACTTCACCTGCAGTCGGGCCACCCCGGCCCGATCAGGTCTTTCATCCAGACTTCAGGTGCCAGGTCACGGTTCGGCCACGAACTCTGTTAGCGCCTTGATTGTTAGGATACTGTCCTAACAATCTCCAGAATAGCGTCGTCGCACCCAAAGTTCCAAGCGTTGCAAGATTCGTAGGTTAAATGCCTAAACCTGGCATACCGTCGAGGCTGCAGGGCGGCATCCTCGGCACCACCGCCGGACTCCCGGCCCAGAACCGTCCGGCATGAGCGCGCGAGCCGACGGCGATCCCCTAACTGCAGCGCGCAGGGGTAACCAAGGCGTCCAGGCGGCGTTTGCGCCTAGACGCCGCAACCGAAGGGCTTAAGCATGAGACGCCTTATCAAGTACGGGGTCGTCCTCGCGTCTTGCGGCGTGCTAGCTGCTGCCTGCTCAAGCAGCAGTAGCAGCAGCGGCGGCAAGGGGACATCGACCGCATCCGGCGTTCTTACGATCGACAACGAGAGCGGCGGCAACTGGACGTGTGACTTCAACCCGTTCAACCTCTCCGACATCTCGTTCTCGCTCGGCAACGTCTACGAGCCACTGGTCTTCGTCGACACGCTGAACGACGCCAAGACCACGCCCTGGCTGGCCACCAGCTACGCATGGAGCAACGGCAACAAGACGCTGACCTTCACGATCCGCAATGGCGTGAAGTTCACCAACGGCGACCCGCTGACCGCGGCCGACGTCGTCTATACGTTCAACTTGCTGAGGCAGAACAAGACGCTTGACATCAACGCGGTATGGTCCGTGCTCTCCAGCGTTTCCCAGCAGGGTTCTGACCAGGTGGTCATGCAGTTCAAGGCGCCCGCGGTGACGTACTTCTACTACATCGCCGACCAGATCGGCATCGTGGACTCCAAGGTCTGGTCGAAGATCTCCGACCCGGTCAAGTACCCGGACACCAACCCGATCGGTACCGGCCCGTACGAGGTCAGCAGCACGACGTGCACTCCGCAGAACATCAAGTACACCGCCAACCCGAACTACTGGGTGAAGGGCGAGCCGAAGGTCGGAACGGTCAACTACCCGGCCTTCCTCACGAACGACACGGCGAACACGTTCCTGTCGGCGGGCAACGCGCAATGGGGCAGCCAGTTCATCCCCGATATCAGCACGTTCCTCAAGGCCCAGCCGGCGATCAAATGGTGGTTCCCGCCAGTCGCGAACGTCTCGATGTTCATCAACCTGAAGAACCCGCTGCTTTCCAACGTGGCCGTGCGGCAGGCCATGGCCTACGCGATCGACAGGCAGAAGGCCGCCTCGATCGGTGAGTTCGGCGAGGAGCCCGCCTCCAACCAGACCGGCATCGTGACGCCGACCTTCAGTTCGTGGCTGGATTCCTCGCAGGCAGCGCAGTTCGGCAACAACTATGCCTACAACCCGAAGAAGGCGATCTCGATCCTCAAGAACGCCGGCTTCACCATGGGCTCCAATGGCATCTTCGCCAAGAACGGCCAGCCGCTGTCGTTTACGATCATCAACAACGGCGGCTTCTCCGACTGGGTGAACGCGGTCAACGTGATCGTGGCTGACCTGAAGGCCGTCGGCATTCAGGTGACGCCGCAGGACCTGTCGCAGACCACCTACCAGGACAAGCTCTATGCCGGCCAGTTCCAGCTCGGCTACGGAAGCGAGACCGGCGGTCCTAGCCCGTACTTCGAGCTCCGTCAGTGGCTGTACTCGGCGAACTCGGCCCCGATCGGCACGCCGGCCGGCTCGAACTTCGAGCGCTACGCCAGCACGGCGACAGACAAGCTCATCAACGAGTACCCGGCCACGACGAACCCGGCGACGCAGCAGCAGATCGTGGACCAGCTTGAGAAGGTCATGCTGGCCGACGTGCCGGTGATCCCGGTGACCGAGTCGGTCGACTGGTTCCAGTACGACACCGCGTCCTTCAGCGGCTGGCCGACGCCAGGCGACCCGTACGCGCAGCCCGCGGCCTACAACTACCCGGACTGGGGCCAGGTGATGCTGCACCTGACGCCGGCCAAGTAAGGGCGAGGTGGCTGCCGGAAGGGCTTCACCCTTCCGCCAGCCACCTTCACGGGCGACGATTAGGACAGCACTCGGGATTGGAAGCAAGGCATGAGATTCGTGCTTCGCCGTCTGGGCTTCTTCCTGCTCACCTTGTGGGCCGCGCTCACGCTCAACTTCGCGTTGCCGAGGCTCATGCCCGGCAACCCGGCGGTCGCCATGATCGCCAAGTTCAAGGGCGGGGTCTCACCGCAGGCACTGCATACCCTCGAGGTGCAGTTCGGCGTGAACACCAGGCATAGCGTGATCAGCCAGTACTTCAGCTACCTGAAGGACGTCGCCACCGGCAACTTCGGCACCTCGCTTTCCGAGTACCCGGCTTCTGTCGGGCACATCATCATGCAAGCGATCTTCTGGACGCTCGGCCTGGTCGGGCTGACCACGGTCCTGGCGTTCATATTCGGCACCCTCATCGGCATCGTCGGCGCCTGGCGCCGGGGCGGGGTGCTCGACAGCGTCATGCCGCCGGTATTCGTGATCACCTCGGTGGTCCCCTATTTCTGGCTCGGCCTGGTGCTGATCCTGATATTCGGCGTCAAGCTGCACTGGCTGCCATACATCAACAGCTACAGCTACACCGACACGCCTGGCTTCACGCTCAGCTTCATCTGGGATGTCATACAGCACGCCATTCTGCCCGCCTTTACCTTGCTGATCACGACCATCGGCACCTGGATCCTGACCATGCGCAACACCATGATCACGACCCTGGCCGACGACTACGTGCGGATGGCGCGGGCCAAGGGCCTGTCGAGCCGGCGCATAATGTTCGATTACGCTGCGCGCAATGCCATCCTGCCCAACCTCACCGGGTTCGCGATGTCGCTCGGCTTCGTGCTCGGCGGCGCGATCCTCGTCGAGTACGTCTTCAACTACCAGGGCGTCGGCTTCTGGCTGCTGGCGGCGGTCAACAACGATGACTATCCCCTCATGCAGGCGCTCTTCCTGCTGATCACCGTCGCGGTGCTGGTGGCGATCCTGCTGTCTGACATCGCGACCGCGATTCTCGATCCAAGGACAAGGGACGCGGGATAAACGCCATGGCGATGATCATTCCTGGCGGGACGACTGAGCCCGCCGTCCCGATCGAGCTCACCGGCCTCGGCCCGTCCGCCGGACGATCAGGGCGCAGCAGGTCCCCCGCGCTTCGCGCCCTCGCCGGGATGGGCAAGGCGGTCAGGTCCAACCGGAAGGCTAGCTGGGGGGCGGGGCTGCTGCTGTTCTTCTGCCTGGTCACCATCGTCACCGCGATCGTCTCGCACGGCAACCCGAACCAGACTGGTCAGTTCAAGGTCGGCCTCGGGCCGTCCTGGCATCACCTGCTCGGCACCAACGGCAATGGCGAGGACCTGTTCTCGCAAGTGATCTGGGGCGCAAGGCCAGTGCTCGAGATCGCGTTCGGCGTCGGCCTTGCCTCGACAGGCATCGCCGTGCTAGTCGGCGTGGCCGCCGCCTACCTGGGCGGCATCTGGGACAACGTGCTCAGCCTGCTCACCGACATCCTGCTGGTCATACCGCTGTTCCCGCTGCTGATCGTGATCGCCGGGTACCTGAACGGCGCAAGCACCGGCGTGATGATCGCGGTGCTGACGCTGACCGGATGGTCCTTCACCGCCAGGCAGCTCCGCAGCCAGGCACTGTCCCTGCGCAAGCGCGACTTCCTCGAGGCGGCGCGGGTACGCGGCGAGCGGCCGATCTACATCATCATCGTGGAGATCATCCCGACCATGACCTCGCTGCTCGTAGCCAGTTTCCTGACCAACGCGCTCTATGCGGTGCTGTTCTCAAGCAGCTTGCAGTTCATCGGGCTCGGCGATCCCAATCAGGTGAGCTGGGGCACCATGCTCCGCGCGGCGGAGAACAACGAGGCTTTCCAAACCGGCCAGACCCTGTGGATCATCGCCCCCGGTCTGTGCATCGTCGCCCTGGGCGCCGCCTTCGCCCTGCTCAACTATGCGTTCGACGAGGTAGGCAACCCGGCGCTTCGGCCGGTCAGGCGGCAGAAGCAGCCGCGATCGCTCAGGAGGACCAGTGCAACCAGCTAGTCCATCGGGGCGGCAGCAGAAGTCCGCTCCCCCGCTCGTGCGCACGCAGGAAGACGCGCCGCGGCAACGAACGGGTACCGTCCTGGACGTGCGCGACTTGTCGGTCGAGTACGTCACCGAGGGCGGCAGCGTGCTCGCGGTCGATCAGGTGAACTTCTCGCTTGACTCAGGCGAGTTCGTCGCCGTGGTCGGCGAGTCAGGCTGCGGCAAGTCCACGATGCTGTTCGCCGTCGCGCAACTGCTCGCCCCGCCGGCCCGGGTTACGAGCGGCAGTGTCATGTTCAGGGGCAGGAACCTGGTCGGGCTGACCGACAAGTCGCTGATCGCGATCAGGTGGAAGGACCTGTCCGTTGTCATGCAGAGCGCGATGAACGCGCTGAACCCGGTTAAGTCGATCGGCGCGCAGTTCAAGGATGCGATGCGGGCGCACGGTGTCAGGTCGAACGCCGAGATCGGGGATCGCTCGGCCGAAGTGCTGAAGATGGTCGGCATCGATCCCGTGCACCTGAAGAGCTATCCGCACCAGCTTTCCGGCGGCATGCGGCAGCGGTCCATGATCGCGATGGCACTGCTGTTCACGCCCGAGCTAGTGATCATGGACGAGCCGACCTCGGCGCTCGACGTCGTGGCCCAGCGATCACTCATGGTGCAGATCAAGGAACTTCAGGAGCAGTTCGGCTTCGCGGTCATCTTCGTCACCCACGACATGTCACTTGTCTCGCATTTCTCCGACCGGCTCATGGTCATGTACGCGGGTCAGGTCGCCGAGGTCGGTGCGACCAGGCAGTTGTTCGACTCGCCGCGGCATCCGTACACCGAGGGGCTGATGGAGGCGTTTCCCTCGATCAGGGGGCCAAAGGTGCCGCTGACCGGAATCGGCGGCAGTCCGCCCAACCTGGCCAAACGCGTCGGGGGCTGCTGGTTCGCGCCCAGGTGCGCGAAGGTACTCGACCGCTGCGCGACCGAGCGCCCTCCGCTCTACCAGGTCGAAGGCACGCAGGTCCGCTGCTTCCGCCACGACGGGAACGTCGCATGACCGAGCCTTTGCTCCGCACCGAGGGACTGACCAAGCACTTCAGGATCGGCAACGCGCTGTCGCGCCGCACCTTGCACGCCGTCGACGACGTCAGCTTGACAATCGGCGAACGTGAGATCGTCGCGCTCGCGGGTGAGAGCGGCAGCGGCAAATCGACCATTGCCCGGCTGCTGGCCAGGGTCTACCGGCCGACCAGCGGCGAGGTGTTTTTTGAGGGAAAGAAGCTTTCGTCAATAAGATCGCGCCCTGACCGGCTGCGTTATTCCGGGCTGGCACCGATGGTGTTCCAGGATCCGTTCGCGTCGATCAATCCGGTGTTCCGCGTGTCGCACGGCATCATGCGCGGCCTGAAACTGCACCGCAAAGACCTGACAAGCAAGGAGATGTACCAGGAGGCGTGCCGGGTTTTCGACATTGTCGGCCTCACGCCCGCGGCCGATGTGCTCGAGCGCTACCCGCACGAACTGAGCGGCGGCCAGCGGCAGCGGGTCGGGTTCGCTCAGGCGCTGGCGATGCGGCCCAAGCTGATCCTGGCCGACGAACCGGTCTCCATGCTCGACGTCTCGATCAGGATCGGGCTGCTGAACCTGATGGCGGCGCTGCGAGACAGCGAGAACGTCTCGATCCTGTTCATCACGCATGACCTCGCGAGCGCCAGGTACATCGCCGACCGGCTGATCGTCATGTATGCGGGCCAGATCGCCGAGACCGGGCCGATCGAGGAGGTACTCGCCGCGCCCAGGCACCCCTACACCCAGCTGCTGCTTTCCGCGGCGCCCGACCCGCGCGCGCCGCTTAGCGTGAACGCGGAAACCGACCGGGGCGAACCGCCGAAGGTGATCGATCCCGTTCCCGGCTGCCGGTTCAGGTGGCGCTGCCCCGTCGCGGTCGAGGCATGCCACAGCCTCACACCGCAGCTCAAGCCCATCGCGGACGGCCACGAGGCCGCCTGCCACGTCGCCCAGTCAGGCGCAGAGGTAAAGGCTTTCTGAATGAAACTCGCTGTCATCGGCGGAGGCTCGACCTACACACCAGAGCTGATCGACGGGATCGCGCGGCTCGCCGAACAGGTCAAGGTCTCCGAGATCGTGCTCGTCGATCCGGACGAGAGCAGGCTTTCCCTGGTCGGGCCGTTCAGCGACCGGATCATGCGCGCCTACGGGCACCCGGCTCGGGTCAGGTGGACGGCGGACACCGACGAAGGACTCGACGGAGCCGGCGGCGTGCTGCTGCAACTGCGGGTGGGCGGGCAGGCGGCCAGGCACAGGGACGAGACCTGGCCGCTTGACTGCGGCTGCGTCGGCCAGGAGACGACCGGGGCAGGAGGGCTGGCGAAGGCGCTGCGCACGGTTCCTGTCGTGCTCGACATCGCCGGGCGGGCGAGGCGGAGGGCGGCGCAGGGCGCCTGGATCATCGACTTCACCAACCCCGTCGGCATCGTGACCAGGGCATTGCTCGACGCAGGACATCGCGCCGTCGGCCTGTGCAATGTGGCCATCGGCTTCCAGCGGATCTTCGCCGGGTGGCTCGGGGTGCCGCCAGAGCGGGTAAGCCTTGGTCACGTCGGGCTTAATCACCTGACCTGGGAGCGGTCCTTGGTTGTGGACGGGGAGGACAAGCTGCCTTCGCTCCTCGCCGAGCGCGGTGCCGACATCGCGGCGCTGGTGCGGATGCCAGAACCCTTGCTGCACCTTACCGGCGGCACCGTGCCTTCTTATTACCTGCGCTATTACTACGAGCACGATCGCGTGGTCTGCGAACTGCGCGGGCAGCAGACCCGGGCGCATTCGGTCGCGGAGATCGAGCGGCAACTGCTCGCGATGTACGCAGATCCGGCTCTTGACAAGAAGCCGGAACTGCTCGGGCAGCGTGGCGGCGCGTTTTACTCAGAAGCCGCTGTCGCACTGCTCGCCTCGCTGGTGAACGACACCGGTGACGTCCAGGTCGTGAACCTGCGCAACGCGGGCACCATGCCTTTCCTGCCCGACGAGGCCGTCATCGAGGTGCCCGCCGTCATCAAGGGGACCGGCCCGGTGGCTGTACCTGTCGCGCCGGTCAGCCCGCTGCTTGGCGGGCTGATCGCGCACGCGTCCGCTTACGAGGAGCTTGCCGTCGATGCCGCGCTGCATGGCGGCGAGGACCGCGTGGTCAAGGCACTGCTCGCCAATCCGCTCATCGGCCAGTACGACCAGGCCAGCAAGCTGGCAGGGAAGCTGATCGCGGAGAACGCCAGCTTCTTGCCCTGGGCGGCCGGATAACGGTGAGCGAGGCACCTGCCGCTGTTATCGCCATCGACGGCGGCAACAGCAAGACAGACCTGGCCCTGGTGGCCGCCGATGGCAGCCTTCTGGCCGTGGAACGCGGTCCTGGCATGCCGGTAAAGCTCTCCGCGGCCAACGTGGACCTCATCGCGGAACTGCTCAGAGCCGCCTGCGCCAAGGCCGGACTTGCGCCTGAGCTACGTGACATGGCGACGGCGACCGTCGCCTGCGTGGCCAACGTCGACCTGCCAGAAGACGAACGGCAGCTTGAACGGATGCTCGCCGCCCAGGGCTGGACCTCGTCCACCCAGGTGGCGAATGACACGTTCGCCGTGCTGCGGGCCGGCCTTGACGACGTGCCGGCGGCTGGCGCGAGCCGGCGGTGGGGGGTCGGGGTCACCTGCGGCGCGGGAATCAACTGCGCGGGGCTGGCACCGGATGGGCGCACTGCGGGCTACCTGGCGCTCGGCCAGCTCACCGGAGACTGGGGTGGCGGGTTCAGCCTGGGTCTTGAGGCACAGTGGCACGCGATCAGGGCAGAAGACGGGCGCGGGCCCGCCACGATGCTGCGCCAGCTCGTGCCTGTGCATTTCGGGCTGGCAGAGCCGAGTGAAGTGGCAGTGGCCGTGCACCAGGGCAAGATCGGGTTCGGCCGGTTCGGCGAGCTTTCCCCGCTGGTCTTCTCGGCCGCCGACGATGGAGACGCCGTCGCGCGCTCGGTGGTGCTGCAGCTGGCCGAGGAAATCGGCCTCATGGTGATGGCGGTAGTCAGGCGGCTCGGCCTGACCACCGCCCGGGTACCTGTGGTGCTCGGCGGCGGCGTGCTCGCGGCAAGTAACCCGCTGCTCATCACGGCGACAACGGCACGGATCACCGCCGAGGTACCCGACTGCGCCGTCAGGGTGGTGCAGGCAGCACCGGTAGCGGGCGCTGCCCTGCTCGGGCTCGACCGAATCGGCGCACCAGCTGGCGCCATGCGCCGCCTGCGCGAGTCGTTCGGCCTGAAGGACGCCGGCGAACCATTGCCAGGCAGGCGCGGCGAGTCGATTTAGGGCATCTGGCTGTCGCGATAGCACAGGAGGTAAAGGCCCAATTCGGTAGAGTTGCCAGTGGTCTCGCGGGGCATCTTCCCTGACCGAACTCCCGGACGAATCGAAGGTTGCCGTGAACATCCCGCTGCTGCCCGGCCGGAGCAAGGCCGCCAGGCGGCGCAAGCGCCGCTTGCGCACCAGGACCCTGGTGTTCCTGGCCGTTACGGCGTGCCTGCTAGTGATGGTCGGACGGGGCACGGCGCAGGTGGTGTCCAGGCTGTCGTGCGAGAACCAGCCGCTGAACGTTGACATCGCGGTCAGCCCTGATATTTTCCCGGCGATCAGCCAGGTCGCCAACGTGTTCAACCGCGAGAACCGCCAGGTCACAGGCAGGTGCGTCGCCGTCCAGGTCAACTCGAGTTCCCCGGTGCTCGCGGCGGAGCAGATCGACGGTCAGCACGCCGACGCGACCGGTTACCCGATCAACGCCTGGATACCTGACTCGAGCCTTTGGATCGACGAGGTTCGCGGGTTCGTCACGGGTGCTCAGGTCGTCAACCCGACCGGTTTCAGCGTGGCCAGGTCCCCCTTGATGATCGTCATGCCCCAGGCGGCGGCGGCACGTACGCCCAGCTTCGGCAAAGACGGCTGGAAACTCCTGCTGCCGCCCGCCGCGGGCGGGCCTGAGGTTCCCGCCGCGCTCAGGGTTGACCTGCCAGATCCGACGCAGACCGCTGCCGGCCTTGCCACTCTCATCGAGATGAGCAGGCTGCTCGGCGCTAGTCAGGCAGGCAGGCTGAAGTTCACCAAGTTCGCCCACAACGCGACGGTAACCTCGTACTTCGACGACCCGGCTGCGCTCGGCTCTTTCGTGTCCCTCGCGCAGCCACCACTGAACGGCGACCCTGTCACGGTCACTACCGAGCAGGCCGTGCTCGCTTACGACGCCGGCAACCAGAAATCTCCGCTCGCCGCGATCTATCCGTCGGGGAAGGGCCCTGACCTGGGCACCCCGGAATTCGACTACCCGTACGTCCTGCTCGCGACCTCGAGCCCGGCCCAGATCGCCGCCGCCTCCCTGTTCGGTCAGATGCTGCGCGGCAGGTTCGCGGCCAGCGTGATCAGGTACGCGGGCTTCAGGTCGGCTGGCTCGCCGCCAGGGGTACCTGACCGCGTCCCGGCGTCCTATGGCCTGGACAGTCAACTGCTCCAGGTCGCGCCCCCCGCCACAGCGGTCGAGGAGCCGACGGCACTCCAGTCGTGGAACAAGCTCTCGCTGTATTCGAGAGACCTGACGATGATCGACGTGTCCGCGAACATGGGGAAGTCGCTGGCCCCTGGCAGCCCCACCTACGAGCAGGAACTCACCCATGCCGCCTCCATCGGGCTGTCGCTCTTCGCCGATACCTCCAATCTCGGGCTGTGGGAGTTCGCCAGCCACCTCGACGGCAGGCTGCCTTACCGTAACCTGGTGCCGATCGGGCCGCTGCCAGCGAACATCGGCATCACGAGCAGGCGCGCGGTACTCGAGCACATCGCGGCCAACCTCAAGCCGAACGGCAGCACGGCCGTGGCGCTCTACGGCACTATCCTGGCCGGGTACAAGTACCTGCAGCAGACCTACCAGCCGAACTACTTCAACGGCGAGATCGTCCTTGCCTCCGGCATCGAGAACGACCCGCATGACATCACCGCCGCCAAGCTGATCAAGACGCTGAACCGGATCTACGACCCGGAGCGCAAGGTCGTGATCATCATGATCGT
>DAHVDE010000064.1 GCA_027313705.1 Actinomycetota bacterium | reverse complement strand
AAGATCAAGGGCCGACATCTGCAAGATGACCGACGCCAGGTTGGTCCGCAGGATCTCTGGCTCGGTGAACTCCGGACGCGAGCAGAAGTCGTCCTCGCTGTACAGCCTGATGCAGATGCCGTCTGAGGTACGGCCGCAGCGACCCTTGCGCTGGTTGGCTGACGCCTGGGATACCGGCTCGATCGGCAGGCGCTGCACCTTGGTCCTGTTGCTGTAGCGGGAGATGCGGGCCGTGCCAGGGTCGACGACGTACTTGATGCCAGGGACGGTCAGCGACGTCTCGGCGACGTTCGTGGCGAGCACTATCCTGCGGCCCCGGTGCCCGGCGAAGACGCGGTGCTGCTCGGCGGCCGAGAGCCTGGCGTAAAGCGGCAGGATCTCCGCATCTGGCGCGGTGCCGGCGAGCGCGTCGGCCGTGTCGCGGATTTCACGTTCACCGCTGAGGAAGACCAGGATGTCACCAGGGCCTTCGCCCGTTAGCTCGTCGACCGCGTCGCAGATAGCCTGAACCTGGTCACGCTGTTCTTCCGCCTCGCCTTCCTGATCGGCCAACGGGCGGTAGCGCACCTGCACCGGGTAGGTGCGGCCGGAGACCTCGATGACCGGAGCCGGCTGATCCTGGGTGCCGAAGTGCCTCGCGAAACGGTTGGGGTCGATGGTGGCAGAGGTGATGATGACCTTGAGGTCGGGCCGGACAGGCAGCAGCCGGCGCAGGTAGCCGAGGATGAAGTCGATGTTCAGGCTGCGCTCGTGCGCCTCGTCGATGATCAGCGTGTCGTAGCGGGTCAGGCGCTTGTCGCGACTCAATTCCGCCAGCAAGATGCCGTCGGTCATGACCTTGACCTGGGTGCTGTCACTTGAGTTGTCGGTGAAGCGCACCTTGTAGCCGACGATGCCGCCGAGTTCGGTGCCGAGTTCGGCGGCGATGCGCTCGGCGACCGAGCGGGCCGCGATGCGGCGGGGCTGGGTGTGGCCGATCTGGCCGGCGACGCCCCGGCCTAGTTCCAGGCAGATCTTGGGTAGCTGGGTGGTCTTGCCTGAGCCGGTCTCGCCCGCCACGATCACGACCTGATGGTCTCCGATGGCGGCCGCGATCTCGTCCCTGCGCTGGCTGACCGGAAGCTCTGGCGGATAGGTGATCACACCGATGGCCGGTACGGCACGCTGGCGGGGCGCGGCGGGCCCGTCGGGCGCTTGGTTCACGGTGAAAGTCTCCCCTGTGACGCTTCCCTGCGGCCTGGTAGCTGGGGCCTAGTAACTGAGGTAGGCGAGCAAATCATCTGGCGGTACGGTCAGGGCTCGGGGCGGCTGGTCGGCCAGGCCGCGGGCCAGGAACCAGCAGGTGATGTTGGCGACGTCACGGGCCAGGAATTCGGCGCCGCTTGGATGGGCGATGATGTCGACGACCTGGGGCAGGTCGATCATGACCAGATGCCCGTCATGAGCCAGCAGGTTGTACGCCGACAGGTCACCGTGAGCCAGGCCGTGATCGGCCAGCGTGCGGAGCGAGGCAACCAGGTCGTTCCACAGGACTACCAGCTCACGGCCCCCCGGCCGGGTTTCCGCGAGCCTGGGTGCGGCAGCGCCTTCCTCGTCGCCGACGAACTCGAGCAAGATCTCAGTGCCGGTGATCTGGACCGGGTAAGGGACGGCGACGCCGGCCTGATAGAGCGTCCTGAGCGCGTCGAACTCGGCCGACGCCCACTGCTGTGAGATCATCCCCCGGCCCACGGCGGTGCGGGCGGCCATGGCGCGGTTCACCCTCGATTCGCGGACCCGGCGGCCTTCCAGGTAGCCGGCGTCACGGTGGAACTGCCGGTGCTCGGTCGAGCGATACCTCTTGGCGGCAAGCAGGCAGGACCTGTCGGCGCCTGGCACGCCCCGGCGGAGCAAGTACACGTCGGCTTCCTTGCCTGTCTTCAGTATGCCAAGCTCGGTGTCGGTCGCTCCGAGCTCGGTGACCAGCCACGCGGGGTAGGGCAGCGGTCCTCGCTCGGTGGGCGACGACTGGTCCCAGGTACTCCACCGGTCACCGTCAGGCAGGCCGTCGACGGAGTCGAACGCGTCCGCGGCAGCCAGGCGGACCCGGTGCAGGTCGCGCTTCTCCCTGGTGTCTTCGTCTTCGCCGTAGCGCTGGCCGCCTTTTCTGCGGCTGTAGTAGGGACGGCTGTAGGACTGGTCTTCGTCGTCAAGGCGCTTCTTGGCGCGCATTGCAGATGCTCCTCAAGCAGGAAGTAAGGATGGGCAGCACGGAACGCAAAATGACCTTCATTTCGTCCGGCCCTCCTTCCTGCTCGCCTCGGAGCACTCGCGGCAATACCGGCTAGCAACGATGCCACAACGCGCCGGTCAGCGCCAACGATATTCTCTCGCCAGAAAAACGACCTCCAGGCGGCCCGGTCCTTGGTCGCGACCCTGTACGGGCTTCCGGCCTGCTGCCCTGGTTCGGAGGCGCGATCGACGGCCAACGTGGCGCTTACGTCGGCGTCAGCCGACTTGACCGATGCCGGCAATATGACGTCTGGCCAGGTCACGGTACACCCGGGGGTTGGTGTCTACCCACTCCTTGGCGCTCCCGGCGACCTCGCCGAGGATCCTGGCCGGTACCCCGGCGGCCAGCATCCCCGCCGGGATGACCATGCCAGGCGGTACCGTGCAGCCGGCCGCGATCAGCGCTCGCTCCCCCACGACGACCTCGTCGAGCACGGTCGACCCATTGCCGATCAGCGCCTCGCGGCCGATCTTCGCCCCGTGCACCACGCACAGGTGACCGATAGTGACGCCCTCGCCGACCTCGGTTACCGGATCGTCCCCGCCGTGCAGGATCGAGCCGTCTTGCACGTTAGCGCCGCGCCTGATCAGGATCGGGCCGAAATCGGCTCGAAGTACCGCGCCATACCAGATGGACGCTTCGGCCTCGACCAGCACGTCACCAACGAGCGTGGCCGTCGGAGCGACCCATGCGGACGGGTGAACCTGGGGAGCTTTTCCCTCAAATGAGAACAGTGGCACCCGCCCATAATGCACCTGAGGCGAGCCCAGGCCGGGCCGGCTTGCCGGCCCGGCCTGGGCTCATGCGCCTTGCCGATGCGCCTTGCCGATGCGTTTCGCCAGTGCGTTTCGCCAGTGCGAGTGCTACTGCTTGCTTGCCTTGCCGGTGCCTTCGGCCTTGCCGGCCTGCTGGGAACCGGCAGCGGAGGCTTCAGGGGAAACAGCCGAGGAACCCGGCGCTGCCGCACCGGCGCCGTCGCCGCTGATCAGGGCGTCTGTCCGTGCGTTGCGGGCCTTCTGGCCGAAGATGGCCGCCGCCGCACTCGCCGCCGCGGCCAGGGCCGCAGCAATGCCGACAGGCAGCCGCCATTGCCCGCTGCCGCGCTTGGACTTGGCCGGCTCGATGCGCTTGGCCGCCGAGGAGAGCATGGCGGACATCTTCGGCGCGACGTTCTCCTCAAGAGCGTGGCCAGTCCGCTCAAGCTGCGGCGCCGCCCAGGCACGAGTGCGCAGGAGCGCCCGGTTTGCCGCGTGTCCTGTGCTCCGCGCTAGCGGCTTGACCTGATCCGCCGCCTTGAGCGTCCGATCCCAGGCCTCGGTTTTGCTCTTTCCGGACATGTGGACCTCCACGAGTGAGTACGTTCTGCCACACTTCCCCAGGCCGCGCTGCTCAACCATCGGCCCAGACACCCCCAAGCCCAGCAAACCATCGCTTAACGAGCAGGCCAGCCAGGCTCACCTGGCCCGCGATCCCGTACCCGAGACTCGTGACCAGGTGCGCCAGGATGGAGCCATGACCGCGGACTACCGCATCTACGCGGACCTGGCCAACTGGTGGCCGCTGATCTCCCCGCCGTCTGAGTACGCGCAGGAAGCCGCCTACCTGGCCGCGCTGATCAAGGAAAAGTCGGCCGGCAAAGGCACTATCTCCGTGCTCGATCTAGGCAGCGGCGGCGGCCACGTGGCCGCGCACCTCACCGGAGGACTCGACCTCACCCTGGTCGACATCTCACCCGAGATGCTCGCCGCGTCGAGACGACTCGTCCCCGGCTTCGAGCACATCAAGGGCGATATGCGCACGATACGCCTGGGTCGCCAGTTCGACGCCGTGCTCGTGCACGACGCCGTCGACTACATCATTGGCCGCCACGACCTGGCCAGTGTCATCAAGACGGCCGCAGCCCACTGCCGCCAGGGCGGGACCGCGGTGTTCGTGCCCGACTACGTCAAGGACACTTTCGCCGAGCTGACCGGCGCGGGCGGCGGCGGCGTTGACGACGCCGGTCGGACGGCCGCGTTCACCGAGCACACCTGGGACCTGGACCCTGACGACGACGAGGTGCAAGCCGACTACGAGTTCACGCTCACCCATGCCGACGGCACTACCGAGGTCATCAGGGAGTCACATAAGCTCAGCGCCTATCCACGTGACCTGTGGCGTGCCCTCATCACCGACGCGGGCCTGGACCTTGAACCCGAGCCCGCGCCACTGCCTGGCAGGAAACCGGCCAACATCTTCACGGCACGTCGCCGGTCGCCAGGAACACCGCACGCAGTCGCCCGTCCCTGACCGGCACGTCAGCCCGCGACCACGTTCGCTCGTACCGGCCAGCGTGCTGCCCGAGATCAGTGACCGGGGCCCATAGCCCGATCTCCATGAAGACCGGCTTGCCTGCGCCCGGCGAGCGAGGACCGGCCGCGATGACCAGGCCGTCGTGATAGGACCAGGGTTCCCGAGACGTCAGGCAGTCCCCCGCCGCAACCTGGCACGCTGATCGTCGTCGCGGTGTCGTACTGCACGACCGGTTGACACCCTCAGGCGCCTTCTTCTCCGCCCGCCAGGGGCCAGCGGGTGGATCGGCCCGTTGCGGGTAAGTGGTCTGAATGGTGATTACCGCGACCGAGACCGAACTTAAGTATGAAGCGCCTGCCGGGGCTGCACTTCCGCAGGCGGCCGAGCTTGACCAGTTGCCCGCCGTGTCGGGCACCAGGGAGGCCGAGCAAGAGGAATTGGTCGCGCAGTACTTTGACACCGCCGACCTGAGACTGATCAGGGCGGGGATCACGCTGCGGCGCCGGGTCGGCGGGCACGATGAAGGCTGGCACCTGAAGATGCCGGCCGGCCCGCATACCAGGCGCGAGATCAGGCTTCCGCTTGGCGGCAGCGGCCTGAAGGTCCCTGGCGAACTCACCGAACGCGTCCTGGTCTACACCAGGTCCATGCCTTTGCTGCCCGCGGCGGTGATCACGACGACGCGAACCAGGCTGCTGCTGCTTGGCGACGAGGGAGATTCCCTCGCCGAACTCGCGGTGGACACCGTTGCCGCCAAGCCGGCTAAGGGGGCAGGTGAGAGCTGGCGCGAAGTCGAGCTCGAGCTGACCGGCGGTGACGCCGACCTGCTGGACGCCGCCGACGAGCTGCTGCAGCGCTGCGGACTTCGGCATGCGGCTAACACGGCCAAGTTCGAGCGGGCAATGGGCATCACGCCGGCCAGTCAGGCACACGATGGGCATCAGCGGCTTTCGCCGGGCTCTCCCGCCGCCGACGTGGTGCTCGGTTACGTTCATGGCCTGGCTGAAGTCATCAAGTCGCTTGACCCCGCGGTGCGAGCCGACGAACCAGACTCGGTACATCAGATGCGGATCGCGATCCGGCGAATCCGTGCCACGTTGCAGGCATTCAGTGCGGTCACCTGGTCAGCAGACACCGGCCACCTCGAATCGGAGTTGCAGTGGCTGGGAAACCTGCTCGGCGCGGCCCGCGACGCCGAGGTGCTTGTCGCCAGGCTGGAAGGGAACCTGCACGACACCCCGGCCGAGCTTGTGATCGGGCCAGTGGCCGAACGGATACGAGGCTACTTCACGCCAGTCGCGGCGAGTGCCAGGGAAGAGGTCAGGCAAGCGCTGACCTCAGACAGGTACTTCGCGGTGCTCGACGGGCTGGACAGCCTGCTGAGCGGCAGCGAACTGGCCGCGGGCGCCACCTCGCAGGCCAAGGACGTGCTCCGCGCTCCGGTTAGCAAGGCCTACCGCCGCACCAAGCGGCGGGTGCGCCTGGCCGAGCACACCCCGCCTGGGCACTCCAGGGACGTGGCACTGCACCAGGCCAGGAAAGCGGCGAAGCGGGCACGTTACGCGGCCGAGGTTCTCGGGCCCGCGCTTGGCAAGGACGCCAGCCGTTTCTCCGGCCGGATGAAGCAGGTCCAGACCAGGCTGGGTGACTATCAGGACTCGGTGATCGCCCGCCAGGTCGAGCTCGAACTGGGGAAAACCGCCGCCGGGGCGGGCGAGAACGCGTTCAGCTACGGACTGCTTTACCAGCGCGAGGTGACAGCAGGCGAACGGGTACGCGCGGAAGCCATGCGCACCTGGACAAAGTCCGCGCGGCCGAAGTACCTCGGCTGGCTCGGCTAGATCCGGCGCAAGAACGCATTGACAACCGGGCCAGCACTGCTCGCGCCGTACCCGCCGCCCTCGACGACCACGGCGAACGCGATATCACCCCGGTAGCCGATGAACCACCCGTGTGACTTAAGCTTCGGTCCCGTGCCGTACTGCGCCGTCCCCGTCTTGCCGTAAACTCCTGGCGGGAATCCGACGCCCGCAGCGGTACCGCTGGTGACCACGGCGCGCATCATCGGCCGGAGTGCGGCCACAATTGCCGGGCTGATCACGTGCCGCTTCTCGACTTGGTGCACCTTCGGGCTGGTCACCAGGATCGGCGGACGCCAGTTGCCGTCCTCGATAGCGGCGGCGACGGTGGCCTGGCTCAACGGGTTCACCAGGTCGAGTCCCTGGCCGAAGGCGTCAGCGGCCAGGTCGACCGGGTCGTGCGGGGTCTTGAACTGCCCGAGGGTTACCGGCAGGCCAAGTTCTGGCGTGGCGTTGAAGCCGAACTCCCTGGCCATCTTGGCCAGCGACGCGCCGCTCAGCCGCTGGGTGGCCTGCTCGACGAAAGCGGAGTTGCACGAGACGGCGAACGCGGTCAGGAAGCTGATCTGGCCATAGTGCTCGTTGGCGTCGTTGTGGAACACCCTGCCGTCGATATTCACCTGTTTCGGGCAGTCCACCTTGCTGGCCGGCGTCAGGCCGGCGTTAACGAGCGCCGAGGCCGTGACGATCTTGAAAGTCGAGCCGGGCGGGAAGATTCCGTCAAGCGCCCGGTCAAAGCCGCCTGGACGTTCGACCACCGCAAGTACTTTCCCTGTGGAGGGCTGGATCACCACCATGTCCACCGGCTTCTTGGTCTTCGCCGCGGAGACGGCCGCCGACGCGGCTAGCTGATCGGACATCACCAGGCTGGTCACGACGTTCTTGCCCGGCGTCGCGGGGAAGTTCCTTACGATCACCCCGGCTCGTTTCCCAGGGCCAGCTAGCTTGATGATCAGCGCCGGGCGGCCGGCCAGCCGGTCCTGGTACTGCTGCTCGATGCCGCCGATCCCGATCTGGTCGCCCTTGCGGTATGGCGCGCCCATGGCCTTAGCCTGCGCGGCCGTCGCGGTGCCGACGTAGCCGGTGAGCAGGGCGATCGAACCAGACTGGCTGACTGCGGCCGGTGAGCTGAGCACCGTTCCGTCGGCGGAGAGTATCTGGCCGCGGGCCGGCCAGACCGCACGGAGCACGAACCGTTTCCCGGCGCGCAGACCAGGGTAGATCGTGGCGAGACTCCAGTTGACCCACCAGCGCCTGTTCCTGACCACTAGCGGCAGTTCGTCATGATAAGTCCAGACGTGACCGCTGGCCAGGTCGTCGGTCACGGTAAAGCGCGCCACTGCCGTGTGACCGGTGACAGCCACCTGGCCGAGGCCAAGGTGCATGTGCTTAACGCCGAGTTGACGCACCGCGGCGGTGAGCGGCAGGGCCAGCCCGAAAGCCGGCACGTTGATGCTGACCTGCTTCATCGCCGCGTAGTCCTGGTGCCGCCAGGCGGCGAGGTAAGCGGCGGCGGTCTGCGCGGGCGTGCCGCGCGTGCGAAAGTACAAATAGCCGCCTCCGGCGCCAGCCGCGCAAAGGAGCAGGACGAAGACCGTTACCAGGACTGCTGCCAATCGCCTGCGGCGCGGCCGCCTGGCTGGCTTTCCAGGCTCGGGGACCTCATGCTGGTCCGGCGGGCTCTGGCCGGGCTGTACCTGGCCGGAAGGGAAGGGAGCCAAGTTCCGCGCAGGCGGGCCCTGGGCCGTAACAGCGGATGGCGTGGCGGACTGAAAGTCCTGGGGCGGCATGAACCTGTTCTGCTGCCTGCTCGCCTGGTCCGCTTGAGTCGGCCGCAGCCGGTAGTACGACTCGAAATCAAATTGGTCGCCGACGCCGTGGGCTGGCGGCGCGGGCGGGACAGGCTGAACTGACGGCGGCCACTGCGGATTCGATAGCGGATCGCGCGAACCAGGCGAGCGCCCATGATCGTAGTCGGGCCACTGACCGTATCCAGGGTCCTGCTGGTGATCTTGAGAGCGATCCTGATGGGACTGCCACACATCGAAGGACCGGCCTGCGGGAGTACCTGGCTGGTCGTAGCGTGGTGACTCTTGATAGCGCTGAGGCTCTTGATAGCTAACCGGAGCTGTCGTAGGTTCGGCTGCCTGCTCGCCGACGCCAGGTTCGCTGGCCTCCTGCGCCGCGCGCTCACGGCGTATTCGACGTTGTCGCATCAGTCAGCCTTTCCGCCGCTCATTCCCAGAACCGGCACGCGCAACTGCGTGTCCCAGTGGTCTGGTCAGCCCTTCGGCAGGGCATGCGCCCAGTCGCGTGCAACGGCCAAGGGATTCCCCGAACTTAGCGGAATCCTAGCCTTCAGTCCGAATTGCCGGGGCACGATCCCCGCTGCTCAGCACATCAACCAGGCCGGCCGGCCAAGGGCTGCGGCTGGTGGCAGTGCTTCCATTTGCGGCCGCCCCCGCAGGGACAAGGCTCGTTCCTGCCGCGCCTGGCGTCGACAGCGGCGCACTTGGCGACCAGTTCCGACGGTGCCCGGCCGGCCTTGAGCAGGTCGCACATCGCGGCCATCGCCGGTCCGATATGGCGGAAGAAGTCCTGATAGCTGGGGCACAGGTAGTGCAGCCCAGGTTCTCCGTCCGGGGTGCGGACGAACCTGTCCTTCGGGCAGCCGCCATGGCAGGCGAACCTGACCTCGCAGCTAAGGCAGTAGCCAGGCAGCGTGTCCCGCTTGGCCAGCCCGAAGTCACGCTGCCTGGGCAGCGCCACCAGGTCGAGCAGCCGGTGCTTGCCGATGTTGCCGAGCAGGAAGTCCGGCTCCACGTAATGGTCGCAAGAATAGACATCGCCGTTGTGCTCGAGCGCCAGTGCCCGGCCGCAGGTCTCAGAGTGCACGCAGAGGCCGGGCGGTTCGCCATGCCAGTTGGCCAGGGCGACGTCGAACATCTGGACATAGACCGCACCGATGTCACGGCGCACCCAGTCTTCGAACACGTCGATCAGGAACCTGCCATAGCCCTGCGGGCTCACCGAGCGATCGGTGACCAGCGCTCCGTCTTGCCGGTAGAGCGGACGGTCTTTGGCCCGCTGCCCCCAGCCTGCGTTGGCCACCGCAAGCGTCTGCTCGGTCACGCGCTCTACGATCGGGATGAACTGGAGGTACCTGGCACCGCAGTCGTCGCGCAGGAACCGGTAGACCTCGCGGCCAGACCCCTGGTTCGCTGCGTGCACCGTAGTCAGCGCGTTCCATTCGACATTGTGCCTGCGCAGCGCGGCCAGCCCGGCCATCACCCGGCCGAAGCTGCCCTTGCCGCCCTTGTCGACGCGGAAGGCATCATGCAGTTCCGCTGGCCCGTCGACGGACAGGCCGACCAGGAATCCGTGCTCGGCGAAGAAGGCCGCCCACTCGTCGTCGATCAGGGTGCCGTAGGTCTGGATGGTGTAAACGATCCGCTGGCCGGGACGCCGGTGCCGGCCGGTGAGCTCGACCGAGCGGCGGAAGAACGGCAGGCCCATCAGCGTCGGCTCGCCGCCCTGCCAGGCCACGGTCACTTCCCGAGCACCCGCGTGCGCCTCGATCAGCTGACTCAGGTAAGTCTCGAGCAGTTCGTCGGCCATCCGGAACCGGCTGCCCGGATACAGCAGTTCCTTAGAAAGGAAAAAGCAGTAGGTGCAGTCAAGGTTGCAGACCGCTCCGGTCGGTTTCACCAGCAGATGCAACGCCATCGGCGCGGCCTGGCGCAGCAGCCCGTCCATCGGGCGAGTTTATGCCAGATGGGCCGCCGGGGCGATGCCACGGCGGCCCATCTGAATCAGCTAACCCTCGCGGGGGTCAGTACTTCGACATGACTGAGATGAAGTCCGGACCGGCCACTCCGAGTCCGGTCATGCTGTCGAAACCCTTGGCAGTCGACAGCGCGCCCTGGTCAGCGGTGGTGCACCGGCCGGTGGCATCGCAATACTGCTGCGGGCCCTGGTAGTCGATGGTCCGCACGCTGACAATGTAACCGTTGCTGGCATCGACGGTGTCGGCGTAATCCACCCTGATCACCGAGGCGGCATCGGGATTGGCAGGCGACACGATGTCGGTGATCGCCGACGGCGACTTCTGGTAGGCGTTGTAGAGAACCGGGTTGAGGAAGCCGAGCGATCCGCCCGCTGCCTGATCGGCATCGGCGACCAATCCGGCCAGCAGCGGCGAGGCCAGGCTGGTCCCGCCCTCCTTGAACTGGTCATAGTAGGTGCCGTTCGGGAACTGCTGGGTCAAGCCGATCAGCATGCCGCTTTGCGCGTCGGCATCCATCGAGATGTCGGGCTCGACCCGCAGTGGTACCGGACCGAACAGATTCTCGTTCCGCAGCGCGAGGGCATTGGGCACGACGCCGACCTGGTAGAACGGCTGAGTGTAGGTGAAACTGGTTCCGCCGCCGCCGCCTGCCTGGAAGGAAAGCGTGCCCGATGGCTCGGTCGCCGACCCGCAATTGGTCACGCTGACGCCCGAGCACATCTCCTGCCTTGCTGTCGACCAGCCGTAGTCGCCGATCGTGTGACCACCGTTGTTGATCTCGAGCGTGGTGCCGCCGACCGCGGTGATGTACGGGCTGCTCGCCGGGTAGTCGGGCGCGGTGATGCCGGAGATCGCGAAGTTGTCGCCGCTGTCGCCAGAGGAGAACAGCACGCTGACGCCGGTACCGTCGGCGAGCAGGAAGGTGTTGTCGAAAGCGGCCTTGGTGCTCGCGTCAGTGAACAAGTCACCAAGGGTGTCGCCCCAGGAGTCGGTGACCACGGACGCGCCGCTGGTGACGGCGGTCTGCACCGCGGCGAGCAAGTTGCTGTCGAGGCAGTCCTGAGCGCCGACGAACAAGATGGCGGCACCTGGCGCCATCGTGTGCACGGCCTCCACGTCGAGCGCCTGCTCGTCGTACCAGCCGCCGCCACCGCACTCGCCCTCGTTGGCAACGGTAGCGGGTTCGGCGTTGAAGAACTGGCCGGCATTCAGGGGGTTGCCAGGGTCGTTCTTCTTGAAGTACTTCTGGGCGTCGGCGAACAACGTCGGCGAGTCGTACGCGTCGACGATCGCGACGCCGACGCCGCGGCCGTTGTCACCGCGGGCCACCGTCCTGGCGATGCCGTATGCGCTGCGTAGCTGCCGTGGCAGGTAGCCGCAGATGTCATAGGCGTTGCCCGTATACGGTGCGTAGAGGCTGGCGGCATCCGTGGTGTCAGGCATGGTGCCCCAGGCGTGGGAGCACGGCTGCGGATTGCGGAATCCGCCTGGCGGCGGCGGCTCCTGGTTGGCCTTGGCGGCCGGCTGGCCCACCGGGCGCACGGCGAGACCATTGGTGGCCAGGTACTCGTTCACGCCGACCACGCCAGAAACACTGCCTGACAGCGACACGGGGATGCTCAGCGTGCCACTGGCCAGCCGCACCTTGTGGCCGTTGACGATGTAGTAACCGAGTGAGACGCCGAACGCACGCTCGACCCTCGCCGCCGAACCGCTTGCCGTCACGAACAGGTGGGTCTTCGGCATCGAGATGACCTTGAAGCCCTCATGGCGCAGCCAGGCTTTCGCGGCGGAGATGGATGCATCGGTCGGCCCGAACCTGGCGAGCCACTGCGCGTCTTTCAGGTAGTGGTGGTAATACTTCGAGCCAGGGCTGGACACCTGCCGGACCCAATTCTTCGCCCCGGCCTCGTTGCGCAGCGCGAGGGTCACGTCGAAGGTCACCGAGGCGCTGCCGGGGATTTTTCCGGCCGGGTGCGAGCGCTCCGCAGCCGGCGCCGCCGAGCCGTGCAAGTTCACCCGGCTGGGCGGGGGTGCCTTCGCGGCGGCCGCCGGTCCAGCGGCCGCCGCGGTGAAGGAAAGAGCTAGCCCAACAGACCCGAGAAGGGCCAAGCTTCGGGCAGCTTTCATAACCTACCTCCTACTGCATCTCCCGTAACTGGGATCCCACTGCTATTCAGGATGTCATTCCGGACCATAGCGACGGTCTCCTGTAAAGGCAATGGATGTCGGGCGCGACACAGTTAACACAGTGCGCAGGTCATGGCCGGCCTAGTCGGTCAGCCGGAACGACTCATCGGGCACGAGTTCAGCCACGTCCATCTGCGCCTTCTGCAGCCGCCCTGAATAATCCCAGTTCACGGCCTGCCAGCGAGTGAACTGGTCGAGTACCCACATGCCTGACTGCCGCGAGCCGTTGCCCGACTTGCCATTGCCGCCGAACGGCAGGTGCGCTTCCGCGCCTGAAGTGGAATTGTTCACGCTGACCATCCCCGCGCAGATGCCGCGCCGGAAGGCGAAGACCTCATCCGGTCTCGTCGTGTAGATCGACGACGACAGGCCGTAACCGGGCTGGTTGGCCAGCTCGATGGCCTCAGGCAGGTCGCGGTAGGTCATGACGCCGACCATCGGCCCGAATGTCTCGTTGCCGAAGATCTCATCGTCCGGACGAAGCCCGGCCACGATGACCGGGTGATAGAAGAGCCCGGCGGCCGGGTCTCCGGCGAAGCCCGCTCTCGGGTTGCCTGCCGTGATGCGACCGGTGCCGGTCGAGCCAAGTACCCGGTGGTGCGGCTTGATCCAGCCAAGGTATTCCTCGAACCGCGCGGCGAAGCGCTCGTCGAGCATCGGCCCGTACACCACCTGAGCGAAAGGATCGCCGATCGGGATCTGCTGAGTCGCCTTGTCGAACCTGGCGATGAACTCGTCGTGCACGTCCTCCGCGACGATCGCGGTACCGAGCGAGGTGCACCGCTGACCGGCCGTGCCGAAGCCGGCGAACACTGCCGCCTCGACCGCGAGGTCGAGATCCGCGCTCGGCGTGACCACCATGGGATTGTTGCCGCCGAGTTCGAGGCAGGGCGACTGGAGGTGACGGCCGGCCAGTTCGCCGATCCTGGCGCCGACCGCGCTCGACCCGGTGAACCCGATCTTGTCCAGGTAGCCTGCGTCCAGTGCCTGCTCGAGCCCGGCGTAGGTGGTTGCTCCGTCGGCCAGGACCAGGTTGAACACGCCGTCTGGCAGTCCACCGCCCCGCACGATCAGCTCGTGCAGCGCGGCACCGCACGCCGCCGAGTACTCGGCAGGTTTCCAGACGACGGTGTTACCGCAGAGCAGGGCGGGGATCAGGTACCAGGAAGGCACGGCGACAGGGAAATTCCCCGCCGTGATGACGGCGACCGCGCCCACTGGGTTGCGAAACGTCAGCAACTGCTTGTCCGGCATTTCGCTCGGCACGGTCTGCCCGTAGAGCCGCCGTCCCTCGCCGAGGAAGAAGTCGCAGGTATCCACGATCTCCCTGACCTCGCCGAGGGCCTCGGCATAGGGCTTGCCCACCTCGCGGGTTACCAGCCTGGCCAGCGCCTCGGCATTGGCCTCGACCAGCCGGCCGATATGGGCGATGGCCCGTCCTCGCACCGGAGCGGGCACGTCGGCCCAGGCAGGCTGCGCCAGTTTGGCGGCCCTGGCGCCGGCCAGGAACCCGGCTACGTCGGTTAGCCTGACCTGCGCGACGACCTCGCTGGTCCGGGCCGGATTGACCGATGTCATCCTCCCGCCAGGTGCATCTGACGCGGGAACGCCGGCCACGATCGAGGCGACCAAACGGCTCATGAGCAAACCTCCGGGGTGCGGTAAGCGTGATACGCCTATCAAATCCCGCGCCGCCCTCGCCGTCCACGCCGAGCCCGCTCACTTGGCGGGCCGCCGAACTGAGACAGGGCGGGCTGAATCTTGCGTCATATCTTGTCTTCCGCAACAGCGCGACGTAGCCTGTCGATATATCGTGATCGTATCGGAATAGACCGGGCCGGGTGATCAATGCGATCGGGCAAGCACATCGGCCCGTGGGGCTTCGGCGGCCGCGGCGGGCACGCGCACTGGGGCGGCAGTCATGCCGGAGCATGGGCCGGGTTCTGGCCTGGTCAGGCCACGACCGCGCAGCGAAGCTCGAAGGCGGGCCGCGGTGACGTGCGCGCGGCGATCCTCGCGCTGCTCAAGGAGGGTCCGCGCACCGGATACCAGATTATGTCGGAGATCAAGGAGCGCAGCGACGGTGCCTGGCGCCCGAGTCCGGGTGCCGTCTACCCTGCGTTGTCGCAGCTCGCCGACGAGGGGCTGATCGAAGGCGAGGAGTCAGGCGGCAGGCGCACGTTCAGCCTGACCAGGGCCGGGCTTGACTACCTCGAGCAGCACCCGGATATGGCCAGAGCCGCCTGGGAATCTATGGCTGAGCAGGAAAGGCAAGAACCCTGGGAGGTGCCTGGCCTGCTTGCGGAGGCGGCCAAGCTGGGCGGCGGCATCATGCAGGTCGCGCAGCTCGGCTCAGCCGATCAGGTGCTCGCGGCCGAGCGCCTGATCGAGCGAGCCAGGCGTGAGCTTTACCAGATCCTGGCCGACGACTTCACGCCAGACGGCGGCGGCGGCGACAACGACGAGCAGGAGTAGCAGGAGGCGAACTGCGCATGGACGATCGGATGCGGGCTTCAGACGCGGATCGTGACCAGGTAACCGCCAGGCTCCGCGAGCACTACGCGGAAGGCAGGCTCACCCAGGACGAAATGGAGGAACGGATCAGCGCGGCGCTGGGGGCGAAGACACTGGGTGACCTGCGGCACCTGATGACCGACTTGCCTGAGCCCTGGCCGGCGCGCACCTCGGCAGGACCAGCGCCAGGCCCGGGCTCCTGGCCGGCCGGCCCCAGACGTGCCTATCCGGCTGCCCGGTACCCGCGGCGTCGTCCCCGGCTGCTGCCGCTGATGCTGCTCGGGTTCTTTTTCGCCTTGGTCGCCTCAGGCGGCGCGATCGGAGTCGCGGTGAAGGTGGCGGTACTCACCTTGCTGGCGGTGCTGGCCTGCTTCGGCCTCTTCGCCTTCACCGCCGCGAGGCTCTTCCACCTGGCGAGGCGCGACAGGGAACACGGCCACGCGGGCATCCGCCACTGGCACCATCACCACGGCGGCTTCGGCCCGCCTGACCGGTGGTCTCGCTGGTAGCCGTTGCAGTCAGCGAGCAGCCGGGTTTCGCTGGCCGGCGCCCCCCCCATGGTCACGCCAAGGCAAGCGAAACCCGGCCGTGCCCCCCGCAGCCTGGATCACCAGCACTCTGGCTACAGCATGCGATATAGGCACAGGCATATGCAAGTGCCTCAGCACAAATCATCTGCACTGTGCACTGAGCCAGCTATCCTGATCCAAGCCGGCGAGACGCGGGTTCGGACTGACTGGCCCGGCTGCCGCACGGCCAGGCTGGTGAACACCGGTCAGGCCAGAAGAAAGGGCACGATGCACCATGAGGAACGGCACGCCAGCCGACCGCATCGCGGCGACGTGGCGAAAGAGCAGTGCAAGCAATCCGAGCGGCAGTTGCGTTGAGGTGGCGGCACTACCTGATGGCGACGTCGCCGTCAGGAATTCCCGCTACCCTAATGGTCCGGCACTGGTGTACCGCCGGGCGGAGATAGCCGCTTTCCTGGCTGGCGCGAAGAACGGCGAGTTCGACGACTTGTGCTCGGGCGTCGCGTGACGATATAGGTAAGGTTTGCCCCGGAGGTCGGTTCTGGTTGGGGAGCAACATGGAAGCGGGCAGCCCGGATAGCGAGCAGCCAGGCATCTTTGCCAGGCAGCCGCGAGCCGACGCTACCGTCTTGCGGATGCTTCTCGGCAGTCAGTTGCGCCGGCTGCGTGAAGCAGCCGGCATCACTCCCGATCAAGCCGGGTACGAAATTCGCGGGTCCCGGTCCAAGATCAGCCGCATGGAGAACGGGCGGGTGAGCTTCAAGGACCGGGATATCGCTGACCTGCTGACTTTGTACGGCATCACGAACGAGGACGAACGGCAGGGCACGCTTGAACTCGCCAGGCGGGCCAACGCTCCAGGCTGGTGGGCCAAGTACAGCGACATCATGCCCGACTGGTTCGAGATGTACCTAGGGCTTGAAGCCGCCGCCTCGGTGATCAGGACCTTTGAGATCCAGTTCGTGCAGGGCCTGTTCCAGACCGAGGACTACGCCCGCGCCGTCACGCTGCTCGGGCACAAGGCGGCGCCCCCGGCCGAGATCGAGCGCCGGGTTAGCCTCCGCATGCGCCGCCAGGAACTCCTTCGAAGTCCCGCGCCGCCGAGAGTCTGGTCGATCATGGACGAGGCGGCACTTCGGCGTCCGGTCGGCGGCCGGGAAGTCATGCGGGCCCAACTCAAGCACCTCACCGAGGTCGGCGGCCTGCCGTTCGTGACCCTCCAGGTCGTGCCTTTCGACCACGGCGGCCACGCGGCCGCCAGCGGCACCTTCGCGATCCTGCGCTTCGGTGAGCCCGACCTTCCCGACGTGGTCTACGTCGAGCAACTGACCAGCGCCCTGTACCTGGAATCCCGCCAGGATGTCGACCATTACCTCGAAGTCATGAACCGGCTCAGCGCCGATGCGCTGACGCCGGCGAACTCCGCCAGGTTCATCGAGGAAATACTCGCCGAGATCTGAAAGAAAGCACCGGATAACCGGCGCTAGCGGCCCCAGAGGCCCGCCAGCGCCGCACGCCGCTCCTGCCTGGTCAAGCCGCGCAAGTCGGCCAGGCCGCGCTCGGTTACCACGATGTCCACATCGTGGGCGGGAGTCGACACCGGCCGGGACAAACTGGGCACTAGCACCGCCCTGCCCTTGTGCGCGGAGGGCACCGCGATGATGCTCAGTCCTCCGATCGAGCGGGTCGCGGCGACCGCATAGTCCGGGTGCCCGCCGACACCGCCGACGAAGGACGTCGCGGTGCCCTCGACGTTGACCTGACCGTCAAGGTCGATCTCCACCGCCGTGTTGACCGCGAAGAGCGGGTCGGCCGATAGCCTGCCGAGGTCGTGGGTGTACTCGACCGGGTGCAGCAATGGCCGCCCGTCGGCCCAGTCGTAGAGCGCAGGCCCCCCGGCGAGGTAAGTGGCCACCGGATCCCCGACCAGCAGCCCGCGCCTGTCGAGGTCCACCACCGCTTCTGGCAAGATGCCCGTATCGAGCCGCACAGGCACCCTGAGCCTGCGCAGCAGCGCGGTAGCTACCGGCGAGGGGCCGACTTGAAGCCGCGCGTTCGGCACGATCAGCGATCCGATCCGCTCGGCGATGGCTTCGTGTTCCTGGCCAAGCACAGCCGGAGGAAGGTCGCCAGGCGGCTGGTGGCTCTGGCCGATCACGATCACCTGGCCGGCCGGCAGCGGCCGCCCCGCATCGGCATGCGGTGCCCGACGAGACACGATCGCCGCCACCCGGGCGCCGGCCGCGATGGCAGCCCGCTGCCAGGAGACCTCGGTTCCGAATGCGTACCCGCCAGGAACCTCGACGAGGGTGGTGACCAGGAGGCCGGGCCGCCAGGGCCCGTGCAGCATGGCAGGCATCGCGCTAAGCCGCACCGAAGCGGCGTTGACCTGCCCGCTTTCTGTCATCGCTCGCAGGCCCCAGCCAGGCAGGTAGGTCCTGACATCCGCGAACGCGGCGAAGTCAAGACCACGGGCGGCGACAGGCATCCAGCCGAGCACGAGCCTGACATCGCCATGCCTGGCCGCCGCCAGGCTGAGCTCACGGAAAACCTCACGAGGCGCGCCGAACCCGTCGCCGAGCGCGACCGTCATGCCGCGCCCGACGAGCTCGCTCAAGGCGGCGGTCTCGCGGGCTATGTCGTCCCCTGGCAGGTATGTCGTCCGGCCGGCCGGTAGTGACGGGCTTGGCAAATACTAGAGCCGCCCGGCCTGATCCTGGGTACGGGGACCATGACGGAGAATGGGGGTATGTCGCATCGGAAGGGTGGCAGTGGCGGGGCCGCGGTCACCGCACCCGTCGACGGCGGCCTGGCCGAGCTCAAGCCCGATTGCGACCGGCCAAGGGCGTGGACGCTGCTAGTGAACGGCACCCCTCAGTCCCACGTCGACCTCGACGATCCGACCTACCTGGAGTTCGAGTACGTCAGGCGGCTCGGGCATCTGGTCGACCTGATGGCCGAGCCTGGAGTGCCGCTGCGGGTACTGCACCTGGGCGGCGGCGCCCTGACGCTGGCCAGGTACGTGAGCGCGACCAGGCCGGCGTCCTGGCAGGTGGCGGCGGAGATCGACGCCTCGCTCACCGAACTGGTAAGGCGAAGGCTGCCGCTCGAACTGCCTGGCGGCCGAAGCCGGGTAAGGGTTCGGGTGCGCACCGGCGACGCTCGCACGATCCTCGAGCAGGTCAGGCCCGCGTCCTTCGACCTGGTGGTCATGGATGTCTTCGCCGGGGCGACCACGGCCGCGCACCTCACCTCGGCCGAAGTAGTGCGGGCGGCCGGGGGGGCCCTGACCGGGGCAGGCGTCTATGCCGCCAACGTCGGCGACGGACCGCCGCTGGCTCACACCCGAGCGCGGGTGGCGACCGTGCTGGCCGAGTTCGGCCACGCCTGCCTGATCGCGGAGCCGGCCGTGCTCAAGGGCCGCAGGTTCGGCAACCTGGTGCTTGCCGCCTCGCGGCAGCCGCTGCCGGTGGCCACCCTTTGCCGCCGGGTCGGCGCCGATCCGCTGCCCGGCCGGCTGATCAGCGACGATGAACTCACCCAGTTCGCGGCCGGTGCCCGCCCGATCACCGACGCTTCCCCCCAGCCATCCCCCCCGCCCCCACCCTCCCTCTTCGCCATGAACCCGAAGCCCACGATGTGACAACGCGGGCGCTATCACGCCCACGTTGCATGATCGTGGGGGCTGCGCAACGGCATTCGAGCCGCAGCCGACCCGGCTGGCGAGGTGTTTCGCACCTGAAACGGTCGCCAGGAAGTTAACATGGTGCGCTATGCGGCTCATGCGTGGTTTTGGCATAGTGCTAGGTGGTCAACTCGGCTTTCGTCGGCAATCAGTGCTACAGATCGGGTCCCGACCTCGGCGGCGCGGCGATCCGGGTACTCGGCCAGTGGCGCAACCGGCCCGTCTACATCACCCGCGACACCTTCCGCGGCGGGCGGTGCTCCAACGGGAGCGCGCTGTCGAGCATTGGCGTGTCCTGGCAGGTCTACGACAGCGTCATGACCGGCAACAAGGCGATCGGATACGGCGCGAACCCGCCCAACCGTGGCACCGCAGGCGGCGGTAGCGGCGGCGCGATCTTCTTCGTCAGCGACAACAACACCGGCACGTTGACCATCGAATACTCAACGCTGCGCAAGAACCCGAGCGGCGTGTTCTGGACTCGGCCTTATCCCGGCATCTACTTCCACAGCGCCGGGGCTCCGAAGATCATTCATTCCACCCTCGGATAGCCGGCTAGGGGTTGCGGGTGACCACCCGGTGCCATCGTCCGTTGTACCAGTAGGCGGACCTGACCTGATGGCCGACCGTGCCGACGGCCATGCACCATAGCCTGCGCTGAGCCCGGCCAAGCTTCGCGCAGGAGATCTTGGCCAGCCCGCCGCCCGTCCACGGAGCCGCGCGCCGGGTCCAGGTCTTGCCGTTCCAGCGCTCGACGACGCTTCCTCCGCCGGCCAGGCAACTGGTGGCGCTCGCGCAGGAAACAGTGGTCAAGCCCGCGGGCAGGGCGCCTTTGCGCCGTCGCCAGTGGCCGTTGACCCAGGTCCATGCCCGGCTGCTCGGCCCGCTGGCGATGACATCGAGGCAGAACGTCGTTGTCGGGCAAGATATGGCGCCGCCCGCCAAAGTCGCACTGCTGGTGTTCGGATCCCAACTCGCGCCGTTCCATTCCTCGGTGACCGCGTAAGTGTCGTTGCAGCCTGAGCACTGATTGCAGGAGACGCAATCGGTGTAGAAGTACACCCCTGCCGTGTTGCAGAGGCCGGGCGACGCGCAGGCCACGCTGCTCAGCGTGAGGTGATCGCCGTTGACCTGTGACGTGGCCGACTGATCCACCCACTTGCGGCCGGTCCACGAATATGACGAGCCGTTCCAGCCGATCGCCATGCAAAAGTCGCGGCTGGTGCAGGACACGCTGCCGAGCAAGATGCCGACCTGGGCGGCGGAAGACCAGGTAAAACCGTTCCACCGCAGCACGACGCCCTCGGCGCCCGCCGCGGCGCCCACGGCCATGCAGAAGGCGAAACTGGTGCACGACACGTCCCGTACCGGCTCTGGCAAGTCGCCGGTCACGGCCCAGGCATGCCCATCCCACCGGAGCGACATCGTCGCGGCGACACCGCGCTGACTCACGTAGGTTCCGAGCGCCACGCAGTTCGCCGTGCTGGTGCAGGACACCGAAACGAGCGAGTCGCGCTTGCCGGTGCGCAAGCCGGTCCGGGTGCCGCCACCCGGTGAACGGCTGACGGCCGCAGCGGTCGGCGCGTCATAACAGCCAAGCAGGCAAATCACCGCCACCCAGATGAGCCAGCTTGCGCCCCATCTCGCCAGACCGCTCCGCGTCATGGCCCACCACCTTCCGAACTGCCTGAGCTGGCAAGGGACAGACGCCTGACCCAGTCATCTGGTTGTCATCGTCAGATATTGTTCTTACTGCCATTCTTCGCCAAACTAGCTCGCGCGGAATCACCGACGCAGGAGAGTGCGGACCAGCGGCCTAGTCGACACCCTGCGCTGTCCCGTCGGGATCTTGCCCCAGCCGCCTGCGGATGCGGTCGTAAAAGCTCTCGCGCCGCAAGGCGTGTTCCAGGTCGCTCACCACGAGGCTCAGCGGATAGGGAATCTCGGCCTCGAGTTCGGCGACGGCCGCCTCGGTGGCCCGCCACTCCGCAGCAAGCAGACCCGCTATCCTGCGTGTCTTGTCAGTAAGCTCGACCAGCTTGCTCCTGGCATCGAGGCCAGGGACGGTCACCACGAAACCCGCCGCGCGCATGGCGGCGACCTTCTGGCTGATGGCAGAGTGCGTGCGGTCTACCGCTTCCGCTAGCTCGGTGAGCGTCATCGGGCCGTGCTCGTGCAAGGTGAGCAGTTCCATCACCCAGCTTTCCTTGAGCCCGGTGACGTGCGCGTCCGTATACACGCGGTTGATATCGGCCGCCATGGCCTGCTGCAACCGCCAAAGCGGCCACCAGCGCCCGTGTTCGACCCCTGGCTTAAGCCGGTCGGGCCTGGCCCGCTGCGGCGCGCGATAAGGATTTGCACTGAACTCGGTCACTTCTCTAGCTTATCCTAACAGTACTTATATAAGTGCTGTTAGGATAGCGACGGGAGCGGGACGTCATGGCACGGATTAGCTGGCTGCTGGCCGATGTCAGCCCACTGCGTGAGTCACCGGCGTTCCGGCGCCTGTGGGCGGGTACCACGCTGTCCGCGGTCGGCAGCGCGCTGACCAGGTTCGCGGTGATGCTCCAGGTCTATGACCTGACCAGGTCACCGTTCGCGGTCGGGGCAATCGGCATCGCGCAACTGGTGCCCTTGCTGCTGATCGGGCTTCCCGGCGGATCGCTCGCGGACCGGGTCGACCGGCGCACGCTGGTGCTGGCCTGTCACTGCGCTGCCACGCTGACGGTGGCGGGCCTCGCGGCGCAGGCCCTCGCCGGATCGCACCGCGTCTGGCTGCTCTACCTGCTTGTCACAGTGCAGGCCTCGATCAGCGCGGTCAGCGTCCCGGCCAGGCAGACCTTCATCCCCAGGCTGCTGCCGCCGGACAAGCTGCGAGCGGGCCTTGCGCTCAACCGGCTGAGCTTTCAGGTCATGCTGATCATCGGCCCGGCCCTGGCGGGCATGATCACCGCGACTCCTGGCATCGGCCTTCGCGGCTGCTACCTGTTCGACCTGCTGAGCTTCGCGGCCGGATTCTACGGCGTAGTCAAAATCCCGCCGATGCCACCGCAGGCGGATGCGCCGAGCCGACCGGGGTTCCGTTCAGTCGTTCATGGCATTGCCTATATCGGACGCACCCCCGTATTGGCTGGCGCGTTCCTCGCCGATCTGAACGCCACCATTTTCGGCCTGCCGGTAGCCCTCTTCCCGGCCATCAACGCCGAGCGGTTCGGCGGCGATCCGCGCACGCTCGGCCTGTTCACCGCCGCTATCGGCGTTGGCGGCCTGGTCAGCGCGGCGCTGTCTGGCCCGCTCAGGCACCTGGCCAGACAGGGCCGTGCCATGCTGATCGCGGTGGCTATCTGGGGTGCGGCATTCGCCGGCTTCGCGGTTGCGACCAGCCTCTGGCTGACCCTGGCCACGCTAGCGCTGGCGGGCGCGGCCGACACGTTTACCGTGGTACTTCGCGGCACGATCGTCCAGACAATTACCCCAGACGAGTTGCGCGGCCGGGTGACCGCCGCGGACTTCGTCGTCGGTGCGGGCGGCGGTCAGCTCGGCGGCCTGGAGGCGGGAGCGGTCGGCTCGCTCACCACCCCGGTGCTCAGCGCCTTGTCGGGCGGCCTGGCCACGGTCGTCGTAGCGGGGGTGATCGCCCTGGCGTTGCCGGCCTTTACCAAGTACAAGTTCAAGCCAGAACATCATGAGCCGCCAGCAACCACCGAGGAAACGGTCGTCGTCGGCGCCACCCCAGCCTGAAGCCCTGGCATCGCGGGCCCTGGCCCGGTGGCAGGCGGGCAGCGGCGCGGGGCTGGAAGGGGAGCGGATACAGTGGGTGTGGCGAAAGGAGCGCGTAGGTGGAAGAAAGCGTTAGCCAGGCGCCGAGCCGGCCAGTTTTCCAGCCGGGACCCGACCATCCGATCAATATCACCCCGACCGGTTCACGGGTACTTGTCATGGCGGGCGACCAGGTTGTCGCCGATTCCGCCAATGCGCTGACCTTGCAGGAGTCGGACTACCCGGCTTGCCAGTACGTGCCGCTGGCCGACGTCAACGCCGACCTGCTCCGCCCGAGCGGCACCACTTCCTACTGCCCGTACAAGGGCGACTGCTCCTATTACTCCCTGGCCGCGGCCGACGGCGAGATCACAGACGCGATCTGGACATATCGTGAGCCTTACCCGGCGGTCGCCCGCATCGCCGGGCATGTGGCGTTCTATCCGGACAAGGTGACTATCACCGTTGGGTGATCAGCTGACCTGCCAGACAGTGCCCTGGTCGGTGATCGTGCAGTGGCCCAGGCTGAGCTGAGCACCGTCTGTCTGGTCGCCCTGGTCGGCGAGGCAGAGTCCGGTACCCGGGTTGAGCAGCTGCTCGGCGGCCGGCCCGGCTGGCATGAGCTGCCACTGCTGACTGGCTACCGCGCTGGCACGGCATGGTGCCACCGCCACCGGCGCGCCGTTCACCGCCGGATACGTCACCGTCAGGCAGTCGCCGGCGGCGCGCAGCGTGCCGTTGGGTTCAGCCGTCCAGTTCGTCGCATCGGCACCGCCGCATTGCCTGATGCTGATCGGTCCGGCCGGCGATCCTGCGGCGTGCCAGGCGCTCGCGCACCAGTCGGGCAGGGCGGAGGTGAGGGGTCCAGGCGGCAGCGTCCATTGCTGTGCCCCGGCGCCGTCGCACGCCTCGAGCACGGCCGCCGAGGTCTTGGCGGCTGTCAGGCACGCGCCCGTGCTGAGGTTGACGAGCTGGCCTGACGGTCCTGGCTGCCAGTCCTGGAAGACGGTGCCGCTGCAAGCGCGCAGCGCCACGGGAATCGCGGCCAGGCTGGTATTGCCGTTGACGGCAAGGCAGTCGCCACCGAGGGCGAGAGCTCCATCTGGGCTGATGGTCCACCGCTGGCTCACGATGTGCTGGCAGTCCTTCGTGACCTCGACCTGGCCCTTGACTGCGGTCAGGCAGCCGCCGCCTTCGGCGGTCAGGTGCCCGGCCGGGCCGCCGGCCGGCGGACCTACCGTCCAGCCGAAAGAGACGGCTGGCGAGATCGCCCCGGCGTTGTCGCTGGCCGTGATCGTCGCATGATAGGTGCCTGGCTTGCCCAGCCAGCCGCTGATCACGCCGCACGGACCGATCGACAGCCCTGGCGGCAGCCCGGTCGCGGTAAAGCTGAGCGTGCAGCCTGGAAGTGCGTCGCGGGCGCCGATCGAAAGCAACTGCGGGCTCCCCGACCGTCCCGACTGCGGCGGCGGGGTCGCCAGTTGCACGGGGCCGTGCACATACCAGGTGAAATTGTCGGTGACCGGCGGCAGCCCGGTGCCGCTGACCGTCACCGTGGCCTGGGCACTGCCAGGCGAGGACGGAAGCACCCCGGTGATCAGGCCGGTCGCGGGGTTGATGCTCAGCCCGGCGGGCAAACCGGTGGCACTGTAGCTGAGTGCGGCACCCGAGGGCGCGCTCAGCGACTTGACCTGGGCGCTGACCGTCGAGCCTGCCAGGTCGCTCCTGGCGGCCGGCTGCGCGACCTCGAGCGCCGCCAGGTTGAGCACGCTGAGGTCGGTATGGTTAGGCCCCTGAGAGCTCTTGATGCCAGCCACCTGTCCTGAACTGGTGTACTGCCAGTACGTCCAGGTCGGCCAACCGGCCGGCGGCGTAGGCTGGGGCGGGTCGCCTTTGCCCGGATAGTAGGCCTGCCACAGCGGGTCGGCGCCGAACGCGGTGCTTGAGCCCGTGCACGTGTCCCACCAGTCCGCGGTGGTGTAGATCACCGGGCGCTGCCCGGTGCGCCGGTAGATCTCGGCGGTAAACGCCCCGATCCAGGCCACCATCTGCCTGGGTGTCAGCCCGTAGCACTCAGCGCCATAGGGGTCATATTCCAGGTCGGCGATGAACGGCAGCGAGTCCCCGTCGGCGCTGAGGCCAACCTCGCCGGAGTTGTCGAGCGCGAAATCGGCCTGCAAGGCGCCGCTAGAGTAGCCGGGATTGGCGAAATGATACGCGGCCACGAGCATCCCGGCCGCTTCGGCGCCGACCGCGTCGGAAGCAAAGTAGGGATTGACGTAATAGCTGCCTTCCGTGGCCTTGATGAAGGCGAACCGGTAGCCGGCCGCCGCGACCTGCGGCCAGTCGATCGCCGCGCCGTTCGGGTGCTGGAACGAGGACACGTCAACGCCGAGCGCGGCGCCCTTGATCGGCGGCGTACTCGGTGCCGACCCGGCAAGCTGGCGTTCAACTTGCGGCGAGTGCGTGTTGGCCACGTTGAAATGCCCGGCGGGCGGCTGCTGCGTCGCCTGGGCCATTACTGCTGGCATCAGCGCTGCCAGCAGCGGGACGAGCAACGTGATGGTCCTGCGCGGCAGCGCAAGCGGCATCAGTTCTCCAGCGGGTCGGATCAATTCGGCGGGATCGGCCGACGGCCAGCCTAACCCGAGGTGAAAGACCGCAAACCCGGTTTGACCAGGGAAGCGGGAATCGCCCGTTACCGACGACCGTTAGATCGGGCCGGCGCACCGGCGCAGACCCGCACGCGCGCGGGTCTGCTCGCCGCGCAAGGTGAGGCCGGCGGCAATGTCGAGTGCCTGGCGGAACATCAGCCAGGCCCGCGCGTGGTCGCCGCGGGCGAGCAGCAGTTCGCCCATGCTGTTCAGCGCCTCGGCTTGCCCGTGCCTGATGCCGAGCCCGGTGTAAAGGTCAAGCGAAAGCCGCAGGTGCACGGCCGCTTCCTCGTAGTCGCCCGCCGCTAGCGCAACGGCGCCGAGCCCGTGGCGGGACTCCGCCTCGCCGGCCAGGTTCCCCGTGCCGCGGCAAAGCGCCAGCGCGTCGGTGAAGCTTGCGGTCGCGGCCTGCCGATCTCCGGTCGCGAGGTAGGCCGCGCCTAGCCCGGCGAGCGCTCCCGCCTGCCCGGAGCCGTTGCCGAGCTCGCGGTGCAGCATGAGCGCCTGAGTGTAGCTGGTGATGGCGGCGGCCGGATTACCTCCGGCTAGCTGGGCGGCGCCAAGCCCGGTGAGCGCGGTAGCCTGGCCGAGCGGGTAGCGGAGGTCGCGGGACAATTCGAGCGCCAGCGACTGGCTGGCAACCGCCACCTGCGGATCGGCCGTCGCCTGCTGCACAAGCCCGAGCCCGAAAAGCGCGGTAGCCTCGCCGATCTTGTTCCCGAGCTCGCGGTGCAGCCGCAGCGCCTGCTCGTGGCAGGACAGCGCACCCGCGTAGTCTCCGGTACCGCGAAGCACCTGACCAAGCCGGTTCAGCGCGCTGGCCGCACCGGCCTCGCTGCCGGACGCACGGTAAAGACGCAGAGCGTCGCGGTGGCTGCTTGCGGCTCCCTCGTAGTCACCGGTGGCGCGCAGAACCAGGCCGAGTTCGTTGAGCGCACTCGCCTCCCCGGCCTGATTGCCGAGCAGCCGGTAAAGACGCAGCGCCTCCTGATGGCCGGCGGTCGCTGCCTCACGGTCGTTCAGGTCGAACGTGACCACCCCGAGCTCGTTGCGCGCGCTAGCCTCGCCGAGTTCGTCGCCTAGTTCACGGTAGATCTCAAGCGCCATGGCAAGGCTGGTCGCCGCGTCCTGGTAGTCGGCGGTGAGCTGCCGTATCTCCCCGATGCCGGTCAGGGCGCCCGCCTCGGCGCGCTTATCGCCAAGTTCGACCGCAGCGGCCAGCGCGATCTCGTGCAGCGCGAGCGCCTGGTCCCAGTAACCGTAACCGCGCAGGAAGCCGTGCGCCGCGGCGGCGACGCGGATGGCGGCGTGCCCGGACAGGCTGGCGACCGCGTGCAGGCTGAGCCGCTCGGCTTCCATCCAGGCGAGCGCGTCGTCCCTGCCACCTAGTTCTGGCACCCAGGCGGGCGGCCGGCCGGCCGGCGCGGGCAGGCTGGCCGGGCTTCTCCTGGTGAAGTACTGGCCCGTCGCGAACGTGCCGCGCACGTAATAGTCGAGCAGCCTTCCCTCGGCCGCCTGCCAGTCGGCCGGCGGGTCGGCGTCGGCGAGATTCCTGGCGTGCTCCCTGATCAGGTCGTGCAGCCGGTAACGACCCTGGCTGAACTCGGTGATCAGGTGCTGGTCGTAGAGGTCTTCAAGCCCGCGCTTGGCCGTGACCAGGTCGGAGCCGTCGAGCGCCGCAGCCGCCTGCACCCCGATCTCGGGACCCGGGTGCAGGCCGAGCCTGCGGAACAACCGCTGCTGGCCAGCGGTCAGGTCCTGGTAAGAAAGGTCGAAGGCCGCCGCCACCGACAGGTTTTCCAGCCGCATGAATGCCAGCCGATCACGCTCCTTGGCCAGATCGGAGGCAAGCCGCGGGCACGTCCAGGCGGGATGATGATAGAGCTGACGCGCCAGCATGCCGATTGCCAGCGGCAAGTACCCGCACAATCTCGTGATCTCGCAGACGCTGGCATCGCCGGGCCCCATCCCCGGCCGGCCAGCCAGCCTGATCAGCAACTCGGCGGCTTCGCCGGGCAGCAGCGTGTCCAGGCTGATCGCCTGCGTATCCTCAAGCGCGGTCAGGTGCCTGCGGCTGGTGATGAGCACCAGGCTGCCTGGCGTGCCAGGCAGCAGCGGCCGCACCTGCTCGTGCCCGGCCGCATCGTCGAGAAGGAGAAGCAACCGCATCCCGGCGAGGTGATCACGCCAGAGCCTGGCCCTGGCCTCGAGGCCAGGCGGAATTTCCTGAGCGCCGAGTCCGGCCGTGAGCAGAAGGCTCGCCAGCGCGTCCGCCGGGTCCACCGGCCGCTGGCCGGGCGAATGGCCATGCAACTGCAAGTAGATCTGCCCGTCAGGGAACAAGTGCGCAAGCCGGTGCGCGGCATGCACGGCGAACGCGGTCTTGCCCACCCCGGCCATCCCCCCGATCGTCCAGACCGCGACCGCCCCCGCCTGGCTGGCCGCTAGGGCCGGCATTACCACCGCCGCCCCCTCCATCGCGGCGTCGAGCAGCAGGTTGAGCTCGGCCTGGCGGCCGGTGAAGCTGGCCGCGTCGCGGGGCAAAGTCCTGGTTGCGGCCGCGACGCTCCCAGCGGCCGGGGCAGTCTTCCGGCCCGCCGCCGCCGTCTCGAAAGCGGCCCTGGGCTGACCGGTCAGTTTCAGTGCGTCCGCGAGCAGCCTGGCCGTCTCGCGGCGGGCGGTGAGGTTCACTCCACGCTCGAGATCACTCACCGACCGCGTGCTCAGCCCGGCGGTTGTGGCCAGTTGCTCTTGAGTGAGCCCTGCCCAGGACCGCAGGCGCCTGAGCATCGCGGCGAAGCTGTCCGGTGCCTGGTCAGGCATGCCGCAGCTCCGCTCACCCCACGTGTCGCCAGTTGCCCGGCGCAATACGCCAACACCACATTGTAAGAGCCATCCGCGTCAGCGCCGATCGCTCCACCGTCGCTTCCCCCGCGTCCCGCGCGGACTTCCGGGTGCGTCCTGACGCCAGTCCGTCCATGGTCGCGCTGCCGGGTGTTACCAGGCGATCAGCGGACCTCCGGCCTGAGCGCCTGGCCGAGGTCGGTGAAACTGAACACCTCATCGGGTGCCGCGGCCTGCGCTTGGCGCTGCGCGGAGAGCTTTCCGGCCACCCTGAAGGCGCGCATCAGGGGTTGCTAGATCACGATTAAGCAACACTCGGGACCGGCGAAGGGCGGGTGCACGCCTGACTTCAGGAGAGCTGACTGATGTCGCGGGACGCGCCGGTCGCCGCCGAGGTCACCATGGCGGCATAGAGCGCAAGAGCCGCGCTGACCGGCCGTTCCCTGCTGACCGGACGGTATCCGCGGTCGCCCGTCAGGGCGGCGCGGCGCTGCCGCAGCTCTTCCTCGGATACTTCGAGCGTCAGGGAGCGTTTCGGTATATCGATGCTTATCTCATCACCATCGGCCACCAGCGCGATGACGCCTCCGGCCGCGGCCTCGGGCGCGATGTGGCAAATGGACAGCCCTGCGGTGCCGCCAGAGAACCGGCCATCGGTGATCAGCGCGCAGTCGCGGCCGAGACCGCGGCCCTTGAGGAAGCTGGTCGGGTACAGCATCTCCTGCATGCCAGGACCGCCCTTTGGCCCCTCGTACCTGATCACTACCACGTCGCCGGCCTGCACGCGGTTCCCTAGTATGCCTTCGACCGCATCTTCCTGGCTCTCGAAGACCCGCGCGGTGCCGGTGAATCGCCACAGTTCCTCCGGCACTCCTGCCGTCTTCACGATCGCGCCTTCCGCGGCGAGGTTGCCGAACAGCACCGCGAGCCCGCCGTCCGGCGAGTACGCATGCGGCACGTCCCTGATGCAACCGGACACCCGGTCGGTGTCCAGGGTTTCCCAGCGGGCGGACTGCGAGTATGGCTTGGTCGTGCGGATGCCGCCTGGCGCGGCATGGTACAACTCGACCGCCTCGGCGGACACCGATTCTCGGTCCAGGTCCCACTCGTCGAGGAACTCGGCCAGCGTCGAACTGTGCACCGTGCGCACGCCCCGGTTGAGCAGGCCAGCCCGGTCCAGGTGCCCGAGTATGGCGGGGATGCCGCCTGCCCTGTGCACGTCTTCGACGTGGTAATCACTGCTCGGGGCGACTTTGCAAAGGCAGGGCACGCGCCGGGAGAGCTCGTCGATCTCCTTCAGTCCGAAGTCCACGTTCGCCTCGTGGGCGGCGGCGAGCAGATGCAGGATCGTGTTCGTCGAGCCTCCCATGGCCACGTCGAGCGCCATCGCGTTCTCGAAGGCGTCCCTGCCCGCGATCGAGCGCGGCAGCACTGACTCGTCGTCTTCGGTGTAGTACTGCCTGGTCAGGTCCACGATGAGCCGGCCAGCCCGCTCGAAGAGATCACGCCGCGCGGTGTGGGTCGCCAGCGTGGTTCCGTTTCCTGGCAACGCCAGGCCGATCGCCTCTGCCAGGCAGTTCATGGAGTTCGCCGTGAACATTCCGGAGCAGGAACCGCACGTCGGGCACGCCGACTCCTCGATGTCGAGCAACTGCTCGTCGGACACCTTGGCGTCGGCCGACGCGATCATCGAGTCGATGAGGTCAAGCTTGCGCGGCGCGGTGCCAGGGGTCATGGCCGCCCCGAGCGGCTTGCCCGCCTCCATGGGGCCGCCTGAGACGAACACCGCGGGGATGTTGAGCCGCATCGCCGCGATCAGCATTCCTGGTGTGATCTTGTCGCAATTCGAGACGCAAATAAGAGCATCGGCGCAATGTGCGTTCACCATGAACTCGACCGAGTCGGCGATGAGCTCCCTGCTCGGCAGCGAGTACAGCATGCCGGTGTGGCCCATGGCGATGCCGTCATCTACGGCGATCGTGTTGAACTCGCGCGGCACCGCGCCCGCCGCCTTGATGGCTGCGGCTATGACCTCGCCTACCTGGCGGAGGTGCACGTGGCCAGGCACGAACTCGGTGAAGCTGTTGGCTACCGCGATGATCGGCTTGCCGATGTCCTCGCGAGCGACGCCGGTCGCCCGCAGCAGGGCGCGGGCGCCCGCCATGTTCCTTCCGTGGGTGACGGTGCGAGATCGCAGCGCTGGCATCGGATACTCCCTGAAGGCCTAGAAGTCATCGGCAAGCCTTCACCGTACCGCCTCGTCTGACCGGCCAGCCGGCCAGTTCTGCCTAGTTCACGCAGGGCACGCCGTTAGCCGCGGACACCGCGCCGCCTTGCGCGCCCTTAGTGGGGATCGCGACCCGCCTCGGCTTCGCGGTTGCCGTCACCTTGGGCACTGTTGCCGTGGCAGCGAGCAGTATCCGCACGTGACCGGCGGGGACCAGGCCACTGGCCACGGCGGTCGTGCCGAAAAGCGCCGCGATCTGGCGGGCGTCCGCCGCGGATCCCTTGCCGTAGAGCACGGCCGTGCTGGTTCGGTACGCGGTATCGCCAACCTGGCCGGCCAGGTAACCGGCCTTGTGCAGGGCCACGGCCACCCGCCCGGCCAGCCCGGTGGTGTATCCCCCGTTGAACACGTCCACGGTGACCGGCTTGGCCTTTTTGGCCGGCTTGCCCGCGTGGCCATGCCCGTGCTTGTGGCCGTGGCCGTGCCTGCTGCCCTGCTTGGCCGGCGGTGACGCAGAGAACGCCGAGTGCACAATCGCCTTGATGTAGGCGGGATCGACCACGTTTGCGTCCTGGCCGTCGATTACCTGGTAACCCTTGATCGGCAGGGTGTGGAAGACGAAGTTACCGCTGGTCAGCCCGCGCGCCTGGGCGGCGAAGTCGAGCAGGTTCCAGCCGGCGTCGGTGATCACGTACTGCTTAGCGGCGGTAAGCAGCGCCTCGAGCTTGGACAAGCTGGCGAAGGTACCCTCCGTCCTTAGCTGGTGGATAACCGAGTCGATGAAGGCCTGCTGGCGGTGCGTGCGGTCCAGGTCACCGTTGGGCAGGCCGTCACGCTGGCGCACGAACGCCAGGGCCTGAGCCGCGTCAAGGTGCTGGTAACCGGCACGGAAGTTGGCTCCGGAGTTCCTGTCGTGCACCGCGTGCTTCAGGCAGACCTCGACGCCGCCGAAGATCTTCGCGAGTTCATAGAAACCGTCAAGGTTGACCTCGGCGAAGTGATCGATGTGGACGCCGGTGAGCTTCTCCACCGTCGCGACGGCCGCCGCGCGGCCAGCCTCGTTGCCGAGGAAGGCGAGCCTGTCCTGGCTCATGTTCGGGTACTTGGCCCGGAGATTACCTTCCTCGTAGTACATGCTGACCCCGTAGGCCTGGTCGATCTTGCCGACCTGCTGCGGGCCGACGGTGTCGGCAAAGGTCACCCAGTCATCGCGCGGAATCGAGAACCCGACCGCGCGCTTGCCTCCGGCGAAGATGTGAATCAGGATGAGCGTGTTCGTGGCGTTGCCGCCGACGCCGTTGGCCACGCCGCGGCGGCTTCCCGCGTGCAGTTCCTTCAAGATGCTGTTCGGCAGGATATTGCCGTTCCAGTCCCGGCGACTCTCAAGGCCCATGAGCAGGATGTTCTGCGGACCGGTCGACGGACCGCTGCGGATCGCGTGTGATCCGCCGATGCTGGCGACGTCACGTACGACGACGTAGCTCACGCCGCTGGCGGTGAGGATCAGAGCGGCGAGCACGCAGGCAACCGGGTACGCGGCCTTGCCGAGCACGCTGAACGACCACATCCGGTCACCACCTGTTATCGCCTTGTCGCACCAGGCCAGATCGGCCTAGTAGCATAACGGCTACGCTCACCGGGCCAGTTCCCTGCGGTGCCTGATTTGGGCGGCTCTTTGAACTCGGCCGTACCAGGAGTAGGCATGCGAGACTCGCAACGGTGGGATGATGACCTGCCCGAACACCGGGCCGGCGGTCACCGCCGGACAACCAGGCCGCCGCAGTCATCTCAGTCACCGCAGTCGTCTCAGTCACCTCAGTCATCTCGGTCACCGCAGTCATCTCGGTCACCGCAGTCGTATCGATCAACGCAGCCATATCGGTCGTCGCAGCCGTATCCATCAACGCAGCCGTATCGGTCGCCGCAGCCATCTCGGTCACCGCGGCTGTCCAGAACGTGGGGCAGCCTTCCCGGCCGTACCGCCGTCCTGATCGTCGTCGCCAGCGCCTGCGCCGGCTTGCTTTTGACTATCCTCACTGGACACGAACCTGGCCTGATCCTCGCCGTCTTCCTGGTATCAGGCACGACGGCCGCCGTGCTCGGGGTCAGGCGGGGCTCGGCGCATCTGGTCATTCCGGTACCTGCGCTTGCCTATCTCGTCGCGGCGATTATCACTGGCTTGTTCCACGATCCGTCCGCTACTGCGTCCCGCACCATGTTCATGATCGACGCTCTCCAGTGGATTGCCGCCGGGTTCACCGGAATGGCGGTCGCGACCTTCATCGCAATCGTAGTCACCTTGCTGCGCAAGCCGAGACGACGCCGGGTCAGGCCCGCGGGAGATGACTCGTTCAGGCAAGCCTGGTAACCACGCCAGAGATATCATGCTCGCCGCGGTATTGGTGCGATAATTACTTCAGGCACCGCTAAGGCCGCAATTCACTGGGCGGGGTGACATGGCTGAAGGCTTTCCGCAGATTGGCGGATACCTGCTCGAAGAGCAGATCGGGCATGGCGGCATGGCCGTGGTCTACCGCGCGTTCGATGAACGGCTGAAACGTCAGGTCGCCCTGAAGGTCCTGGCGCCCGCGCTGGCCGGGGACGAGGCTTTCAGGCAACGGTTCGTCAGGGAGTCGACGACGGCCGCCGCTGTCGACGATCCGCACATCATCCCGGTGTTCGAGGCAGGCGAGAGAGACGGCGTGCTCTTCATCGCGATGCGGTACGTCGCCGGCGGCGACGTAAAAACGCTGATCAGCCGCGAGAGCCCGCTCGACCCTGCCAAGGTCGCCGCGATCGTGTCGCCGGCCGCCTCCGCCCTGGACGCCGCGCATGCGGCCGGCCTTGTGCACAGGGACGTGAAGCCTGCCAACATGCTGCTCGACGTGCGACCTGGCCGCCCCGATCACGTGTACCTTTCTGACTTCGGGCTGAGCAAGGTGACGCGCGGGTCGACGGCGCTGACCAGCGCCGGCCAGGTACTCGGCACGGTGGACTACGCGGCGCCCGAGCAGCTGAACGGCGACCGCGTCGACGGACGGGCCGATCAGTACGCACTCGGCTGCACCGCCTTCGAGATGCTGACGGGAAGGTCACCGTTCACCAGGGACCAGGCACTCGCCGTCGTCTACGCTCACTTGTCGCAGCCGCCGCCCATGCTTTCCGCCGTGCGCCCTGGCCTGCCTGCGGCGCTCGACGCGGTGTTCGCGCGGGTACTTGCCAAGGACCCTGATCAGCGCTACCCGAGTTGCACGGAGTTCGCGCGGGCACTGCGCGATGCCGCCGGGCTCTCGCCTTACGATGCCGACATCGGGCCGCTTCGTTCCGCCACGGAGGTAGTCACCCCTCAGGCGCTTGGAGCGCAAGAGCAGCACGTCATGCCGCCCGGCCCGTATACGCCGCCCGGCCCGTATACGCCGGGCGGCCAGCCGTACATCCCAGGCCTATATCCGCCTGCCGCCCAGGTGCCCGGCCAGTACGGCCCGCCTCCCGCCGTCGGCTACCAGCATCCTGGCAGGCCTCCAACCCGCCGATGGCCGGCCTCCCTCGTCGCGGCGGCTGTCGTCGTCGCCGGCTGCGCCATCGCCTACGCGCTGCTTATCGCCCCTGGCCACTTCTCCTCGGCGGCCGGGAAGAACAAGGTGCCGAACCGGCCAGCCACCGGCGCGAGCAACTCGCCAGGCCCGAGCGTGAGCACGAGCACGCCACCCGCGACCCACCCGGCTTCGCCGCTCTGGTCGTCATACACCGACCAGAGCGGCTTCTCGGTGAAACTGCCGCCAGGATGGGCAATAAGCAGAGCCGACCGGTCAGGGAACTATCCCGTCGTCTACTTCGCCGGGCCGCCCGCAGGTTACGTCCTCCTCGTCTCCTGGAGCAGGATCACCGGCCCGAGCGCGCTCGGCGCGTGGCAGCAACTGGCTGCTCAGCAGAAGGCGGCCGACCCGACCTACCACCAGATCCGGCTCGAGAATGTCTACTACCGCGGCTATGACGCCGCCGTCTGGGAGTTCACCGAGATCCAGGACGGCGTGCTCATGCATTACAACGACTGGGGGTTCGTCACAAAGCCGGCTGCGCAGGGTTATGCGATCGAATTGAGAGGGCCAGCGTCCGACTGGTCCTCGGTGTACGGCACCGTGTGGAACGGAGTGCTCAAAAGTTTCCAGCCGGCCGGCTAACCACCGGGCTTCTTCCTGGCCGGCTTCGCCGGACATAAACCATCACCCCGCCCCCGCCCCCGCCCCCACCCCGCTAACCCCCACGCCGCCACAACCTGGGGCGCCGGCCACGCACGTTGTGACATCGTGGGGCCTACACTCCCGCACGGGGGCGGCCGCGCGGAGCGCGGCACGGGGGCGGGCTAGACCTGGGCGAACTCTATGCCAGCCAGTTCGCAAAAGGCCTGCCAGTCTGCTGCGTGGTGCCCCAGGTTCATTACCTCGTGATGCGGGCCCCCCGCTTTCATCCAGCCGGTCAGGCAGTCACGCACCCCGGAGGCCGGCCTGAACTGGCCGTAGGGCATTTCCAGCGCCGGCAACTCCTGGCTGTCCAGGTTCTCGCCTTCGGCGACGACCATGCGGAAACGGGTGCCTTCCAGCGACACCAGCGTGGCCAGCGTGGCGGGTCCTGGCTGGTACTGGAAGAGGAAGGTCGGCGGATCTGAGAGCCGTCCGATGCCGAGCGGCCGCTTGACCAGCTTCACTCGCCGGTCGGACCTGGCGATCTTCCAGTTGCCCTCACCCATGTGACTCATGAGGATGGAGTCGCTGGCGAAGTCCATCGCGTACATCTCGGTAAAGTGCGCGTCGCCGATCAGCGTGTGGCCGGCCGCGACCATGCACGCGGTGAGCACATCGCCTTCGGCTGCATAGCCGTATCCCTTTGCCATCAATGATGATGCCGCGGCGAGCGGAAGACGGCTGAACCTGCCGTCCTCGCCGATCGCGTCGAAGTGGGCGGTGTAGGCGCCGTACCCGCCGTCCTCGAGCAACCGCTCGATCGCGATCTGCATCCTGGCATGGTCCGTCCGCTCCTCGCCTGACAGCCGAGGGTCGATCTCGAACCGTTCATCCTCGAAGGCCATCACCTCGGTGATCTGCTGGTCGGTGACCACCTGCATGCCCCGGTAGAGGTCGCCCTGGGCAACTGCCAGGATCTCGGGGCCAAGCGATCGGATCAGGGCCGACTCGTCGACTCTGATGTCGCCCATGTCGTTCATGGCGTAACCGAAGATTGCCACCCGCAGCGACCGCCACGCGGTCAGCGCGGCCGCTGCTCTTGCCCACCGCGACACGCCAGCGGCGAAGGACTCGCTCCGCCAGTCATCGGTGATCACCGCGAACCGCCGCCCGGCCCTGACCATGGCGTTCGCGGTATCTTGCGCTCCGTGCACGCCCTGGTTGTAGGTCATGTCGGCCATGTCCCATGCCGGAGTGACGTTGGGTTCCGGCTGGATGTTCGCGAGCAGGATCGGGAGCCTGGACTCAGCAAGCAGCCTCGCCACGCGCATGGCCGGCCCGTAGGTCAGCATCACGACCATGACCCCGTCCAGGCCGCCGGCCTCGAACTCGCGCATCTCGCGCTCGGCGTCGGCGCGGTACTTGACCGGCTTGCTCGGGATGAACTCACCGACATCGGCCAGGTGCGCCGCTAGTTCGGCCGCATAGCCCTCCTGCCGCTGCGCGATGCCCGGAATCATGTCGTCATACAGGTCCTGCATTATGCCCAGGATTCCGATGCGCGGCTTGCTGGTCATAGTACTTTTCCCTCCAAAACGGGCTACTGGCGGCGGCGCAGACGATCATCGCTGGCCGTATTCCTGCGTGTAACGTCGGTGCAGTGCGTCCACCTGCGCTGGCAGCAGGGCAGGCGGCTCGCCGAGTTCGTAGGCCAGGTGCACGGTGCGGGCGACGTCCTCGCACATGACCGCGGCCTTGACGGCCGCGTCCGGGGTCGGTCCGATGGTGAATACGCCGTGGCTGCGCATGAGCACGGCCGGGGAACGGTGCCCGTCGAGCGTGGCCACGATCCCGCGCCCGATCTCGTCACCGCCGATCAGGGCGAACGGCCCGACCGGTATCTCGCCGCCGAACTCGTCGGCCATCGCCGTGATCACGCACGGGATCGCATCGCCGCGCGCCGCCCAGGCCGTGGCGTACGTGGAATGCGTATGCACGACTCCGCCGACCTGCGGCATGTGCCGGTAGACATAGGCGTGCGTGGCCGTGTCGCTGGACGGCAGGTATTCGCCTGCCACCACGGCACCGTCGAGATCGCAGACCACCATCGCCTCAGGGGTCAGGTCCTGGTAGGCGACTCCGCTCGGCTTGATCACCATGAGGTCCGGCCGGCCGGCCACCCGTGCGGAAATGTTCCCTGAGGTCCAGGCGACGAGGTCGTTGTCCACCAGGAGACGGTGCAGGTCACTCACCTTCTGCCTGGCCAGAGTGACGGGATCCGCCTCGGCGGGCGCTCGGCGCATGTTCGGCACCGTCACCGTCTTGCCCAGGCACCGGGAACCGCCGCATGGTGCTGAGGCCGGAGCGCGCGGTCCCTGATTCCGCGCAGCCGGTGCAGTACCTCGTTTGCGCCGCGCCCGAAGTAGTCGTGCAGCAGCTCATACTCGGCGTACAACTCGTCGTAGACGTCGGCGTCGGCTGCCCTTGGCCGGTAGACGGCGGACCGCCGTCGCCCCATCGCGGTCGCCGCCGCGCCGATGTCTGGATAGAGGCCGGCCGCGACCGCCGCGTGCATGGCCGAGCCGAGCGCCGGTCCTTGCGCGGAGTCGATCAGGCTGAGCGGCCGCCTGGTCACGTCGGCATAGATCTGCATCACTGTCGGGTCACGGGTCAGTCCTCCGGCGATCACCAGTTCGCTGACCGGCACGCCTGCCTCGGTGAACGTGCTCATGATTTTCCTGGTGCCGAAGGCGGTGGATTCGATCAGCGCCCGGTAGATCTCAGGCGCCGTGGTGGCCAGCGTCAGCCCGGCGATGACGCCTGACAGATGGTGATCGACAAGCACGCTCCTGTTGCCGCTCTGCCAGTCGAGCGCGACCAGCCCGTGCGCTCCGGCTTGAAGGCGAGCCGCCTGCTCTGATAGCAGGTCAAGCAGCGTGACGCCGCGCCGCGCGGCCTCCTGCGCGTATCTGCCGGGCACCCCGTGTTCCGCGAACCAGGCGAAGATGTCACCTACCCCGCTCTGGCCGGCCTCGTAACCCCACCAGCCGGGCACGATCCCGCCGTCCACCACGCCGCACATGCCTGGCACCTGCGCCAGGTGGTCACCGTTCATCACATGGCAGGTCGACGTTCCCATGATCGCGACCATCTGGCCCGGCTCGGTCACGCCCGCCGCAGGCGGCGTGACGTGGGCATCGACATTGCCGACGGCGACGGCGATGCCGGCTGGCAGCCCCGTCAGCCCGGCGGCCCCGGCGGTCAGCGAGCCTGCCCGCGCGCCGAGCGGCATGATCGAGCGGGCCAGTTTGTCCGTCGCGAAGTGCGCGAACCTCGGGTCGAGCAGGGCGAGGAATTCCGAAGACGGGTACTTGCCGTCCTGGAAGATGCCCTTGTAGCCGGCCGTGCAGGCATTCCTCGTCTCGGTGCCAGCGAGTTGCCAGACGATCCAGTCCGCAGCCTCGATCCAGCGCTGCGCGCGCCGGTAAAGCACCGGGTCTTCTTCGAGTAGCTGAAGTCCCTTGGCGAACTCCCATTCTGAAGATATTTTTCCGCCATAACGCCCCAGCCAGTCCTGGCCAGTTTCCTGTGCCAGTTCATTGATCCGGTCCGCTTGCGGCTGCGCCGCATGGTGCTTCCATAGCTTCGGATAGGCGTGCGGCCGGCCGGCAAAGCCGGGAAGCTGGCATAGCGGAGTGCCGTCGGCCAGCACGGGCAGTACGGTGCAGGCAGTGAAATCGGTGCCGATCCCGATGACGCTGGCCGGGTCGATGCCCGCCGCGGTGACCGCGGCCGGCACGGCCACGCGCAGCACCTCGAGGTAGTCCTGCGGATCCTGAAGCGCCCAGTCGGGCGGCAGCGGCTCCCCGGTCGCGGCCAGGCATTCGTCCATGACCCCATGCCGGTAGTCGTGCACCGCGGTGCCGAGTTCCGCGCCGTCACTCACCCGCACGACAAGCGCCCGCCCGGATAGCGTCCCGAAGTCCACGCCAATGACATGCCTGTCGCGGGAGTTCCCTGCGGTTCCTGGGTTGTTATCGCTAACAATCATTGGCATCCCATCCTCGCTCCGGCTACCGGGGCGTCCCTGCGCGTCCTGGCGGTCCTGCGCTTGCCCGGTCGACGAGCTGGGGCGGAACGCGCAGGCAAGCCTGGGGCGCCGGCTGACCGTCGATCATGGCGACGAGGACACCGAGCGCGTGCCTGCCGAGCGCGCCGAAGTCCTGGCGCACCGTGGTGAGCGGCGGCAGGAAGTAACCCGACTCTGGTATGTCGTCGAACCCCACCACGCTGATGTCGTCTGGCACCTTCTTGCCTCGCTCAGCCAGTGCCCTGATCAGCCCGAGGGCCATGTGGTCGTTGCCGCAAAGCACCGCGGTGACCTCCAGGTCGTCGCCGATGCCCTGGCCGATCCGGTAGCCGGACGCCGACGACCAGTCGCCTGCCACGAGTTCTGGCGCAGGCGCGCCGGCCTCGCGCAGCGCCGACCGCCAGCCCGCGATCCGTTCCTGCGCATCCAGCCACGCCCTCGGTCCCGCGATATGGTGCACGGTCTTATGACCGAGCCCGAGCAGGTACCTGGTCGCGAGTGCCGCTCCTGCCCCGTTGTCGACCGCCACGGAAGCCAGCGAAGCCTGCGTGCCGCAGCCCACGGCAACGAGCGGCACGCCGTGCCTGATGCTCCCGCAGGCGTCGACCGCCGACTTCATCGGTGCGATCACGATGATGCCGTCTACGCCCTGCTCAAGCAGCCGGTCAACGGCGCCTAGCACCCCGGCCCGGTCGAGTGCGGGCAGGCTCGCGATCGACACGAAGTACTCTCCGGCGGCGGCCCGCTCGATCCCGTGCAGCATGGAGGCAGGCCCGAACAACGTCGTGTCGAAGCTGATCACGCCGAGTGTCCTGGTCCGCCTGGTGACCAGGGTGCGCGCGGCCGCGTTGGGCCGGTAGCCCAGCTCGGTGATAGCGGCGAGAACGGCATCCCGTGCCCGGACCGACACGTTGGGATGATCGTTGAGCACGCGCGAGACGGTCTGGGCGGAGACCCCTGCCAGCTTGGCGACATCGGCCATGACCGGAGGGCGTCCCCCCGTCGCTGCTGGCATTGCCGCTACCTTCCTCCGCCCGGTCACCAGGCAGTCCTGACGGTTCGCCGGTCAGTGCTCGCCGGATGGCCGGCGGGCCGAGGCAGCCCGGCCGGCCATCCGAATTGTTATCGCTCCCACCGCTTCTGGTCAACGGCGGTAGCTTTGCCCAGTTAGAAGTTGTACTGGAGGTAGTTCGCCTTGGTGAACTCCAGCGGCTTGGAGAAGATGATGGTGCCTGGCGCCGGGCTGTTCGAGACGGTAAACGTGCCGAGCGGCCCCGCGGTGAACGTGCCGCCGGCCGAAGGCATGGTGCCGTCGTAGACATCCCTGGCGACGTAGGCGATCAGCTTGCCCTGGTTGACCTCGTTCCACAGGAACAGCCCGGTGAGCGAACCGTTGGCGAAGTACTTGCGATTCGGGTTCGGGTCTCCGATGCCGAAGACGCCGATCTTGCCTGCCTTGCCGACGGCCTGGACGGCGGCCAGAGCGCCTGGCACCGCGGCGCCGTCAATCGGGATCAGCGCGAGCAGGTCAGGGTTGGAGTTGATCAGGTTGGTCGCCTGGGTCTGCGACGTCGCCTGGTTCGACTGACCGTAGCCGATCGGGCCGATCTTCAGGTGCGGGAACTTAGCCTTCACATAGGTGCGCATCGCGCTTATCCAGGCGTTCTGGATCGTCGCATCGGGGGTGGAAGACAAGATGCCGATCGTGCCCTTGCTGCCATACTTGGCGACGACCGCGTTGATCAGCGCCTGCGCCATCGCGGGGTAGGCGGTGTCCTGGATGAAGTACAGCCGGGCGCTTGCGGTGACGTCGGAATCGAAGCCGATCACCTTGATGCCGGCCTTGGCCGCTGCTTCCAGCGCGGGCACCTCAGAGGTCGGGTCGTTGGCCGAGTACGCGATGACCTGCGGCGGGTGGTTGCTGTGTATCAAGCCCATGATGACGGCGGCCTGGTCGGGGCCGCTGGCATCGACCGATGCGGTGTAGTCGATGGTTTCGTGCAGGCTTGCCGCCACTTCCCTGGCGCCCTGCACGTTGGCTTCGAATACAGAAAGGCCAAGAAGCTTGGGCACGATGGCCACCGTGATCGGCTTGTCAGCCAGCGAACCGCTTGGCTTGGTCGTGGTGGTCTTCGGGCTGCTGCTGCTGCTGCTCGCTGCGTTAGAGCAGGCCGCGAGACTGACGGCGAGCGCGATGACCGGCAGCGCGTAAACGGGGCGTCTGAGCGCTGCCGCGGTGAATCTTGACATTCCTTTCCTCCTCGTTTTGGTGGGTAATTCGGGTCGGGCGGGCCTGTTTTTGGCATGGGTCGTCTGCACAGCTGGCCAGAAAACAGTCAGCTCCAAGGTGATTAATGGCCGATAGCTAGTCAGGTCGCGAAAGCGACGGGTGCCAGGTGCGCAGCCGCTGCAACCGGACAGCAAGCGCCTGGCGGAAGTTGCGTTCCAGCGAGATCTTGAGTACCAGCGCCCCGATCAGCACCAGACCGGTCACCATCGTGATGGTCAGCGAACTGTTGCCCTCGATGAGCATTCCCTGGCTCAGGTAGCCGAGCAGGAATCCGGCGATGATTACCTCACCGATCCGGCCTCGCCCGCCGAAGATATCGACTCCGCCGAGCACCACGATCGTGATGGCAGGCAAGAGCAAGATAGTTCCCGTGTCGGGCTGGGCCGAGTTGTAATAGGCGGCCAGCAGCACCCCTGCCACTCCGGCGAAGGCGCCATTCATCGTGAATACCGAGGCCAGCGTGCGCCTGGTGGCGACGCCGGTGTACTGGGCGGCCCGCTGGCTGAAGCCGACCAGCACGATCGAACGTCCTAGCGTGGTGTAGTTCACGATGAGGATCGTGGCCACCCCGAGCACCAGGAACACGAGCACGTCGTCAGGGACGTCGGCGATGGCTCCCTGGCCAAGGCCCTGGAACGTGACGGAGAAGTTGAACGGCGGCTCCGCGCCAGCGAGCGAGGTGAGCACGCTGGTCACGATGAACTGCGTGGCCAGCGTGACCAGCAGCGAGTCGATCCCGGCGAGCGCCACGAGCAGGCCGTTGGCGAGGCCGACCAGCGTGCCTGCCAAGAGTGCGGCGAGGATGCAGAGCCACATGTTGTAGCCCTTCTCCAGGCCGAGCCCGCAGACGATCGCGGTCAGGCTGGCGGTCGCCCCGGCCGACAGGTCGATGCTGCCGGTCAGGATGACCATGGCCATGCCGAGCGCGAGCACGCCCGTGGGCGCGAACTGCTCGGCGAGCACCAGGATGCCGGGTACGCCGTTGGCAGCGAAGTACCTGGTCGTAATCGTGAAGTAGGTCAGCTCGCCTATCAGGGCGAGCAGCAAGCACAGGCCCCAGCCGGGCAGTTGCCAGCGCCGCGGCATCGCGAGGGTGGTCATTGTGGCCTCCCTTCCTTCGGCGAACGTCTGTGCGGGCGAGGTAGCCTGACCGCGTTGCCGCGGCTGTCGTAGATGACCGCGAGCAGGACGAGCACGCCGACGCCCGCTGGCTGCCAGATGTCAGAGACGTGGACGTAGCTCAGGGCGGTCAGCGTGGCCGACAAGAACACGCTGCCGGCCAGGGCGCCGAAGGCGCCGCCGCGGCCGCCGGTCAGCGCGGTGCCGCCGATCAGGGCGGCCGCGATCGCGCTGAGATTGTCGGTGTTGCCTGTGGTGGAGGACGCGCCGCTGGTATGGATCAGGAAGACGACTCCGGCTAGACCGGCGGCGAGCCCGGCGATGACGTACGTGCTGAACAGGATCCGCTGGACAGGGATGCCCGCGCGATAGGCGGCCTCGGCGTCGTCGCCGACCGCGTAGATGGCACGGCCGAAGGTCGTGTACCGCAGGACGAACGCGGCGATGATGATCACCGGCAGCGTCGCGACGAGGAGAATCGGGACGCCAGGCATCACGGTGTGGACACCAAGGTTGGTAATCGAGTTGGGGATCGTGTCGACCTGGTTTCCGTTGGTGACCACGAACTCCAGTCCTGAGTAGACGCTGAACGTGCCGAGCGTGGCGATGATCGGCGGCAGCCTGGTCACGCCGACGAGCAGTGCGTTGCCGAGCCCGAGTGCGATGCCGATGGCCGCGCCGAGCGCGATGGCAGGCAGCAGGGTCATGCCGTGGTTCTGGATGCGGAACCCGACGATGATGGCCGACATGCCCATGATCGCCCCGACGGACAGGTCGATGCCGCGTCCGAGCATGACGAACGACTCGCCGAGCGCGAGCAGCGCGACCACGATCGAGTCAGCGAAGATGAAAGAGATGTTGGCCGAGGACCAGAAGTACGAGTGCACCGCCGTGCTGATCGCGATAACCACCACGATCGCCATGGCGACGAGCACCTCACGGCGGCTGGCCAGCCTGGCCAGGTCCGGGCCTCGCCTGATGTTCCTGGCCGTCCGCACGGCAGGCTCCGCTTCCTTTGCCATCGTCATGACGCGCTCACCACCAGGTGACCGATGGCTTCGAGCGTGATGTCCGAGCCGCCGAGCTCGCCCGTGATCCGCCCTTCGTACACCGCGTAAACCCGGTCGCAGACCCTGATCAGGTCTTCCATCTCCGAGGAGATGACCAGCACGGCGAGGCCTTCCCCGGCCATCGACTCGATGATCTGGTAGATGCTTTCCTTAGCGCCGATGTCGACACCCCTGGTGGGCTCGTCGAGTACGGCGACCCTGGGCTTGGCGAGCATCCAGCGGGCGAGCAGCGCCTTTTGCTGGTTGCCGCCTGACAGCGTCTTGATCGCGGAACTGATCGAACTGGCTCGCACGTCCATCCGCTGTGCGGCGTCCCTGGCCAGCTCCTGTTCCCTGCGTGGCCTGATGAAGACGCCGAGCCGGCGGGGAAGCCTCGCCAAGATGGCCGAGGACTCGTTGCGCGCGATGTCGACGTCAGCGAAGATCCCGCTGCGCCCTCGGTCCTCGGCCAGGTAGGCCAGGCCGGCGTCGATGCACTTGCGCGGGCTGAACCCGGTGACGTCACGGCCAGCCACCTTGACCGTACCGCCCGCCGGGAGCCGCAGGCCGAAAAGCGTCTCGGCGAACTCGGTGCGCCCGCTGCCCACCAGGCCGGCCAGCCCAACGATCTCACCCGCCCTGACCTGGACAGACATGCCGTTGACCTGGGGCGGAATCCTCAGGTCGGCGACGTCAAGCATGAGCACGCCGGTAGCCGGCGCCCGTCCAGGCTCGGCGCGGCGGGTGACGCTGAGCTTACGGCCGATCATGGCCTGCACCAGTTCGTCACGAGTCGCCGTGCCCCGCTCTTCGCGAGCTACGACCGCACCGTCGCGCAGGACCGTGATCCGGTCGCTGATCTCCTGAACCTCGTCAAGCCGGTGACTGATGAAGCCGAGCGTCAGCCCCTGCCCGCGCAACTGGTCCATCAACCCGAAGAGCTTCTCGGCGTCGTGAGCGGTCAGCGGCGAGGTCGGCTCGTCGAAGAAGATGATGCCGCACCCGCGCGAAAGTGCCCGCGCGCACTCAAGCAACTGCTGCTGAGCCAGCGACAGGCGCCCGGCCTGGGTCCTCGGGTCAACCCGCAGGCCGACCGAGGAGATCATCCCGCCGGTCGCCTCGTTCATGACCCGCCAGGCCACCGTGCCGAACCGTCGTCTCGCCAGGGCGCCAAGATACAGGTTCTCCGCTACCGACAGATCGGGCATCAGCCTGGGTTCCTGCGGCACCAGGTAGATGCCGCGGCGCTGGGCGTCCCTCGGGCTGAGCGGCCCGAGGGTTTCGCCGCCGAGCATCAGGGAACCGCTGTCCGGGTGGTAGACGCCTGCCATCAGCTTCAGCAGCGTCGACTTGCCCGCGCCGTTCTCGCCGACCACGGAATGCACTTCACCTGGCTGGAACTGAACGCTGACCTCGTGCAGCACGGTCACGTCATCAAAGCTCTTGGTGACGTCGATCGCTCCGTACGTCGAGCCTGCCCGCATCGTCGGTGCGGCAGCCGGCCCTGACCTGGCGCTCGCGTCTTCCCGCCGCCCGGCGCTGGTCATGGCCGACCCGGCCGAACGTCGTTGTTAGCGCTAACAACAGCGGTCAAAAAATATGGCTGATCAGCGAGCCTGATAGCAGGGGCTGCTGGCCGCGTCAGGTTCCAAGCCGCTTTCCGTGACGTCAGAGCCCGTGGATCGGCCCATGCCATATCGAACCGTTGACCAGCAGGTATGCCAAGCGCGACAGAGTCGCTCGTGGGTGTCGCGGCCACTGTCAGGGGTCCGGCCGGCAACGTAGCCAGGTATCTGACCACAGCTCAAGCTCCGCTCGTAGCAGATCTAATCTGTGTTTAGAGCAGAGTGACCGGACACCGTTGTTAGCGTCAACACTTGTCAGATCACAATTCGGCTAAGGCGTAGGACAGGGAGCATCGGCGCTGGTCAGCGGCCATTTGCCACAACGCGTATCCGGCCAGCGCAATGCGGCCCTTTGCGGGTGAAGGCGCCGGCCTGGCATGGTGCATGAGGCTAGCCAGGCCGCCGGCCTCCGGCTGTTCACGTCCACGGAGGTGGTGTATGGGTGCCTGAGTAGTTGTGACCGTTTCGTTCCGTCTGGGCGTGTCGGCGTGACGTAGGGCGGCCACCTCGCGATCCTTCGAATTGCGTATGAGAGACGAAGGAGAACGAGATGGCCGTGCGTGACATTGTGCCGGTTCCGGGCACCAGTTTCGAGGAAACCCTGTGTTCGGCGAGCCCGGATCTGCTGCGGGCGATGATCCGGGGGTTCGCCTGGCGGATCATGGACGCCGAGGTCGAGAACCTGTGCGGGGCGGGCTATGGCGAGGTGCCGCCGGAGCGGGTGAACTCAGGGAACGGGTACCGGGCGCGGGAGTGGGAGTGGGACACGAGGGCGGGGACGGTCGGGCTGGCGATCCCGAAGCTGCGGCACGGCAGCTACTTCCCGGGGTTCCTGGAGCACCGCCGCCGGGCCGGGCGGGCGCTGGCCTCGGTGGTCGCCACCAGTTACCTGCTGGGGGTCTCGACCCGGCGGGTGGAGAAGCTCGCGGAGTCCCCGGGGGTGACCAGGCTGTCGAAATCGCAGGTCAGCGTGATGGCGCGGGAGCTGGACGAGATGGTCGCGGGGTTCGGGAACCGCCGGCTGGACGGCGTGCCTTACACGTTCATGTGGATCGACGCGCTGACGCAGAAGGTCCGCGAGGGCGGCCGGACGGTGAATGTGCACGCCCTGCTGG
>DAHVDE010000060.1 GCA_027313705.1 Actinomycetota bacterium | reverse complement strand
CGGCCGGGCCAGCCGCCACGCAGCGCCGCAACGACCAGGGCACTTCCTGCGGCGATCTTGGCCTTATCCCACCGGGACCGATCCTGCTCAGCAAGCAGCAGCAGGTTGCCAAACCTGTCCGTCCTGGCGTCCCGCCGCGCGGCGGTGATCAGCAAGAGAGCGAGCAGCCCGGAAACCTCGCGCTCGTCCGGCATCAACTGGTGCAGCGTCTCGGCCAGGCCGACAGCGCGATCCACCAGATCGACGCGAATTCTCGTTACCGTCCTGGTTGTCTGACGACCGGATCGCACAAGAAGGAGCCCGGTGCAAGGGTACGTGCTGCCTGCCGCGGTGAGGTTTTCGAGGGGGCCAGGGAGCAGTTCGCGGAGACGGAGGAGTGGCTGGCCGGGGAGGCGGCCGGGCTGCGGCACGCTGAGCTGGAAGAACAGCTGGGGGTGCGGGGCCGGGAGCTGATGCGGAGGCTGTTCCAGGGGCACCTGGACCTGCTGGCGGGCGGCGAGGAGCGCCGCGATGACGTGGCCGGGGATGACGGCGTGATCCGCACGCGGGCGGAGAAGGGCCGGGCCAGGCCGCTGGCGACGAGGTTCGGGCAGGTCACGGTGTCGCGGATCGGTTACCGGTCGCCGGGCGGGAGCAACGTTCACCCGCTGGACGGCGTGCTGAACCTGCCGGAGGAGAAGCACTCCCACGGCCTGCGCAAGCTCGCCGCCGTCGAGGCCGCCCGCGGCTCGGTGGAGGCCGCGCAGGCAACCGTTGCCCGCGCGACCGGCGTGATGGTCGGGAAGCGGCAGCTGGAGGAACTGGCGCGGCGATCGGCTGCCGATGTGGAGGCGTTCTGCCTGCACAGGGTCATCGAGCCCGCGCCGGGTGGGCACCCGCTGGTGCTGACTTTCGACGGCAAGGGCATCATGATGCTGCCGGGCGCGCTGCGCCCGGCAGCCGCGAGAGCCGCCGCTGCGGCGGGGAGCCGCCTGGCCACCAGGCTGTCGCCCAGGGAGAAGAACGGCCGCAAGCGGATGGCAGAGCTGGCCTGCGTCTGCGGCGCCGCCCCGGTCCCGCGCACGCCCGAGGACATCATCAGCGCACCCGCGCGGAAGCGCCGGGAGAAGAAGGCGCAGGCCGTAGCGCTGGCGAAGAGGAAGCGAAAGCCGCGCGAGCCGCAGGCCAGGGGCAAGTGGCTGACTGCGTCGGTCACCGATGACATCCCCGCCGTGATCGCCGCCGCATTCGGGGAGGCGGAGCGCCGCGACCCTGCTCACCAGCGGGAATGGGTAATCCTGATCGACGGGAACAACACCCAGATCGAGGCGGTCACCGCCGGGGCCGCCGTCCGCGGCGTCACGGTCACGATCGTCATCGATTTCATTCACGTGGTGGAGTTATCCACGGGACCCGACGCGTCCTAATCAATGTCTTCGACGAGGCTTGTGGTTGCTCTTTGTCCTCGTTGCTGAGGACTTATCTGCGGGATTTCAGCAACGATGAGGAGCGAGGGCTGGTGGCTTACTGTCTGGCGGTGCGGCCTTTGTCCGGGGAGCGGACGTGGTCGGTGGTCGATGCCTCGTATGCCACGGTCGTCCCGGTGAAGGAGTGGCTGGAGGCGCATCGTTACCTGTGGTCGCCGAACACGATCCGCGGGTATGCGGCGTCGCTGGCGCAGTGGTGGTCGTTCCTGGAGCAGCGGGGCGAGACCCGGCAGTGGGCCGAGGCCGGGGTCCCCTCCGTGACCAGGTTCCTGTCGTGGCTGCGGAACGGGCGGACCGCCGGGCATCTGCTGGCTGTGCCGGAGGATGCCCCGTCGGCGGAGACGCTGAGTGCCCGGCTCGCGGCGCTGGTCTCGTTCTATCAGTGGCAGGCCGCCGTCCATGACGTCCCGGTCGCAGGGCGGCTGATGCGGGGACGGCCGTCGCGGGCGCCGTCACGGGGGCTGCTCGCTCACCTTGATGCCCGCCAGGGCCGGGCGTCGGCCCCGTCGTCGCTGGTGAAGGTGCGCAGGCCGCGGCGGGACCGTCCTCCGCTCCTGCTGCCCCGGGAGATCCAGGCGATCATCGACGGCTGTGCGGCCTGGGATGACACGTCGGGTGCTGGGTGGGCAACCTCCGCGACCGGCTGCTCTTCTCCGTGCTGGCGGAGACGGGCATGAGGCTGGGCGAGGTGCTCGGCATGACAATCGGCGACTTCGTGATGGGCCTGGGCGGCACTGCCCGTATCGAGGTGGTGCCGCGGGAGGGCAACGCCAACGGCGCCCGGGTGAAGATGATGCGTCCCCGGCGGGTCTACGTCAGTGCGGACCTGGAGCGGCTGTTCGCCGACTACCTGACGCACCTGGCCTGCCGGGCGGCATCACTCGGGCTGGAGATCACGCCCGGCTCGCCGCTGCTGGTCAACCTCGACCGGCCCCCGCTGCTGGCAGCGATGCGGGAGGGCACTGTCCGGGACAAGGTGAAGGACGAGGCGCTGCGGGCGGCGGCGAACTGGAAGGCCTGCACGTCAGGATGGCAGGTCAGCCATGACCAGTGAGCACGGCACGGCACGGCCGCGACTGGTCCCGGCGAGCGTCTCCGACCCGGCGGGCCGGCTGCTGGCCGACCTGCCTGCCGGATGGCGTGGCGAGGTGATCGGCCCCAGGATCGGGGACTGGGAACTGGCGGGCGAGTCGGGCCGCGACCGCGCCCTGCACCTGGAAGGCCTTCCGGACAGGCTCAGGCTCGAGGTGGCGTGGATGGCCCGCTGGCAGCGCCAGGACGGGCTGCAGGTGCCCGTTGACACCTGCAACCGGCTCGCCTCGCTGCTGGCCTGGGCTCCCGGGGCCGGGCACGTGGTACCGCCGTGCCTGGGCGGACGAGAAGGACCTGCTGCGCCTTCATGGCGTGCGGTTCCATGCCCGGAATGGCCGCCTGCCCGCCGAGGTCAACGGGAGCCGTCGCCGGATGAAGCGCCTGCTCGGCTATCCCCGGCTGGCCCTGGCGGCCCGGCTCCATGACGGGGCCTGGCGGGAACTGGACACCTGGCACCCGCGGTGCGACCCGCGCATCCCCCTGCGCCCGCGGGAGCCCTCCCGGTCAGTCGGCTGCTCTCCCGGGCAGGCCCGGATCCCGTGGGTGAGGAACGCGATCAAGTGGCACCTCAGCGTCCTGCTGGAGTCCGGGGCACTGACCTGGTCGACCCTGACGAACCAGCGCAGCCAGGCGCTGCTCCGCTTCGCGCGCTGGCTGGAGTCCCTGCCCGACCCGGCCGCCGCGGTCCGCGACCCGCTGCAGGCAGGCGTCTTGGCCGCGGACTTCCGGTGCTGGGCCTGCGATCCCGGGAACCGCTCCTCGATCGCCCGGCCGCCCGGCGAGATCCCTGCGGGGAAGGTCAACCTGGACCTGTGGTCGGTAGCGGGCCTGATGGACTTCCTGGACGTCTACCGTCCAGAAGCCACCCGGATCCTCGGGCCGTCGCCCTGGGACGCGCTGACCAGCGCGCACCCGGCCATCTGGCTGCGCCAGCGCGCCAGGCTGCGGCGCCGCGCCCCGCTCGCCGACGAGGCCCGTTACGTCGATGATCACGCTCTCGCCCAGGTCACTGCCTGCCTGCCCGCTCTCGGCGAGCCGGCCGGGCAGGTGGTGACCGTCACCTCCGGCGGCAGCACGCGGATGATGCCCGGGCAGGACGACCCTCAGCTCATGCGGATGCTGCTGCTGCAGATCCTCACCGGCCGTCGCGCCAGCGAGATCTGCCCGTGCCCCTTCGGCTGCCTGTCCCCGGCCACCGGCAGCGCGATCAGCGCCGCGGAAGGCGAGGCCGTTGCCCGGTTCCGCTACGGCCAGAGCAAGATCGACGCAGCCCCCGGCACGATCCTCGTCGATGCAGAGACCGTCGCGGTCATCACCGAACAGCAGCAGTGGCTCCGCGACCGGTTCCCGGGCCGTGAACTGCCCTACCTGTTCCCCCAGCGGCGCGCGAACGCGCACACCGCCAAGCCATACGGCAACACGAACTACGGCCGGTCACTGGCGCTGTTCAGCGACCTGGCCCAGATCACCGACGCCGCCGGGCACCCGGTCAAGCTCAGCCATACCCACCGGTTTCGCCATACCAAGCTCACCACGCTTGCCGAGCTGTGGCTGCCCGTCCACGTCCTGCAGCGCTATGCCGGCCACTCCACGCCGACCATGTCGATGCACTACGTCGCCCGCCGTGACGAGCACGCCGAGCAGGCGTTCCTCGCCACCCGCAAGCTCAGGGTCGACGGCACCGCCGTGACCTTCTCCCGCGCGGACCACGACGCGCTGCACCTGCTCGACCGCGCCGACCGGTTCCTGCCCAACGGCTGGTGCCTGCTGCCGCCCCTCCAAAGATGCGAGAAGGGCAACGCCTGCCTGACCTGCGCCGTCTTCGTGACCGATGACAGCCACCTCGCCGTCCTTCAGCGGCAGCTGGAGGACGGCCATGCTGATCGAGCGGGCCACCGCCCAGTTCCACGGCCGGCACGGCCGCCCCATGCCCGACGACAACGTCTGGCTCATCGAGCGCAAGGCAGAATGCGGCGCGCTGACCAGGCTCCTCGCCACGATGCAGGCCAGCCCGGGCCGCGCCGTCCAGGGAGCGGGCAGCCCCAGCAGCCCGGTCCCCGTGACCATTGACCTCACCCGCCACCGGGAGCAGCAGCCGTGACCGACTCACGCCAGCGCCGCGTCGACACCCTTCGCCAGGCCCCGCCGCAAGTCAGAAGCCAAGGCGAAGGCCACCGAGGCCGCCATCCGCTCCTGGTCAAGCGCGGGGAGCCGATCACGTTCCAGTCCGTCCAGCGTGAAGCCGGAGTCTCCCCCGCGTTCCTCTACGGGAACGCGGACCAGCCGGCTCACCGTCATCCACGGGCTCCCTGACGGCAAGCACGTCGACAGCCTGGCCGACATCCTCATCGACCACGTGACCAGCATGCCCGCCAAGATGCGCGGCACGCTCACCTGGGATCAGGGCACCGAGATGACCCGCCACGCCGCCCTCACCCTCGCCACCAGCATGCCCGTCTACTTCGCCCACCCGCACTCGCCGCGGGAACGGCCCACGAACGAGAACACCAACGGCCTGATCAGGGAGTACCTGCCCAAGAGCGAGGACATCACCAGCCACCCACGCGCGCGAGGATGATCAGGGCGCGGATCGCCTTGTTCGCGGCCGATACCGCGGCGGCGGCGCGGGCGATCATGGAGTGGACGAACCCGGGTGAGGGCTCCGCGCCGGTCAGCGCGCCGATCAGTTCCGCGCAGCGGTGCACCGGGATCGCGTGGACGGCGATCAGGTAGACCACGAGGGCCTGGATCTGGAGCCCGTAGGTGACCGTTCTCGGCGCTCCGGTGCCGGGCGGCGGCTCCGCGCGGTGGATCCGGCCGCAGCCGCAGGCCACCTCGTGCAGGTCATGCTGGGTGACCGTCGCGGTCTGGGCCGGCACGTCGATGACCTGATGGGAGGCGGCGACCCCGAGATCGGCCGCTGCCGCCAGGTCCGCGCCGCACTCGCACCGCCCGGCCGGAAAGTGCGGCAGCGCCCGGTCCGGCGCCGGCGCCCACTCCAGGTGCGCGCCCGGCGCGCCGGGCTGCTTGCCGGGCTTGCGCCCCGCCCCGCTCCGGCTTCGCCGCCGGGGCGGTCCGGCCGGGCAGGTCATCGGCCGACGGCGCCATCGAGGAGTTCCCGCTGTTACGGCCCAGCCTGCGCCGCAGGTCCCGGACCTCCTCCGCCAGCGCGACCAGGTCCGCCCGCAGCTCGCCGATCGCCCCGGCCTGCTCATCCAGGAGCCGCCCCTGCTCGGCGATCACCACGTCCCGCGCGGCGCAAGCCCCGCATCCGGGCGCGGGAGGCGGCAGAACGGCCACAACCAGCCATCATCACCGCCGGCCGGCAGTAATCAAGCCGCCACGCTGGGCCGACTACCAGGACATCCGCTCACCGAACCACGCAAACCCGCCGACCCCCGCCGCCGAAGGCCAGCGAAGGACCTGAATGCTTACGTCAAGTTCTATCAGATTAGACTTACTCATTCGACTGCCATGTCTACACCAGTCGAATCCTGTTCAACCCGCTCGGTCCGGATAGGCATGGGTCGTCGGGGTTTGTGTCCGCGCAGGCAAGAGATGTCACCGTCTATGAGGGCAACGTGGCTGATTGGCCTGATGCGTCGGTCGCCAAGGGTGGCCCAGTCCCAACTGTCAACGGAATCATGCGGTTCGTTAGCGGTCCTGAGCCCAGCGCTAAAGGCCCTACATCTGCCAGGTCTGGAGGAGCTGCCGTCCGGTGTTCGCACTGAGGAAATTCCACTCTATGCATGGATTGGGCGGCAGCTTCTTGACTCGAGGATTCGTCGAGATCGGGCAGCGGTGCCAGCTAAAACCATAGACCAACTGATTGTGCACCGCGTAAGCCTCTGCCCCGCCTGGACCCGACGGTCCTAGCGGCAAGGTAAACAGCCCAATGTGCACCGTCATGTTGGACGGTATCACCGACGTACGATAACTCCGATTGACCTTGGTATAAGCGGCCCAGGCCTGCTGCGCCGTCAGCTTTGGTGAAGCAGCTACGGGCGGCGGCGCAAAGGTATCGCCGATTTCCGAGTTAATTCTGATCGTGACCGTAACTCTATGCACTGCTCGACTGCCGTTTGCAGCTCGCGACTGCGCCGGCTTCAATGAGCCACAAGCTGCCAGAGCAACGAAGCTCAGCATCAACAAACTCAACTTAAGCTGCAAGGCTCTTCTTTTTTGAGGCATAACTCTCCTAGCTCCTCAACTTGTATTCCGGGTATCCCACGTTTGCATCTGGTCCCCGCTGAGATTCATTTTGTAATCGGCCGTGCAGCCCTGGTTGAATGCAGTCCAACTCCTAATGTCCCATCCGCTGCCGTTATTGCCTACGACTCCCCAGTTGTCATTGCCGTAATCGACAGCGTCGCCAGGGCTGCCGAGCATAACTGACTGGCATGGGTGGACGACTTCGCTCGTAGGCGATGCGAAAGCGCTACTATACGCATCCTGGCTGGCGCTCTTGTTAGTGCAGTTATCGAAATTTCCCGCGGTCCCGCAGTCGTCGACGTTATAGAACAGATCTCCTCCCGACGCCGAGTAGGTATCGATCCTGAAATATACCGTTGTGTTGTCAGAATCTGTGCAGTCATATGCGTTAGAGACGCCTATGCCAATTGCCCAGAATCTGCAATCCTCCGAGGCGGTCCCATCCCCGTTCCACTCATGGATCCAGCCGGCTTGAGTAATGCCGGTGGCATTCCCGTTGAAGGTGGCCGCCGGGCTGCGCGCCAGCGGGAAGGACGGGCAGGCGTTCACGATCAAGGGCACCCGGTGGGCGCTGGTCAAGAACCCCGCTGACCTGACCGCCACCCACCGCGGCACCCTGGCCCAGATCGCCGCCGACAACTCGCGGCTCTATCGCGGCTACCTGATGAAAGAACAGCTCAGGGAGATCTTCCGGGCCGGCACGGTCCGCGGCAAGGTGCTCCTGGCCGGGCTGATCTCCCGGGCATCGCACTCAAAGATCCCCGAGTTCGCCGCCCTCGCCCGGACACTGAAGAAGTTCCGGGACCTGATCTGGAACACCCTGGACACCGGCACTACGAACGGCCGGGTCGAGGGCACGAATACCCAGCTGGCCGCCCTGACCGTCCGCGCCCGGGGCTTCCACAGCGCCGCCGCGTTCATCGCCATGGCCAACCTCACCTGCGGCGGCCTATGCCCCGGCCTGCCCGGACGATGACCACAAACCATGATTACTGGAACGGCAGGAGAGCACGAAGTGGTCGGTCTGAGCACGACGCTGATAGGCGCCGGCATTATCACGGCAGCAAACTCGGCGTTGCTCCTGCTATTCGTCCCCGAGATTCGCGAGATACGCTCAGGGAAGCCGGGTCCCGGCAGCGATCCTCCAGGATCCGTTCTTCGACCCGTGTCGCGACGATGCGGCCAATTACGGAGCGATCGGCGCCGTCATAGGGCACGAGATCGGCCACGGATTCGATGACCAGCGTTCTAAGTACGACGGTGACGGCAGGCTAGCGGACGGTGGAGTTCAGCGGACCGGCTGGCGTTCGAAGCCCGGACCCGTGCCGCCTCAGTTTGAGTAACTGATCGGTGCGCTGCGCCATCAGGCCACGGCGGTGCCCGCCTAAGGCAGTTGATCTTGGGTTCTGGATCATCTCTGAAGAAGCCATTCCGTAAAGGGTGCGCTCGGCGGCAGCGACCCTTCCTTCGCCAGCCAGTCGGCCGGCGGTCCCTGGCCGGTGGCTCACGGCCTGGTCAGGGCAGCTTCCAGTCGACTTCCTCCCCGCCTGCCCGCTGCAGGTACTCATTGGCGCGGCTGAACGGCCGCGAGCCGAAGAAACCGTGGTCGGCCGACATCGGGCTTGGATGGGCGGACTCGACCAGCGGAACATCGCGGAGCAAGGGCGCGAGATTGCGGGCGTCCCTGCCCCACAAGATCGCGACGAGCGGGATCCGGCGCTGGGCCAGTGCCTTGATCGCCTGCTCGGTGACGATCTCCCAGCCTTTGCCCCGGTGCGAGCCAGGCTTGCCCGGCTGCACGGTAAGCACCCGGTTGAGCAGGAGCACGCCACGCTCGGTCCAGGGTGTCAGGTCACCGGTCGACGGTGCCGGGTGGCCAAGGTCGGCACCGTACTCGCGGAAGATGTTCACCAGGCTGCGCGGGATCGGCCTTACCTCGGGCGCGACAGAAAAGCTCAGGCCGACCGGGTGGCCTGGCGTCGGATAGGGGTCCTGGCCGACTATGAGCACCCGGACATCCTCGAACGGCTGCTTGAACGCACGAAGCACGTTCTG
>DAHVDE010000059.1 GCA_027313705.1 Actinomycetota bacterium | reverse complement strand
CAACAGAATGGCGATGATCAGCACGACGACCATGAGTTCGATGAGGGTGAAACCCTGCTCGTCGTCACGGCCGAGGCGTGCCTTGATGGAATCCAGCATGTGGTTTGCCTTTCCGGTTCGGTACATGACAGCGAGCCTGCTGCGAACCCCGTTGCCCTCCCCGACCAAGCCGGAAATGAGTGCTCCAGGCAGCCCGGCTGACCTCGTCCCCATTGACGTCCGGTCCCGTGGCTTTGCGCCACCGCCTCTCGACGGCTTTGCCCTTTTCTCGAGCGCTGCTCGCACCCTCAACATCGGCGCTGGGAGGCCGGACCTGAGGGGCACGCGCGACGACCTGAACTCGGTCCTCGTCACCGGCTCTGGCCCGATCGTCATCGGCCAGGCCTGCGAGTTCGATTACTCGGGCACCCAGGCCTGCCGGGTACTGCGCGAGGAGGGGATCAGGGTCAGCCTGGTCAACTCCAACCCGGCCACGATCATGACCGACCCGGAGTTCGCCGACGCCACCTACGTCGAGCCGATCACGCTGGAGATCCTGGAGAAGGTGATCGCGGCCGAGCGCCCTGACGCCCTGCTTCCCACGCTCGGCGGCCAGACGGCGCTGAACGCCGCCGTGGCCTTGCACGAGGCGGGCGTGCTTGACCGCTACGGAGTCGAGCTGATCGGCGCCGACATCGAGGCGATCAAGGCGGGCGAGGACCGCCAGCGGTTCAAGGAAATCGTGACCGGCCTCGGCGGCGACGTGCCCGCAAGCGCGGCCTGTCATTCGCTCGGCGAATGCGAGGCGGTCGCCGCGGAACTCGGCTTCCCCGTCGTGGTGCGGCCGTCGTTCACGCTCGGCGGTTCAGGGTCGGGCATCGCCCGCGACGCGGCAGACCTGCGCCGCATCGCGGGCGCCGGCCTTGACGCCAGCCCGGTCACCGAAGTCCTGCTCGAAGAGTCGATACTCGGCTGGAAAGAGTACGAGCTTGAGCTGATGCGGGACAGGCACGACAACGTCGTCGTGGTCTGCTCGATCGAGAACGTGGACCCGATGGGCGTGCATACCGGTGACTCGGTCACGGTCGCCCCGGCGATGACACTTACCGACCGCGAGTACCAGCGGATGCGCGACCTGGCGATCGCCGTGCTCCGCGCCGTCGGCGTGGACACCGGCGGCTGCAATATTCAGTTCGCGGTGCACCCGGACACCGGCCGCCTGGTGGTGATCGAACTGAACCCCAGGGTCTCGCGCTCGAGCGCGCTCGCCTCCAAGGCGACAGGATTCCCGATCGCCAAGATCGCGGCCAGGCTGGCCATCGGTTACACCCTTGACGAGATCCGCAACGACATCACCGGCCTGACCCCGGCCAGTTTCGAGCCCGCGCTCGACTACGTGGTCGTCAAGATACCCAGGTTCGCGTTCGAGAAGTTCCCGGCCGCCGACCCCGTGCTGACCACGCACATGAAGTCGGTTGGCGAGGCGATGGCCATCGGCCGGTCGTTTCCCGAGGCGCTGCAAAAGGCGCTACGCTCGCTCGAGCAGCCGTCCGCGCCGTTGCGCTGGGACACCGCTCCCGGCGACCTGGCCGCCCTGGTGGCGCGCTGTGCCCTGCCGCATGACGGCCGCATGTCCACCTTGCACCAGGCACTGCGAGCCGGGGCGGCAGTCGCCCAGCTTGCGTCGGTGTCCGGCATCGACCCTTGGTTCATTGAGCAGATCAGCCTCATCGAGCAACATTCACGGCAAATAGCCCTGGCGGGTCCCGCCTTGACCGCAGCAGGTCTCTTGGCGGCTAAATCGCTTGGCTTTTCCGACCGGCAACTCGGGCAGTTGACTGGCCTGAGCGAAACCGAGGTCCGCCTGCGCAGGCGCGAACTGGGGGTCAGGCCAGTGTACCACATGGTGGACACGTGCGCGGCCGAGTTCGAGGCCACGACGCCTTACCTGTACTCGAGTTACGACGTCGGCACCGAGGTCAGGCCCTCGCAGCGGCCTAAGGTGATCATCTTGGGCAGCGGCCCGAACCGGATCGGCCAGGGCATCGAGTTCGACTACGCCTGCGTGCATGCCTGCTTCGCGGCCTCGCAGGCCGGATTCGAGACCGTGATGGTCAACTGCAACCCGGAGACGGTCTCGACCGACTACGACACTTCTGACCGGCTGTACTTCGAGCCGTTGACGCTGGAGGACGTGCTCGAGGTGGTGGCGGCCGAGGAGGCGGTCGGCGTCGTCGCAGGGGTGATCGTGTCGCTCGGCGGGCAGACCCCGCTCGGCCTGGCCAGAGCGCTGGCGGCCGAGGGGGTGCCGATACTCGGCACCTCGCCTGAGGCGATCCACCTGGCCGAGGACAGGTCCGAGTTCAGCGGCGTGCTCGCCGCCGCCGGACTGCTCGCGCCCAGGCACGGAACCGCCATGTCGGTCGGAGAGGCAGCCGCGATCGCGACCGAGATCGGGTACCCGGTGCTGGTCAGGCCGTCCTATGTGCTTGGCGGACGCGGGATGGAGATCGTCTACGATGAGCCGACCCTGGAAGGCTACATGCGCCGGGCGACCCAGGCGAGTCCCGAGCACCCCGTGCTGATCGACCGGTTCCTCGACGATGCCATCGAGATCGACGTGGACGCGCTGTTCGACGGTCATGAGCTTTACCTCGGCGGTGTGATGGAGCACATCGAAGAAGCCGGGATCCACTCGGGCGACTCGGCGTGCGCGCTGCCGCCGATCACGCTTGGGCACGAGTTCATCGATGCGGTGCGCGGGTCAACCGAGGCAATCGCGCGTGGCGTTGGCGTCCGCGGACTGCTCAACGTGCAGTACGCGCTTGCGGCCGGGGTGCTTTACGTGCTTGAGGCCAACCCGCGGGCGTCGCGAACTGTGCCCTTCGTCTCCAAGGCGACCGCCGTTCCGCTGGCCAAGGCGGCGGCCAGGATCATGCTCGGCGCCACCATCGCCGAACTGCGGGCCGAGGGCGTGCTCGCTCAGGCCGGGGACGGCGGCTCGCTGCCGCTTGACGCGCCGATCGCCGTGAAGGAGGCCGTGCTGCCCTTCAACAGGTTCGCCGACAAGTCGGGTGCGGGCGTGGACACCCTGCTCGGTCCTGAGATGCGGTCCACCGGCGAGGTCATGGGCGTGGACGAACTGTTCGGCACCGCCTACGCCAAGTCGCAGGCGGCCGCTTACGGCGCGCTTCCGGTCAAGGGACGTGCGTTCGTCTCGGTCGCAAGCAAGGACAAGCGTGCCATGATCTTTCCGGTCAAACGGCTGGCTGACCTGGGGTTCGAGATCTGGGCGACCCAGGGGACCGGCGAGGTTCTGCGCCGCAACGGCGTTCGTGCCACGATCGTGCGTAAGCACAGTGACGGCCGGGGCAAGGACGGTGAGCCTACGATCGTGGACCGGATCCTCGACGGGCAGGTCGACCTGGTGATCAACACTCCGTTCGGCTGGCCAGGCGAGGCTGGCCCACGCCGGGACGGCTATGAGATCAGGACGGCGGCCGTGCGACGTGGCCTGCCCTGCGTGACGACGATGGCCGGGCTGGCCGCTGTGGTCCAGGGAATCGAGGCCATCATGAGGAACGAGGTGGGCGTGCGGTCGCTTCAGCAGCACGCGGAGAAGATCCGCGGTCAGTCATGACGGCAGGCGAGCACGAATCAGAGTCCGGGCCGCTGCAGGTGCGGGGCACGGTGCTGACCGTGCGCCAGGTCGATGCCTACTACGCCATGACGATCGTGGCGCCAGGGATCGCGGCCCGGTTCAAGCCAGGGCAGTTCGTCGCCGTTGCGGTGGGCGGGCCCGATACGTCGATGCTGCTGAGGCGCGCGTTCTCGATTCACGACGTGCGGCCAGATCACGGCGGCACCGTGGAGTTCGTGTTCGCGGCTGCCGGGCGCGGCACCAGGTGGCTGGCCGAGCGCAAGGCCAGGGATGTGCTCGACCTCACCGGGCCGCTCGGGCGGCCGTTCCCCGTGCCCCGAGATCCGGTCAGTTGCCTGCTCGTAGGCGGCGGGTACGGCAGCGCGCCGTTGTTCGCGCTGGCCTCGCGGCTGCGGCAGCGGCGCTGCTCGGTGGATTTCCTGCTCGGGGCGGCCAGCGGGGACCGGGTATTCGGCGCGCTGACCGCGCGGCGCAGCGGGCGCTCGGCGACGATCACGACCGTAGACGGGTCTTTGGGGGTGCGCGGCATCGTCACCGACATGCTCGGCCAGGTGATCCACGAGGCCAGGACTGACGTCATCTATGCGTGCGGGCCGATGGGGATGCTGCGGCAGGTGACCGCGCTCGCGCGCCGGTACGACATCCCCGTCCAGGTCGCCGTGGAGGAATCGATGGCCTGCGGCATCGGGGTGTGCATGACCTGCGTGCTGCCAGTCGTCGGCACGGATGGCATCACCAAGATGGTGCGGTCTTGCGTGGACGGGCCGGTGTTCCGCGGTGAGCAGGTGCGGTGGGACGAGGTCGGGACGATACCTTTCGACGCTTTCGGCGCGCCAGGCTGGGAGCCCAAGATGCGTCGGATTCCGGCTCGCCCGGCCGCCGACGAGGCGCGGAGGCACGGCCATGGCGCCTGACCTGCGAGTGCGGCTCGGCAGCACGGAACTGCCCAATCCGGTCCTGACCGCGTCCGGCTGCGCGAGTTCGGGCAGGGAGCTTGCGCAGTTCATCGATGTGTCCAAGATCGGTGCGGTGGTCACCAAGTCGGTGATGCTCGCGCCCCGCGCTGGCCGGCCGACGCCGAGAATGGCAGAGACCAACAGCGGGATGCTGAACTCGATCGGGTTGCAGGGACCAGGCATCGACGCGTTTTTGCAGCGTGACCTCCCATGGCTGCTTTCGCGCGGCGCGCGGGCGGTCGTGTCGATCGCCGGGAGCACCGTGGACGAATACGCGGAGCTAGCGACCAGGCTCTCTGACGCGGCCGGCGTGACCGCGCTCGAGGTCAACATCTCCTGCCCCAACGTGGAGCACCGCGGGCAGGTGTTCGCCTGCGATCCGGTGGACGCCGGGGCGGTGATCGAGGCCGTGCGGGCCAGGGCTCGCCATGACCTGCCGGTCTTCGCCAAACTATCTCCCGACGTGACCGACATCGTGCAGATCGCCAGGTCCTGTGTCTCGGCCGGCGCCGACGGGCTTTCGATGATCAACACGCTGCTCGGGATGGTGATCGACACCGAGACAATGCGGCCGGTGCTGGCCGGCCTGACCGGCGGCCTGTCAGGTCCGGCGATCAGGCCGATCGCCGTGCGCTGCATCTGGCAGGTGCGGGCCGCGCTGCCCGACGTCCCGATCATCGGCATGGGCGGCGTGATGACTGGCAGGGACGCGCTGGAGCTGATCCTGGCCGGCGCTTCGATGGTCAGCGTGGGAACCGCGATCTTCCACGACCCTTCGGCCTGTGCCAGGATCGCGCGCGAGCTTGACGAGGAACTGGCCAGGCGCGGGGTCAAGCGGGTCAGCGAGATCGTAGGCGCCGCACACGAGGCGCGGGCCGCCGCAAGCCAGGGCCGAGTGGCGAGGATGGAGCGAACATGACCGACCGGGCACCGATCGCGGTCGCGCTCGACGCGCCAGACCTGGATACCGCGGCGGAGTGGGCCGCCGTGGTCACGCCGCACGTGACCACGCTGAAGATCGGGCTGGAACTGTACCTGCGGTACGGCTCGGAGGTCGTCGCGTCGGTCAGGGGCGCCCGCGGCGTGGATGTCTTCCTAGACCTGAAGCTGCACGACATCCCGGCCACGGTGGGCGCCGCCGCTCGGGCCGTGGCCAAGCTGCGCCCTGACTTGCTCACGGTGCATGCGGCCGCTGGCCCGGCCGCGATCGCGGCGGCGGTGGCGGCGCTCCCCGCTACCAAGATCGTCGCGGTCACCGTGCTCACGTCGCTTGATGACGCCGATCTGGCCGAGATCGGGCTGGCCGGGCCGGTCAGCGCGGCCGTGCGCCGGCTGGCCGTGCTTGCGGTAGCTGCGGGCGCACGCGGCCTGGTGTGCTCACCGCGTGAAGTGGCCGCGCTCCGGGCGGAGGTGGGGCCTGACGTGACCCTGGTGACTCCAGGGGTGCGGCTGGCCGGTCAGTCGAGTGACGACCAGGCGCGGGTCGCGACGCCTCAGGAAGCTCTCAGGGCCGGGGCCGACCTGCTGGTGATCGGCCGGCCGATCACCAGGGCCGCCGACCCTGGCGCCACGGCTGCGGCGCTCGCCGCGGAACTCCGTCGCCCAGGATAAGGTCACTGCGTCAGGTTCCCCCGCGACGCCGCAACGTGTGCGCGGTCCCCTGAGCCAGGCCTCGCAACGCCGCAAGGCGGGGACCAGGGCACCCGGGATGTGCCACAAGGCGGGGAACGGCCTGGGGTTGTTGTGGTCAAAGTTACCTATGGGATGATTTGGGAAGGTGATGTTCAGTGGTGCGCTGGTGATCGTTTTACTAGTAGTCGCTGGCCAGGAAAACTTACAGTAAGTGCAGGGACGTGTTCGCTAGGTAATATTGGATAAATTGTGACGTGCCAAACGGAGGTTTGTGTTGTCCCGGCGGTCTGAAGTCGCTAGTTTCCCCTCGCGAACGCAGTTTTTCGATACGAAACCCGAGGTGACCACGCGTGGCTCTTCCTCCCCTGACCCCTGAGCAGAGGGCGGCCGCTCTTGAGAAGGCGGCTAAGGCGCGCAAAGAGCGTGCCGACATCAAGAACAAGCTCAAGCACGCCTCCACCACCTTGCCTCAGGTCCTCAAAGAGGGCCAGACCGACGATGTCGTGGGCAAGATGAAGGTGTCGGCGCTTCTTGAGTCGATGCCTGGCGTTGGCAAGGTCCGCGCCAAGCAGATAATGGAGCGACTCGGTATTGCCGAGTCGCGACGGGTTCGCGGACTTGGTGCCAACCAGAGGATGGCGCTAGAGAACGAGTTCCGTGAGGTTTGATTTCTGAAGGCAGGCGCGATCGCGCAGGGACGGGGGATACACATCCGTGACTGATCCGGCTCATCGGCCAGAAACGGAGTGTGCGAGGAACCTCCCTGCGCGCCCGCCAGCGTCTGCGGCTTCGCCTGACTCTGCGGGGCTCGGGCGTCCCTTCGAGTCAGGCGATACCGCAAGCGGTGCGAGGTCGCGCCTGACCGTGCTGTCCGGGCCGTCGGCGGTCGGCAAGAGCACGGTTGTCGAGGCAATCAGGCGTGATTGCCCGGACATCTGGCTGTCCACCTCGGTGACGACCCGCCGGCCGAGGCCAGGTGAAGTACACGGGCGCGAGTATTACTTCGTGACCGAGCGTGAGTTCAGGGAAATGCTCGAGGCCGGCCGCCTGCTGGAGTGGGCGCGTTACGCGGGCAATTGCTACGGCACGCCGGCCGGCCAGGTTGCCGAGCGGCTCGCGGCGGGTTCGCCTGGCCTGCTTGAGGTCGACGTCACGGGCGCCAGGCAGGTCCGGGCCGCCGTTCCAGGCGCGCTGCTCGTCTTCCTCGCCCCGCCGTCCTGGAACGAACTGGTGCGCAGGCTGACGGCCAGGGGAACCGAGTCCGGGGACGTGAGGCGCCAGCGGCTTGCCGCGGCCAAGGACGAGCTGCAGGCCGAGTCCGAGTTCGATATCACCCTGGTGAACACATCCGTGCCTGAGGTTTGCGCTCAGCTGGTAGCCTTGATCAAAGCCGAGCCAAGTCGGCTTACTGGCGTGTGACTTACAAGCAGAAGGGCAGACGGTGGCAGGTACTCCGGCGCTCGAGGGAATCATCAACCCGCCTATCGACGAACTGCTCGACGTGGTGGACAGCAAGTACGGTCTGGTGATCATGGCGTCGAAGCGTGCCAGGCAGATCAACGCGTATTACGCACAGCTCGGCGAGGGCTTGCTTGAGTACGTGGGACCGCTGGTCGAGACGCGCCTGCAGGAGAAGCCGCTCTCTATCGCCTTGCGCGAGATCAGCGAAGGCATGCTGCGCGCCGAGCAAACCGAGCTTCCGCCGGCCTGACGACCGGCATCACGGTCGTCAGGGTGATTTTCACGTAATTTTCGGGCGGGCGATCATGCGCGTGGTACTTGGCGTCGGCGCCGGAATCGCGGCCTACAAAGTCTGCGAACTGCTCAGGCTGTTCACCGAGTCAGGTCATCAGGTTCGTGTGGTGCCGACGCGGGACTCGCTGCACTTCGTCGGGGCGGCCACCTGGCAGGCCCTGTCCGGCGAACCGGTCAGCACCGAGGTCTGGGAGCAGGCCGAGGATGTGCCGCACGTCAGGATCGGGCAGCAGGCCGATCTTGTGTTCGTAGCGCCCGCCACGGCTGACCTTCTGGCGCGGGCCGCCGCCGGCCTAGCCGACGACCTGCTGACCAACGTGCTGCTTACCGCGCGGTGCCCGGTCGTGTTCGCGCCCGCGATGCATACCGAGATGTGGCAGCATCCCGCGACCGCTGCCAGCGTGGCCTTGCTGCGGGACCGCGGCGTGATCGTTCTCGACCCGGCGTCCGGGCGGCTGACCGGCGCTGACAGCGGACCTGGCCGGCTGCCCGAGCCTGCAGAGCTGTTTCAGGCGGCACTGCAGGTAACCCGCGGTCGTGCGCTGGCCGATCTGGCTGGCCGCCAGGTGGTCGTTTCCGCCGGAGGCACCAGGGAAGAGATCGACCCGGTGCGGTTCATCGGCAACTGGTCCTCTGGCCTGCAGGGTTATGCCATCGCCAGGGCCGGCGCCTGCCGTGGTGCCAAGGTGACGCTGGTCGCCGCCAATACCGGACTGCCCGACCCGGCCGGGGTCAGCGTCGTAGCGGTGAAATCGGCCGCAGAAATGCGGGAGGCGGTCGTCGGGGCGGCCGAGCACGCGGACGCGATCGTGATGGCGGCGGCGGTAGCCGACTACCGCCCGGCCACCAGGAGCGAGACGAAGCTGAAGAAGACCGGGGCGAATCCCGGTCCGATCGAGCTCGCCGAGAACGCCGATATCTTGCGGGAAATCTCCGCGACTCGCCGCCTGCCCGGTCAGGTGATTGTGGGATTCGGTGCCGAGACCGCGGACCTGCTCGCGAACGGAAAGGCCAAGCTGGCCGCTAAGGGCTGCGACCTGATCGTCATGAACCAGGTAGGAAACGGACTGGCGTTCGGCACGGCAGACAATGAGGCGGAGATACTCGGGGCCGACGGCTCGAGGGTCTTTGTGCCGCGCGGTCCCAAGGAGGTCCTGGCCGAGGTGATCTGGGACCTGGTTGCCGAGCGGCTCGGCTGATCGGAGCGCTGGCCGCCCGGCCGGTCACCACCCGGTTCGGGACCACCGCGTTCCGCACCGCCTCGGCCCGGTTAAACTGCGGCGAGGTCCCCTGCGAGGAAAGGTGCCACGTGGCTCGTCGCCTATTTACCTCTGAGTCGGTCACTGAAGGTCATCCAGACAAGATGGCCGATCAGATTAGTGACTCAATACTCGACGCGATGCTCAAAGGCGACCCGCGCAGCCGGGTAGCGGTCGAGACGCTGATCACCACGGGTCAGGTGCACGTCGCGGGCGAGGTGACGACCGAGACGTACGTGGACATCCCAGGACTCATCAGGGACAAGATCCTCGACATCGGCTACGACTCCTCGATCAAGGGCTTCGACGGAGCCTCGTGCGGCGTCTCCGTGTCGATCGGGTCGCAGTCACCTGACATCGCGCAGGGCGTCATGCACGCCTACGAGCACAGGGAAGGTGAGGGCGAAGACGAACTCGACCGCCAGGGTGCCGGCGACCAGGGGCTGATGTTCGGCTACGCATGCCGGGAGACGCCTGAGCTCATGCCCTTGCCGATCATGCTCGCGCACCGGCTGGCCCGCAAGCTGGCCGAGGTGCGCAAGAGCGGCGCGATCCCCTACATCAGGCCGGACGGGAAGACGCAGGTGACGATCGAGTACGTCGCCGGCGAGCCGGTGCGGCTCGACACGATCGTGGTCTCGACCCAGCACGCGCCAGCCATCGACCTGAAGGCGCTGCTGCTGCCTGACATCAGGGAGCAGGTGGTCGAGCCCGTTCTTGCCTCGCTTGAGCTGGAAAACTCTGGTCACCGGCTGCTGGTCAACCCCACCGGCCGGTTTGAGGTCGGCGGGCCGATGGGTGACGCGGGGCTCACCGGCCGCAAGATCATCATCGACACCTACGGCGGCATGGCCAGGCACGGCGGCGGCGCGTTCTCCGGCAAGGACCCGTCGAAGGTGGACAGGAGCGGCGCCTACGCGATGCGATGGGTGGCCAAGAACGTGGTCGCCGCCGGCCTCGCCGACCGGTGCGAGACTCAGGTGGCCTATGCGATCGGCAAGGCCAAGCCGGTCGGGTTGTTCGTCGAGTGCTTCGGCACCGAGCAGGTGCCTGTCGAGCGGATTCAGGACGCTGTCCTCGAGGTATTCGACCTGCGGCCGGCCGCGATCATCCGCGACCTCGACCTGCTGCGGCCCATCTATGCGCAGACCGCGAGTTACGGGCACTTCGGCAGGGAAGAGCTTGACCTCCCCTGGGAGCGCACCGACAAGATCGACGCGCTCCGGGTGGCCGCCGGATTGTGACCGCGCCGGCCGGACAGCGAGCGCGCACAGGCCGGAAGCCGGCGCGGGTCAGGCCTGCGCCGCTTCCTGCGGCCGAGTTGCCGATAAGCCGCGTGGCGGTCGACATCCCGCTGCCGCACCTTGACCGGCTGTTCGACTACCAGGTTCCCGAGTCGATGGCACAATCCGCGGTCCCTGGCTGCCGGGTGAAGGTGCGGTTCGCCGGACGGCTGACCGACGGGTTCGTCGTCGAGCGTGCCAGGTCGAGCGAGCACCAGGGGAAAATCGCGTTCCTGCAGCGCGTGGTTTCCGCCGAGCCGGTGCTTACGCCGGAGATCGCGGCGCTGGCCAGGGCGGTGGCTGACCGGTACGGCGGGACGCTGGCCGATGTGCTGCGGCTCGCCATCCCGCCCAGGCACGCGGCGACCGAGGCGGCGCAGCGGGAGGTCACAGCGGCCCGGCCTGGTGCCGTAGCGGCAGGGCCAGGTTCTCTGGCTGCGGCCGGATTGTGGGAGCGGTATCCGACGGGTCCGTCATTTCTGGCCGCGACCGCGGGCGGACGCGGGCCGCGAGCGGTCTGGAACGCGCTTCCTGGCCAGGACTGGCCGGACGAGATCGCGCACGCGGTGGTGACCGCGCACCAGGCCGGGCGTGGCGCGCTCGTCGTCGTGCCTGATGCCCGTGACCTCGACCTGCTTGAGGCGGCGTTGGCGAACGTGCTGCCCGCTTCCGCTTACGTGACGCTGACCGCGCAGCTTGGCCAGGCGGAAAGGTACCGGCGGTGGCTCGCCGTGCGCCGGGCAGAGGCCAGGGTCGTGGCCGGCACCAGGTCGGCGATGTTCGCTCCGGTGGCTGGCCTTGGCCTCGCCGTCATCTGGGACGACGGCGATGATTTGCATGGCGAGCCGCGAGCGCCTTATCCGCATGCGAGGGACGTGCTGCTGCTTCGCGCGCACCTGTCAGGGGCGGCCGTGCTCGTCGGAGGTTTCGCGCGGACCGCCGAGTCCGAGCAGCTGATTTCGACTGGCTGGGCCAGGCCGATCTGCGCGGGCAGGGAACTGGTACGGCGGCACGCGCCGCTGATCCGCACGGCGGGCGACGATGCCGAACTTGAGCGGGACGAGGCCGCGCGGACCGCGCGGATTCCCGGCCTGGCACTGCGAACCGCCCGGGAAGCGCTCGGTTCTGGTCCCGTGCTCTTCCAGGTGCCAAGGCGCGGTTACCTGGCGGCGGTGGCCTGCAGGCGGTGCGGAGCGCGGGTCAGGTGCGCTTCTTGCGCGGGCCCGGTCGCGCTCTCCGGTCCCTGCCAGCCGCCCGCCTGCCGCTGGTGCGGCACGATTGCCGAGGTGACCTGCGGTACGTGCGGCAACGCCGGCCTGCGCGCGCTGGTGACGGGGGCCAGACGCACGGCCGAGGAGCTTGGCCGGGCCTTTCCAGGATTCCCAGTGCGCACCTCAAGCGGTGCGCAGGTGAGCAGTGCCGTGCCCGGTGAGCCCGCGCTGGTCATCGCTACCCCTGGCGCCGAGCCACGTGCGCCCGGCGGATACGCGGCGGCGGTGCTGCTTGACGGATGGGCGCTGCTCGGGCGGCCGAGCTTGCGCGCCTTCGAAGAAGGACTCCGCAGGTGGCTGAACGCGGCCGCGCTGGTCAGGCCAGGTCCTGCCGGAGGGAAGGTCGTGGTGCTTGCCGACCCGGAGGTTCGGGTCGTGCAAGCGCTTATCCGCTGGGATCCGGCTGCGCAGGCCGGGAGTGAACTGGCCGAGCGGGTCGAACTCGGGTTCCCCCCGGCCGTGCGGATGGCGGCGATCACCGGCCAGGCTGACGCGGTCGGCGAACTGCTCGAAGGCACGTGCTTGCCGGCCGGCGCGGAGGTGCTCGGCCCTGTGCCGGTCACCCGGGCGGCTGGAGGCGAAGCTCAAGAAGCGGTTTGTTTCCTGGTCAGGGTTCCGGCCAGGGCCGGGACCAAGCTAGCCATCGCCTTGCGGTCTGGCCTGGCCGAACGCAGCGCGAAGAAGGAGCAGGGGACGGTGCGAGTTCAGCTTGACCCTGGCGAGCTGATCTGACGCAGTGCCTGACAGGCCGTAGGGTGCATGAGTGGCACGTTCAACGCAGAGGCCGGAAACCCGATCGGGTGCGCAGGGACAGCGAGCCGATCGCAAGGCTGCTGTGCAGCCGGCGGACCTGATCGGCTTGGACCATGATGCCCATGACACGGCACGGCAGCTGAAGCTGCCTTCGGTGCGGCTGGCGCCGCGAGAGGACCTCGCCAGCCTGGCACGGGTGGCACCGCTCCTGCGGGCCGCGCGTGACCTGGACCAGTGGGCCGCCTCTGACGGCAGCCTGGCCCTGGCCACCGAGATCGACCCGGCCAGGGCCGCCGAGGCTGCCTCCGCGCTCGACCTGGCGCCGCGCGAGGTGATCGCCGCCTGGCGGGTGCTCGTCGCCGCCAGGGAGGCGACGATGCCGATGCCAGAGCCATCTGGTCTCGCCGACGTGCTCGGCGGCGGTTCGACCGAGGTAGTGCTCGAGGTCTGGGATACGGCGCTCACCGTCGTGCTTGCCTCCGAGGAACTGGACGGGATCGCTACTGCCCTGTATACGGTCGGCGGCCCGGTCGGCATCGACGGGCTCTTTGACGCTTACGTAGCGGCCGCCGGCGCCGACAGGGAGGCAGGGCAGGCCGGCGGTGACGAATCAGCGCCTGATGACGCCGGCGAGGTACAAGAGCACGGCGCGACGCTTTCGCTCGCGCTCGAGACGCTCGCCGACCTCGCCGTGGTCGAGCTTGGCACGGAAGAGTCCGACGGCAGCCTGACGGTATCGCTTTCCCCGCTTGGCACCTGGGGCGTGCACCGGCGGCTACGGGCACAGGGCTGGCATGTGCCGGTGCTCGGGGCAGCCGCCAGCTACGACGCGCTCGGCTTGCTGGCCGCGCTGGCCAACTGCGATGCCGAGGACGGTGAGGCCGAGATCACCACCTGGCTGGCGGCAAGCGAGCCGGCCGCTGCGGCGGCCGAGCTCATCGCGGCGGCGGGCGACGGCTCACCCGGGCAGCGCGGCGCGGCGTTTGCCGTGCTCGACCGGATCGGGCTGCCCGCTCTCGACCAGGTGCGGGCGGCGCTGACGCACCCGCAGCTGCGCGCGCACGCGGCCGTCTGGCTGATCGAACATGGCGAGGACATCAGGCTCGACCCCGATGACCGCACCTGGCTGCTCGTTGACCTCGGAGCCGGGCTGCTCGAAGAGGCGAATCCGCGCGATGTCGTGGCCGAGCTGCTGCCCAGCCTGCCGGCCAAGGACCAGGCTGAGATCGTCGCTGAGCTCTGGCAGGTTGACCATCCTGAGGTGACCCGCTTGCTGACCGCGCTGAGCGATCATCACCCCGACCCCGCCGTGGCGCGGGCGGCAAGGAAAGCCGCGTTCAAGGCCGCATCCCCGGCCGCGTCCCCGGTGCCTTCTCAGGCTGTCTCTGCCGACTAATACCCCGGCCGCGCCGCTGCATCTCCGGCATACCGTCTTATGCCAGGCGGGCCGCCGCATCCGGTCCGGTGTTGTGATTCTCGCGTGTCACGGGCTCGTCGCGACAGTCCGTAGACTGGAATGTCATTCGGCGCGGAGCGCCGGGCACAGGGACCGAGTCTTTGCTGAAGGGAATACGGTGAGCATCAAGCCGATCCGCCTGTTCGGAGATCCAGTGCTCCGCACGCCAGCCGAGCCGGTCACCGACTTCGACGCTGAATTGCGGCGGCTGGTGGCCGATCTCACCGAGACCATGCAGGATGCGCCGGGAGTCGGTCTCGCCGCTCCGCAGATCGGCGTGAGCTTGCGCGTGTTCACCTATTTCGTCGATGACCAGCTTGGGCACCTGATCAACCCGGACCTGCACCTGTCGGCTGACGAGGAGACAGACGACGAAGGCTGCCTGTCTTTCCCCGACCTCGCCTATCCGACAAAGCGCGCATTCGGTGTCGTCGCCAAGGGCTTCAACATGCACGGCGAGCCGGTGACAATCGAGGGAACCGGCCTGCTCGCGAGGTGCGTGCAACATGAGACTGACCATCTCGATGGCGTGCTTTTCATCGACCGGCTTGACCCGCAGCAGCGCAAGCTCGCGATGCGAGAGGTCAGGGCGTCGGAGTGGTGGGGTGAGCAGGCGCCCGTGGTCAAGACCTCGCCGCATCCCACCTTCGGCAAGGCGCTCTAGCCAATGCGGCTCGTCTTCGCTGGCACGCCGCAGGCCGCGGTGCCGTCGCTGATGGCACTGCTCGACTCGCGGCACACCGTAGCGGCGGTCGTGACCAGGCCGGATGCCCCGGCAGGCCGCGGCAGGCGGGTGGCGGCCAGCCCGGTGGCGCAGGCCGCCGCGCAGGCCGGTATCGAGGTGCTCAAGCCGGCGAAGCCGGCCGATCCCTGGTTCTCGGCTCGGCTGGCGGACATCGGGCCCGACTGCTGCCCGGTGACGGCCTACGGCGCGCTGATTCCTGGTAGCGTGCTGGCCGTTCCGCTGCACGGCTGGGTCAACCTGCATTTTTCCCTGCTGCCCGCCTGGCGGGGGGCAGCGCCAGTGCAGCATGCGATCCTGCACGGCGACGAGATCACTGGCGCGACGACGTTCAGCCTGGTTCGCGAGCTTGACGCCGGGCCGGTATATGGCGTGGTCACCGAGCCGATCGGGGAGTCGGACACCGCAGGTGACCTGCTCGGCCGGCTGAGCCTGGCCGGTGCGGGGCTGCTCGTGGCCACGCTTGACGGCATCGAGTCCGGTGAGCTCGAGGCCAGGCCGCAGGCTGCCGACGGGGTTTCGCTGGCACCCAAGCTCACCAGGGAAGACGCCAAGATCAGATGGAAACTGCCCGCGCTGGCCGTCGACAGGCAGACCAGGGCATGCACGCCCGCTCCTGGTGCCTGGACCACGTTCAACGGATCGGTACTGAAGCTCTGGCCGGCCGGCAAGAGCGCCCCGCCAGGCGACGTGACCGGGCTTGGCCCTGGGGAGATCAAAGTGACCAGGGCGGGCGTCCTGGCCGGAACCGGCACCGTTCCCTTGGCACTCGGTGACGTTCAGCAGGAGGGCAAGCGACGGATGCCCGCTGCCGACTGGGCGCGCGGCATCGTGAACTCCGGCGTGCCGCTAGTGCTCGGCTGATCATGACCAAAGCGAACGGCCCTCGCGCCGACCCGGCGAGGCGAACCGCGCACGAGGTACTGACCGCCGTCAGCGCCAGGGATGCTTACGCCAACCTGCTGCTGGCCAGGTCGCTGCGGGAGGCCGGGCTAAGCGGCAAGGATGCCGCGCTCGCCACCGAGCTCGTCTACGGCACGCTGCGCAACCGCGGCAGCTATGACGCCATCATCGGCTTGTGCGCGGACCGCGATCTTGACCGGATCGATCCGGCTGTGCTCGACGCGCTGCGGCTAGGCGCCCATCAGCTGCTCGGGATGCGGGTCAAGCCGCACGCAGCGGTGGCGAGCACGGTGGATCTGGTCGTGAACGTGGCAGGAAGAAAACCGGCCGGGTTCGTGAACGCGGTCCTGCGCCGGATGGCGCCGCGCGACCTTGAGTCGTGGCTGACGATCGCGGCGCCTGACCGCGCCGCCGACCCGGCAGCGCACCTGGCGGTCAGGTACAGCCATCCGCGCTGGATGGTGACTGCGCTCGCGGATGCCCTTGGTGAGGACATAGGCGGCACGCTCGACCAGACCGAGGCGCTGCTTGCGGCGGACGGCGAGCGTCCGCTCGTCCACTTGGCCGCCGTGCCAGGACTGGCTAGCCAGGCCGAACTGGTTGCCGCTGGTGCTGCGCCGGCCAGGTGGTCGCCCTTCGGCGCCTACCTGGACCGGGGCGATCCCGCCGCGATCGCGGCCGTGGCCGAGCGCCGCGCAGGTGTCCAGGACGAGGCCAGCCAGCTAGCCACGCTTGCGCTGGCACGAGCGGCAGCGGCGGCCGGCGTCGCCGCGACCGCCACTACGGCAGGCGGTACCGCAGGCGATGCCTCAGGCGGTGAACGCGGGCACTGGCTCGATCTGTGTGCCGGCCCTGGCGGAAAGGCCAGGCTGCTCGCCGGGCTCGCTGCGACGGATGCCGTCGGCGGCGGGCATGCCTGGCTGCTCGCCAGCGATCTGCACGCCCACCGCGCGGCGCTTGCTGGCGCGGCGCTGGCCGGCGCGGCGCTTGCTGGCACTGCGCTTGCTGGCACTGCGGCCGGCGGCGTGGCGTCTGCGCGAGCTATCGCGGCCGACGGTCTCGCTCCGCCCTGGCGGGCCGCTACCTTTGACCTGGTTCTGGCCGATGTCCCCTGCTCTGGCCTTGGCAGCCTGCGGCGTCGGCCAGAGGCGCGCTGGCGGCGCACTCCTGAAGGCATCGCCGGGCTCGGCGAGATTCAGCGCGGGCTGCTTGCCACCGCCATCGATGCCGCCAGGCCAGGCGGTGTCGTCGGGTACGTGACCTGCTCACCGCACCTGGCGGAGACCAGGCTCGTCCTGGCCGACGTGCTCGCCGCGCGGAATGACGTCGAGGTGCTCGACGCTCCTGCGTTCCTTCCTGAGGTCGACGGCCTGGCCTGCGCCGAGCCGTACGCGAAGTACGCGCAGTTCTGGCCGCACCGGCACGGAACCGACGCGATGTTCATCGCGATCTTGCGGGTCGCTAGCGGGAACCGCGGCTTAGCGACCGGTCGCGGGCTGGGGACAGGCGGGTAGTGCCGATGTCCGCGCGCTGGCCGCGCTCATAGCCGTCGCGGTAGCCGCTGCCGCTGTAAGTGACCCTGGCCTTACGGGTCACCGGATAGGCGCGCTCGACGTGCTGCCTGATGACGAGTGACCGGTCGGCGAGCACCATGGCGGTACGGTCGCGGCCTTGATTACCGGCGGCCGTTGCCTCGGTGACCGCGCTGTGCTCGGCCTGCCTGACCCGGCTGACCACGGCCGTCGCGAAGCCGAGCAGCCAGCTGCGCCGCCAGGCCCGCGGACTGCTGCTCCAGTCGGGTACCTTGGCGCCCGCCAGGCCATGGGCCATCTGGATCAGGATCGAGGTATAAAGCAGATCGGTGCGGTCGATGTCGGAGCGGTAGCCGAAGATGTGCACCCGGCTGCCAGGGCGGCTGCTGCTGAGCAGGATGCACTGGCAACGCAGCGCGGAAGCGAGGCCGCAGAGCAGGTGCGCCTTTTCCCTGGCCCAGGGATTGTCGATGTCAAGCATCCGGTCGGCCGGCTGGTCAGTCTCCGGCTGATCGGCGGCCAGCAGTGCCCGGTCGATGCCGTACTTGGCCATCAGCTCGGCTGCCTTGGCCGTGAACGCCTGCGCCTCGGCCGGGGTGACCGAGTCGTCTTCAGCCTGCGCCAGCAGCTTGCGAACCCGGTCGAGCAGGCGCTCAGGTGCTTCGGTAAGTAGCACGCAACCTCCAGGGTGTGAGTCCGAGTCTTGGGGGAAAGGTAGCGGGCGGGTATGACACTGTCCTGGATTGCTCCCGCGTATTCCCTTGCCTACCTGCGGCCTTAGACTCCCGATGTCATGGACATGCAGATCTCACCTAGCCTGCTCGCGGCGGACTTCGCCCGGCTCGCTGACGAAGCGGCCTCCGTCGCTGACGTAGCCGACTGGCTGCATATCGACGTGATGGATGCGCATTTCGTCCCAAATCTGACTGTCGGCCTGCCGGTGGTTGCCGCCGTGCGCAAGCACGCGAAACTACCGCTTGACTGTCATCTGATGATCGCAGACCCTGACCGGTGGGCGCCGGAATACGTGCAGGCAGGTGCAGCGAACGTCACCATTCATGCCGAAGCGGCCTCGGCGCCGGTGCGGACGCTGAGGATGATCAGGGCGGCGGGTGCGCGGGCTGGCCTGGCACTCAATCCTGGCACCGCTGTCGAACCTTATGCGGACCTCCTGCCAGAAATCGACATGCTCCTGGTGATGACCGTCGAGCCTGGCTTCGGTGGCCAGCCCTTCCTCGATCTGGTACTGCCGAAGGTCGCGAGGGCGCGCGACCTGATTACCAGGTACGGCGGCGAGGTATGGCTCCAGGTGGACGGCGGCGTGAGCGAAGAGACAATCGGCCGGTGCGCGGAGGCGGGCGCCGACGTCTTCGTCGCAGGTACGGCCGTGTTCGGTGCCCAAGACCCGGCCGGCGCCGTGGAGCATTTGCGCCGGTCCGCCCAGGACGCCGCAGCCAGGAAGGCCAGGTAACCGCAGGCCGAGCAGTTTTTCCGCTTGCCTGTCGATCTGGCTCGCTCCCGTTCGTCGGAACTGACGTGGGGGTCAAAGAAACTGGATGACACGAATCAACGGGAGCAACGATGGCTCAGTACGCGATCTTGATCTATGAGGCAGAGAGCGGCTACGCGGCAGGCGGCGAGGAAGTCTGGAAGCAGGTAGGCGAGGCGCATGGCCGGTTCGCCGGCCAGGTCGGCGGGAAGGGCGGCAAGATTCTCGGCGGCGAGGCGCTTGAGCCGACGGCAACGGCCACCTCGATCAGGGGTGACGTCGTGACGGACGGGCCCTTCGCGGAAACCAAGGAAGCGCTCGGCGGCTTCTACCTGATCGAGGCCCGCGATCTCGATCACGCCATCGAGATCGCCAGGCTCTGCCCGGCGCGCTTCGGCGGGGTAGAAGTCCGTCCGGTCATGGACACATCGAACATGTGAATCTCCTGGCGTGACCGGATCATCTGGTGCGGCGGCGCGTGATCGCAACGCGATCCGCGCCGCCATCGCCGACGCCCACCGGCGCGAGTGGGCCTTTGTCCTGGCTGCTACGGCGCGGGTGACCAAGGACCTGGACGTGGCCGAGGAATGCGTGCAAGACGCATACGTTGCCGCTCTTGACGCCTGGGCGAGTCAGGGAGTGCCCCGCAATCCAGGCGCCTGGCTGACTACTGCGGCAAGGCGGCGCGCCCTCGACGGGCTGAGGCGTGACCGCACCTTGCGCGCGAAGTTGCCGCTTTTGATACCAGACGATAAGCGAGACTGCTTCGCTGACGTCGAAGACGGCGAGGTGATCGAAGATGACCGGCTGAGGCTGATCTTCACTTGCTGCCACCCGGCGCTAGCCAGAGAAGCCCAGGTGGCGCTCACGCTCAGGCTGACCTGCGGGCTGAGCACGAGCGAGATCGCGCAGGCGTTCTTGGTACCTGAGCCCACCATGGCGGCCAGGGTTACCAGGGCGAAGAAAAAGATCTCGGCCGCCAGGATCGCTTACCGGGTGCCTGAGGCGGCCGAACTTCCCGACCGCCTCGACGCAGTGCTCACGGTGCTGCATCTGGTGTTTACTACCGGGCACACTGCGCCTGACGGCCCTGACCTGGTTCGCGTCGATCTGGTGGATCGCGCTGTCGGCCTGGCCGAGACGCTGCACCAGTTGATGCCGGACGAGCGCGAGGTTTCCGGGCTGCTCGCTCTCTTGCTGATCACCGACGCGCGGCGGGACGCCAGGACGGACAGGTTTGGCAACCTGCTGCTGCTTGCTGAGCAGGATCGGTCCCGGTGGGATAAGGCCAAGATCGCCGCAGGAAGTGCCCTGGTCGTTGCGGCGCTGCGTGGCGGCTGGCCCGGCCG
>DAHVDE010000102.1 GCA_027313705.1 Actinomycetota bacterium | reverse complement strand
GGGCGAGTTCTTCACCCCGCGCAACGTCTGCCGGATGGCAGTCCGGATGCTCGACCCGAACGAGCACACCCTGGTTCTCGATCCGGCTTGCGGGACCGGTGGCTTCCTGATCATCGCCATGAACCACGTGCTGTCCAAGATCCTGGAAGCCGAGCTGGTCAAGCGAGGCGGCAACCGGGACCGGGCGGAGCAGGCCGCGCGGGAACGCGGCGCCAGCTTCCTCAAGCAGAAGATCTTCGGCCTCGACATCAACCCGAACTTGGTCAAGGCCGCCAAGATGAATATGGTCATGAACAACGACGGCGCCGGCGGTCTCTTCCAGGCCAACTCCCTGGCCTCCCCGGCCACCTGGAGCCCTGAGATCCCGGAACTGATGGGCAAAGTCGAGATTCTGCTGACCAACCCGCCGTTCGGCTCGAAGATTCCAATTGATGATCCGGCCATCCTTGACGCCTACGATCTAGGCCACATCTGGACCTACGTGGCGGACGATGACCGGTGGGTCATGACGGAGGGTCTCCAGAAGTCGCAGCCGCCAGAGATCCTCTTTATCGAACGGTGCGTGCGGTTCCTTCGGACTGGGGTCGGCAAGGCGGCGATGGTCGTGCCTGACGGGATACTGGGCTCGCCGGGCTTGGGCTACGTCCGCCAGTGGCTACTGGCCCAGACCCGGCTACTGGCGAGCATCGACATGCACCCCGATACCTTCCAGCCAAGTACCAGCGTCCAGACCAGCATCCTGGTCTTCCAGCGCAAGAGCGCCCAGGAGGTCGCCGTCGAAGCGGCCGCTCAGCAGCAGAACGACTACGGGGTCTTCATGGCGCTAGGCAACCACATCGGCCATGACAAGCGTGGCTATGACACCTATGTGCGAGACACCGACGGAAACGAGATCGTCGAGGAGATCGAGGACGAGATCAGGGAGTACGAGAACGGCCAGCGGGTCTACCGGCGCCACACCACGCTGCGCAAGGTTGCCGACGACAACACCGAGCAGATTGCCGAGGCCTATCACGCATGGCTGTCCTCTGCTCTCAACTAACCCCTGACCAGCCAGGCGACGGACCGGGCAGCCCGCTTGGCGAACTGACCTGGGGCGTCACCCAAGCCGCTCTGCTGGCCCATGGTGAGCGTCGGCTAGAGGCTGAGACCTATCTCTCAGACGGCTACGGGCTGAGGGCAGCTGTCGAGGCCCGCGGTTCTGGCTGGCAGCCACTCGGTGATCTGGCTAAGGTCTGGCAGCCGAACCGGCTGAAGGGAATCGTCGTCCCGCCCGGATCCGGTACGCCGTTTCTAGCCGCAGGCCAAGTGTTCGAAGCCCGGCCAATGGCCCGTAAGTGGCTCTCGCTGGCCAAGACGCCGCAGGCCGCTCAGCGCTTTGTGGAGCCCAGGACCATCCTGATCTCATGCTCGGGCAACGTCGGCCGGGTAACGATGACCTATAAGCCGCACCTCGGCAGCTTGGTCACCCACGACTTGATGCGTGTGGAGCCCCAGGACAAGGGGTTGAACGGCTGGCTCTACGCCTTTTTCCGAACGTCAACGTTCCGCTTGATCGCCACTGGCGAGCACTACGGGCATGTCATTAAGCATCTCGAAGTGGCCCACCTGAATGCCCTGCCGGTGGTGACGGTTGATGATGCCGCGGCCTCGCACTTCCAGAGCCAGGTCAGCCGAATCTTCGCTCAGCGGGACGAGGCATACGACTTGATCGCTGAGGCCGAGGCGATCTACGGCAGCGTGCTTGATCTCGACGCTTCAGCGGCGAGTTTGGATGCCCCGTTCAGTGTCCAGGCCAGTGGAATCACCGGCGGCCGGAGGCGCCTGGACGCCTTCTACCACAATCCGCTCGTCGAGCAGATCTGCAAGGCACAGTCGGAGCATGGCAACGATGTGGTCTCGCTGGCTCATCTGACCAGCCGCATCTGGTGGCCGGGACGTTTCAAGCGCATCTTCGGGGACAACGGCACGCCATACGTGAGCGCTGAGGATCTCTTCGACCTGAACCCGATCATCTCGAAGCGCGTCTATGCCGGCTTGGTTAAGAATCGCGAGGACTATTTCTTGCAGCCCGAGTGGCTAGTGCTGGTCCGGTCTGGCCAGACCTACGGTCTCAACGGCAGCGTCCGACTCGTCGGCAGCCGACTGACCAAGTTTTTCGTCTCAGAGGATCTGATCCGGATCGCCCCCGAGCCTGAGGTAGTCCGGCCCGGCTACCTGCTCTGTGCCCTGAGCCACCCCTGCCTCGGTCGACCGTTGGTTATCCGCAACGCCTACGGGACTTCGATTCCCCACCTTGAGCCTCACGACGTGGCCACGATTCCGGTACCTCGCTTCGATACAGCTCTCGAAACGGAGATCGCCGAGCGGATGGAGCGGGCCATCCAACTGCAGGCCGACGCCGACGAGCTGGAAGACGGCATCACTGCGGAGGCCGAGGAGATCGTCCGACAGTTCATGCGTGGCATGAGCACGGTGGAGTGAGAACCAGGCAGATCTGCCTGCTGTCCTTGGGCACCGGCTCCCATGCCTGGGAAGTCGCGGAGTCCCCTGGTTGGCTACCATCCCCGCCGCCAACTTCTTGACGCTTGCTTGCGTTTCCTTTACCGATCTCTGCTCTCAGGCTCGACCGAGTGGTGTTGCTGGGACGGTCCTGGCAGTTGCGGTGGAGGAGCCTGGCCGATCACCAGAGATTCGACAACCTTGGCCATCGCTGGGCTGGAAGTGAAGGGTTTCTGTTGCAGCAGGGCAGCCAACTGTTCGGCCTGTCGTTTACGTTCTTCGCGCGCCGCTTGGGCTCGTGCCACTCGGGCCGGTGACTGGTAGACGTCACCAAGGACCTCGGACATCAGCGTCAGGACGAGATCGGCGTCCTGCGGGCTGACGGGCTGTACGAAGTCCCCGTGCGCCATCTCGTTGCCCAGGTACCGCACCTCGTGGGCTCCGTCACGGACATGCGGGCGGATGAGGCCTTGCACAAGCATGGCGTCGATCCTGGCTATCAGCGGGCCGTCAGCGATGCCGACATCCTTAGCCGTGGCTGAGTGCCAGCGTGGCGGTCGGCTCCACCGTCTACAGCGACAAGGCCCGGCTCTACTCAACCCTGCACCGGCTCGGCTATGTCCACGAGAGCGTCAACCACAGCCTGGCCAGATGGCGTCGGCGGCTATCTCAAGCCTGACGCGCTGAAGCGGGCAGCGCTTATTAACGAACTGCTCGTATCCCTGCCACCCGCGCCAGCAAAGCTACTGCGCGCCACCACACAGGCGCAGAGCGCCGCCTATATGACAGCGGTGCTAAAGGAGTGAGCAACTGCTCGAACACCTTACAATCTGCGCACAATTTTTGTACAATATGAAAAGAGGATCTAGAATATGTCGCTATTTAGCAGACAGCCGATCGGCGAATATGACACATGGCGTTTCAGGAAGATCGAAATGTATCGCAAAGGTGGAACGTTGATAATCGTCCTGGGAATCGGCAGATGGTACAGCCTGCCCCGTGAGGAGATCATCCTGATCGAAAACGGCCAGGACATCGAGTTCAGCTTCTCCCCGCTGGATCAGATGGCGCAAGTACTGCAGATGGAGGATGACACGCTGCTGGCCTGCCTCGGGCTTAGCCCCCGAAACTACCTCCAGCGGGTTTTCCGCCTAAGCGAAGAGCAGGCCGAGGCAGCCATCGACACCATCCTGGACATGCGGGATCTGTCTACCAGACCCGGCAACAAGAAAGGCAAGACAGCAGCATGAGCACAAGCCCGGACCCGAGCACCGACACCACCGGTAGCGCACCCGTCGAATGCTCCGTCCGCTACCTGCGCGTCTCCTCCAAGCGGCAGATGGACACCGACGCCGACATCGATCCCGAGGGCAACTCGATCGATACCCAGCGCAAGGTGACCGCCGCCAAGGAGCGGGCCCTGGGCACGGTCAACGTCGGCGAGTACGTCGAGCCGGGCAACTCGGCGCTCAGCATCAGCAAGCGGCCTGAGTTCCGTAAGATGCTGGAGCGGATCATGCTCCAGCGAGACGTCAAGTACGTCGTCATCTACCAGCGCTCACGAGCCTTCCGCAACTTCGCCGATGCCGTCATCGTCAAGCGCCAACTGGAGAAACTCGGCGTCAAGCTGATCTCAGCTAAGGAGGACTTCGGCGAGGGTGTCTGGGCTGATGCCATGGAAGGCATCACCGACATCTTCAACGAGGTCCAGGTCCGGCTCAATGGCCAGGACATCGCCATCAAGATGGGCAACAAGGCCAGGAACGGCGGCACGCTCGGTAAGGCCAAGATCGGCTATCTCAACGACACCAAGAACATCGGGGGGCACAAGGTCAACACCATCTCGCTTGATCCCGAGCGAGCCAAGTACATCCCGATGGCCTTCGAGCTGTTCGCCACCGCCCGCTACACCATCGACGAACTCCGTGATGAGCTGGCCGAGGCTGGGCTGACCATGCCGCCGGATGCCCGCTGGGGTCGGCGGCCGGTATCCAAGACAACGGTGGCCAAGGCGCTGCGAGACCGCTACTACCTCGGCGAAGTCTGCTACAAGGGCATCTGGTATCCCGGCCGCCACGAGGTGCTGGTCAGTACAGAGCTGTTCGACCGGGTGCAGCGGGTACTCGACAGCCATTCGGGCTCTGGCACCCGCTACCGCACCCACAAGCACTACCTCAAGGGGCTGCTCTGGTGCGCCCGCTGCCGCAGCCGGCTCACCCTTCAGCGAGCCCAGGGCAATGGCGGGGAATATTTCTACTTCCTGTGCCGCGGCAAGCAGGAGCATCGCTGCGACCTGCCCTACGTCCCCGTCGAGATCTTCGAGAAAGCCGTCACCGACTTCTACGGCAGCGACGTCTGGCTGCCCGCCGAGGTCCGTGACCAGATGGCTGGGCGGGTTGACGAGGCCATGGACGACAGTTTCGGCCTGAGCGCGGAGATGCGGGCCGACTTCGCCGAGCAGCTGGAGCGGCTCGACCGGAAGGAGCATTACTTCCTCGACCTGGCTGCCGAGGAGGGCTGGCCCAAGGACAAGCTCCGCGAGAAGATCACCGCCATCCGGGCCGAGCGCACCCAGATCCAGCGCAGCCTGGAGACGACTGAACACCAGCTTGATACAGGTCGGCAGGTCTTCTACCGGGCTCTTGAGCTACTCGACCAGCCGGCGAAGATGTACCGCAGCGGCGGTGAAGCCGTCCGGGCCATCCTCAACCGGACGTTCTTCACCCGCCTCTACGTCGATGCCAGCAAGGTCACCGAAGCCGAACTACGTGAACCGTTCGACATCCTGACCGAGGCCCACCAGCTCTACAAGACCCGTAAGGCACGCACCTACCAGCGGAGAACACCGGTACACGCCGGCAAAGACATGAGGAGCGCCGCTCCGGTAGTCGGCGCTCCTCATGATCGATCTACCTTGATCGACTCGCTCGCCTCTCTTTTTGACCGAGGTTGGAGTAAACCGATCATGGTCGGGATGGCGGGATTCGAACCCGCGGCCTCCTGCTCCCAAAGCAGGCGCGCTAGCCAAGCTGCGCCACATCCCGTCTGCCACCGAAGCTTATACCGTCAGTGCCGCTCCCGCGCATCGAGTTAACCCCAGCCTCGTCGCGCGGGAAGCACGCCGACCCGGTACGCTACGGATTAGCGCACAGCCGCTGCGCGGGCGTAGCTCAATGGCAGAGCCCCAGCCTTCCAAGCTGGTCATGAGGGTTCGATTCCCTTCGCCCGCTCTTGTTTCTGCAGGTCAGAGCAGGTGTGCTGATCGTTCTGCACTTACGAGTTCTTATTCGTGCCACACACATGCCACACGAGCACTTGGCCGTCGTCGCAGTTAACCGGCGCCCGGCTGCGGACCGATCTGACCAGCCTCAGATCGACGCCCAGCACGGTAATCTTCCGGGGAGGCTCCGAAGGCGAGATCCTGGCAGGAGATGGCGAAATGGATGACGACTGCATGGCCTGCGCCCTCGCTGCTGGACGAATCCCCTTGCCTGGCGGTCGCATTTATCGCACGGAGAATTGGCTGGTGGAGCACTGCGTAGGCCCGCTAGGACTCGGAACCCTTATAGTCAAGCCAAAACGGCATGTGACAAGCGTCGCCGACCTCTCATCGGCCGAGGCCCTTGAACTTGGCCCGCTCCTTCAACTGGCCTCCTGGGTTGCCAGCCAACTCGTCGAAGCGGAGCAAGTGTACAACTGCCTGTGGTCACACTCAGGCGGTACACCAGGGCACATCCACTACGTCATCCAGCCAGTCACTAAGCAACAGATGACTGCTCACGATGGCTACGGGCCACGCTTGCAGCTGGCAATGTTCGGGTCTGAGATCTCGCCCGGTGCCGCTGAAGTGGCCGTGATCGCTGACCATGCGCGGCGTCTGTTCGGGCTAGGCCAGTAGAACCTGCCGTATCACAAAGCAGGCTAGAGCGCGGATTTCGCTTCTGCAGCCATCAGCTAACCGTGCGGCTCAAACGGCGATGAGTTCGTCGCCGAAATCGATCACGACCCGAAGCCGGCCGCCGACAGCGTTCGCGTAGCGGCCGAGCACCTCGACGCTTGTGACTTCGCCGCGCTCGATCTGCGACACGCGGCCAACGCTCACGCCCATCGCCGCCGCAACGTCCCGCTGCGTCAAGCCGCGATTCTTACGGGCCTGGGCAAGCCGGTGCGCCTTCAGCTCCGACAGCAACCGTATCTTCAACCGCTCGATCTCCGCGCGATCATCGGCGTCATACAGTTCGTCGTACAGATCTTCCCAGCGCATCATCCGCCCCCATCTCCACGGTTGCCCATGGCCTCAGCGTGTTCCGCGTACAGGTCTTCGGCACGAGGTATCGCCTTGCGATACCAATCACTCCACTCGCCTGCCTTATCACCGGCTATTAGTAAGACGATTTGCTGCCAAGGATCGAAAACGAACAAGATACGGATGCTTAAGCAACTCGACCGCCGCGCCGACTTGCCGCGACGAATCCCGGTCAAGCTTTCTCAACTCACGAGCCCACCTGGCAAACTCGCCTGTGACTTCCACTGTCCACGGCACAGACACCAGTATAGCTGAGACTAGAATTCTAGCCAGAGCTTCACCTGACGATGCTTGTCGGCAGCATCCCGCATACGGTCCTTCCTCCACAGCTTTCAGGCCAACCCGGGCCGCCGATCCGTGCCACATACGTGCCACACGCCAAGGGGACCAGCAGTCAGTCACGGTGACTGGCGGGCGAGAGCACCCACTTGACCTGCACCTACGTTTCCGCTGGTCACCCGCTGTAGCGTGCTACCGAACTTCCAAGCTGGTCATGAGGGTTCGATTCCCTTCGCCCGCTCCTAATTTCGCAGTTCAGCAGGGGTGAACCGGTTGTTCTGTGCCTGCGCGACCTTGTTCGTGCCACAGACGTGCCACACGCGAGATTCGTTTCGCTGCTACGGTGCCCGTATCTAGCGGTTGCCTGATGCTGTCTTTGCTGGACGACTACGCTTCCGCCGGTATCCGCTCGGTCGTTCGCCGATCTCATGGCCCGTCTGCAGACGCTCAACGTTCCATGCGAGCTGCGCTGTCACCGCCGCCGGGACGCCGGGCGGGACGACCACGCTGTCGAGCGCTTTCGCAAAATCTGCCAGAGTTTCGGTGACAATTCGCTCGGCCTCACCAGCTCCGAGCGCATTCCACCGCTCTCCTTCGCGAATCAGATGTCCCGCGCTGATGCATCGGTGGTCGAAGCTGCCATCGATAGCGAGCGCGAGATTGCATTTGATCCGGCCTTCTTGAAAGAGATTCGGGACGGCATCGTATACGTCGGCGAGCGCGCTTCGCCCGGGCAGATGCAGTACGGCCAGATTCTTCGCGTGGGCATCGTTATCGCCGATCAGTACCGTGAATGTGAGCCTGCGCAGCAAATCCGCGATCGGCCGCCCTTCCCCCTGGAGGGAACCAAGAATCTCGGCAAACCGGTAGGCACTCGGTCGGTGGGAGTCGCGGGGAGCATCGGGGTTCTGAAACTTCGCGTCCTCATCGACCCAGTCGAGCCCGAGCGCCTGGGCAGCGTCCTCCTGATGAATCAGCGTGACCGTCTCACCATTGACGACCCGGTCGTACCGCTCGATGACAAGGTACTGGCGGACACCCCTGCCGATGAGTTCCGTGCCATAATGTGCCAGCCCGAGCTTCACAGCCAACGCGTGCCCGTAATGCTCACGCGCGAGACCGTCAGGCCGTGCCGCCAGCCGAGGCTTGAGAATATGGGTGGAGTGAGCACGGCCTCGCGGCAGGTACCAATTACCGTCGAAGCACGCCAGCAGCAACTTCGGCTGATACCCCGCGAGCATAGACCGGCTCTGATCGTCGGAACCTAGATCGCCGTCGGACGCGGCCCGGCGAAGGCGTTGCAAGATCTCGGCTTCGCTAACTGGCTCGTAGCGCGGCTGGGTTCGCCTAGCGCTGTTTGGGTCACCAATCGTCACAGCACCGGCGATCGAGCAGCCGAACTCACGAAGCATCGAATAGAGATCCGTCGGATGGGCAATACCGCGTCGCTCAGTGAGCCGCTCACGCTGTCGGCCTTCGAGCGCATACCCTCCGAAAAAGCTACTCGCAGCCACGGACGGCGCTTTCGGTCGGACTGACCCGAACGACTCCGTCAGCGTCACTGGGCCTGGCGTATATCCATCGACCCACTCGAACTCGATACGCTCCCGCCGAGAACTACGAGTTATCCAGCCAACGCGCTCGTCGTGGAGCCGCACTTCCAGTCGATCATTCACCGGCACCCCGGCTGCCGGAAGGCCGGTCGAGGTCAAACGTGACGCTCAGCGTGATCCCAAGCGACTTCAGCGTACGCAGCAGACGAGTGAGGTGCATCGTGCTCCGGCCTGCTTCAAGTCCGTTGAGATAAAACCGGTCGTAGGCATTGGCCTGCGCTAGTTCCTCTTGCGAAATACCGCGCGCTTCACGCACGGCGCGGATCGCATCGCCTATGTCGCGTGGCTTGCGCACCTCGACTGTCCTGCTGGCCACGGTAACCCCCGGTTCACGTGAGGAAATCTACACAACACTTACTGTGAGCATATCTCCACATCGCGTGTTGTGCGAATATCCCCACAGAAGAGATCTCGGTGCTGCGCGGCTAACCTCGCGACCGCAATTCACGCAGCGTAGACCCCGACTGGGTGGACGCAGTGCGTGCCACATACGTGCCACACGCCACGGTCACCAGCGGTCAGCCACGGTGTCTCGCGGGCAAGAGCACTCGCCTGACCTGCACCAACGTTTCCGCTGGTCACCTGGCGTGGCGTGCTACCGATCTTCCAAGCTGGTCATGAGGGTTCGATTCCCTTCACGTCCGTGCCACGTTATCTGATGAGGAAGGCGCGGATGCTCGCGAGCCAGGCTGCTTGATTGTCGAAGTGCGCCATGTGCGCGGCGTCTGGGATCTCGGCCAGCGTGCTTGCTGGGAGAGCGGCGTGTAGCCGCCTGGCGACGCTGACCGGAAACACCATCTCCCGGCGGCCGTGAACGATCAGCACGGGTCCGGCCCAGTCCCGCAGAACGCGCTCAGCATGGTCCGGCACGCCTGGCCTGATCTGGCCCGCAGCGTACGGACCGTTCCAATCGCTGCTGAACCGGACTTTCTCCAGCACGCGATGCCACTGCCCGACTCGGTGCAGATGCCAGATGTCGCAAGGCGCGCTGGCGTAGGCCATGGCCCGGCTCAGCGCGCCGTCCGGCGCGTCCGGGCCGGTGAGAATCGGGTCGTCCCACGAGACCTGCGGGCACATCCGCGCCCTGGCCTGGTAATCGGGAGCTGCCTCCAGATCAGCGTGGTAGTCGGTGTAGGCAGTTGCCGATGCCAGGATCAGGCGGCGGACCAGACTCGGATACTGCTCCGCCACGCGCATAGCGATGCCCCCGCCGTAGGAGAAACCGAGCACGTCCGCGCGAACCGCTCCGTAATGCCGCGCCAGAACGGCGACGTCGTCTGCCAGGAACTCGGGCTGCAAAGCTCCGGCGGGAAGCGTGCCTGATGGAGGAGTGCGGGAACTGCGCCCGCAGCCGCGCAAGTCGAACAGCACGACATGAGCCAGGTCGGCAAGCTCTGCCATCGCGGGGAGCAGGTAGCTGTGATCCCAGGTCGGGCCGCCATGCACGACGATCAGCATCGGCAGGCCCGGATCACCGAAGCGGCGTACGAACAGCTTGACGCTGCCGACCTCCAGAATCTCGCGGCCGGTCCCCATTCCTCGGCCGTCACTGCTCGACGTCATGACATGTACCTTCTTAGTCTATTTTGGTCCAGTCAAGCCGCGTCCGCGCGTGGAATCGGGGGCCGCGCACCGCTGCCGGCCGCTACCGCCCGAACGCGGCCCGGACGGCGGTGGCAGTAGCACGGAAATACTCAGGTGGTTCGATGAAGCCCCACTCATCAAAGACCGAGCCGTTGGTGATGGCCCGGCGGTAGCCATAACAGGCAAGGTAGAGCGGCCTGATGTACATGACCGCCTCGAGCCGGTCAAGCTCGTCGCCGGTCGGCTCCACATGCCGGGCATAGGCGCTGACGGCAGCGTCGATGCACTTGTGGTTCGGCCGACGCGGGTTCCACGAACCCGTGCCCCAGATCAGGTAGGCGAAGTCGGCGAGCCGGGGACCGCGGCCAGACGCCTTCCAGTTGATCACCACCGGCCCTTGCCCGGTCAGTACGGCGTGATCGGGCGCGTGGAGCAGGTTTCCGTGGAGCAGGCCAAGCGGGAGTCCCTGACCGTCGTCAGCCGCGCGCACCTGGTCGCGTAGCCGCTCGAATCGCTTGCGCTCGGCGGCCGTGACCTTCGTGTCGACGGCGTCGAGAAAGGACAGTGCCGCCAGCAAGTCCTGGCGCGGGGTGCCCTCACGACTCGGGTCCTCGCCACTTGCTCCGCCCGGGCGGCTGGCGTCGTCGTCATAGGGCAGCGCATGCAGCCGTCCGAGCAGGTCACCCATCATTGTGAACTTCGCCGCACCACCAGGGAGCGTGGCACCAGCAACGAATTCCGTGACCAGAATCGCACTGCCATCGAAATCAGATACCGCATTGTCGACCGCGAGGCGCTCCGCCGGATAGCCCTGCCGCTCGAGGAATCGCAGCATCGCGGCATCGCCCTCGACGCCGACCCGCGGCCGGGCGGGCGGGAACGCGCGGGCGACCCAGGGATCGCCGTCCCTGCGGTCGACGCGGAATACGTAGGTCTTGTGCACGCTGAGCTTTGTCGCCGCCACCGAGTCAATGCCGTAGTGATCACGGAGATGAGCGAGCAGGCCCCCTGAATCCGGCTCGTGGTGCATTCGCGCACGAAGACCGCTGAGATCCGTCAGCGCCTCGGTGTACCGCTGACCGGTCTGCGCTGCATGGCGCCTGACCGCCTTCTTGAAGCTGGCGTCCTTGGTCATGGACAAGCCTCCCCATAACACCCTCGTCCCCCAGCGACGCGGTGCAGGAAGATGGCCTGTGACAGGAACGGCCGAGAGGGCGAATCCCCTTCGCCATGAGAACTCCGGCTGGGGCGGATGTTCCGCAGCTTGGCGACCGGCCGCCGCCGTGACCAAACTCTCCCCGAGACGCACGGGTTTCGTCAAGCGCTTCAGCCGCAAGATGGCACCGCAAGCACGGCCGGCCGGCCGGGCTCACCGAGCACCGACGGCCCCTTCGGCCACCTTGACGGTCAGCTCGCTAAAGCGGCTTGGCCGCGGATCGCCTGAGGCGGCGGACGGCCGCCATAATCGCGCCGCCGATGAGGCCGGCGATCCCGCCAGCCAGTGCGGCAGGAAACCCGAGTTCGGCGGCGGCGAACCAGGCGGTAGGGGCGTAGACGAACAGGCCGACGATCAGCCCCGCGATCCCGCCAATGACGCCTCCGGACACCACGCCGGTACCCACCCACCTGGCAAATAGCGGCAGGCCGCGCATCCAGACGCCGAACGCGATCACACTACTCATCATGACATATCTGGCCTGGCCCCTATGCCGGACCCGACCTGCAACTGCGCCGCGATGCTGTCCGTCCAGGCGTCGATCGCCGACCAGTTCCTGTGGTCGCCGTAGCGGCCCCCGAGTGCCAGGAAGAACACCCGCCCGGTAACCGTCCACTGCGAACGCGTGATGGCGCCAGCGAAGTTGCGGTGCCCCCGCGAGTGCAGCAGCATCCGCAACTCGGCTAGCTCCGAGGTCTGGCCGCGCCAGGCACGCAGCCGCTTTGCTATCCAGGCAGGGAACATGCTCTCGTCGTCGCCGAGAGTGCTTACGCTGAACAGCCAGACCGGACGTTCCCTCAGTGCTGCCGCTTTCCGGTCCGCGAACTGACGGGCCACCGCCAGCCACTTGCCACCGTGGATAGCGCTGCCGATGACGATCGCCTCATACTTCATTACATCTGCGACTTCGGAGACTTCGCGTACTTCCGCAACGATGCCGCGTGATCTGGACCGGCAGGCGATTCGGTCGGCAACGCCCTGCGTTGAGCCGTGATCGGTCGCGTAGGCGACGAGAATACCCATCTCCAGCCTCCTCGACGATGGCCTGCTTTGTCAGCATGGTGCGACGTCAAGCCGGTGACCAGAGGCCGAGGTCCCGGCCCGCCCGGCTGACCGGCCTGGAGAACGGCGGGTATCGCCGGGAAATGCACAGCGCCAAGCGGACATCTGGCTGGTGTCGAAAGGAGAGACCTTGCCAGCACCGACAGGGAACTGCTCGCCTTGATGACCTGGGAAGGCCTCGATCACGGTCAGGTATACGCCGTTCTCGGCTGTTCGAGGAACGCCACGCCTATCAGGCTGCGTCGCGCCAGGCCACGCCGCCACCCGCCTCCGCCCATTTCGCCCACGGACATCTCGCATGAATCAGCTCAGACGCACAGTCAGCTCAGACGCACAGTCAGTTCGGTCATGACTAAGCTGCGGTCAGCAAGAAAGCCGAGCAGCCCGATCAAGGTACCCGCGTTCCAGATCTGCCCTGAACGGATCAGGTCGCCGACGCTGGCGAGAGGCACCCACTCGACCTTGTCGGCTTCGCTCAGCTCGACCGGCTCGGCGACCTGCTCAGGATCACGGCCGACGAAGACCACGTGCTCGGCATCGATCGAACCTGCCATCGGCTGATACCCGACGAGGCGCTCGACCCGGCCGGCCACGTAGCCGGTTTCCTCCATGAGTTCGCGCCTGACCGTCTGCTCAGCATCCTCGCCCTCATCGATGAGGCCTCCCGGCAATTCCCAGCCCCAGCGGTCGGCTACGAACCTGTGCCGCCAGAGCAAGAGAACCTGCTCGCCGTCATCGACAAGGACCATGATCGCCGCTCTGCGCAGCCGCACGACGTTGTGCCAGAACCGGTCGCTGCCAGGAATCTCGACGTCAATCTGCCCGAGCCAGACCCAGGGGTCCGCATAGATCGTGCGCTCCCCGAAGGTCCGCCACCGGCTGCGTTCTCCACCAGTCACACCCCAGACGTTAGTCCCCAGAGCGGACACTCATCTGCGGGCACCCGCCCGCCGTCGGACGCGACAGCGACGCACGCCGACCGCATCCGGGAGTCGCTGGCCTATTTCGTACATTCTTGAAATAACGGCTTAGGGATTTTCCGCCTTCTCTGGCCGAATCTCGACCTGACTTCAGGACTAGTGCGGAACTGTGACATTATTTGCTGAACGGAATCCTTTACTCGGGCGGGTGATCATGACTGATCTAGTGCTCCAGGCTCTCAGCGAACTACTTCCGTTCGAAGTCCGGCGTGGTGAACTTGATAGAGGCGGCCGGGCGCTGCGGTGGGTCGAGGCCGGGTACGGCCATCCGGCCGTCGTATTCGAGGCGGGCCTCGGCGAGCCTGGTTCCCTGGCTTTCGCAGCCGTTATGAGGGCAACAGCAGCAAGAACCAGGCTGATCGCTTATGACCGTGCTGGTTTAGGTACCAGCGATCCCGTCAGCAAACTTACCCTTGACGTGCAGATCGATGACCTCGCCGCGGTGGCGGCACAGGCAGGGGAAGGGCCGTGCGTACTGGCCGGGCACAGCTGGGGTGGTCTGCTCGTCTTGCTCACCGCAGCCAGGCATCCCGAGTTGATCGCCGGCCTTGTGCTTATCGATCCAGCCGACGAAATCTACTGGGCCGGCCTGCCGCAGGAAATCCACCGCGAAAGCACTGATCAGGCCGCGCTGTTCTTGCGGTTGCATGCCGAAGGCATGCTTCACGAAACGATCCGCAGCAGTTTCCTTCCCTACGTGGAAAGCCTCACCGACAGCGATAGGCTGCGCGAACAGCTACTCCAAGCCTATGTATCGTGCTATGCGAAGTTGTCGCAGGTGGCAATGCTCCAAGGCGAGACCAGCCTGTTCATGGAGTCGGTCTCGCTGATCAGCCAGATCAGGGAGGCGGCACCGCTGCCTGATGTGCCTGCCGTCGTGCTCAGCGCCACCACGGGAACCACGCCGCAGATCCGCGCTAAGTGGACAGAGGTGCATGCGGACCTGGCCGCCTCGCTGCCGAGAGCGACCCATACGGTCCTGGCCGACACCCACCACGCGATCAACGAAGTACGCCCTTCGGCCATCGCCGATGCCATCGTTCAGGTCCTCGCCGAGCTCAAGCCCGGGCGATTACGCCGCGCCGTGCGCTGGCCACCGCACCTGCGCCGCTGCGCGGCCCGGCCCGTGCCGATGAGTTCTGCCGCTGACCGACGTCTGAGTGTCAGTGGGTTGTGATAGTCAGGGTTTCTGATCCGGAAGGAGCTCACCGATGAGCGGCGTAAGAGTGCTTGTCGGCACGCGCAAGGGCGCATTCGTGCTGACAGCGGATGGTAAACGAACAGATTGGCAAGTCAGCGGCCCGTTCTTCGGCGGCTGGGAGGTCTATCACGTCAAGGGCTCGCCTGCCAGCCCAGACCGGCTGTATGCATCCCAGTCGAGCGGGTGGTCAGGTCAGGTCGTCCAGCGCTCTGACGACGGCGGCCGTACCTGGGAGCCGGTCGGGAACAAGTTCAGCTACGAAGGCATGCCAGGTACGCACCAGTGGTATGACGGCACGCCGCACCCGTGGGAGTTCGCCAGGGTCTGGCACCTCGAGCCCGCACCAGGAAACCCCGACGTGGTGTACGCGGGAGTGGAAGATGCCGGCCTGTTCAGGTCCGACGATGGCGGGCAGTCCTGGCAGGAATTGCCGGGACTGCGCACGCAAGGCTCAGGCTCGTCCTGGCAGCCTGGCGCAGGCGGCATGTGCCTGCACACGATCATCGTGGACGAGGACCGGATCTTCGCCGCGATCTCGGCGGCGGGTGTCTTCCGCTCAGACGACGCCGGTCAATCATGGAAGCCGGTCAACCGCGGCCTGCAATCCCAGGGCATCCCCGATCCAGATTCCGAAGTCGGGCACTGCGTGCATCATGTCGCACGGCACCCGTCCCGGCCTGACGTGCTGTTCATGCAGAAGCACTGGGACGTCATGCGCAGCGACGACGCGGGCGAGTCATGGCACGAGGTCAGCGGTAACCTGCCGAGCGATTTCGGCTTCCCTATCGACGTGCATGCGCACGAGCCGAATACCGTTTACGTCGTGCCGATACTGTCCGACGGCGAGCACTACCCGCCAGAAGGCAAGCTCAGGGTGTACCGCAGCCGTACCGGCGGCGACGAGTGGGAGCCGCTCACAAAGGGCCTGCCTCAGCAGCACTGCTACGTGAACGTGCTGCGCGACGCGATGGCGGTCGACTCCCTTGACGACTGCGGCATCTACTTCGGCACTACCGGAGGTCAGGTCTACGCCTCGGCCGACTCAGGCAACTCCTGGGCTCCCATCGTCCGCGACCTGCCCGCGGTGCTCTCAGTCGAGGTGCAGACGCTCTCATGATCCGGCTAGTGCTTCCGGCTCATCTGCGCAAGCTCGCGAAGGTCAACGGCGAGGTCCACCTGGACGTTACCGGTCAGGTAACCCAGCGCATCGTGCTCGACGCCCTGGAGGCCGCCTATCCGGTACTTCGCGGAACGATCCGCGACCATGAGTCAGGCAAGCGGCGGCCGTTCATCAGGTTCTTCGCTTGCGAACAGGACCTGTCGCACGAACCGCCGGATACGGCTCTGCCCGAGCCTGTGCTGTGCGGCAGAGAGCCCTACCTGGTCGTGGCGGCCATGGCGGGAGGCTAGCGCGCCTTGGCCCGTGCCCGTCTGGGCGCGCACTCGGCTATGCCTGGCGCGCGCCCAGACGGCTTTAGCCCTGACGTCGCAGACGCCGGGACAATGGATCTGGATCGCATGGACTCAGACCGGCAGGCATGATCGGGCGTTCGGGGTCGCGGTAAGGTACTAATACGGACGTTGTAGCCGTCATCGTAAGCTACAGTCGTTTTGCAGTACGCCGCCCGCTCAGGAGGGACCATGACCGCGGTCACGAGACCCTCGGTAAGAGCCGCAACCGTAAGGGATGCGGCTGAACTCGCGGTGATTGATGTCCGGTCCTGGCAGGCCGCTTACAAGGGACTGCTGCCGCAGGACTTCCTCGACCAGCTTGACGCCGCCGACCGCGTCACGCGCTGGCAGCACACATTGCAGGCAACGGACTGGTCAAGGTCGGGCGTCATGGTCACTCATCCTGGCCACGAGGTACTCGGCTTCGCTAGGTTCGGACCCACGCGGGATAGCGAAGAGCACGACGCCGTCGGTGAGCTCCACTCGATCTACCTGCTGCCAGAGGCTTGGGGCCAGGGTTTCGGCAAGCGACTTATGTCCGTCGCCCTGGCGCGCCTGGTCGCCGCCGGGTACTCGCAGGCGACCTTGTGGGTGCTCAGGTCGAACGCACGTGCCCGCCGCTTCTACGAGACCGGCGGCTGGGCCCACGACGGCGCGTCGAAGTGCGACGACAGCCTGGGCTTCCCGATCCAGGAGATTCGCTACCGCAAGCAACTGCGCTAGCGCCAACGGCGGGCAGGATACCGCAGCGCCGCAGGTCGCCGCCAAAAGGAATCCGCAATAACTTCGTAACCTTAGCGTGATCGCCTTTGGGGAACTTCATTCCTGGCCCATCCGTTGGCAGGACGACGTACAATCGCGAACACGTCAGATAGCCGTGGCTCATCCCACCCATTCCGAGCACGGTCTGTACGCGAGCACGCTAGCGCTCACATATAGCTAACAAATAGTTCACAACCTATGTCTTTAGCCGCTCAATCGCGACTTAGCACCTCGCTAGGTCTTGTCATGCCCAAAAGTTGTTGCTAAGAGTCGCCCAGGCCGTCCTCGGCGCTACTGGTAAGTCCGGAGAACAATGACGACTGTAACTGAACGGAAGGTGCGGAATCGGCCTTCGGCATCCATTCCGGCAGCTACGTCTAGAACGCACGTAAGGCCAGTAACAGATCGGCAAAGCACGAGGATCCGGCTGCTGACCGCTGTCGCGGCCGTGAGCATCACCTGCTCGATCGCCGTCATGATCGTTGTCTCGCTTAACCCCGGTTACTGGCTGGCACCAGATCTGGCCATGCCTGCGATCGGGCCGCCATGGGAGGTACCCATGGTGAAAGTCCCTGTCGGCGTGGTGACCACCGCGATGTGGCTGGCTGCGGTAGCCGGAGGGACCGGCGTCGTGGCCGGACTTGCGGCCGTTCGCGGTGGTGCCAGACTCCGGCCGCGGCTGCTCGTCTGGGCCGGGCTGATCTCGGTCGCGATCTTGACTGTACTGCCGCCGGCCGGCTCGACCGACATACTCGACTACGCCACCTTCGGCCACATCGTGACACTCGGCCACAGCCCTTACGTCTGGCCGCCCATACACCTGCGCACCGATGGCAGCGCGTTCGGTGCCTCAGTGCCGCGTGAATGGGATACTCACGTCACGCTTTACGGTCCGCTCGCCACCTTCGAGGAATACCTGGCTGCCAGGCTCGGCGGATCCTCAGTCGCCAGGATCGTGTTCTTGCTCAAGCTGTGGAACGCGCTTGCATTCGCGGTTGTCAGCCTGATCGCTGACCGGCTGCTGAGGAATGACCGCGCCGCCCGGCTGCGCGCTCACCTGCTCTGGACGGTGAACCCCCTTCTGCTCTGGGGCCTCATCGCTGCCGGGCACGTCGACATGGTGGCCGCTGGCGCCGGCCTGATCGGGCTCCTGCTGCTTTCGCCACGTCACGGCGAAGTCACTCCGCTGACCAGCCAGGCCATCGCGGCCGGCCTGCTTCTCGGCTCTGCGGCCGACATCAAGATCCCGTACGCTGTATTCCTGGTCGCGGCGGCCTGGACACTGCGCAGGCAGCGCAAGGCGCTGCTGGTGACCATTGGATCAGCGCTGGCCGTACTCGCGCCGACCTATCTATGGTTCGGCCCGCCCGCAATTGAGGCCGTGCTGTCGCGGACATCGAAGGTGACCGCCGACAACTTCTACCAGCTGTTCTCCGGGCCGCAAGGATTCATCTACCAGCACCTGCTCTATTTCTCGCTCGGCGCCGCGCTGGCACTCGCCGCGCTGATGTTGTGGCGGCTGCCGCAGGCGGATTCACAGGTGACCGCGCTGCGACTCACGCTGGCCCTGAGCTGCGCCTGGTTGTTCATCTGGCCCTATCAGCTGCCGTGGTACGACGTGATGGCCATCTGCCTGGTCATCTTCTATCCGGCATCACGGCTCGACTGGGTGCTGCTGGTTCGCCTGGCGGCCGGCACCGTCGCGCTGATCCCCGGCGATCCTTACCTTGCTGCCGGTCACGTTATCGACTGGATCAGTCAGGAGATACTGACGGTCTGGACGCCGGTACTGCTGCTGGGCTGCGTCGCCTGGCTCTCCTGGTTGTGCTTGTCAGGACGGTGGCGGCTCAGCCAGACCGAGATCGCAACCAGCGTGATGAGCAAGCCGATCCCCGCGAGAACGTAAAGGTTGCCGGTCAGCAACTGCAGTCCGTGCCAGTGGTATTCAGCGAACCATGGCCGGTCGCCGAGACGATAGTACGTGCCCGGGTTGGTGTTCGGAGGCATCCAGATCAGCCCGAGCGAGAATCCGCCGAGATCATTGGCTTGACCCCACAAGCTTCCTGGCCAGCCAAAGAACACCAAGGTGATCGCAGCCGCGAGACCCGCGCTCGCCCAGCGGACCGCAGCGCGGTTCTTGGCCGCGTAGGCAATCGCCGCCGCGACGCCTGGCACCACCCAGACCCAGTGGTGGTCCCAGCTGATCGGCGAGACCAGGACTCCGGTCAGCGCACAGGTCAGAACCGCGATCAGGCGATGTCCCGCCCGGTCAAGCAATACGGCGCTGACCAAGCCGACCAGTCCGGTGCAGAAGGCGGTCGCCAGCCAGGGGTACTGTCCCGCAGCGACGCTGCCCGCGAACCTTGTGATCAGGCCGAACAGGCTTTGATTGCCTTCCCAGCCGATGAACCCTGTCCTTGACCCCCGAAAGAACAGCCCGCCGAACCACCACCGCACGGAATCACCGGGGTCAGCGGCGAAGCCGATAGCTATCGTGAGCGCGAACGTGCCGGAAGCCACGGCCGCCTGCCTGAACCTGCGTGCGAGCAACAGGTAGGGAATGAAGATCAGCGGCACAAGCTTAATGCCCGCCGCGATGCCGACCCCGGCACCCTTCCACCACCGCCGGTCAGGCTGGCAGAGATCCCACATGATCAGCGCCATCAAGATCAACTCGATCTGGCCGAGGTAGAGCACGCGCTGCACCGGTTCTGTCCAGAACAGCAGCGCACCGGTCAGCAACGTGGCGCCAGCCTGCGCCCAGCGTGCCTTGACTGGCCAGCCTGCGGCCGCGAACGTGACCCAGATTCCGGTCAGCATCGCAACCGTGTTGACCGCGAGCGACACGTGCTCGACATCCGCAAGCGGCAGCAGTGTCGCCACGATAAACGCGATGGCCGCGAAGGGCGTATAGGTAAATTTCAGGCTCTCATACCCGGGCCAGTCGTAAAGTGGCGCCGCACGGCGCTGCTGGTACCAGGGCCACACATGCGCAGCGATAAATCCGCCGAAACGGTAGACCCGCAGATCGACTGGATCCATCCAGTCCGGTGTCTGATGAGTAAGCACATAGCCGATGTAAATCCCGGCGGTCACTCCGAACGCGATCACCCCGGCCAAAGCAAGAACCCAGGGCTTGCGCATTAGTGAAACTCTCGAAACCGTCTCCACCTGTACACTTTATCCGATATCGAGTCGCGCCGGGGTCCTGGAAAGACAATCAGCGTCAACGTACGGCTCCGGGTCGAAACTCCACACCGAGCCGCACATTGACGCTGATCGTTTCTGGCCCGGCCCGACTGTGCCCGGCGCCAGCCTGGCAGCGCAGGATCAGACATGCACCATGAATCTGGTCGTGCTCAGGCCGACGCCGCCACGCCAGATTTCGAAGCCGGCCATCACAGTGGTCAGCCACCATTTCTTCGAGATGAGGCCGTGCTGCCTTGCGACTGTGATGAACGGCGCGACGCGCAGCCTGGTGACCTTTGCGGTCCCGTGGACCCGGCGGAACTGTATGTAGTTCCAGTGCTTGCCGTGACCGCTCGTCACCCAGTGCTCCAGGTACCAGCGCGTGTGGTCGACCCTCACGACTGGCCAGCTTCCCGGGTCGAAGCCCCGTGCGTTCAGCCAGATCATCAGCTCGGCGCCGCCGCTCTGTCCTGACGTGCACGGCCTCCGGTCGAACCAGATGTCATAGCCCGCGCTCCAGATCCCCTTCGCCTTCATCTTCGTGTGCCAGGTCGTCACTACCGACTTGATCCGGTCGACTTGGACCGGAAGGTGACTGCGCGGCGTGCAGATACCCCAGCTACAGCCGACGAAGATGTTCGGATAGGCGACCGGCTCGCTATGCTCGACCCGCGCGCCTGAAACTACCACCGCGAAATCCGGAGCGCCTCCGCTGTTGCGCAAGCACTCACGATCGTGACCATAATTATCATTGCGAACGACGTATTGCGCATTACCACTGCTGACCGTGATATGCTGATATGACCTGCACAGCAAACTATCACGCGTATTTATATTCCTCGCCTGGGCGGCATCGGCCAACACCGTACCGGCGAACACCGTACCCGCGAACACCGTACCCGCGAACACCGTAACTGTAACTGCGCTGCTCGCCGCCTGAATTAGGCCCTTGCGCAAAAGTCCAACCATTCCCCCGCCATTCGGATAAGCCATGACTTGAATAGTCACAGATGTCGTACCTGGTTACGGCAATGCCAGCCAGCCGCCCGTTACCTCACCAACCATGAGACCGTGCACCTGAACTAGCGCCACCTGCAAGTATGGCTGGCGAACATATAATAAGCCTTCTTCGACACGCACCGTATGCAGGTCAGCCAAGGTCATCGCGGGACGAGTGGCCAGCCATTGCTGGCCGCTCAATTACCAGAAAAACGCGAATTCCTGGTTCTTCCATGCCATGCCGCCCTCCGATGGAAGCAAGTTCTCCTGACAGAGCCTGAGCTGATTGCCCGGCGCCAGGGTCGAACTGTCCATCGTCAGTACGTACGGCGCACGGAAATTGCTGTCACTGCCGTTCATCCACGGGCAGTAGTTACCTGCACCACGGCAATTGCGGCCGCTGCCGCCAGCTTGATTGGCGATCCACAGCGTACGGTCGGTAGCGCCGCAGGGCCGCAAGGTGATCGGCTCGCCGGACATATTCGGGATCGCCACTCCGGCACACAGGCCCGTGCTATTGCCGTTTGGTGCCCATTCGGCCTCGAAGACCGAGTAGTTAGAATCGTGCTCGCATAGATAGGACTGCGGGCCGAAGAAGTCGTGCACGTCGGGTCCGCAGAACTGCCAGACGCGGGCGATGAACGACATCTCGAAATCGCCATCTGGCATCCTGGCCGCAGCGTTTTGCAGGTTCATCTTACGGCCGACCTTGCCGCCGGTGCCGTCATTAGAAGGTATGACGGCGTTGATCGTGGCCGACGGGCCCGACCGGAGCGAGTACATGATGAAACAGACCTGTCCGCAGTGACTGAGAGCGACGCCGCCCCGCGTGTGCCGCACGGCCGCGTGCGGCACGTCTCCCGGTTGCGAGTTAGCGGCCCTGGCAGCGTGGTCCGCGCCGATCCAGAAGCTCAGTCCGATGGCGAGACCTGCCGCGGCCACGGCCGCCGTCGTCGCACAGGTGACTACGTTCAAGCGCTTCCGCATTCCCTTGGCCCTTTCCGCTGAAGAACAGAACAAGAGAGCTCGCTCTCCGGTCAATGCCGGAGAGCGAGCTCTCAGAACCTCGGTCTTGTCGTCAGGAGACTGGACCGAAGTAGTAGGCCCACTGCTGGTTCGAGCGAGCCACGTTGCCGACGAGCAGCAGGCGGTTGACGAACAGCTGGTCCTGGGGCCGGTTGGTGCCAGTGTTCAAGGTGAGCACCAGCGGCTGGCTGAAGTTGTCGTCACCGCCGTTGATGAGCGGGCAGAAGTTGACGCTCGGGTCACCAGCTGACACCGGCGGAGTCTGCGGCTTCAGGCAGTTGGTGCCAAGGGTGCTGGCGTTGCGGTCGGCGACCCAGATGGTGTTCGGAGACGTGCCGCATGGCCGCAGGGTAACCCTGGCGTTGTTGTAGGCCCGCCAGACACCGGCACACAGGCCGGTCTGGTTGCCGTTCGGAGCCCAGTTGAGCTCGATCACGACGAACGTCGGGTAGTGCTGGCAGATGTACGACGTTGGCGAGAAGAAGTCATTCGCCAGGAAGCCGCAGTACTGGAACACGAACCCGGAGATCGACGGCGAGAAGTCGCCGTTCGGCCGGTAGTTCGCCGCGAGGTGCAGGTTGACCGGCGTGCCCACGTGACCGCCAATGCCGTAGTCGCCGTACACGTAGGCGTTCATCGTGATGGATGACCCCAGCTGGTCGCTGAAGATGCTGACGCAGTTGGCGCCGCAGGCGACGGTGTCCTTCTTGCTGTGCGTGGCCGCCGAAGCGACCCCTGCGGTCAGACCGAGGCTGGCTGTCACCACCGCCGCCGCTGACACCGCATAGAACGCCTTAGTAAGGCTCTTGCGCATCTAGTTGGTTCCTTCCTTGTGGTCGGCCGCTGTCGCATTCCCGATCCCTTGGGCGGTCAAGGCAGTCCGGTTTGCGGCTAAGAAATCGCTCTGGCAAAGGTTGCTCTCAGTTATCCCGCCCTGCCAGTTCACTACGTGACGTTACCACTAACTCGCTGAGAGTAATCGTTAACGCCTGCGTTTCCTGAGCAGTTCTTTGGCGCATCCCGCGTTCATGACCCGGCATTTACCTGCGATAACATGACCACTACCGGTAAGAGGCCACGACAGGCCCCAATGCGCCCAGTCATCAGCAGACCGACCAGGCGTCATCAGGTCTCGTGGTCGATCTGAACACTGAACGTAACCGAGCGCCGCGGTCGCGGCGTGGAAGCAGCCAGGCATCGCGGTCACCATGCCGCGAGCAAGAGAAAGGTCAGCGAGCGTGCCAGACGCCGTGCCACCACAGATTCGCCAGCAGCTAGCCGACCCGTTCGCCGAGCTAACCGGGTCACTGGCCGGCACTCGCAAGCTGCGCTTCGAGGTAGTCGATAACGGTCAGTTGTCGCCGAGCATGCAGCAGATCACGCTGACCGCGCCTGAGCTTGCCGGGTTCACTTACGCCCCTGGCCAGGACGTCATGCTGCTGGTGGCGGCGGAAGGCAGCCGGCCGGTCAGGCGCCGTTACACGATCAGGCACCTGGACCAGGAGAACCTGATCCTCACCTTGAACATCGTGCTGCACGGGCAAGGTCCCGGTGAGCGCTGGCTGCGTTCGGCCGTTCCTGGCGACACGATCGAGGGAATCGGGCCGCGCGGCAAGATCACTACCTCGCCGTCGGCCGACTGGCACTTGTTCATGGGCGATGAATCGGCCATGCCAGCCATCTTGCATATGACCGAGTCGCTGCCTGCGCAGGCAAAGGCAGCCGTCGTTATCGAGGTTCCCGAACCAGCGGACGAGCAGCCGATCCTCGCGGAGGCGGTGAGCCGAGCCTCCTGGCTGCACCGGCTCGGCCGGCCGGCCGGCGACCCTGACCTGCTGGCCGCCGAGGCTCGCGAGGTAGAACTGGCGCCTGGCGTCGGCCAGGCCTACCTGTTCGGCGAGGCCGCAGTGGTGCTGCGACTGCGCGAGATCCTCGAGTCCAAGGGCATCCGCCCTGACCAGATGTCCCCCAAGTCTTACTGGGGCCGCGGCCGCGCGAACGCCGGCCATGGCGAACCTGCCAAGTAAGGCAGGTACGATCAGGGCGGTGTCGGCCCGATTCGGCTTTCATTCGGTTTTGGCGCCGCAATCTTTCATAGACTGCTCATGCAAGCTCGTACTTAGCGCCTGATCGGAGCGAGCCAAGTGGCGGCGGCAATGGTGACCGAGGTGTCGGCAGTACTTGCCAGCGCCTCGGCACAGACACTGACGCTTGGCATCGACCAGGCAGGCATCATCTGCCAGCATGACCGTGCGGCCGGTGACATTCTGGCTGGTCCTTCAGGCTCCCTGCTCGGCACGGACCTGTGCTCGCTGATCACTGGCCCTGGTGAGCCAGCGACGACGCTGCAGGGCATTATCGAGACCACCAGGGCAGACCGGCTGAGCACCAGCGTGCTTACGCTGCGTACCGCGAGCAGATCGCTGGTCGACGCGGTCGTGACGGCGGAGCCGGTCAGGTCTCGCAATCCAGAACTGTTCGCCCAGATCACGATGCGCATTCCGGCGCCGGCCGCCGAACGATTCATCGACCCGGCGCTAATGCGCCACGCGCTGCTTGACGGGGCAGTGCGCAGAATTGGCGGCGCGCTTGACATTGATCAGCTGGCCCCGGAACTGGCCAATATCCTCGTACCGCACTTCTGTAACTCGGCCGGACTGCTGCTGATGGAGAGCCTGCTCGGCGACGGCGACGGCGACGGCGAGAACACCGCCAGGGGTTCCAATCAGCTAGTGCGGCGACTCGCGCTGGCCAGCGACGACGGGGATCCCGGCTGGGCTGCGGCCTTCCCTGTCGGAGAGATCCTCCGTTACCCGGCGGACAGCCTGTACACCAGGTGCCTGGACACCTGCAAGCCGGCCAGTCAGGTCATGACCGAGGAATCGGCACAGGAACTTGCCGCCAAGTGGCTGCGCACTCCGGTCGCGCGGCTGATCTCGGGCGCATCGATGCTGGCGCTGCCGATCATGGCGGGCGAGGCGATGCTCGGCTTCTTCGTGTGCAGCAGGCGGACCGGCTTTCACCGCTTCGACGCCTACGACACCGAAATCGGCATGGAGTTCGCGAGCCGGTCCGCCCTGTTCGTCGAGGGTGCGCGTCGTTACAGCAGGGAACGCGCCACCGCCTTGACCTTGCAGCGCAGCATGCTGCCCACCGGGCTCTCGTATCCGTCCTGTGTTGACGTGACGCATCGCTACCTGCCCGGCAGTAAGCTGATCGAGGTCGGCGGCGACTGGTATGAGTCGATCAGGCTGCCCGGCGGCCGGGTGGCCCTCGTGGTAGGAGACGTCGCCGGGCACGGCGTGCGGGCCGCGGTGACCATGGGAAGGCTCCGCACCGCGATCAAGACCCTGACCATGCTAGAACTGCCGCCTGCCGAGACCTTGCAGCGGCTCGATGACCTGATGCACGAGCTTGGGGTGAATGAGCCGCACTTCGCGACCTGCGTTTACGCGATCTACGACTCGGTCGACGGCACCTGCGAGGTGGCATCGGCCGGGCACCTGCCGCCGCTGCTCGTGCGCCCGGACGGCACCAACCAGTTCCTCGACCTGTCGCCCGCTCCGCCCCTCGGCATCGGCGCGAGCCCGATCTTCAGCCGCACACTGCGCATCGACGACGGCAGCCTGCTTGTCATGTACACCGACGGGCTCGTAGAGCGGCGCAACGAGGACATCGACGAAGGGCTGGAGCGGCTGCGAACGGTCTTCGGCGAGCAGTCGCCAGGGCAGCCGCTCGACGACCTTTGCCGCGAGGCCCTTGCCGACGTTTACGACGACCATCAGCGAGACGACATCGCGATCCTGGTCGCCAGGCTCGGCCGGATCAGTCAGGACCTGCACGTGTCGTGGAAGCTGGCGGCCAAGCTCACGGCGGCCAAACGGGCCAGGTCCTTGATCAGGACCCCGTTGCGGCGGTGGGGCCTGGCCGACCTGACGCCGGTTGCCGAGCTTGTGGTTTCCGAGCTGGTGACCAACGCGGTCAGGTATGCGCAGGGCACCATCGGGTTGCGGCTCGTCAACGAACGCGGGCTGTTTATCGAAGTCCTCGACGACTCGGCCGCGCTGCCACGGCTGCGGCACGCGGAAGAAGACGACGAGCGCGGCCGCGGCCTTCAGGTAGTGAGTCAGCTGGCCAGCCGCTGGGGTACCCGCAGGGCAGGTACGGGCAAGGTTGTCTGGGCCGAGCTTGCTGCTCCCGCGCCCGCCATCACGCCCGCTGCGGCGCAGAAGCCGAAGCGCAAGCCGGCCGCCGCAGGATCGGCCACGGCAACGGTCCGGGTCCAAGCCGGGTCTCCGGCTCGGGAGAGCCGCGAGGCGACAGCCCGCTAAGCGACGCCAAGGCGACGCGGAGAACGGTCACCTGTCGTGATCCTTATGACTCGTGCCGTTACCGAGTTTGGCGCCAGGTAACTGCGGAACCCGAAGAAACCAAGGCCAGTCCAGGCAGAGCCGGCAAGGCCATCCCGGACCGGGTTGCGACAAAATGCCCTAGTAGTAATGTCTTCTCAACTCGTCTGGTTTATGCTTCAATAAGCAAGATTATGATCGTTCGTTGGATCTTGCCTGGTCCGTGGTCGATCATGGGGAGGAATCGTCAATATGAGCACTAGCCGGCAGTCACCAGAGTTCACCAGGTTGCTCACCCCCGCTGAAGTAGCGGCCATGTTTCGTGTCGACCCCAAGACCGTGACGAGATGGGCTAAGGACGGAAAGCTCACCTCGGTACGGACGCTTGGCGGTCACCGCAGGTACCCTGAAGCCGAGGTCCGGGCACTGCTCGACCAGATCAGCGGGACGGCGAGGCCGTAGCAAGACCGCTGCCAGCGCCCCGGCGGGTGACTTATCTCTGGTTCGCCCTTGGCACTGCCAGTGCGCACGCAGCGTCAAGGGCGAACCAGGCTCCGGTCAGGTGTGCCCTTGACAGGCGGTCTTCAGCGCCTGGTTTCCCTTGCCGCGGGTGTAGAGCAGCATCCAGTCACCGCGCTCGTGCCAGATCCTGGTGAACTTCAGTGGCAGTCCGGCTATAGCCGCGCCTTCGACCTTGTCGGCTAGCGTCAGCACCTGCGGGTCTGACGTGCAGTGGTTGATCTCGACGACCCAGACTCTGCTGACGCTCCTGAGCCTGGCCCGCAGGGTAGTCAGGTCAACCCAGGTGCCCGCCAGCGTTCCTGAGGGGATCGCCGCCTCCTTGGTCTGTATGTTCGGCAACGTGCCGAGGCCGTAGCTGTAAGCGGCGCCGAAGCTCGCCGAGTTCGGGTTGGTGTAAAGCACCACATCACCAGGCCTGGCATGAGCGGCCACGATCTGGTCGAGCGCACGGACGTTGTCGTAATGGCCGTAAGGCTCACGCTGGGTGACCTGAACATTGAAGCCGGCAAGCATCACAAGCACGAGCGCGACGGGTCCGGCGACCCGGCCAAGTCCGACGAGCGCCATCCCGCCAAGCAGTGCGCCAGCAGGCACGCACATGAGCACGTATCGCGAGGTATAGATCGGATCCACCGTGGACACGCCGAGCAGCAGCGCGGGTGGCACGATCATCCACGGCAGGCTCAGCTCGGCAAGCTGCCAGCGCCATGAGGCCCGGCGGCGGCCGCCCGCGTCCGTGGCCAGGATCAGCCCGATGGCCACGATCCCGGCGACGACCAGGGTCACCAAGGTCGAGCCGGCCAAAGTGATCAGCGTGCCGAGGCCAGAAGACGACTGGTTCTTCGTGATCCAGGCAACCTGGCCACGCTGCTGCCAGCCGAGCAGCAGCAGCGGGCTCGACAGCACCACGCCTGCCACTGCGGCGACCAGCCATCCGATCGCGATCCGCCTGGCAGTCGCGTCCGCGTGCCTGCGGCGGTAATTCGCCGCGACGGTGACCAGGTGACACGGGATTAGCAGCAGGCCGAAGATGTTGAGTATGCCGAGCACCGCCATGCTCGCCCCGTACCAGATCAGCCACTTGCGACGGGAGGCCTCATCCGCGTTCAGCACCCGGACCAGCAGGTAACTGGCGACCGCGGCCATCCCGACGACCATCTCGTAGGACCTGGCTTCCTGGCCGTACCTGCTTGCCACGGGCAGCACGGCGAACAGCAGGCCAGCCGCGAGACCAACCCAGGGTGACACGACCCTGCGGCCGATTGCGGCAACGAATGCCGCCGTTACGCCGGCCGCTAGTGCCGAAGGCAGCCGCATCACGACCTCGCCTGAGCCGAACATGTGCACGAGCGGCCACATGAAGATGTAGTACGCGCCGTGCACCGCGTCGACATGGCCGAGCATCGTGATCAGGTCGGCGAACGGCCGCTTGTCAGCCGAGACCGTCGCGGCCTCGTCTCGCCAGAACGACGGCGTCGCGATTCCCCAGAGTGCAAGGCCGAGCGCCGCAAGCGGCGGCAGCAGGAGCGCCCAGACCGGACCGCGATCGTAGGGCTTTGCACCCTCGGCAGCCTGGCCGCCAGGAGCTGCCGAGCCGCCGGGGGCGACGCCGGCTGGCGCGGTCGCGTCAGCCTCGGCGGTCCCTCCGGCTGCGGCGGGCCCTCCGACCGCGGCAGGCCCGCTGGGTGAAGTCATGACGTCTCATCCTCCGGAACTACAAACCGGGCAAATTAGGAAGCTTAGTTGGCTTGCGATCGCGCGAAGGCCAGCGTCCCCAATCGTAGCCACGTCGTCATGAACTCACGCCACCTCCGACCCGACCCGCGCGGGACGCTGACTGCCGATCACCAGATCGCGATGGCCGGCGCATATCCGCCAGATGATCCGGGGATTGCCGGCCACGCACTTGATCACTTACCGTTATGGACTGGACACTGTGCGCTTAAGGGAGGGGAAAGGCTCGCGGAAACCGCCCGCAGGCATCTCAGATGCCGCCTTAACACCTTCAAGCGGCTAGTAAGATCCGATGTCTGTGCTCGGATCACGGGTAACTACGTCAGCTGCTCGCTGTCTCGATCCCTGAGGAAATAACCGCCATGCTGCGTCGCCGATCAGTCCGCTTGCGGATCGTCGTCCTCGTGCTTGTTCCGGTGATCGCGCTGATTGGCTTGTACGGACTGCTGCTGTCGCTTTCAGTGAGCAGCCTGATCTCGCTCCGCAACGCTGAGACTGTACGCGGCGACGTAGCCAGCCCGGTCACCAACGTTCAGCTCCAGCTGAGCAGGGAGCGCGAGGTGGCACTCGAGTACCTCGCCAAGCCAACCCGTTACTGGCTGGGCCAGCTACTCAGCCAGGAGTCCAGGTCCGATTCGGCGATCGGCGCCTACGACAATGTCACGGTGGCCGTATTGGCCAGGGGAACGGCCGGAGAACGCCTGGCCGTCAAGGCATGGTCGGCCCAGCTCGGGACGCTGCGCGAGTTGCGCGGAACTGTCGTGGCCGACGCCGTGAGCCGGGTAGGTGCGGCGAATTCGTACAGCAAGATCGTTAACAGTGGAAACAACGTAATAAATCAGGCTCTGCTCCCCTTGCTGGCCACACCGGGAGTAATCCAGGCCAGCGACGTCCTCGTGCTTGAGCAATCGCTCGAGGCGGAAGGCGAGGAAAGCAGCCTATTCCTGGCCGACCTGACCGCCCATTCCTATCCTGGCGCTGACCAGCAACTGATTACCGCGCTCATCGTGCAGCGCAAGGACCTGTGGAACCAGGGGATCGCCGGCCTGGCACCCGCTTACGGTAAGTACTTCACCGCCGATATCCCCGCGTCCGCGACGGCGCGGATGACCGCGATGGAGAACCGGATCGAGACCGGACCGCGTACCGCCCTGCAGATCTCGCCTGACGCCTGGAACTCCGCGACCCACGCCTACAACGAAGGCTTCGTCACTGCCCTGCGCAACGCGGCAGGCGCACTGCGTGACACCGCCGTCGGCCAGGCCCGCGGGCTCGTCATCAGACTGGTTCTGATAGCCGTTCTCGGTCTTCTCGCGATCATCGCGGCGATCACCGTGGCGGTGATCATCAGCCGCACCCTCCTAAAGGAACTCAACGACCTGCGAATCTCGGCTATCGCCCTCTCCTCTCAGCGGCTCCCCGCGGTGCTCGGCAGGCTGCGAGCCGGCGCCGAGGTTGACGTGGAGCGCGAGACACCGCAGCTGGAGACAGAAGACAACGAGATCGGCGAACTCAGGCGCGCGATCAACTACACGGCCCGCACGGCCATCGGGGCTGCCGTCGACGAGGTCGCGATCAGGCGCGGCGTTAACGACATGTTCAAGAACCTGGCCAGGCGCAACCAGTCGCTGCTCACCAGGCAACTTGAGTTGCTCGACGCGATGGAACGGCGGGTTCACGACCCTGAGGAGCTTGGCGACCTGTTCAAGGTCGACCACCTCACCACCCGCATGCGGCGGCACGCCGAGGGCCTGCTGATCGTGGCAGGCGGAACATCCGGCCGAACCTGGCGGGACCCGGTCCCGTTCGTCGATGTCATGCGGGCGGCAATCGCCGAGGTCGAGGATTACACCCGGATCCGGGTCCTGTCCCGGACCTCCGCCGCGGTTGCCGGGCACGCGGTCGCGGACGTCATTCACCTGCTCGCCGAACTGGTCGAGAACGCGACCGTCTTCTCCCCCGCCAATACTCCCGTCCGGGTCGACGGTGACCTGGTGGCG
>DAHVDE010000094.1 GCA_027313705.1 Actinomycetota bacterium | reverse complement strand
GCCGCCGCGTAACGGCGAAAGTCGAGTGAGCGCCGCCACGGCGGTAGAGTTCTTAAACTGACTCAGCATCGCGGAATAGCGATCCTCGCGTGCTAGGCAAACCTCTTTTCGGCCGATAGCGTGGAACCTCACGAGCACTTTGCCCAGGTGTTTGTGAAATTTGAGTTTTCAGACAAGTTGCTCGTGGTCGCAAGAACGCCGCCTGAAGAGTTCTCCATGGTAATGCCGTAACGATTCGGATTGCCATAGAAGCCAGCCGATCCGTTGTTCCAATAGGATGATGCGGCCGAGACGTAAGCAGATTCAAAGTCGCTCAGCTCGGTTGGCTCACCATTGACGAAAGGTCTTTCGCTGATCACTTCTGCGGTCGAATTGTCAGGGAAGCCGTCATTGCGACTGAGTGCTGTGTACGCCCGCAGGCCGATCTCGGTGCTGAACGATCCTGGCGGGGCGATGACCGGGCCGTGCTGGGGCAGCACGTGGCGGAGCATGTCCTTAGTCGTGGTCTTCCCGGATGAGCCGGTCATGGCGATGACCGTCGCGTCGGTGAGCTGGCTGAGGACGTGCCTGGCCAGTGCGCCGAGGGCGGCGGTGACGTCTGGCACCACGACGGCCGGGCCGTCCACCGGCCGGGACGCCAGGACGCACGCGGCACCTGCCGCGAGCGCCTGGCCGGCGAAGTCGTGCCCGTCCGCGCGGGCACCGGGCAGGGCGGCGAACGTTCCTCCCGGCGTGACCTGCCGCGAATCGCACGCAGCCGGGGCGGTGACCTGCGCCGACGGGTCGGGCGCACCGTGGACGGTGCCGCTGGTGATCGCGGCGATCTCGGCGAGGGTCAAAGCTATCATGAGCGCTGCCTTTCTGCCCGTGCGGGCATGGGCGCGAAGGTGATGCACCGGCCGGTGTAAGAGGCTGACAGCCGGGTCAGCGGTACCCGGTCGTGGTCCTGGCCCCAGGCGGACGGGTCGCGGATGAGGATGTCCGGGCCGTCGTGGGGCGAGCAGGCGGTGCCGTGTGCCACGACCAGGTGGCCGCCTTTGCGGCCGTCGTCGGGGAACTTCTCGGTGACCGAGATGATCACCGGGGCGGCGGCCAGCCGGGCCGGCAGCTCGCTGGCGGTGACCACCTCAGCAGCAGCCGGTATGCCGAAGCTTGCGGCGAGGCGGGCGATCCCGGCGTGCAGCCAGCCCTTTCCGGTGAGGGCACCGTCGCGGACGCCGGTCTTGACCAGCTCGGTCAGCGGCGGCGCGTCGCCGAGGTAGGCCAGCAGGATCATCCGCAGCGCCGCCATCCCGCAGGCCCGGTCAGACCATTCGGCGCGGTCGCCGAGCGCGGTGCCGCCGTGCGCGTCCCACTCGGCCGGGTCGATCCGCTGACGGCACATCGGTACCTGGTGGACCTGCGACAACGGTCGGGCGACCTCCCCCGGTCGGGCGGCAGAGTTAGCTGTGCTGCACGGCGCGATCGGTGAAGTCGGGCACCGGCAGGGGTGCATCGTATCGCGGCCGGGTGAGCGCTTCCCGCAACATCGCGATGACCACATCGGCGTGGCCAAGTCCCAGCAGGCCGGCAGCGGTGATGAAGTTCGACTCATACGACATGCCCGGGGTGGTGTTCACCTCCAGCGCGGCCACCGTGCCGTCATCAGCGGCGATGAAGTCGATGCGGGCCATGCCATGGCAGCCCAGCCCGTCCCACAGCGTCCGGACGTGGCTGTTCAGCGCCGCCGTGACGGGGGCGGGCAGGTCCGCCTGGGCGCAGGTGACCGTCCCTTCGCCGGCGGCGTCGAGCTTGGCGTCGGCGTCATAGAAGTCCCCGTCGTCCACCTGGGTGGCCAGCGGCGGGAAGATGACGATGCCGCCCGGGAGTTCCAGCACCCCGATCGTGACCGGAAGGCCCGGCAGGTGATCTTCGATAAGCACCCCGGGCGGGTCGCCGGCCTCGGCTGCGGTGATCGCGGCGGCCAGGTCGTCCTCGCGGCGGACCAGGCTTATCCCGACGCTCGACCCGCCCATGCGCGGTTTGACCATGACCGGCCGGCCGGGCCACACGGCGTCCGGGCCGGGCCAGGTCCGCCACGGCGGGGTGGGCACGGCGAGGGATTCCATCAGCCGCTTGCACACGATCTTGTCGGCCGCGATCGCGGCGGCGGCGACGCCGCTGCCGCAGTAGGGCACGCGGAGGTAGTCCAGCAGCCCTTGCAGCCGGCCGTCCTCGCCGTACGGGCCGTGCAGGTTCGGCAGGGCCACGTCGAACCGGGCCAGGTCGCGTATGAACGACGGGCGGCAGGGGTCCAGCACCTCATACCGGACGCCCAGCCCGGTCAGCGTGTCCGACAGCGCGGTGACCGAGAGCTGCTCGGGCGGGCTCTTTCTGATATACAGCTGATCCTCGGCGGAGACCCCGCCGTACACGAGCGCGACCGAAATCCGGCCGAGAGTGCGGCCGGCCCAGGCACGCGCGTCTGCCATCTGCTGGCCGAGCGTGGCAGGGTCAGGTGCGGGGGGCATCAGATCTGTCCCGTGAACACGATCGAGGCCGGGCCGCTGACCCAGAACGTGCGGCCAGGGCTGGCGGGGTCAGGCCGTACGGTCAGCGGTGCCCCGGCCCGGTTGCGGACGGTTACCGCGTCCTCGCTGGTGAGCTGGCGGGCTCGCGCGGCGACCACGGCGGCGACCGCGCCGCTGCCGCACGAGAGGGTTTCCGCTTCGACACCCCGCTCGTAGGTCCGGATGCGCAGCACGCCGGGGCCTGCGGGCTGGACGAAGCTGACGTTCGTCCCGGCCGGGGCGAAGCTGCCGTGATACCGGACGATCCGTCCCAGGCTCTCGGCATCGACCGCATCGACGTCGGCCACGAACGTGACGGCGTGCTCGGTGCCGGTGTGCACCGCGTCGAACTCGTAGACCTGCCCGTCATCTTCGACCACGGCTGCGCTGCGCTGCACCGGGCCGGCGTCGGCCGTCACGGCCACCTCGCCGCCATGCACCTGGCCCCGGTGCCGGACCCCGGCCATGATCATGGTGACCTCGGTGTGCCCGTGATCGGCGGCGGCGCACCAGGCTGCGCAGCGCAGCGCGTTCCCGCACATGGTCGCCTCCGACCCGTCCGCGTTGAGGCACCGCACCTGATAGGCCGGCGGATCGCCGCTGAGGCGGGTGCTGATCATCAGCCCGTCAGCGCCAATCCCGGTCTGGCGGGTGCACAGGTCCCGGGCCAGGCCAGGCAGGTCCGCATGCTCGAACGGCCCGTTGATGAAGATGAAGTCGTTACCCGCCCCGTGGACCTTGCGGAATCCGACACAGGCCGGGGACGCCAGGACGGTGGTTACGGTAGTGCTCGGCATCGCGGCTCGTTTCTCCTTGCCCGCCCGGACGGCCCGCACGGTGTATTCTGCGCGCAGTGCACAGGTTTCCCGCTGGTCAAGGTGGTCCAGGCGCGTATCAGCTTGGCTAGGACCAGTCCACCGCCACGCTGTGGCGTGTCATAGTGACAAGTAGGATCATCCGGGTACGCGCCGTCAGGCTGCTGCTACGCCCGGTGTGGCTGATGTGAGGGCACGCAGGTGATGCCGCGCATTGACGGCCAGGCGCTGCGAGCCTGGCGCCGGTCACAAGACTGGGACGTGCCGGCACTGGCCCGGCGTCTGCGGCAGGCTGCTGACGGTGAGGCCCTGCCCGCCCACGACAGCCTGGTGCGGATGGTCCGCGGCTGGGAGTCCGGCCGTCACCGCATGTCCGAACGGTATGAGCTGCTGTGCCGCAAAGCCGGCTTCCGCCCGCCCCAGGCAGCCAGCCGGCCAGCCAGGAGCGCACCCACGTTAGCCGAGCCAGCGCGCGGTTCCGGCCCGGCCGCCGTCCCCGCTGACACGGCAGGAGACAATGGAGACGTGCAGCGCCGAGTATTCCTCGCAGCCTCCGCCGGCCTGGCCGGGCTGCTGACCGTACCGCCCCAGTTCGCCCACCTGGCCGCATGCCGCACCATCGGCAGCCACGTGCCCGGCCTGCTGCGGAAGCGGCTCGCCCGGCTCCGCCGCCTTGATGACTACCTCGGCGGAACCGACACCTACCGGGTCTACCTCGCCGAACTCCAGGCCACCCAGACCCTTGCCGCGCAGGCCGCATGCACCCAGGCCACCCGGGCGGAGCTGGTGACGCTCATCAGCGAGCAAGCACAGCAAGCCGGATGGGCCGCGTTCGACGCCGACTGGCAGGATGCCGCGACCGCGCTGTACCAGGAAAGCCTCACCGCCGCCAGGACAGCCGGGGACCGCCCGCTGGAAGCCAATGCGCTGGCCCTGCTCGCTTACCAGAACCTCACCACCGGTCAGCCCGCCGCCAGCCTCGCCGAGGCATCCTGCCAGGCAGCCGGGAAGACTGCGCCGCCCCGGGTCCGCGCGCTGCTGAACGAGCGGCGTGCCTGGGTGATCGCCTGCGAAACCGGCCGGAGTGAAGTGCCCGCCCGGCGTGCCCTCGACATCGCCGCAGCAGCCCTCCAAGACGACCAGGCCGGGCCGTCACCGGACTGGGCATCGTGGGTGGACCAGACCGAAGTCCAGATCATGACCGGGCGCTGCCTGACCCGGCTCGGCCGCGCGGAGCTGGCCATACCCGTCCTGGAGGGCGCGCTGGGCGGCTTCGATGACCGGCAGGCTCGCGACAAAGCCTTGTATCTCACCTGGCTCGCCGAGGCGCTCATCGTCACCGGGGACATCGAGCACGCTGCCGCCGTGACCGGGCAGGTGATCAGCCTGGCGAACGGGGTCGCGTCAGTACGCCCAGCTCAGCGGGTCGCGTTCCTCCTGCGCGGCCTGCGAGCCCGCTCGTCGGCACCGTACGTGACCGAGCTGGCCGACCGCGCGGCCCAGATCACCCCGGCGACGTGGCCCGGATGACCCACTCCACATACGGCGGTGACCCCGCCGTGATCTCCACTGCCGTCACCTCGGGCCTCTGCCACGGGTGGCGCTCCACGATGTGCTCTTGAAGCTCGGGGAACCGGTCGGCGGTGGTCTTGAAGAACACCTGCCATTCTTCCCCCTCCCCGTACTCGCCCTTATGCCAGAACGCCGACATCGCCGGGCCGAACACCTGCCCGCCCGCCGCCAGTTTCGCGCGCACCACCGAACGAAGCATCTCGGCCGCTTGATCACGGCTCCCGGCAGTCGTGGACACGAGCAGCAACCTAGGCATGGGGCGAGCCTAGCCGATCACCGGGCACGTGCTCTTGTGCCTGGGTATTGGCGATCCGCCCCCGGGCGGCTCCCCGCGGTCATGGCCATATCGGCTTGCCCGCCGGCCGTGGCCGCGCTGCTCCGCTGCGCACGGACAGCGGAGCAGCATTATTGACCTGCTACCGGCTCACCGGGTGGGTCCGCGTGGTCGTGGTCGTGGTGGCGGTGGCCGTCGTGCCGGTACTCCCGCCCTTGGTGTAAGAGAACACCCGCAGGCTGTGCTTGCGGGCCAGCCGGATGAACGAGTTGCACTCATCGGTGTTGCGCAGGAACCGGTTGGCGTGCCAGAAGATCAGCGTGCGGACCTGCCCGGCGGCGATGTCGGCCACCAGCCGTTCGTACTCCGGGCGTTCCACCCCGGAGTAGGCCGACAGGTCGTTGTCGGTCCGCGTCAGGGTGATGCCGAGTTCCCCGGCCATCTCCAGGTGGTCGTCGTGCCGGCTGCCGAATGAATGCCCCAGACCACTAACCGGAAAGTCGACCACAATGCGCGTCATACTTGGCCTTGATGCACCAGATGAGGGCACCGCGCTCGTCGGCGGCAAGCGGTACGCCAGCCTGCGCCGTCCCATGCGCGTCGTAGGTTCGGGCTTCCCTCGCTGTCGCTCGTCGGCGGGCTTGCGCTGCGCCCTGAGATCGGGTCCGCCCTGTATCTGGCGCTCGTCGCGCTGCTCAGCCTGGGTGTGGCGGCCATCTTGCGCGACTCGGCCGTCGCGGTAGGCGCCGTGCTCGGGATCTTGTACTTGTTCCCGATCATCATCGCGTTCGTGTCGAGCGCGACCTGGCACAAGCGGCTCGAGCGCTGGACGCCGGCGTTCGCCGGCGTCGCCATCCAGGCCACCACCGGGCTCAGGCACCTGGCCATCGGCCCGTGGGGCGGGCTCGGAGTCCTCGCCATCTGGGCAGGCGCGGCGCTGGTGGCTGGCGCGCTGATGCTGCGCCTGCGCGATGCCTAGCGCGCCTGCCCTTGGTCAGGCCGCACTGCGGTAGCGGTCGATGACCAGCGCGGCCACGGCGGGGTGGTCACCGAGCGGCGCGGTCACCCAGTCCGCGCCCGCGCTGGCAAGCTGGTCATGGAAATGACCACGGGTCAGCAAATAGGCAGCGACCGCGACCTGCGCGCCCGTCAGGGCGCGCAGGTCAGCCACCGCGTCCCGAACGGCTGGCAGGCCCGCCGCCGCGAACGCGGCTCTGACGGGGACGTTCAGTTCCTGTGCGAGCAGCGTGGCCTGGGAGCGGACCTGCCAGGCCGCTTCCTGGTCGGCCGAGCCGGCGGCGGCGAGCACCACTGGCGTACCGCCGGGGACCTGCGCCTCGGCGAGCCGGCTGGCCAGCGCGGTGACCAGTAGCCGGTCAGGCCCGAGCGGACCGGCGACTTTCTGGTCCAGGTTCAGGGCCGAGGTGATGTCCCTGGTCAGGTGGTACCCGGACGACAGCAAGAGCGGCACGACGATCGCGTCCCTTCCCGCGACGGCCAGCGCCGCTGGCAGCGACGGCTGCGCGTGCTGCACGAACGCCACCCGGATGTCGATCACCGGCGCCAGCCTGGTGACGTGCCCGGCCAGCGCGGTGACCGTCGCGGCCGCCTGCGGGTGAGCGCTGCCATGGGCCACCGCGACCAGCGCAGGCCAGCTCATGCCGCCGTTCCCCGCGCCTGCGGCGCCAGCGCCGCAAGCTGGTCGCGCAGGCGTACCACCTCGCCGACGACGACGACGGCGGGGGAGCCGAAGCCCTCCGCCGCCACCTGGGCGGCGACGTTGCCCAGAGATGAGATCAGCACTCGCTGGCGCTTCGTCGTGCCTTCCTGAACCACGGCGACCGGCGTGGCCGCATCGCGGCCGCGCTTGATGAGTTCCGCGCTGATCCGCTCCAGGTGAGCGACCGCCATCAGCAGCACCAGCGTGCCAGCGCCGCTCGCCAGGGCTGCCCAGTCAGGGGTCGCGCCCGGCTCGGACGGGTCAAGGTGCGCGGAGACCACGGAAAAGTCCTGGGTCACGCCGCGGTGAGTGACGGGGATCCCGGCGTAGGCAGGGACGGCGATCGCACTGGTCACGCCGGGCACGACCTGAACAGCGACCCCGGCACTGACGCAGGCGAGTGCTTCCTCGCCGCCACGCCCGAACACGAATGGGTCACCGCCCTTGAGCCGCACCACCCGGTCGCCGGCCAGGGCGCGGCGCACGATCAGGTCGTTGATCTGGTCCTGAGCCAGCCGGTGCGCGCCAGGTGCCTTTCCCGCCTCGATGACCTCGACGCCCGGATCGAGCTCGGCCAGCACGCCGCGCGGGGCGAGCCGGTCGGCGACTACGACATCGGCCTCGGCGAGCAGCCTGCGGCCGAGCACGGTGATCAGGCCAGGATCGCCAGGACCACCGCCGACGAGGGCGACATGACCGGCCTGGCCGCGTCGCTCGGGCCGCACCTGGAGCGTGCCCTGGGCCAGCGCGTGGCTGATCGCGGCACGCAGCCGCTGTGACCGGCGCGGGTCACCGCCGGCCGTCACCGCCACGGTGATCTCCCCTTGCCTGGTCACTGCCGGCATCCTGGCGGCCGTTGCGGCCGCGTCGTCGGCGCGTACGCACCAGATCCTGGCCCGGTCGGCTTCGGCGGCTACGGCGGCGTTGACGTGCTGGTCGCTGGTCGTGGCGTGGGCTAGCCAGGCGCCGGCGAGGTCACCGTCGCGGTACTGCCTGCGAAGCACCGCGACGGGAAACTCGCCGAACTCGGGGCGCAGCACCGGGGCGATGACCTTGACTTCGGCGCCGGCCCGCACGAGTGACCTGGTTCTGCGGACGGCGACCGGCCCGCCGCCGACGACCACGACCAGGCGCCCGGTGAGGTCGAGCTCGATCGGGTAGCCGGTCATGTCAGCAGGCTCTCGTCGGCGCGGCGCACCCAGGTCGCGAACTGCTCACCCTCTTTCCTGTCGCGCTGGTAGGCGCGAAGGACGCGCTCGACGTAGTCGGGCAGCCTGGCTGCGGTGACCTTGAGACCGCGCAGCTTGCGGCCGAAGGACGGGTCGGTGCCGAGTGAGCCGCCCAGATGGACCTGGAAACCTTCCTCGCCGTCGACGATGGACCCTTTCAGCCCGATGTCGGCGAGGTGGAACCTGGCGCAGGAGTTCGGGCAGCCGTTGACGTTGATCGTGATCGGGGTGTCGAATCCCGGCAGGCGCCGCTCGAGTTCACGAGACAGGTCGCTGGCTCGCTGCTTGGTCTCCACGATGGCGAGCTTGCAGAACTCGAGCCCGGTGCACGCCATCGTGCCGCTGCGGAACGGCGAAGGACTGGCTGGCAGCTCAATGGCATTCAGGCCGGCGACGAGCTGGTCCACGCGGCTTTCTTGCATGTCAAGAAAAATGAGCTTCTGCTCTGCCGTGGTACGTACGCGGCCCGCACCGAACTCATCGGCCAGGTCGGCGGCCTGCCAGAGCTGACTGCCCGTCGCGCGGCCCACCTGCGGGGCGACGCCGACGTAATAGCTGCCATTTCGCTGCTCGTGCACGCCGAGGTGGCTGCGGGCGGCGTGAGCCTGGCTGACTGGCGGCTGGCCGTCGGCGAGGCGGAAGCCGAGGTACTCGCGCTCGAGCAAGCCGCGGAACTTTTCCTCGCCCCAGTCAGCGACGAGGAACTTGAGCCTGGCCCTGGTCCTGAGCCTGCGGTAGCCGTAGTCGCGGAACAGGTCCGCGATGCCGGCCCACACCTGCGGAACCTGCGCCGCCGTGGCGAACGCGCCGAGACGCCTGGCGACCATCGGATTGGTCGACAGGCCGCCGCCCGCCCAGACGTCGAAGCCCGCAGCGCCGCCCTGGCCGGTCACGCCGACGAAGGCGACGTCGTTGACCTCGTGCACGGTGCAGTGCGAGGCGCAGCCGGAGATCGAGGTCTTGAACTTGCGCGGCAGGTTGCCGAACCGGTCAGGGTTGGCGGTCGCTACCGCCTCGGTCGCCGCCAGCGCGGGTGTCGCATCGATGATCTCGGCGGCGTCGATTCCGGCGACAGGGCAGCCGAGAATGTTGCGCGGCACGTCACCGCAGGCCTGGATCGTGGAAAGGCCAGCCGCCTCGAGCCGATCCCAGATGACTGGCACATCCTCGATCCTGATCCAGTGGAACTGCACGTTCTGACGGTCGGTGATGTCGGCTAGGTCCCTGCCGAACTCCTTGGCGATGCCGCCGATCGTCCTGAGCTGATGCGAGGTGAGCTGGCCGCCGGGAACGCGGACCCGCATCATGAAATAGCTGTCCTGGACATCACGGTCGTCCAGGGTGCCAGTGCTGCCGCCGGGGATGCCGGGGCGACGCTGGGTGTAAAGGCCCCACCAGCGGAATCGTCCGCTCAGGTCAGTGGGGTCGATCGAGTCGAAGCCCGTGCGGGCGTACCCGTTGACGATCCGGTCCCTGACGTTCAGGCCCGCGTCGTCCTTCTTGAAACGTTCTGCGGCATTGAGCGGCTCGTAGTGGCCAAGTGCCCACTGACCCTGGCCGCGCTGGCTGGGTGGCATGCTGAGGTTCCTTCTGCTTGTCGTTCCATGCGCGCACGACAGGCGCGGCACTGGCGGAACGCGCCAGGCGCGGGCATGCGGCTTGGGCTTGGGCTTGGGCTTGGGCTTAGCGGAAGGAGCGACAGATGGCGGTGCAGGTGCGGAGCAGGTCTACGTGGCGCCGGCAGGTCAGCAGGAGCCCGCGTGACCCTGCTGGTAGTGACCCTGCTGGGCGTGACATCGCGAGCCTCCGTGTGCTGCATATCGCTGCGCTATGACCCTAACATCTGGCTCGCTTTGGCTCCAGGGTCAGCCGGAAGCAATGCGACCCGCGTCGCCGGGCTACTGGGCAGGTAAGTGATCTGTAGCCGAAAGGGTCCAACCTCGGCAATCGCCCTCCTGCCTGACCAGCCGTGGATAGCCTGAAATCGATCGGGCCGGGGGACGTGAAGTTCGCGGGTTGTTCGTAAGCAGAGGTGTGTCGGGGTGTCCTTATTACGCCGGGTGATCGTCGGCACGTGCGGGTCTCCTGGAAGCATCCGGGCGATGCGCTACGCCAGGGACCTGGCCGCCAGTTCCGGTGCGGCCCTGATCATCGTGCACGCATGGACGCCGCCGGGCGGTGAGATGGCGGACCGGCGCGCGCCTAACCTGTTGCTGAGGCAAGTCTGGCAGAAGGCGGCGTGGCAGCGCCTGAACGACTCGGTCGAGGCCGCGTTCGGCGGGCAGCCAGACGGAGTTGACATGTGGCCGGTCGTGATGCGGGGCCCGGCGGGCCAGGTACTGGTCCACGTGGCTCGCTGCCCGGACGATGTGCTGGTCGTAGGGGCCGGCCGGCGTGAGATGCTGGCCAGGCTCTGGCACGGGCAGGTGATGAGGCGCTGCCTGAGGCACGCCACTTGCCCGGTACTTGCCGTGCCGCCTTCGCCGCTTGCCGGGTACGCCGCCAGGCGGTGGCTGCGGCTGCTGGCGTGGCGGCATCACGACCTGCGGGCCGGCGAGGCACTAGACGGGGCGGACAGTAACAGCTAGCGCGGCCACGTTCGCGGGCATCTTGGGTAGCCTTGCCCGGTGCGGATCACCGAGTTCTGGCAGCGGATGGATGAGCAGTTCGGCGCTGTCTACGCGCAGAGCGTCGCCAAGGACTACGTACTGGCCGGACTCGGAGACCGGACGGTGCAGCAGGCCCTGCTTGACGGCGAGGACGTCAAGGTCATCTGGCGGGCCGTCTGCGCAGCCTTCCCCGTTCCCGACCGCCTGCGCTGACCCCTGCGGCGCCCGCGCCCGCCCCCGCTCCCGCCCGCCGCTGTCGCGGCGGGTGCCCGCGTTGTGGCGTTGTGGGGGTCAGGGTGCGCACGTTGTGGCGTTGTGGGGGTCAGGGTGCGCACGTTGTGGGGGTCGGGTTGCCGGCGAGTCGCCATCGTGATCGAACAATTGTTCGTTAGGCTGGCCGGGCTGGTGGGTTTCTTCGGCTTCCCAGGGGAGGCCGGCAGTGCTGGCTGGCGAGCGACAGCGATGTGGCGGACCTGATTGTCAGTGGCGGCGCGTAGCGTCTGCGTTAATAGCTAGCACGGCGTAGCTGGCGCGGCTTAACGAAGCCTGGCAGACGGCCCACACGACCCGACGGGAGTTCATATGGCACCGAACGACAAGTCGAGCGGCATCAAGACCGGTGACAGGGACAAGGCCCTGGAGACCGCGCTTGCCCAGATCGAACGGCAGTTCGGCCGAGGCGCCGTGATGCGGCTTGGTGATGACGCCCGCGCCCCCGTCGAGGTGATCTCGACCGGGTCGATCTCTCTTGACGTCGCGCTTGGCATCGGCGGGCTGCCACGCGGCCGGATTGTCGAGATCTACGGCCCTGAGAGCAGCGGGAAGACCTCGCTGGCGCTGCATGCGGTTGCCAACGCCCAGCGAGGGGGCGGAATCGCCGCGTTCATCGACGCCGAGCACGCTCTCGACCCTGAATACGCGCGCAAGCTTGGCGTGGACACCGACGCGCTGCTCGTCTCCCAGCCGGATACCGGCGAGCAGGCGCTCGAGATCGCCGACATGCTGATCCGCTCGGGGGCGATCGATGTCGTGGTGATCGACTCGGTAGCCGCCCTGGTACCGAAGGCCGAGATCGAGGGCGAGATGGGCGATAGCCATGTCGGCCTTCAGGCCCGCCTGATGTCACAGGCCCTGCGTAAGATCGCTGGTGCCCTGAACCAGACAAGGACGACGGCGATCTTCATTAACCAGCTCAGGGACAAGATAGGCGTCATGTTCGGCTGCATGACTTACGGGACGAAAGTCACGCTCGCCGACGGCACCCAGGAGAAAATCGGCAAGATCGTCAGCCAGCGGCTAGACGTCGAGGTACTTTCCTACGACCCTGACTGCGGCCAGATCATCCCGCGCCGCATCGTGAACTGGTTCGATAACGGGAGAGCCGACCGGTTCTTGCAGTTCACGGTCGCTAAGTCGGGTGGCAACGGCCGGGCGCAGTTCGCAGCTACCGAGAATCACCTGATTCAGACGCCCGGCGGATACCGGCCGGCCGGAGAACTCATGGCCGGTGACCGAGTGATCACGGCCGAGCCGCAGTTGCTTGGCCCTGCGCAGATCCAGCTCATCCTGGGCTCGCTGATGGGCCAAGGGAACTTGGTCCCTGGCCGGCGTGGCGGGGCAGGGGTCAGGTTCCTGATGGGTCAGGGAGCGAACCAGGCGGCCTATCTGGACTGGAAAGCCGCCATGCTGGGAAACATCTCCTGCGCTAGGACGACAAATGCCAGGGGTGCCGTCCTCGCGAGGTTCCGCCCGCTGCCTGAGCTGGCCGAACTGCACGAAGCTGTCTACTTCGGCGACGGCAAGAAGCACCTGAGCTGGGATTACCTGAAGGCGCTCACACCGCTGGCGCTGGCGGTCTGGTACGCGGACGCCGGCCGGCTCGGCGGCGGGCCAAAGGGCGCGCAGGAGCGGATCGAGATCCGCGCTGAGGCGATGAGCCCCGGCACGAGAGGCCGGCTTGTCGAGTACCTGAGCGACACGCACGGGCTAGCGGTCAAGCTCGGAAAGCGCGGTGCCCGCGAGGTCGCCGTGCTTCAGTTCACGACCGAGGCGACGGTGAAGTTCCTGAAACTGGTCGCTCCTTACCTGCACCCGTCGATGGAGCACAAGCTTCTGCCAGGGTTCCGCGGTCAGTTCAAGGTCGAGCCCGAGTTCGCGGCACCGGAACTGCGTCCGCAGCCCGCCCGCATTATCGACGTTCGCGTCAAGCCTCCGACGCGTTCGATGAACAGGTTCGACATCGAGGTCGAAGGCGGGCACAACTACTTCGTAGACGGCGTCATGGTGCATAACAGCCCAGAGACGACGACCGGTGGCAAGGCGCTGAAGTTCTACGCCTCGGTGCGGCTCGATATCCGACGGATCGAGACGCTGAAGGACGGAAACGAGCCGGTCGGTAACCGGACCAAGGTAAAGGTCGTCAAGAACAAGATGGCCCCGCCATTCAAGGTGGCCGAATTCGACATTCTCTACGGTGTCGGGATCAGCAGGGAAGGCAGCCTCATCGACCTCGGCGTCGAGCAGGCGATCATTCGCAAGTCCGGTGCCTGGTACACCTATGACGGCGATCAGCTCGGCCAGGGCAAGGAGAACGCCAGGAACTACCTGCGCGATAACCCGGACGTGGCCAACGAGGTCGAGAAGAAGATCAAGGAGAAGCTGGGCGTAGGGCCGCGCTTGGACGCGGACGTTACGCCAGCCAACGGTTCCGCGCCGAGCCGTCCGGCTCCGGGCGGGTCGGCTCCGGGCGGGTCGGCGCCTAACGGCTCCGGACCTTCCGGCACGTCTGGCCTGTCGGCCAGGCGCGGTGGTCTTGAGGTGGTGCCGGGGCCGGGCGGTGCCAAGTAGGCCGCGCCGTCCAAATGCAGGTTCGGCGGCGGACTCAGCTAGCCCAGATGATGCTATGGCCGATCCTGAGTCGGGCGCGCGGATTATCTGCCTGCGGTTGCTGACGGCCGCGCCGCGGACGAGGGCTCAGCTTGCTGACGCCCTCAGGCGCCGGGGCGTGCCGTCTGAGGCCGCCGAGACCGTGCTCGGCAGGTTCGCCGAGGTCGGGTTGATCGACGACGCCACGTTCGCGGCGGCGTGGGTCGAATCGAGGCACTATGGCCGGGGTCTAGGCCGCCGGGCGCTGGCGGCCGAACTCGGCCGGCGCGGAATCGGCCGTGAGGATGTCGAAGCAGCCGTGGACCAGCTCAGTCCAGAGACCGAGCGGGCCACCGCGCTGGCGCTGGTCGAACGGCGATTGGCGGCAACGTCCGGGCAGCCATACCCGACGCGGGTCAGGAAGCTGGCCGGAATGCTCGCGCGAAAAGGCTACTCGGCGGGTGTTGCCTTCAGCGTTGTCAGGGAAGCGCTCGACCGGGCTCAGCCGGATGCCAATCCCGCTGGCGCCGATGACGACGAGTGGTTCGGCCATGAGTTCGCCGAGGAAGCCGAGCAGGAGTCAGCAGAAGACTGCCCCGGCTAGCGGCGGGCTGCGGGGAGCTTTATTGGCCGGGCTGCATGGAGACGTGCGTTGCGGGCGGCTGCGCTTGAGCGCAGCCTTGACCGTGCCGACGTTGCCGGCTTAGCCTCACGAGACAGTGAGGTTACGAGCTACTGGTCTTTGGGTGAACTGGCTGCGGGCAGGCGGCGGCCATGAGCGAGAACGAACGCCGAGCCGGGCAACGGAGCCTGGCCAGCAGATATCTGGTGTGAGGACGGACGGACGGTCCGTAGCGGGTCAGGAGAACGCCGGGACGCTACTTTCGGGCCGGGACACAGAAAGGACTGGTGACCAGCTTTCTTAGTGGCGCCACCCTGGCGGCTGGCGCCCGGGTAGCGGCATCTCGTCTCGCCGCGCGCGACGGCGCGCAGCGCCAGCGCGCGCGGTATTCCTCGCTGCGAGCAGGTTCCTGGCACCCATTAGCCGGGTCAAGGAGTCTAAAGGGCGAGAAGGGAGTGCCGTAGTGGGAAACAACGTGGTGCTGATCCTGGTGATAAGCGTTGCCATGATCGCCGTGCTGGCAGCAGCCGTCGTCGTCACGTTCGCACTGCGGGCTGCGGGGGGCAGGCGGCAGGCGCCTGGCCGGACTCAGGACCCTGTCGCTTTCGCTGCCGCGGTTCCGGTTGCCGGCACTGCCAATGGTCCTGCTGGCGACCTCCTGGCAGGTCCAGGTCCAGGTCCAGGTCCCGGTCCCGGTCCCGGCACTGGGATCGATGCCGTTACTGGCCCAGGTGCCGCAGGCACGGCCGCGACTGTGCCGGGTGACAGCGCGCCGGGCGATGCCCCGCTCAAGGCAGCGCAGGCGGAGGCCGCCGCCATACTCGCCAAGGCCGGGCAGGCTGCCGAGCAGGCCGCCCGTGCCCGCCACAAGCTGGAAGAAGAAGTCCAGGCCGTAACCGAACAGGCCAGGCGATTGCGGAGCGACCTGGAGCGGCGCGAGACCAGGGTCACAGAACGCGAGGATCGCCTGGACTTTGAGGCAGTCAGGCTGGAGCAGCTTAGCCGGGACCTCGCGCAGGCACGCAAGGATATCGACGCCAGGGCCAGCGAACTGGCGGGATTTGAGTACAGGCAGCGAGAGGCACTTGAGCGGATCGGGAACCTTACTGCCGATGAAGCTAAGGCCGAGCTGGTTGCGGCGATAGAAGGGCAGGCTAAGCGCGAAGCCGCGACTCTGGTCAGGGACATCGAGAACGAGGCAAAGAAGGAAGGCCAGCAGCGCGCCAGGAAGATCATCACCCTGGTCATTCAGCGGGTGGCCAGCGAGCAGACCAGCGAATCCGTGGTCTCTGTGCTGCACCTGCCCGCCGATGAGATGAAGGGCCGCATTATCGGAAGGGAAGGCAGGAACATTCGCGCCTTCGAGACCGTCACCGGCGTCAACCTGATTATCGACGATACTCCAGAGGCCGTTCTGCTCTCCTGTTTCGACCCGGTGCGCAGGGAGGTCGGCAGGCTCACCCTGGAGCGGCTTGTCGCCGATGGCCGGATCCATCCGCAACGGATCGAGGAAGTATTCGAGCAGAGCAGGCGGGCCATTTCCGGGCTTTGCGTCAGGGCCGGAGAGGACGCCCTGATCGAAGTCGGCATCACCGACATGCACCCTGAGCTGACCTTGTTGCTCGGCCAGCTTAGGTACCGCACCTCCTACGGCCAGAACGTGCTCAAGCACCTGGTGGAGTCGGCGCACATTGCCGGCATGATGGCCTGCGAGCTTGGCCTGGACCCGGCCCTGATGAAGCGCGGTACCTTGCTGCACGACATCGGCAAGGCCCTCACCCACGAAGTCCAGGGCAGCCATGCCCTGATCGGCGCCGAGATCGCCCGCCGTTACGGCGAGCACGAGGATGTCGTCCACGCGATCGAAGCCCACCACAACGAGGTTGAGGTCCGGACTATCGAGGCGATTCTCACCCAGGCGGCCGACGCGATCAGCGGCGGCCGGCCAGGCGCTCGGCGCGAGTCACTCGAGGCTTACGTCAAGCGCCTGGACCGGCTGGAGCAGATCGCCCTGGCTCAGCCTGGCGTGGACAAGGTCTACGCCATGCAAGCTGGCAGGGAGGTCAGGGTCATGGTCAAACCGGGCGACGTCGATGATCTCGGGGCACAGGTGATCGCCAGGGATGTGGCCAGGCAGGTGCAGGAGGAACTCACCTACCCTGGCCAGATCAGGGTCACCGTGATCAGGGAATCGCGGGCGACCGAGTACGCGCGCTAGTGACCTTCGACGAGCTTGACTTGCGGCACGTTCCTTGGCGTGAAACCGAGCACCTGTCCGTAAAAGGAGAGCTCGGCTTCCAGCGAGGCGATCATCGTGTCGGCGCGGCGGAACCCGTGTGACTCGCCCTCGAACGCCAGGTAAGCGTGCCTGATGCCTTGCTCGGCGAGCTCAGCCGCGATCATCTCCGACTGCCGGGGCGGGACAACAGGATCGTCGAGACCTTGCAGCAGAAGGACCGGGCAGGTGCCGGCGTTCACGTGGCCGAGCGGCGCGCGCTCGGCGTACACAGTGTCGAAACCGGGCAGCGGGCCGACCAGGCCGTCCAGGTACCTCGACTCGAAGTCGTGGGTGTGCTGAGAAAATTCCCGCAGCTCGGCGACTCCGTAGTAGGCGACGGCGGCGCTGAACACCGGGTCGTGCATCGCCCCCGTGGTGACCGAGGCGAGCGCCGTCCAGCCGCCGGCTGAGCTGCCCCTGATGCCGAGCCTGCGCCCGTCGGCATGGCCGGCCTTGGCCAGTGACCTGGCCGCTTCCTTGGCGTCTGCGACGTCGACGATGCCCCACTCCCGGTTAAGCCGGTTACGGTAGAGCCGCCCGTAGCCGGTAGAGCCGCCGTAGTTCACGTCGATGATGCCGATGCCCCGGCTGGTGAAGTACGCCTTCTCCAGGCTGAGCCTGCCCGTCACGTGGCTCGTGGGGCCGCCGTGCACCCACACGATATAGGGCGGCAGCTCGCCTTCTGGGCGGGTCACCGCGGGATTGGCAGGCGGATAGATCAGGGCGTGCACTACCCGGCCGTACGGGCCTTCCAGCTCGACCTGGCTCGGGACGGGCAGGAACCGCCGGTCTGGCAGTTCGGCGAGTTCGGCCCGCAGCACGGTGTACTCGCCGGACGCGATGTCCGCCTTAACCACCGAGTCCGGCGCAAGCGGACCGCCTCCCACGAACGCGATCACGCTGCCGCTTGCCGTCACGCCGGCAAGCACCTCGGTGAACGGCAGGTCCAGGTCGATCAGTTCCGAGGTCTCAGGATCGAGCAACCCGAGCCTGGCACCGCCCCGGCCGTGCCGCACCGCCAGGCGCCCGTCACCGAGCATCGCGAACGGGCGTGGGCCAAGTTCCCATAGCGCGTCGGCGAACTCCTCGTCAGCAGGGTAAAGCGCCTGCGGGGGCTCGCCGTGCAGGCCGATCTGGTAGATGTTCCACCATCCGGTCCAGTCGGTCGCAACGTACAGGCTGGAATTGTCGCGCCACAGCGGGGCGAGCACTGACTCGCGGTTGCTGCCCTTGATGAGCCGGCTCTTGCCCGGCGTGCCGCCCGCGACCGGTGCGATCCGCAACTCGGTGCCGTCCCACGGCATGTGCGGGTGGTTCCAGCAGATCCAGGCCAGCCACTGCCCGTCAGGTGATGGCGTTGGAAAGGCGTAGAAGTCATGGCCAGTGACCAGCACCCGGATCGCGCCGTGGTCGCCGGCGCCTGATCCGTCGAGCGGCACGGCCACGATCGCGCGCGACACCTTCGCCGCCACATGCTGCTCACGAACGCACCACACCTCGCGTCCGTCCGGCGAGAGCACGAAGTCCGCGTAGCGCAGCGAGTCGATGCCAGGATCGGGAGTCAGCGGCACCGGCTGGCCCGTGCCTTCGGCGACGGCACGGCCGGCCAGGTACAGGCGCTGGTCGCTGAAGTTGGCGAACACGATCGGCGGCTCGCTCTCGGCGGCGCCCAGCGTCGCCTGCGCTACCTGGGATGGAACAGGCAGGTAGGAGACTCCGCCGTATTCATGCACCCTGGTGCGGGCGCTCCACGGGGCAGGCAGCAGCACCACGGTCCTGCCGTCCTCGCCGCGCCTGACCACGGTGCGCCTGCCGCGGTCTTCCGGCTGGTCCTCCTGCCACCAGATGCTGTCACCGATGACCGAGGGGAAGGCAATCTTGATCCGGCTCCCGGCCACCTGCGCCGCGGTGATCGGCGACGGCCAGGCACCGTAAGGCACCTGCGGCGGCTGGCTCGGTTCTGAGTACCCGCCGCTGTACGTGCCTGCCGGGGCATCTGCCTCTGCAGAGCCAGTTTCGCCCGTTCCCGCCGCGCCTGCCTGATCGGTCATCGCCGTCCCGTAGTCCGTCATAGGGATATCGTGCCCTACCCGCCCGGTGCGCATCGCGGCGAATGCCGACAACCAGCCGGCCTGCTTTACCCTCTATACCGGTATGCGGGGAGACCTTTAACCCCGGCCGGGCAGGTAAACAACGCACCACCGAGGCGCCCTGGACCCGCCGCGGTCGTTACGAACAACTGATCGAGCTCAGGGCCGCCAAAAGCACAGCTTGTCACAAACGCGGCAGGCAGGCGCACAACCCCGCTTAGCTTCCCGTCTGGCTCGTAGCGCTGGATCACGCCGCCGCCCCAGACCGCGACCCAGACCCCGCCTTCGGCGTCGACGGCCAGGCCGTCCGGTACGATTTCGCCCGATCCGAGCCGGACGAATTGGCGGCGTTCGCCGAGGTCGCCGGACTTGAGGTCATAATCGAGAACGTCAACGCGGTAAGCGAGCGAGTCGATGTAATACATTAGCCGGTCATCCGGGCTCCAGCCGATGCCGTTGGAGATGCCGACCCCGGTAAAAATCTTGGTCACAGTGTGATCAAGATTCAGCCGGAAAAGCGCCCCGGCGCCGGGAGCCTCGTCGTTGTCCATGCTGCCCGCGTAGAACCTGCCCGTCCGGTCGCAGGCGCCGTCGTTCATTCTCGTGCCCGGCAAGCCGGGCGCCGCTGCCAGTTCCGTTACTTCTCCCGTGTCGGTACGGAGCGCGTAGAACCCGTTGCCCGCCGCGACGCAGAGCCCGCCGCTCTCGGCCGGCACGACCGCGCCGACCTGCAGCCCCACGTCCCATGAGGTGTGCGCGCCTGCCGCATCCGTGCGGTGCACCCGCCCGGCGGGGACATCCACCCAGTAAAGCGACTGAGTCCTGTCGTCCCAGACCGGTCCTTCGCCAAGCTCGCAATGCGGCAGCGCCGTCTGCGTCGGCTCGAGGATGGTCAGGTCGGCAGCATGCTCGGTCACTGAAGGTTCCTTAACTGGCTGGCCAAGGGGTGGACCGACGATGTCAGGCCAAGCACGGCACTGTCAACGTCTGCCTGCCACCATCGGCCTGCCATCGCCGCCTGCCGTTGCTCACCTCAGCCGTGGCCTACCCTAGGAGCATGCCGGGCGCCGACGGTCAGCGAACCTTCGAGATCCGCACCTACGGGTGCCAGATGAACATGCACGATTCAGAGCGGCTCGCTGGCCTGCTCGAGGAGGCTGGCTACTGCAAGGCGGCCGGCGGCGTGCCGCCCGATGTGGTTGTCTTCAACACCTGCGCGGTGCGGGAGAACGCCGATAACCGCCTCTACGGCAACCTCGGCCATCTGCTGCCGGTGAAGAACGCGCACCCTGGCATGCAGATCGCGGTCGGCGGCTGCCTGGCGCAGAAGGACAGGTTGGTGATCACCGACCGGGCGCCATGGGTCGACGTCATCTTCGGCACCCACAACATCGGCTCGCTGCCGGTGCTCCTGGAGCGTGCCCGGGTCCAGGAGCAGGCCCAGGTCGAGATCGCGGAGTCGCTGGAGCGGTTCCCCTCGGTGCTGCCGGCCCGGCGCGAGTCGCCGTACTCGGCCTGGGTGGCCATCTCGGTCGGCTGCAACAACACCTGCACGTTCTGCATCGTGCCCAGCCTGCGCGGCCGCGAGGAGGACCGGCGTCCGCCGGACGTGCTGGCC
>DAHVDE010000054.1 GCA_027313705.1 Actinomycetota bacterium | reverse complement strand
CACGCGATGGTGACCGGGTCGCAGAGCGTCAGCGAACGGGAACTGGCGAGCGGCAGGTCGGCGAGGATCGTGAGCGCGTCCTTGACGTTGCCTGCCGAGTCGAGCAGGTGCCTGATCGCCAGGTAAGGCGGCAGCCCTGGGTGCCAGTCACCGCCGAGCACGAGGTTGAGCCCGATCGCGAGGCCGTCGCTGTTCAGGCCAAGGTAGCCGAGCAAGCCGCCGAAGCTGAGCACCAGGCTGCGCCGCGGCGAGCCGGACAATTGCACGTCGAGCACCGCTAGCTGATCGTCCAGGTTCCCGTTGAGGTCCACGGTCTGGGCCAGGACTGGCCCGCCGTCCGGGCCGGCCGACAGGCTGGCGTAGGTGGTGCAGTCACCGCCGGCCTGGACGGGGATCTTCTGGTAGCCGATCAGCTCGCGCCTGGTTTGCAGCAGCATCGCCTGCGCCGCGGAAATGCCCGCGCCCTTCGCCAGGCCGGCGATCTCCGCGCTCAGCGCCGGCGTGGCAGCGGCGATCGCGTCCGCGTACTCGCCGAGCACCGGCTCGAGTTCGCCGAGCGTGACCTGGGCAGGAGCGAGCCTGCCGATCCTGGCCAAATCGTCGGCCAGGAACTCGCGCAACTGCGCCGACCTGGCTAACCCGTGCTTGCAGCCGGCCTCGAAGGGGTCGCCCTGCGCCAGGACGAAGGGAACGGTCATGTCGCCGCCCAGGTGAGCGCGACCTTTGGCCCGGCCAGCAGCTGCGCCTTCACCTCCGGCCACTCGGCCGCGAGCACGCTGTAGTACACGGCGTCGCGACGGCGGCCGTCCGGCATCGGGTTGAAGCTGCGCAGCGTTCCCTCCTCGCGGGCGCCGATGTTGACCAGGGCATGCCTGGCCTGCACGTTCAGCTTGTCAGTCTTGAACTCGACCCGCTCCGCTTTCATTTCCTCAAAGGCATGCCGCATCATGAGGAACTTGGCCCAGCGATTTACGCCCTTGCCTTGCGTGTCGATTCCCAGCCAGGACCACCCGATTTCCAGGCGCCCGTCCTTTTCCATGATGTTGCAAAAGCTCATGCTGCCGGCTGCGGCACCGGTACGCTTATCCTCGATAAAATACACGACCCTGGTCCCGGTTTCCTGATCACGCAGGCCAAGGTCGAAGAACGCATCGAAATCGGCGTCGTCGTCAATCCTCATGACGAAATAGCGCCAGATTCGCTCGTCCAGGGCGATGGCGCGCAGCGCCTCCCTGTCCTGCGGGCGCACCGGCCTGAGCACGACGTGCTCGTTCTCAAGCCGTGCCGCGCCGATCTCAGCCCACGTCACGCCGCACCAGTCCCTCCAGAAGTAACGATCCGCCCGCTATCAGCCGTCCGCGAATTTGGACAACGCGGTGACGACATCGCGGACGGTGCGCATTTGCGCCACATCGGACTCGGTGAACTCGGCCAGGCTAACCTGCGAGTCGTCGCAGACGGACATCAGGAAGATCACCTTATTGAGCGAGGTGAGGCCGTACTCATCGGCCATGTCACGGTCCGGATCAAGCTCAGCCGGGCCCACGCCTGACTCAAGCACCCGGGCGAGTCCGTCGCGAACTAATACCTCGAGGTCCATGCCAGTCTCTCCCGAACTTACGATGCCCGCCTGGAAACCAGGTTAATTCCCGGTGCCGAGTTCCCTGCTTACCGCAATTAACCTGGTGCTTATTGCCGGATATATTTGTGGTTATTGCAGTGATTACTCCGATGCTAGTTGCCTGCCTGGGACGTGTCAACGCGCCGTATTGGTGCTTTTCGGCGCTAAGCCCGGAGTTAGGGTAGGCACATGCCTGACACTGAGGAGTCCGTGCCGCTGCCCGCGGCCGGTCACTGCGACCTGTGGGCCGCGCGGGCGGCCGAGGAACCTGGCTACGCCGCGTTGCTCGATCCGGGCGAGCAGGAGCGGATCGCCAGGTTCAAGGTGGACCGCGCGCGGGTCACGTTCGTAGCCTCGCGGGCGGTTCAGCGGCTGGTGCTGTGCCGCTATCTCGGCCTGCCCGCCGGGGACATCGTGATCGCGCGGGATTGCCGGCACTGCGGCGGTGACCACGGCAGGCCTTACGTGGCCGGAGCGGCGCTCGACTTCAGCGTCTCGCACGCCGGGGAGTGGATCGTGCTTGCCGTCGTCGGCGCGGGCAAGACGGGAATTGACATCGAGGCAGCGACGCAGAACCGCGCCACCGACGACCTGGCCGGCCAGGTGCTCGCGCCTGCCGAGCACGAGCAGTACCTGGCGACGCCAGAAGCCGGGCGGCCGGCGGCATTCTTGCGGTGGTGGACGCGCAAGGAGGCGGTGGTGAAGCTGACCGGGCACGGGCTGGCCGCCTCGCTTCGCCGGCTCGACGTGACAGGGGACGTGGCGGTGGCATCCGGGCAGCCTGACGGGTGGCCGGCCGAGGCGATTCACCTGCGTGACTTCGGCGCGCCCGCGGGACTGGTGGGGGCACTCGCGGCCACGGTTCAGGTCACCGGCTTTTCCTGGTGCCAGCTATCGCCGGGGAATGCCTGGCCCGCTACCTGACTTAGGAAACTGCGTGAGTTCTGAAGATCAGTCACTGCCGCTTGGCGTGCTCGATTTCGTGGGGATCGAGTACGGCGAGAGCGCGGCGTCAGCCATCGCGGGAGCGGTCGGCGTCGCGAGGACCGTCGAGGCGGCCGGGTACCGCAGGTACTGGGTGTCCGAGCACCACAACATGCGCAGCCTCGCCTGCAGCGCGCCAGAACTGCTGATCGCCCACGTCGGGGCGCAGACCGCCGCGATCAGGGTCGGGGCGGCCGGGATCATGCTGCCCAATCACGCGCCGATGAAGGTCGCGGAAACGTTCCGAACCTTGCTCGCCATGTATCCGGGGCGGGTCGACCTCGCGCTCGGGCGGGCACCGGGAACCGACCCGCTGACCGCGCACGTGCTGCGGCGCGGTCAGGTCACCGACCCGGCGGCCGAGTTCCCTGGCCAGGTCGGTGAGCTCCTTGCATTCCTCGGCGCGGGGTTTCCTGCCGGGCATCCGTATGCGCAACTGGTGGCGGCGCCGATCGTGGCCGAGCAGCCTCAGCTCTTCGTGCTCGGGTCAAGCAGGTACGGGCCGAAATTCGCCGCGGTCAACGGCATGAGCGCCGTGTTCGCGCACCACATGAGCCCCGAGCTCGCGTTCGACGTGCTGCGCGAGTACCGGCGCACGTTCACGCCTGGCGGGTTGGCCGCGACGCCGTACTCGGCGATGTCCGTGCTGGCGTTCGGCTCGCCGGATGCCGACGAGGTGCTGACCTTCGAGGCGGCCTGGACGCTCACCATGCGAAACTTGCGGCGCGGGATAAGAGAGCCGCTACGGCCCGAGGCGGTGGGTGAGTTCGCGCGCTCGGCGGACTTCCTCGACGGGCGGCGCGCTGACGGCCGCATGGTGACCGGGGAGCCTAAGGCCGTGGCGCAGCGGCTGCTCGAGATGAAGGAAGAGGCTCAGGTCGAGGAGATCGTGGTCGTGTCGCCCGGCACCGGCAGAAACGCCCGGATGGGCAGCTACCGTGCGATTGCCGACGCGTGGCGGCAGGTGGCCTGAGTGACCGAGGAGACCGCTGTCTTGCGGCTGCCTGGCGGGCAGGTATGGGACGAGTCGACCAGGCCCGCCGCTCCTGCCCCGCCTGCAGGCTACGAGTACTCGCGGCGCGGACGGGCGGCAGGGGCGCACCTGGCCGACGTCCATGACCACTTGCGAGCAGAACTCGGTCAGATCAGGGACGTTCTTGCCCAGGTCAAGGACGGCGCCATGGCAGCCGGGCAGGCTCGCGAACTGGTCAGCGAGATGACGATGCGGCAGAATAACTGGACGCTAGGCGCGTACTGCGCCTCCTACTGCACGATCGTCACCGGGCATCACGGACTCGAGGACCGGGCCATCTTCCCGCACCTGCGGCGTTCAGATCCAGGGCTCGCGCCGGTCATCGACAGGCTGGAAGCCGAGCACGTGATCATCCACGAGGTCTTGCGCGACGTCGACCGTGCCCTGATTCGGCTGGTCACCGGCCCAGGTGACTTCAGCGTGATCGAGGAAGCGGTCGAGGTGCTCACCCTGACGCTGCTTTCGCACCTGGCGTATGAGGAGCGGCAGATCACCGGGCCGCTGTCCAGGTACGGCTTCTACGCAGGACAGGTATAGCCCAGCGGTGCGGCGCTATTTGGTGCAGAGGATCTCGCCGTGCGGTACGCAGAACCAGGCGTCGCCGGCGACGGCCCGGCGGTGCCAGCCCGCGGCCAGTCGCGCCAGGTCCTGCCTGGTCGCAAGGCCGTGCTCGACGGCGCGGTCACCGAAAGGCGACTCGGTCAGCCGGTCCGCCCAGGACCCGCCCCGCCCGCCTGGCATGTGCTCATCATGCTCGGCGCGATACGGGCAGGTGGCAACGGGCTAGGCGAACTTGGCCATCGTCGCGGCAGCGACCAGTTCGGCGCGGTGCGCGGGCAGGAGGAAACCGGCACCGATGGCGTCGTCGAGCGACCGGGTGAAGGCGCGCAGGTAGCCGGCCTCGTCGCGGTACCTCCCGGTCAGGTACGCAGGCGGCAGCGCAGTGGTCGAGCCGAACAGCCAGCTAAGCGGCAGCCGGGCGCCGGCCGGGGGCTCGCCGCTCAGCGTGACCAGCGGAACGTCGAGTGCAGGGGTGCGGACGCCGCCGACGGCGTGGCCGGCCTCGTCGCGGGCGATGACCGGCGGGTTCTTGCCTGCCAGTTCGATCGGTGCCGCCTGCGGCGGCCGGGTTCCCTCGGCAACCCAGGTGGTCAGCGCGTGCAGCGCCGCCTGGGCGACGTACCGGTGCGGGCCTTCGTTGATACGCCAGTCGATGCCGAGCAGCGGGGCGGCCGGCCCGATCAGGTAACTGTCCGCGTGCGAAGTTCCCGCGACTTCCCACACCACGACGCGCTCGGAATCCGGCTGCCTGGCCAGCCAGTACGAGAGCGGCGGCAGCAGGTCGCTCTCGGCTTGCAGCACCAGCACGGGGACGGCACCGTCGGCGCGGATCTTGATGCCTTCGGTGACGCCGAGCGGGTCGATCGGCGTTCCGTCCAGCGGGCCGACGCCCGCTGCCCTGCTGTGCACCAGGAAGCCATCGAATCCGGCTGCGCCTTCGATGGGCGCGACGGCGTTGAGATAGCTGGTCAGGTACATCGCGGACTGTGACTCGCCGATCGCGATCACGCGGGCTGGCGCCAGGCCGCCTAGCGGGCTCAGGTCCTGCCGCAGCGCCGCGCCGATCTGGCGGAACAAGTCGAAGGAGTAGCGATCGCCTGGATGGGTGAGCCCGCCGTAACGCTCGCGGTCGCCGCCGCGCAGGCCAGGGGCGGGCGGAGCGGCCGGGTCGAGCCTGCCTGTGCCGCCCATCACGCCTACCTCCTGCGCCGACACCCCGACGTAGGCATGCCCGGCCCTGATGATCTCCTCGTGCAGGAACGCCCATTCCGGATCGGTATCGAAGCTGCTCGATACGTTCAGCCATTCGACCAGGACCGTACCGCTGAACCGGTTCGGGTGGGCCGGCCTGCGCACCACGACTCTGGTGCGGAACGGCGCGGCTGCCGCGGGCACTGCCTTCCAGCACCCGTCTGCCGGTGTCCCGTCCGCCAGGTCATAGCCGGCCGCGGTGCCTGCCACCGCGAACTCTTCCTCCGCGTAACCGCTGGCGGTCAGGCTGAACTCGGCGACGCAGACCGGCTCGATGATCGTCCCGGCGGTGAGCGGGCCCTCGAAGGTGACCATGGTGCCGATGATGACACCAACCGCCACCTGCCACCAGGACGCCCGCACCACCAGCAAGATACCCAGTCGGCATGAAGACGGCACGCTGGTAAGTTGGCAGCAAGTGCGCCGGGCAACTGGCGCGGATCAGCGCAGATCGGCGGAGAAAGGCACGGGGCATGGATCGGACGTTGAGCACGGCGGACACTGAGCTATTGCGCAAGGAGTTCTCGGCCAGCCCGGCATACCGGGTCGCCCAGAACGCGGTGACCCGTGCATCCGTTGACGACGTGGCGCTCAACCACGAGGTCATCGCCAATCTTGACCATTCGATGTCAACCTCGCTGGACGACTGGAAGGTCACCAACCAGGAGCGCAGCGGCCGCTGCTGGCTTTTCGCCGGGCTCAACCTGCTCAGGGTGGGCGCGATGCGGAAGATGGGCCTGAAGGACTTCGAGTTCTCCCAGAACTACGCGATGTTCTGGGACAAGATCGAGCGCGCCAATTACTTCCTGGAGGCGATCATCGAGACCGCCGACCGCGACATCGACGACCGGACCGTCGCGCACCTGCTCAGGGCAGGCGTGGCCGAGGACGGCGGCCAGTGGAACATGTTCGTCGCGATCGTGAACAAGCATGGCCTGGTGCCCAAGTCGGTGATGCCTGAGACGGCGAGCTCGGCCAACACCAGCCGGATGAACTCGGTGCTGCGCACCCTGCTCCGGCAGGGTGCCGCCGGGCTGCGCGCCGCGGTCAGGGCGAACGGCGCGGAGGCGGCCAGGGCGCAGAAGGCCGAGATACTGCGGGTCGCCTACCGGGTGCTGTGCATCCACCTGGGCACGCCGCCCGAGCGTTTCGACTGGCAGTGGACGGACAAGGACCGCGGCTTCCACCGCGATGGCGTGCTTACCCCGCTGGAGTTCGCCGCCAGGTACACCGATCTCCCCCTGGACGACTACGTCTGCCTCGTGCATGACCCGCGTCCGTCAAGTCCTGCTGGCCGCACGTTCACGGTGCAGTACCTGGGCAACGTGCTCGGCGCGGCGCCGGTCACCTACCTTAATATCGACATGTCGATGCTCAAGGACATCGCCGCCCGCACGATCGAAGGCGGCGAGCCGGTCTGGTTCGGCTGCGATGTAGGCAAGATGATGAACAGCGAGTACGGCGTCTGGGATGTCAGGCTGTTTGAGCTCGCGCCGCTCTACGACACCGAGTTCACCTTGAGCAAGGCCGACCGCCTGCTCGTCGGCGAGACCGAGATGACCCACGCCATGCTGTTCACCGGCGTCGACGTGCTCGACGGCGTCACCCGCCGCTGGCGGGTAGAGAACAGCTGGGGCAAGGACAAGGGCAAGGACGGCTTCTACACGATGAACGACTCCTGGTTCGACGAGCACGTATTCGAGATCGCCGCCAGGAAGGACTCGCTGCCGGAGGAGCTGCGGCAAGCGCTGGCCACCGAGCCCGTCGTGCTGCCCGCCTGGGACCCCATGGGTGCCCTGGCCGGGTAGCCGGCCTGGCGCGCGTGCCGCCGTCCGCGGCATCAGCGTGTCATCCATGCTAGATGATCAATTCCAAGGGGTCAGTGATCGTAAGCGAGCAGCCAGCGCTTGATGGCCTGGCCAGTGTTGTCGTTGTGCCAGATCGCGGCGGTGAGGGCGAGGATCCGCTGGAGGACGCGGACTAGGACCCCGGCGGGTGTGTGCCCGCCGTGGCGTTCGAGGTCAAGCTGGCCTTTGAGGGTGTCGTTGACCGATTCGATGATCTGGCGCAGCGGCCGGAAGAACCCGCTGCCGGGCCGGGCGGGCTCGCCTTTGCGGGCGGGCCGGAGCAGGCGTCCCTGTCCCCGGCCGCCACGGCAGTCTCTGCGGCTCAGCCTTCAGCAGGTCATCGGTAACCGGTCAGGCACGCCGTACCCGACCCCTTGGAATTGATCATCTAGGCGTCGATCCGGATGCCTAGTTACATTTAGTCATCTCGATCCCTGGGATCACGCCAGGTCAACGCATGATCAGCCAGGTCACGGGCGTGGCTGCGGGCGCCAGAATCGGGCCGGCCTGACCCGCCACGATCCGGTCAGGCAAAGAGCTTTCTTGTCCGCACCGCTCCGCCCGGTGCCGCGCGCGCTGACCGCGCACTACTCGATCCGAGCCGGCCGGGCAGCGGTCAGCACCCCCGAATTCGCCGGTAGCTCCTTTGAGCTATTATTCCGTTTTATTACATACATGCCTGTTTCTTATTACTACGGTGATTCGTAAGTTTTCGCCTACCACGACCGATGTGGGCCAGGCGAAGACGGACAGGCCCGGCGAGAAGCGGAACGGAGTTCTGACCGAGTAGCTGGGCGCGGATCGGCGTGAGGCAGGTTCTTGAGTCCAGCGGGTACACGCAGCAAGCAGTGGAAAGTCGTAAGTACCGGACGTCACGCGGCACCTTCGCCGCTGGCGAGGGCGGCGAGTAAGGCGGGCAGGCTCGTGCCCGCGGTGGCTCTGGCCGGGGCGCTAGTGACCGCTCCGCACGTGCTCCATCTGGACACGTCCTCAGCTTCGAGGCTGGCCGGCGACATAGCAGCCGTTCACAGGATCGGTGCAGGCAAGACCGGGCACAGCTACACCACAGCCAAGGTGCCGGCCCACGTCGGCAGCCCTGCCAGCCCCGCTGCCTGGCCGCACCGCAAGCCCGCCGCCGGGTCGCGCACCAGGTCCAGAACCCGCGCCCGGACGCAAACGCCGGCGCCGGCGCTAGGTGCCACGCATACGCCCGGCCCGGCGCCGGCACCGGCGCCCACCCCGGCCGGTCCGGTCTGCGACGGCACCGCCGGCCTCCTGCCCGCCAACTTCCCGGCCATCGTCACGTTCTTGATGTCGCACGGCTACACGGGCCCGGCCGCCGCCGGCATAGCAGGCAACATCTACCAGGAGTCCAAGGGCAACCCTGAGTCGGTAGGCACCGGCGGCGGCGGCCTGATCGGCTGGACGCCGCTGCCTGCGGGCTTTGTCACCGGCAACCCGGCCGCGGACCTGCAAACCCAGCTCAACGCGCTGCTCACCTACAACCAGCAGTGGGCGGCCTACATCCCGGCGCTCAACGCCGCTACCAGCGCGACCCAGGCGGCCGACATCTACATGACCGACTTCGAGCGACCAGGCATCCCTGCCGCCTACAACAGGGAGACCGCAGCAGCCGACGTGGCCGCCGCCTGCCATCTGTGATCGGGCAAGATGCCGAGGTATGGCAGAACCGATCACCAGCGCGGCCAACCCCGTCGTCAAGCGCTTCAGGCTGCTCTCCGGCCAGAGCCCCAAGTACCGGCGCGAGCAGAACGCATTCGTGGTCGAAGGCATCCAGCCGGTCTGGCGCGCAGTCACTTCAGGCTGGCCGGTCGAGGTCCTGCTCGCCGACGCTGACCTGCGCGAGGATTCCCGTGCCGCCGCGCTGCTGCAAGAGCAGCAAGCGAGCGGCCTGCGAGTGGTGCGTCTTCGCCACGACCTGTTCCTTCGCCTGGCCGCCAGGGAGGGCTCCCCTGGCCTGGCCGCGATCGTCCAGGCCAGAGGCACGGCGATCGGTGACCTTACCGTCAGCGACGACTCGGTCTTCGTCGCACTGCACCAGATAGCAAACCCCGGCAACCTGGGCACCATCATCAGGACCGTCGATGCGGCCGGCGGCGCCGGCGTCATCTTGGTCGGCGACTGCGCTGATCCTTTCTCCCCTGCGGCGGTCAAGGCAAGCATGGGTTCGCTGTTCGCAGTCGGCATCACCCGCGCCAGAACCGCCAGCGCCTTCTTCGGCTGGGCGCGCTCGCAAGGCGTCACCGTCCTTGCCACCTCTGGCAACGCCGGCCATGCCCACTGGGATGTCAGCTACCAGCCACCGCTGGCCATCCTGTTCGGCAGCGAGGGCGCCGGCCTGCCTGAGGATATTCTCGCCCGTGCCGCCCAGTGCGTCCGGATCCCGATGACCGGCACCGCCGAGTCGCTGAACATCGCCGCCGCCGCGGCCATCATGCTTTACGAGATCAGGCGCCACGCCATCTGACGACTCGACAAGCGCTGCACGCAAGCGTCAACTTGACAGGTGACTTCTCCAGGTGACTTCTCCAGGTGACTCCCCTTAGCTACCGGAGCGCCACGGGCCGGCGGGTTCTGCTCGCCACGGTACTCGGCTCGGCGATGGCGTCGATCGACTCGACGGTGGTCGGCATCGCCCTGCCTGCGATCGGGCGTGACTTCCACGCAACGCTCGCCTCCTTGCAGTGGGTGTTCACCTCATACACGCTGACGCTAGCCGGGTTGCTGCTGTTCGCAGGCGCGCTCGGCGACAGGTACGGCAGGAAGAAGATCTTCGTCACCGGGGTGATCTGGTTCGCGCTTGCCTCCCTGCTCTGCGGGGTCGCGCTGAATGCGCCGGAACTGATCGCCGCCCGCGCTCTCCAGGGCGTGGGCGCGGCACTGCTGACCCCTGGCAGCCTCGCCATCCTCGAGGCCTCGTTCGTCAAGCGTGACCGTGCCAAGGCCATCGGCGCCTGGTCAGGCTTTTCCGGCCTTGGCACGGCTGTCGGCCCTTTCCTTGGCGGCTGGCTGATCTCGGCGGTGTCCTGGCGGCTTATCTTCGTCATCAACCTGCCGGTAGCGGCCCTCGTGGTGGCGGTGAGCCTGCGGCATGTACCTGAATCGCGTAACCCGCGCGCCGCCGGCCGGCTCGACGTGGCAGGCGGCGCCCTGGTCACGCTCGGCCTCGCCGGGCTGACCTACGGCCTCATCTACGGTCCTGATCATGGCTTCACCAGCGCCACGACGCTCAGCGCGCTGACGGCAGGGGCCGTCTTGCTCGCGGCGTTCGCCTGGCGTGAGCGCCGGGCGAAGCTGCCGGTACTGCCGCTCGGAATGTTCAGGTCGGCCCAGTTCAGCTCGGCCAACCTGGTCACCTTCATCGTCTACGCCGCGCTCGGCGGTGCCTTGTTCCTGCTCCCGGTCCAGCTTGAGCAGGTGGCCGGCTACACGGCGCTGCAGGCGGGGATCTCGCTGCTCCCTGTCACGATCATCATGCTGCTGCTTTCCGCCAGGTCAGGCGAACTGGCCGCCAGGATCGGGCCGCGACTCCAGATGACGGCAGGCCCGGTGGTGATCGCCGCCGGACTCGCCCTGCTCGCCAGGATCGGCCAGTCAGGCAGCTACCTCGCCGAGGTACTGCCCGCGGTGCTCGTCTTCGGCTTGGGGCTGGCGATCAACGTCGCGCCGCTGACCGCGACCGTGCTAGCCGCGGTTCCCGCCGAGCGTGCCGGCACCGCGTCGGCCATCAACAACGACGTGGCCAGGGTCGCGGCCCTCGTCGCGGTCGCCGTCCTGCCTGCCGCCGCTGGCCTGACCGGAGCCTCCTACCTGCACCAGGCCGAGTTCTCTGCCGGGTTCCGCCTCGCGATGCTCACGTCGGCCTGCCTGTGCCTGTGCGGCGCCCTGCTGGCCGGGCTCACGATCAAGAACACTTCCGTAACCGCCGGGAAGGCTCGATGGCGGCCGCAAGCGGGCGGCGAGTGCCTGCACTGCGCGCTCGACGCGCCGCCAGGGCAAGCCGGCGAACCGGCGGAGTGAAGGAGTGAACAAGCGTCCGGCAACTGCCAGCCCGCACGCGGAGGCCCGCAGCCATTCGATTAAGGTAATTTCTTCCAGCTTCCCGGCTGGGCCGACTACCAGGGAAGGCACCGGGATGACCGCTACTCGCCATGCCGGGTCACTGCTTGCCGACGCCGATCTGAGCAAGGCTCGCTTCGCTGAGCTGCTTTCGCTCGCGGCGCAGCTCAAGCGTGACCGGCACTCAGGTACCGAGCGCCAGGAGCTTGCTGGCCGGGTCATAGTGCTGATCTTCGAGAAGAACTCGACCCGTACGCGCACCGCCTTCGAGGTAGCCGCCTACGACCAGGGCGCCCGCGCCACCTACCTGGGTCCTGAAGGCTCGCACGTCGGCAAGGAAGAGTCGATACCAGACACCGCCCGAGTGCTCGGCCGCGTCTACGACGGCATCGCGTTCCGCGGCTTCGCTCAGGCCGCGGCGGAGCAACTGGCCGACTACTCGGGCGTGCCGGTATGGAACGGGCTCACCGACGACTGGCATCCCACCCAGTCACTCGCCGACATCATGACGATGACCGAGCACCACACGGGACCGCTCGAGGACATCGCGTTCTGCTTCACCGGCGACGGGCGCAACAACGTGGCCAGATCGCTCCTGATGACCGGCGCGATCCTGGGCGTCGACGTGCGGATCGCCGCGCCGAAGGAACTTGCGCCGCCGCCAGACGTGGTGGCGGCCGCTAACGCCGCCGCCACCGCAAGCGGCGCCCGCATCCTCATCACCGATGACGTCGCCGCCGGGGTCAGGGGTGCCGACTTCGTGTACTCAGATGTCTGGCTGAGCATGGGCGAGCCTGACGACAAATGGGCCGAGCGCGTCGCCGGCCTGCTCCCCTACCGGGTCACCGCCGGCCTGATGGCCTCGACGGGCAAGCCGGGCACCAAGTTCATGCACTGCCTGCCCGCCCTGCACAACGCAGACACCACCGTGGGCGCGCGGCTGCTCGCGCAATTCGGGCTGGACGGCGCGGAAGTGACCAATGAGGTCTTCGAGTCCGCCAGCTCGATCGTCTTCGACCAGTCGGAGAACCGGCTCCACACCATCAAGGCGCTCATGGTCTCCGCGCTCGCGCGGTAACGTCTGACCTATGCCTGCGAGCTGGCCCTCGGCCTCTTACGAGCAATGGTCCGCGACCTGCGACACGCTGCACGCGCACGCCCAGGTACTCGGCAAGCTGGCGGTCAGGCTGGCACCGCCTGAACCGCAGCTGCAGCACGCCGCGCTGCGGCTGACCGCGCGCGGCTGGGAGACGCTGCCTTTGCCGGCTCCCGACGGGTCAGGCTCCTTCGTCGTGGCGCTCGACCTGCACGCGCACGAGGCGGTGGTCGAGCATAGCGGCGGCCGGTCAGAGCGCATCCCGCTGACACCGCACCGCGCGGTCGGCTCCGTGACCCGCGAACTGCTTGGCGCCATCGCGCAACTGGCCGGTCAGGTGCACATCGACCCGACCCCGCAAGAAGTGCACTGGACCGTAAGGCTCGACGAGGACGACGAGCATGCCACCTACGACACCGGGCAGGTGGCAAGCTATTTCGCCGCCGCCACCCAGGCCGCCCTGGTGCTCGCCGACTACCGCGCGCCGTTCCGCGGCCGCTCGACTCCTGTCAACGCCTGGTGGGGTTCCTTTGACCTGGCCGTCAGCCTGTTCTCTGGCCGCCAGGCCGTACCGCCTTCCGGTGACTTCATCATGCGCAACGCGATGGACGCGCAGGAAGTGGCGGTTGGCTGGTGGCCAGGTGACCCGAGGCACCCGCAAGCCGCGTTCTACGCCTACGCCCATCCGGCGCAGGAAGATTTCAGCACCTACCAGCCGGCCGCGCCTGGCGCGCACTGGGACGCGGCCCTTGGCGAGTTCATCCTGCCCTGGGATGACGTCAGGACAACGGACGATCCGCACGCAACGGCGGTCGGCTTCGCCCGCTCGCTGTTCCTGCGCGCCTGCGAGGTCTGTGACTGGGATCCTCAGCTTGCCGCGACGGGCGACGGGTAACCCCGCGCGTCAACTGACCCCCGGCGTCCTGGTCCCCCGCCCGGCGATTGGTATAACCGACAGAACGGACACCAGCGCCACCGACTCGCAGACAGGGATCAAACCACGCGATGAGTCAGCCAGGAACCACTCCTCCGCCGCTGTCGGGCCTGCTCGTCGCCGACTTCACCCGCGTGCTCGCCGGCCCTTACTGCACGATGCTGCTCGGCGACCTCGGTGCCGACGTGGTCAAGGTAGAAAGCCCGGCAGGCGACGACACCAGGTACTGGATGCCACCGGTCACCAGCGAAGGCATCTCGACCTACTACCTGTCGATCAACCGCAACAAGCGCTCGGTCTCACTCGACCTCGGCGACCCCGCCGACCTGGCTCTGGCCAGGGAACTTGCCAGGCGAGCCGACATCTTCGCGGAGAACTTCAAGCCAGGGGGCCTGGTCAGGTTCGGCCTGGACTACGACAGCGTCAGGGCCGGGAACGAGTCGGTCATCTACGCCTCGATCAGCGGCTTCGGGTCGGCGGGCGGCGCCCGCCTGCCCGGCTACGACCTCCTGGTCCAGGCCATGTCCGGCCTGATGAGCCTGACCGGCGATGCGGAAGGCCCGCCCTACCGGGCCGGCGTGGCGATCTTCGATATCGTCGCCGGCCTGCACACGGCGATCGGCATCCTCGCCGCCCTCGCCCACCGCACCGCGACAGGCGAGGGCCAGCACCTTGAGGCCAGCTTGCTCGCCTCGGCGATGTCCGGGCTGGTCAACCAGGCCAGCGCGGTGGTCGCGGGCGGCGTCGTGCCATTCCGGATGGGCAACGCGCACCCGAGCCTGTTCCCCTACGAGCCGCTGCCGACCGCCGACGGCGAGCTCGTCGTCGCGGCTGGCAATGACACCCAGTTCCGCAAGCTGTGCGAGGTGCTGAAGGTGCCGCACCTGGCGGCCGATCCTGAGTTTTCTTCCAACGCCAGCAGGACCGCCAACCGCACCGCGCTGAAAGTACTGCTCGTCGAACGGCTGAGGCTGCGCACTTCGGCCGAGTGGTTCGGTGAGCTGACCGCCGCCGGGGTACCCTGCGGTCCGATCAACACGATCGACAAGGGCATCGCGTTCGCCGCCGAAATCGGGCTTGATCCGGTGGTCACGTCGGGACAAGGCGAGCGCGCGGTACCCGTCACCAGGCACCCGGTCACTTACTCGCGTACACCGCCGCGCTATGACCTGCCGCCGCCCGGACTCGACGAGCACGGCGCGGAGATCCGCGACTGGCTGGCACGACCGCAGGAGGACTAGATGACGAGCGCAGAACCACCCGTCCGGCTGCCCACCTCGCTTGGGACCTCGAACCCTGACTCGATCATGCTGCTCGGCCGGGACCTCGCGGCCGAACTGATGGGCAAGGTCACCTTCGGCGAACTGGCGCTCTGGCTGGTAACGCAGCGGCGGCCGACGACCTCGCAGGTCCGCGTCTTCGAGGCGGTGCTTGTCGCGCTCGCCGATCACGGGCTCACCCCGACGGCGATCGCGACCAGGGTGACCTACCTGAGCGCACCTGACTCGGTGCAAGGGGCGCTGGCCGCCGGACTGCTCGGTGGCGGGTCCAGGTTCCTCGGCGTGACCGAGGACGCGGGACGTTTCCTCGCCGAAACCCTGGCGGAGGCCGGGCCGCCTGCCGACCACGCCGGGTATGACGCGCTCGCGCTTGTGGCGGTGCGGAACGCGCGCGCGGCCGGCCGGTTCGTTCCCGGCCTCGGCCATCCCGTGCACAAGGTCACCGACCCGCGTACTCCGGTCCTGATCGCGATCGCGCAAGAGGAAGGAACGTACGGGCCGCACCTGCGCCTCTTCGAGGCGATCGGCCGGGTGCACGCTCAGGTACTCGGCAGGCAACTGCCGCTCAACGGCGCCGGCACCTGCGGTGCCGCGCTGGCCGACCTCGGCTTGCCGCCCGGCCTGCTGCGCGGCTTCGCGCTGCTGGCCAGGACCGCTGGCCTGCTCGGTCATATCGCCGAGGAACAGCGCCGCCCGATCGGCATGGACATCTACGCCATGGTCGAAGAGCACGCCGATTACCAGCCGCCGCCTGCGTCCTGAGCCGATCGTTGAGCGTTCACGCAACCTGCTAAGGTTTACGCCATGCGTTTGCTTCGAGCACGTGAGGTTCCCGGACGCCTTGCCGCCGGCGCGTACATCCTGCACTCAGGGCTCGAGAAGTGGAAGGGTGACGAGGCGAGGGCCCGCGCGCTCCACGGCATGGCCGCGAATGCTTTCCCCGTGCTCAAGGATGTCCCGCCCGAGCAGTTCCTCAAGTTCCTGGCCGGCGGAGAGATAGCCGTCGGCTCGGCCCTGCTCGCACCGTTCGTGCCTGCCGCCCTGGCCGGCGCGGCACTCACCGGCTTTTCCGGTGCCCTCGTCGCGCTTTACGCGCGAACCCCGGCGCTGCGCAAGCCTGGCAGCATCTGGCCGAGCCAGGCGGGCGTCGGGGTGAGCAAGGACGTCTGGATGCTAGGGATCGGCCTCGGCCTGCTGGCCGACGCCCTGACCGACCATACCTGACCGGCCCCGCCGCACCCGCACGGCCTGCTTGCGATGAGCACGACCGCGCTCGCCGTGCCAGGCGCCGTCACAGCGGGCAAGTGATCTGGGCAAGTGATATCAATGGGCCATGTCCCAGGCTCCAGGCGGCCAGGCACCTGACGGCAAGGAGCTTTGTCCCCGTGTCGTGCCACTTGCCCTGGGCAGAGGCCACCTGATAGCTCTTAACCATGTCAATCGCCATCACCGACGAGCACCGCGCGCTCGCCAAGACCGTCTCCGACTTCCTGATCAAGAACGGCTCAGTTGCCGCCAACCGGGCGCTGCTGACCGCGCAGGCCGAGGAACTGCCGGAGTTCTGGCCGCAGCTCGCCGATCTAGGCTGGACAGGGCTGGCCCTGCCGGAGGAGTACGGCGGATCAGGGTTCGGGATGCCTGAGCTTGTCGTGGTGGTGGAAGAGCTTGGCCGGGCGATAGCGCCCGGGCCTTTCGTCCCGACTGTGATCGCCAGCTCGGTGCTCGCCGCGATTGCCCCTGAGGAGGTGAAGGCAGCCTGGCTGCCTGGCCTGGCCGACGGGTCGCTGGTCGGCGCCGTCGCGCTCGGCAGTGACCTGGCGGTGCGGGACGGCACCGCATCGGGGTCCGCTGGCGTGGTACTGAGCGGGCACCTGGCTGACGTGCTGCTGGCCGGCACCGGCGACGACGTCATCGTTGTCGACTGCCGTGGCGGCGGCGTGACCGCGAAGGTCCCTGCCAACCTGGACCCGGCCAGGCGCGCGGCTCGGGTCACCATTGACGGCGCACCCGCCAAGGTGCTTAATGGCGGCCGGATAGTGCTTACTGACCTGGCGCGACTGATCTTCGCGGCAGAAGCGAGCGGAGTCGCCAGGCAATGCACGGAATCTGCCGCCGAGTACGCGAAGATACGCCAGCAGTTCGGGCGGCCGATCGCGATGTTCCAGGCAGTGAAGCACCACTGCGCGAACATGCTGGTGGCAAGTGAGCTGGCGACTGCGGCGGTCTGGGACGCGGCACGTGCCGAGGTTTGCGACCGCGACCAGTTCGGCTACACCGCCGCCATGGCCGCCACCTTGGCCCTGGCCGCCGCGGACCAGAATGCGCAGCTCAACATCCAGGTGCACGGCGGGATCGGCTTCACCTGGGAGCACGACGCGCACCTGTTCGTGCGGCGAGCCACCGCGATCGAGGCACTCGTCGACGCCGAGGCGTCCGCGCTCGATGTCACCAGCGCGGTAAGGCGCGGAGTCAGCAGGGACCGGCATGTCGACCTGCCGCCTGAGGCCGAGCCGATCAGGGACAGCGTGCGGGCCTTCATAGCGCAGGTGCGCGATCTCGACGACGCCGCGCGAAAGAAGGCCATTATCGAAGCCGGTTACGTGGTGCCGAACTGGCCGAAGCCCTGGGGGCGTGACGCGGGCGCGGTCGAGCAACTGGTGATCGAGGAAGAATTCGGCCGGGCAGGGATCAGGCGGCAAGGCTACGGGATCACCGGCTGGGTGATCCTCACGCTGATCCAGTACGCGACCGCCGGCCAGGTGGCCCGCTGGGTGGAGCCCGCACTGAACCACGAGGTGATCTGGTGCCAGCTCTTCTCCGAGCCGAACGCAGGCTCGGACGCCGCAGGCATCTCGACCAGGGCGGTCAGGGTCGACGGGGATGCGGGCAGCGGCTGGGTGATCAACGGCCAGAAGGTCTGGACCAGCCAGGCGCATGAGGCCGATTACGGGCTGGCCACCATCAGGACCAAGCCAGATGCGCCCAAGCACGAGGGCATCACGATGATGGTCATCGACATGCACGCGCCAGGCGTGACCGTCAGGCCGCTCAAGATGGCGACAGGGAACTCTGACTTCAACGAGGTCTTCTTCGACGACGTGTTCATACCCGACGAGAACGTGGTCGGTGAGGTCGACCGGGGCTGGACGGTCGCGCGGGCTACGCTCGGCAACGAGAGCGTCAGCATCGGCGGCGGGCAGGGCGGGCTTTCGCTGCCGCCGGAGACCTTCATCGCGCCGCTCGATGCCCACCCCGAGCGGCTGCCAGGCGGAGGGGGCCGGGTCGGCAGGCACATCGCCACGTTCGGTGCCATGAACGCACTTAACTTGCGCAGTGCCCACCGGGCGGTGGCCGGCGGCGGGCCTGGCCAAGAGGGCAACGTGACCAAGCTGGTGCTTTCCGAGCTAGGGCACGAGGCAGCCGCCATCCTTGGCGCGCTCGCCGGATCTGAACTGGCCTTCCTCGACGGGCCAGGACTGCTCGCCGGCATGCTGGCGCTCGGGAACCGTGCCATGTCCATCGCCGGAGGCACGTCGGAGATCAAGCGCAATCAGATCGGCGAGCGCATACTCGGCTTGCCAAGGGACCCGCTGGTCAAATAGGACGGCGAGCCTGCCGTCCGGTTGCGATCAGCGGCCTGAGCGGCTGCTATGGTCAATGGAGTCCGCGTTTGCTGAGGTGAATTAACTCCCTTAAGGAAGACGGCCATCATGTCGGACGATACGCCTGTTTCATATGCCGCCGCGGTTCACGGATCGCAGGTGCGCAGCAGCAGCGGGGCGGCCATCGGAACCCTCGAACATGTACTTGAGGTGCCCGAACTCGACATTTTCGATGGCATAGTCATCCACACCCACGTCGGCCTCCGCTTCATCGAAGCCGACCACGTGATCCAGATAACCCGCAGTCACCTGCAAACGGACCTTGACGACTCACAAGCCGCCGCCTTGCCCGCGCCGGATGGCCCGCCGGTCTACCACGTTGACATGTTCAAGAACAGCGGCAACAACCTGCACGACGTGCTCGGCCGCTTCTTCGGCCGTCCGCACTGGACCCGCGACCACGACTAGCCGGCCGCTGGCGCGGGCAGGGCACGGCCGGGGCGGCACGCGCGAACGGGCCTGGCCCCCACCAGCCAGGCCCGTTCGATCCACCACCCCAGCCGCAGCCGCGGCGACTGTCGCGCGACCGACGGAGACGATCGCAGCGGCGACCGAGGCGTTCGCCGCGACGGAACCGGCACCTCCACGGCATACCTCTCCTGCGTCGCCACTGCGGCGTCGGCAGCGCGCGCCACTTCGCCGCGGCAGCAGCTATAGAACTAGACCAGCCAGCCGTCCGGCTATGACGCCAAACTTTCTGTCTTTTTCAGCCTACGTGATGCCCGTGAGCGAAGTCCTGGCCGAAAACACTGACTATACCTGACATAACGGACGGCGAGCTGAGGATCAGCCCGAGTTCCCTGTTCTCGTTCAGGGAGGTGTAGGAGAAGTTCTCCGAGCCGATGAACGCTCGCGCGTGCTTCGTGCCGTAGTCGGCAAGCACCATCTTGCCGTGGATGTAGAACCCGCTCCAGGAACTGTAGTAAGAGATATGCACCCCGGCGCGGGCCATCTTCTCGAAGGTGCTCGTGTATTCGCCGTACAGGTTCTCGCCGCACACCAGCACGTCGACGCCGCGCCTGGCGGCCGCGATCAGGTCGTCGACTACGGTCGAGTAGGCCATTTCCTCGCTGTAGATCCGCAGGCTCTTCCTGGCGCCGTTGATGACGGCGAGGATCTGCCGCTGCGAGTCAGTTGGCGACCAGACCAGGTCGGCTCCGTCTGGCGGCGTGATCGCCCGGTGGGCGAAATCGGCGTTGAACACCTTCACGATAGCCGCCACGTCGGCCTTGTCATGGTCGACGACGAGAAAGTCAAGGCTGGTCGGGTAATACTCGGAGGTCAGGTTCGCGGTCTGGATGATCGACGTCTTGTTGTCGAAGGTCAGCGTCTTCTGGTGGGTGTAGGTGAACTTAGACCAGGACCAGGCCACCTTGATGCCGCGGGACTTGAAATAGTTGTAGGCGGCGGAATCGACCCTCGTCTCCTGACGGTCGAGAATGACCCTGACCTGGACGCCGCGCCTGACCGCCGCGGCCAGGTCGTGCTCGGCCGTGGTGTCGGCGAACTGGAACATCGTGATGTCGATGCTGCGCTTCGCGTGGCTGATCATGTTGTAGACGGTGGAAAAACCCGCGTCCGGCTCGATAACCAGCTGATCCTGACCTGACGCCCCGCCGCTGTTGCCCTGCTTGCGGTGCTTGCCGCCATGGGAATGATGCGGCACGGCGCTGCTCTGGCCGGCTGCCTGGCGCGGCCGGCTGCCTGCCGTCTTAGGCGGCTTCGTGCCGATGGAAATGGAAATGCGTGGCGTGCAGCCGGCCACGCCAAGCGCCGCGACGGCGATGAGCGCGGTGAACAAGCGAGTGCGACTGAGGACTTCGGGGCGAGGCACGTGCGGACCCTCCACGCGGACGGCGCCAGTTCTACGATTTGGCGCACTGGCCATTAAGTACCCCGCTACGGTACCCAAGCCTCCAAGCCGGGCAGCGGTACCAGCGCCCGAACTGCCGCTCAGACCGGAATGGCCGCGCCGTTCACCAGGAACGAGCCTGGCGCGGTCAAGTACAGGTAGCTCCTGGCGATGTCGGGGATCTTGGGCCAGGAGTCGTGGTCGGAGTTGGGCAGCGCGGCCCGGTTGGCCGGGGTGTCGATGATGCTCGGCACCACGCAGTTGACGGTGATCTTGCTGCCCCGTACCTCGTCGGCCGCCATGGCGACCAGGTGCAGCACGGCTGCCTTGCTCACCGAATAGGCGAACCCGTTGCCCTTGGTCACGACCCCGGCCCGGCTCGCCGTGTGCACGATCCGGCCCTCGCCAGCCCGCTGCAGCGCGGCGAGCCCGTGCTTGGTGATCAGCGCCGCGCTGACCAGGTTCAGGTTGAGCTGCAAGGAAAGCTCGGCCGGGTCAAGCTCGGTCAGCGGCCGGCTTGGCGCGAACCCGCCTACGGTGTTGACCACTGCCCAGGGCGCGGGCCGGCCTGAGAAGACCGCCGCGACATCGCCGTCGGCCGTCACATCGGCCGCGAGGTAATAAGCGCCCGGCACCCGCCGCTCCGCTGGCGGCTCGTGCAGGTCCACTCCGGTCACGAAGGCACCGGCCGCGGCGAATGCCTCGGCGACGCCGCGGCCGAGCGCGCCGCCCGCGCCGAACACCACCACCGGCCGCCCGGCGAACTCATCAGGCATCTATGGCCTCCGCAGTCGCACCGACGCGGCCAGGTAAGCCACGCCGAACGGATCATCGCAGTACCGCACGTGCGTTTCCACCGGCACGCCGGCCAGCGCACCTGCGAGTACCTGCCAGGCTGGGCGCCCGGTCGCCAGCAGCGAACTGGCCAGCTCAGGGTCGACCCGCAGCAGCGCTTCCAGGTCGCCTGCCCGCACGGCCCGTTCCACCTCGGCGTCGAACGCGAGACTGCGCTGGTCGAAGTATCCAGGTGCCTTCGGCCCGCGGCACGCACTGCCGTCCCCCATCGCGAGCAGCGCGACCCGGCGGGCCTCGTCAGCCAGACCCGCCCCGATCCGCGCGCAGCTAGCGACCGGCTCGGCGCAGGCAACCGACATCAGCATCCGTCCGCCCAGGTACCCGATTTCTTCAAGCAGCCAGCAGCCAATAAGCACCGACGACGGCAGCCCGCCAGGGCTCAGCCCGGCACCTGGCGCGAAAGACGCCAGCCCGGCGGGTCCGGCGTCGGCCAGCCGGGTCGTGTTTTCCCCGCTGCCCGTGACGACCACAAGCTCGGGCTCGGCCGCGAGCAACTCGGCGGCCACCTCGCGGCAGGCCGCGCGCAACTCAGGCAGCACGGGCACGGCACCGTTCAGCGGGGTGGCAAGCAGCGGCGGCGCGGGACAGAATGCGGCAGCGACGATCACGGGGTCAGGTCATCCCCCTGACGGCACGGGCCGGAGGCCGGTCGCCGCGGATGGCGGAGACCATGTCCAGTACGTGGCGGGTCTGGACGACGTCGTGAGCGCGGAAGACTCTCGCGCCCTGCCAGGCACACACCGATGTGGTGGCCAATGTGGCGGAAAGACGATCGTGAATCGGAAGATCAAGCGCTTCGCCGATGAAGTCCTTGCGCGACACCGACACCAGGACCGGCCACCCGCTCGCCGTGATCTCACCGAGCCGCCTGGTCACCTCCAGCGAATGCCAGGTATTCTTGCCGAAGTCGTGGGCGGCGTCGATGATCACGCTGGCCGGGTCGACGCCGGCCTGCACCGCGCGGGCCGCCAGGCGCAGTGTCTTGTCGAGCACGTCCTGCACGACGTCTTCGTAGCGGACCCGGAACGGCCTGGTCCTCGGCCGCTGGCTGCCCGCGTGCGCGCACACCAGCCCGGCACCGAACTCGGCGGCGACGTCTGGCAGCTTCGCGTCCCAGCCGCCCCAGCTATCGTTGATCAGGTCGGCGCCGGCCGCGCAGGCTTCCCTCGCCACCTCGTGCCGCCAGGTATCCGCGCTGATCGCGACACCCGGATAGGCCGACCGCACCGCCGCGATGAACGAGGCGGTGCGCCTGACCTCCTCGGCCACGTCCACGTCAAGGCCGGGCGCGGCAGGCACCCCGCCGATATCGACGATGTCCGCGCCTGCTGCCACGACCTGGTGCACTCGTTCCATGGCGGCAGGCTCATCCCAGGTAAGCCCGGCGTCGTAGAAGGAGTCAGGAGTCCGGTTTACGATGGCCATCACCAGCAGGCGCTCAGGGCCGAAAAGGTGCTCGCGCAAGCGCAGCGTCCCCGACCTGTCAGCAGAAAGCATCGCGCGCACCCGAGACAGCCTAGCGCGTGCTTCAGCGGGTCATTGCTTGCCTGACCAGGCGGCGGCCGAAGTCCCACATCAGGCCTGACCCGCGGTGCGCGTCCTCCATCACCTCGGCGAAGGCGGTGACGAAGGCATCGACTTCCGCGTCGCCTATGGTCAGCGAGGGCAGCAGCTTGATGACTTCCATGTGGTCGCCGGCTACCTGGGTGAGTATGCGGTGCCGCTCGAACAGCGATACCACGATCATCTGCGAGAACAACCCGACCCGCGCGGCCTGGAGCATGTTCCAGCTTGCCCGCAGCTTCAGCGATCTCGGCCGGGCAAACTCAAGGCCGATCATCAGCCCGCGCCCGCGCACCCCGGCGAGCATCTCGTACCGGCCGGCCAGGTCGGCAAGCGCGGCCCGCAGCACCTCGCCGGTGCGCTCGGCGTTGCTGACTAGCTGCTCGTCCTCGATGACCGCCAGCGATGCCAGCCCAGCGGCCATGGCCGGGGCGTTGGAGCCGAACGTCGAGTCATGAACGAGCACCCGGTCCATCGACGAGTACACCCTGGCGAAAATCCACTCCTTCACCAGCGTCGCGCCGACTGGCACGAACCCGCCGGACAGCGCCTTGGCGACGGTCACGATATCCGGCTCGACGTCATCGTACTCGTAGGAAAAGAACCGCCCGGTCCTGCCGAGCCCGGTCTGCACCTCATCGCAGATCAGCAGCGCCCCGGCCGCGTGCAGCAGGCCGGCGGCCGCGCGCAGGTAGCCAGGCGGTGCCACGTGCACGCCCTTGCCCTGCACCGGCTCGACCACCAGGGCGGCGACATCTTTCCTGGTGAGCTCGGCCCTGAGCGCATCCAGTTCGCCGAAGGGCACCGCAGTGCCGCTCACCAGCGGCCCGAAGCCCGTCTTGAACTCATCCGAGCCGTTGACCGACAAGGACCCGACGGTGAGCCCGTGGAACGCGTGATCGCAGTAAAGCACCCGCGGCTTGCCAGTCGCGTAGCGCGCGAACTTGAGCGCGGCCTCGACCGCCTCGGTGCCGCTGTTCCCGAAATACACCCGGTCCATGCCAGGTGCCCTGGCCAGGAGTTGCTCGGCGAGCAGCCCTGGCAGCAGCGCGCAGTCGAACTGGACCAGGTCAGCCAGTTCGCCGTCCAGCACGTCGTGCAGCGCCTTGCGCACGACCGGATGGTTGTGCCCGAGCGCGAATACTCCGAAGCCGCTCAGGAAGTCGAGGTAGCGCTGCCCGTCCCTGTCGAAGAGGTAGCTGCCTTCCGCCCTCTCGTACACCTTGTCGAACCCGATCGCGTGCAGCATCCGCGGCAGCTGCGGGTTCAGGTGCCTCGCGTGCAGTTCATAGCCCCTGCCGTCGTTGGCGGCAAGCAGCCCGGGCAGGTCAAATCCCATGGCGTCCAATCTTGAGCTTGAATTACCTGCCTGATATCGCCCTCATGGACTGGCGCAGCGACGAGGTTGTCGCGAGGACGGCCGACGGCTCGTAACCGCAGTGGGCCATGCAATTCGCGCAGCGCGGGTCCTTGCCCCGGCCGTAGCTGTCCCAGTCGGTGGTCTCGACAAGCTCCGCGTACGTGCTGGCGTAGCCGTCGTTCATCAGGTAACACGGCTTCTGCCAGCCCTTCAGCGAGTACGAAGGTATCCCCCAGGCCGTGCAAAGAAAGTCCGCCTTGCCCTCGAGGAAGTCCAGGAAGAGCGGCGAATGGTTAAGCCGCCAGCGCTTGCGGTTGCCGTCGGCGAACGCCTTGCGGAACAGTTCCCGCGTCTCGGCCACGCCAAGGAAGTGGTCTTGGTCGGGCGCCTTCTCGTAGGCGTAGGCAGGCGAGATCATCATCTGGTCGACTTGCAGGTCGTCGTTGAGGTAGTTGAGCACGTCGATCACGCTCTGCGGCGTGTCGTTGCTGAACACGGTCGTGTTGGTCGTGACGCGGAAGCCGCGGCGCTTGCACTCCCTGATCGCCGCGACCGCCTCGTCGAACACGCCTTCCTTGCAGACAGACTCGTCGTGCCGCTGCGCCAGGCCGTCGATGTGCACGGCGAAGGCGAAGTACCTCGACGGCGTGAACTTGTCGAGTTTCCTTCCGATGAGCAGGGCGTTGGTGCAGAGGAATACGTATTTCTTGCGCTTGACCAGTTCTTGCACCAGGACCTCGATCTGCGGGTGCATGAGCGGTTCGCCTCCGGCGATCGACACCATCGGAGCACCGCACTCTTCGATCGCCGCGAGCGCCTGCTCGACTGGCATCCGCTGCTTGAGCACGGAAGCCGGCTCCTGGATCTTGCCGCAGCCCGCGCAGGCGAGGTTGCACGCGAACAACGGCTCAAGTTCGACTATGAGCGGGAACTTCTTGCGGCCGGTCAGCTTCTGGCGCATCAGGTAGGTTCCCACCCGGACGCTCTGCCGCAGCGGCATACTCACAAGACTTCACCTCTTTACGTGATCGCTATTCCCGGTGATCATTTCCGTGCTTTCCCCCCGGCGCTGATCACTGCCCGCTTATCACTGCCTGAGCTCTCTGGGCAGGCCGAACTGAACCGATTCAGTCGCTACCACCACCTCCCTCGAAGAAACGCCGCCTAGCCCTGACAGCGCGGTCACGATGTCACCGACCATTGCCGGAGGCGCGGAAGCACCGGCGGCGATCCCGACCGAGCCGGCTCCGGCCAGCCAGCCGAGCTCGATGTCCTGCGCGCTGTCGACCAGGTACGCGGGTGTCCCTGCCCGCCGTGCGGTTTCCACCAGGCGCTGGCTGTTCGATGAGTTGGCCGACCCGGCGACGAGGACCAGGTCAGACTCGGCGGCGATGGCTCGGACCGCCTGCTGCCTGTTGGTCGTCGCGTAACAGATGTCGTCGCTTCCCGGACCCTTGGCGGCCGGGAAGCGATCCCTGATCGCGTCCACGATGCCAGCCGCCTCGTCGGCGGCGAGCGTGGTCTGCATCAGGTAAGCGACCTTGGCGGGGTCGGCGGGCCGCAGGCCAGGCACGTCTTCCGCCGACTCGACAAGCGCCATCGAGCCAGGCGCCTCGCCGAGAGTGCCATCGACTTCCTCGTGGCCGCCGTGGCCGATAAGTGCGACCAGGTAGCCGTCGGCGGCGAACCGCCTGGCCTCGGCGTGCACCTTGGCGACGAGCGGGCAGGTGGCGTCGACCGCGGTAAGCTCGCGGCGCCGCGCCTGCCGGCGCACGTCTGGCGAGACGCCATGGGCGGAGAACACCACCCGCGCCCCGTCAGGAACCTGGTCAAGTTCGTCGACGAAGATCGCGCCCTTCCGCTCCAGGCCGGCCACCACCGTGGTGTTGTGCACGATCTGCTTGCGCACGTAGACCGGAGCGCCGTAGCGCTGCAGGGCAAGCTCGACGATGTCGATGGCCCGCTCCACACCCGCGCAGAAAGACCTCGGGCTGGCCAGCAGCACCTGCCTCGACCCGGCCGCCGCCGCCCACCGGCCGAGCACGGGCGCGGCGGCACGCAGCGACCGCAGCGCAGCCAGGCCGCCGGCCACCGTCCGCAGGCTGGCCAGCGGGTGGTCGGCAGTATCAGAGATGGCCCGCACCACGATCGCCGGGCGCCCGGCCGCTCCCGCCAGCAGCGGCGCCGACTCCATGTCCGCCGCGATCACCCCGGCGGCGGCGAGTTCCGCGTGCCCGCTCGCCGACCGAAGGCCGGCGACGCTCGCCAGCGGACCCACGTGGACCCGCAGTCCGGCCCGCCGCAGTTCGCCCGCGACCAGCGGCGCCGACGGGCAGGTGAAGGTCTCAGTCAAAATCCCCGGCGCACAGCCATTAAGCACCGAGCTGGCCACGACCACGTCGCCGGCCCGCATTTCCCCGGTCAGGCCGCCCGCCACGCCGCCCACCGCGACGAGTTCAGCCTCGGTCCTCGCGATCGCCCCGGCCGCAGCCGCCGCCCGCAGGTGACCGTACCCGGTGCGCAGCACTCGCGCGGTGCCGCGCGCCTCGCGCAGGTCAGCCAGCCCGCGCCGGAGCGCGTAAGCCTCAACGCACAGCGGCGCGCAGATCAGCAGCCTGGCGCTCAATCCGCGCCCCCCGCCAGCCCGAGGTAGCGCCCGAGCGCGCTCAGGGGGAAGACCAGCCGGTACAGGTGGTAGTTGATGTAGAAGTCACCAGGGAACCCGGTGCCGGTGAACAGCGGCTCATCCCAGGTCCCGTCCGCACGCTGGGTCGCCGCCAGGTAGGCGACGCCCCGGCCGGCGCTGGCCATCGCGTCGCCGCCGCCCGCCGCAAGCAGGGCGAGCAGCGCCCAGGCGGTCTGCGAGGCGGTGGACTCGCCGCGGCCCGCCCAGTCCCTGTCCGCATACGAGCGCAGGTCCTCGCCCCAGCCGCCGTCGGTGTTCTGGTGCGCGATCAGCCAGCTCACCGCCCGCCTGATGACTGGCTTGCCCGGCCGCACCCCCGCGGCGATGAGCGCGGGGACGACCGCGCCAGTCCCGTACACGTAATTGGCGCCCCAGCGTCCGAACCAGGAGCCGTCGGGTTCCTGCGCGCGCAGTAGCCAGACCACGCCGCGCCGCACCGCCGTGCTCTCCCCAAGCCCGGCCGCGGCGAGTGCCTCGACCGTGTGGGCGGTGACGTCGGCCGACGGCGGGTCGATGACCTCACCGAAGTCGCAGAACGGGAGCCTGGTGACCAGCCGCCTGGTGTTGTCGGCATCGAAGGCGGCCCACCCGCCGTCCTTCGACTGCATGCCGAGCAGCCAGTCGATGGCGCGTGCGGTCGCACCGTGCCGCCCGAGGGCGACCCGGCGCAGCGCTAGCACGGCCTCGGCGGTGTCATCTACGTCTGGGTACCCGTCGTTGTCGAACTCGAACGCCCAGCCGCCAGGTTCCAGCGCCGGCCTGCGCACCTGCCAGTCGCCCGGCCCCCTGATCTCCTCCCCGACCACCCAGCGAGCGGCAGACACGAGCGCCTCATGATCGGCGGGCAGCCCGGCGTCAGAGAGCGCCACGATCGCGAGCACGGTGTCCCAGACTGGCGACTGGCAGGCCTCGAGCCGCCGCACCTGGCCGTCTGGGGTGTCTTCCCAGATCGTGAACCTGTCGAGCCCCTCCAGGCCGCGCTTGATCACCGGATGCTCGAGCCCGTAGCCGAGCAGGTGCAGCGCCATCAGCGAATAGACCCACGGTGGCTGGATGCCGCCCCAGCAGCCGTCGGCCTCCTGCCGCGCGATAATCCACTCGGCGCACCTGCGCAGCGCCGCCCGGCGTGCCGGCGCCATCGGCTTGCGGGGCCGCACGTACCGCTCGTAGGCGTGCAACTGGCGGTCAAGGGCACGGAAAATCTTCGCCCAGCGGTCACCGGAGACAAGCCTGACCGACGTCGGGGCGCCGGCCGGAGCCTGCAGTTCGGCCAGGCTGAACGGCAGCTTATGCACCGGGCGCATCGAGCAGACGATGGTCAAAGGCACGATGGTCTGTCGTGCCCAGCAGGCCCAGTCGTACACATTCAGCGGGAACCAGGAGGGCAGGTAGATCAGCTCAGGCGGAATCACCGGCAGGTCATCCCATGACCATTCACCGAACAACGCCAGCCAGATCCTGGTGAACACCCGCGTGGCCGCGATGCCTCCGGCCGCCCTGATCTCGGCGGCTGCCCGCTCCATATGGCCGGCCTGCGGTGAGTGCCCGGCCAGCCGCAGTGCCACGTAGGCCTCGACCGTGGTGGACAGGTCGGCGTCGCCGCCGGCGAAGTTGGCCCAGGTGCCGTCATCCCGCTGCCGTGCGGCGATCCAGCGGGCGGCCGCCTGGGTCTGCTCAGCGGTCCTGATCCCGAGGAACTCGCGCAGCAGCAGGTCTTCCGCGTCCATGGTGACGTTGGTTTCAAGCTCGCCCTGCCACCAGCCCTCGGCGTGCTGAAGCCCGAGCAGGTGGTCCCTGGCCCGGTCAAGCGCCCGGCTCGCTTGTGCCATGGCTGCCGCGTCAGCGGGCGCGGCCGCCGGGGTCGCGGCGGTTACCTGATTCACCATTGCCTCGCGGTGAGGAACTCGGCGATGGCCTCGAACTCGGCCCGCACCTCGTGCGGCATGTCGGTCTCGGAGAGGTGTTCGACCGCCGACGTCAGCGCCGCGTCCGCCTTGGCTTCCGCCCATTGCCTGCCGCCTGCCGCCTGCACCAGCCAGGCCGCGTGGAGCAGTTGCTCTTCTGACAGCGATTCCGGCCTGGCAAGCAACTCGCCGAGTTCGCGGCCCGCCTCGGTGCCGCTGCTCAGGGCGGCCACTACGGGAAGCGACTTCTTCCTTGCCCGCAGGTCTGACCTGACCGGCTTGCCGGTGACCTCTGGCGCACCCCAGATGCCGAGCAGGTCATCGGTGAGCTGGAACGCGAGTCCCGCATAGGCGCCGAACCCGCCCAGGCTCTTGGCGATGGCGGCGGGGCCGCCGACGTAGACGGCTCCGATGCTGCACGCGCAGGCCATCAGCGCCGCGGTCTTGTCGCCCGCCATGTCAAGGCACTCGGCCACGCTGACGTCAGCGCGCCGCTCGAAGGCCAGGTCAGCGCCCTGGCCAGCGATCAGCCGCTGCACCGCCGCTGACAGGCAGCGCGATGCCCAGACACCTTCAGGCGGCGGGCTCTCCAGCAGGAGATCCTGAGCCAGCGCGAGCAGCGCGTCACCGGCCAGGATGGCGGCCCCGACCCCGTACACGGTCCACGCGGTCGGCCGGTGCCTTCGCTCGGTGTCGCCGTCCATGATGTCGTCGTGCAGCAGCGAGAAGTTGTGCACCAGCTCGACCGCCACGGCGGCGGGCACCGCCCGCTCCTGATCGGCCCCGGCCGCCTGGGCGGAGAGCAGCGCCAGCGCCGGGCGCAGCGCCTTTCCTGCCTGGCGTCCCGGCTGGCCGCCGGGATCTGACAAGCCGAGGTGGTAGGCGGCGACCTCCCTGATGTCCTGGCTGAGCCGGCCGACCGCCGCGGCCATCGCCGGGCCGACGCAGTCGCGCGCGGTCTCGACCGCCGCGGGTATGGTCGCGGTCACGACGCGATCCCGGTCGGCGCGGCAGCCTGCCGGCCGGCCAGCTCGTTGATCAACTGCTGCGCAGCGCAGTGTCCGCTTCGCACAGCGCCCTCCATGGTGTCAGGCCAGCCCGTGTCGGTCCACGAACCGGCGAGCACGAGTCCGGATACCGAGGTCGCGGCACCGGGCCGCAAGGCACCGCAGCCTGGCGCCTGGCGGAAGGTGGCCCGGCGTTCCCTGGTCACGAAGGCATCGATGACCCTGGCTTGCGCTGCCGCCGGGAAGAGCCGCGCGAGCTCGGACCTGAACTGGTCGCAAAGCCGCGCGGAAGGAACGCCAATGTAGGGATCCGCGGCCGACAAAGACACCGCGAGGTACTGCCCGGTATTCAGGCCGGCAATCCCGGTTTTGTCGAAGACCCACTGCACCGGCGAGTCGACCACCGCCGTGAACGGCTGGCCGGTGACCTTGCGATCGTAGATGACGTGTACGTTGACGATCGGCGAGGCACCGAGTTCTTCCCATCGCGCGGCCCGCGCCACCCCGGCGCCCGCCGCCAGCCTCGCCGCCGCCCCTGACGGCACCGCGAGCACCACCGCGTCGGCGCTCAGCGGCTCGCCCTGCGCCAGCCCGACCGAGAAACCGCCGCCCGCCACCTGGCGCAGCGCGGTCACCCGGCTGCTCATCCGCACCGCGACCCCGAGCCTGCCGAGCAGGCCGGCGGCGGCCCGACCGTGCAATTCGCCGAGCGGCACGGTAGCCATGCCGATGTCGGCCGCGTCCTTCGCGCCGAGCAGCGCCGTCTTGATCACGATCGCGGCGAGCTGCAGGCTGGCGTCGTCACCGGCGATGTTGAGGGAGGAGATGACGAACAGGTCCCACAGCCTTCGCCTTGCCGCCTCGCCCTGGCCGGCGCCCGCCAGCCAGTCACCCAGCCTGACCTGGTCGAGCGTGGGGTCAGCGGTGTCGACCCAGCGCATGGCCAGCGCGGCCCTGCCTGCCGCGAGCCGCTGGGGCATCGAAAGCATCCGGTACCTGAGCAGAGAGCCGGCCAGGTGCAGCGGGCTCGGCAGTCCGGTGCGCTTCAGCCTGGCGGTACGGCCGCCTGGCGCGAGCACGGTCACGTCGAAGCGCGGCTGGAACCGCACCAGGCCGGCGACCCCGAGCCTGCCGAGCAGCGCCTGGTAGTTGTCGCAGCATCGCAGGATCACGTGCTGGCCGTTGTCGATCGTCAGCCCGTCACGCTGATAGGAAGATGCCGCGCCGCCAAGCCGCGGCCTCGCCTCGGCCAGCGTCACCTCGTGCCCGGCCGCCCGCAAGTCGAGCGCGGCCGTGATCCCGGCGAGGCCACCGCCGATCACGGCTATCCGCCGCCCGCTCATGTGCCCGCTCCCCTGGAGGCAGGCCGGCGGGCCATCCCCGCGATCGCCGTCGCGGCCACCAGCGCCTTCTGGCCAGCGGGCAAGGACATCCGGTGGTCAAGCGCCTGCACGGGAGAGGCGCAGATGTGCTCGAGCAGGCGGGCATAGATGCCCGACATCGCGCCCGTGCAGGCCGCGCTGCGCCGGTCGAGCAGCGGCAGCAAAGCCAGCCCGGTCGCGTACCACTGCTTCGCGCGCTCGGCTTCGAACCTGACCAGGCCGGCGAGATCGCCCTTGAGCACCGCGCCGCAGCCGGGTTCTGGCGGCAGGAGGGTGCAGCCGAATCGGTCGAGGTCTTCGGCAGGAAGGTAGACCCGGCCAGCTTCGAGGTCTTCCCTGATGTCGCGAAGGATGTTCGTGAGCTGGAGCGCGACCCCGAGCGCGTCGGCCAGCTCCGATGCCGCCGCCGGCTCCTCACTGCCGAAGACTCCCAGCGACAGCCGCCCGATCGAGCCGGCGACGCACCGGCAGTAGTGCCTCAGCTCGTCGAAAGTGGCGTAACTCGTGCCCCGCACGTCGGCTTCGCAGCCGTCGATGAGCTCGCAGAACGCGGCAACCGGGATCGGGAATCTCGCCGCGGCGTCGCGCAGCGCGACGAGCACGAGATCGCCGGCCGGCCCGGCCCCGGCGCCGACCGAGAGCACTTCCTTGCGCGCCTGCTCAAGCGCGGCCAGCTTCTCACCTGGCGGCATGGTGCCGTCGCCGACGTCGTCGATCCGCCTGGCGTAGGCGTAGACGGCCGACAGCGCCCTGCGCTTGTCGCCCGGAAGCAAGGTGATGCCGTAGGAGAAATTCTTGGCTTGCTGACGCATGACCTGCTCGCAGCGCCGGTAGGCGCCGCGGACGTCGGTCGCCGCCGCTGGCCCGAGCAAGCTCACGGTTTACCTGCCTCTCAGCAGCGCCAGTATGAGTTCGGCCAGCGTCCGCGCGCGTCCTGGCCGCGGGGTAGCGGCGAGGACGTCGAACTCGGCCGCCTTGATGGCCGCGAGGGCGGCCCGGCCGCCTGCGAGGTAACCGGCGACCGCCATCCTCGCCGTCCCTGCCAGCCTGCCGACCAGCGGTGCCCCCGCGTCGAGCAGGTCGCTTGCCCGGTCTGCCTCGAACTCGAGCAGCTTCTTGAGCTGGGCGGGCGCATGCGGCTCGGCCAGCTGCCCTGCCGTGCAGCCGAACCGGTCCATGTCCTGCTCCGGCAGGTAGATCCGGCCGGCCAGGTAATCCTCGGCCACGTCTTGCCAGTGCTCGGCAAGCTGCAGCCCGGTGCAGATCGAATCTGACAACTCCGCATTCTGCACAGAAAATTCATTGAAAACGTGCAGAACTATTCGGCCAACCGGATTCGCTGAAAGGCGGCAATAGTCATAAAGCTCATCAATTGTCCGGTACCGGTGAACGACCTGGTCCTGACGGTTGGCCGCGATAAGGTCAAGAAACGGCTGGATCGGAATGGCACAGTCAGCCACGGTGTCCTGGAGTCCGCGTACCGCCGCAAACTTTGCCTTCCCGGCGTTTCTGGTCGATGACTCGCCTTCCCCGCCCGCCCGGCCCGCCCCGAGCGAGTCGTAGAGTGCGCGCAAGTCGGCTTCCACCTCGGCAAGCAGCCCAAGCCGGCTGGCAACCTGCGCACGGTCACCGATGTCGTCTACCGTCCGCGCGAACACGTAAACGGCCATCAGGTAGCGCCTTCGCGCAGACGGCAGGAGCCTGAGCGCGACGGGAAAGTTCTCGTCGCGCGCCTTAGCCGCCACGGAGCCCGGCTCGGAAGACACGAGGGCAGCAGGCACCCCCGCCGGCTCACCGGCGAACCGCGCGCCAGTCACATCTGCCCCTGACCTGTCACGTTCCTATTCCTTCATGGTTTGGAATCAGAATGCAAACAATGACATCGGCGTCACCTGATGTGCACGTCGGATTCTCCATACTGACCATTGCGAACACGGTAGCCCTCCACAGCCAGTCCGATAAATAAGTTATGAGTGATTTGGCTTGTTTCATCCGTTTCATCCGCCGGGGCCGGTAGTAGCTGAGCGGCAGGCAGACGGCTAGTCTCACCACATGAGCAGGGAACCTTGCCAGGATGCCCCGCCGAGATCGGCCGTTCATCCGGCCGGGGCAGCAACCACCAGCAGCCAGGCGACTGACCGGTACCCGCGACGCCCGTCGCTGAGCGGCGGGATACCCGCGCAAGGCCGCGAGCTTGGCGCGCAGGGCCGCCTTACCATCCGCAGGCTGCTTGACGCCGGCCTAGCCGAGTTCGATGAGCGCGGATTCCAGGCGGTAAGAGTAGATGATGTCGTTAAGCGCGCAAAAACTTCACATGGAACTTTTTATCTCTATTTTGCCAATAAGGATGACCTGTTCCGCACGCTACTTCAGGACGCACTGCACGACATGCAGTTGATCACCGACGAATTTCCCGTGGTGACGCCCAACGCGGCCGGGCGGGCGGCGTTGCGGCACTGGATAGAGCGGTTCACCGACACCTACGCCGCTCACGCGACTGTCATCAGGATCTTGAGCCAGGCCGACATTGTGGGCGAAGAGGTCTACGGTGACGGACTGCGGCTCTTGTTCAGGTTCGCTGAGGCCATCACCCAGGGCATGACCGCCGCGGGCAAAGCCGGCCATGGCGACCGCGCTGAACCCGGCAGCGGGCCGCCTGAACATGCCGAACTGACCGCCCTGGCCTGCCTGATGATGCTGGAGCGGGTCAACTACCTGCTCAGCGTGGAGGTGCGGTTGCCGAAAGACGAGATGATCGACCGGCTGAGCGCGATCATCTACGCCGCCTTCCACGCCCAGTGAACTTACGGGACGCAACCTAACTGCCATGACCTGAACAGCGGGAAAGCCGGCCGGATGCGGAACGCCACGGGCGGCCGGCAGCGCCCTGCCGCTGGCCGCGCGGTCACTTCGGCAGCCGTCGCCTGGGCGTCAGGGGTTGCCGGGCGGCCGGCGGCCGGCTCCCAGAGCGAGCCTGGCTCATCGGCCTCGTGCGGGATCAGGTCACAGGGGGCATCGCCGGGTCGCGCACCCGGCGCGGGCTCGGCGACCCGATCGGAATCCTCGGACGAATCGGCCATGGCGGCGTGCGCCGCCACCGCAGCGCGCAGCCGGTCGACGAGTGCCTGCGGCAGCGGCTGGGCGGCGGGCAGCGCAGGACCCGCGTTCGAGGCGCCGGGCACTCGCCGAGCCAGCGGCTCATCTGGCCTGTGATCCCGCATCCCGTTTCGTCCCTTGCTCGGCCAGTTTTTCCAGATGACCAGAGCAGCACAACTCACCCCGATATTCAAGTCGCAGCACCGCCTGTCAGCTCAAGTTCAGCACCAGGCCAGTTCGGTGCTCCCGGCTAGCTGGCCGGTGACACCGAACCCGTCGTGATCACATGGACGGCGGCGAGCGCGAACCAGATGAGCTCGACGCCGAGGAAGATGCGTTCGCACAGACCGCCGGGCTCGTGCTGGTGGCCG
>DAHVDE010000089.1 GCA_027313705.1 Actinomycetota bacterium | reverse complement strand
TGTGGAGTTGTGGGGGTGGGGCTGCGGGCGTTGTGGCGTTGTGGGGGTTGGGTGCGGGGGTGCGGGGGTGCGGGGGTGCGCTGCATCTTCTGTCGCCAGGTGCGGCTCGCCGAATCCTTAAGCTTCATTCGTAAAGGGTCTGTTGTCGGCCGTGGCCAGGCGGGCAGATTCCTGCTTTGCCGCGAAGGTCAGGTGACCGCTGTGGTCGCTACGCCAGGTGACGAGGCTCCGCGCATGCCGACTTGCGAGAAAACCAGCATCAGGGCAAGACCGAGAACCATCGGCACCCACCACGCCCACTCGCCGCGCAATTGTGACTGGGAGACGAACGTCAGCGTGCCTGCCATGACCGATGTCGCGATCAGTCGCGGCCACGTCGTGACCGCAGCGATCAGCGTGACCGCGAGCACCGGCCATAGGTAGTAAGCCACCATGACCGGTTCGAACACCGACCTGAGCGCGAGCGAGACGGCCACCCACCAAAGCAGCTTGAGCAGGGTGAATTCGTCCCATCGCGCGCCCGTCCCGGCGGCGCGGCACTGCCGCCAGGCCAGGGCAGCGCAGCCGAGCGAGGCAGCGATGGCGATCAGCCTTACCGGGCCGGCGGCGACGGCGCCTCCTGGCAGGCGGGTGGCGAGGGCGAGCCATGGCGTCGGGTGGTCGACCGTGGGCCAGTTCGGTTGCCTGAACACTGCGGTGAAGGTGGCGTGCCAGTTGGCGGCTGCCGCCACGGCAAGCAAAACAGTGGCCGGGGTGGCAGCGCTGAGCAAGAAGCCGGCCATTCGTCTTGGCCTGATGGCGACAAGCAGGACCGGGATGGCCAGCAAGACTAGCGGCTGGATCGCCACCGCAGCGCCGGTCAGCCAGGCGGCTCTCGCCGTCTTGCCCTTGGCCAGGTCGCTGATCGCATACAGGATCAGGCCAACGGCGACCGCGTCTTCCGGGTGGCCCCAGCGGATGGAGACGTTCCACAAGGCGACTGTGCTGGCGGCAGCGAGCACGAGTCGCTTGCGCCTGCCTGCTCCGGCCTGTTCGGCAAGCCCGTCGGCGGCGAAGAGCGCCAGTCCGGAGATGAGCGTCTCGTAAGGCCCGGCCAGCAGCCAGGCGAGCGGATGCTCGTTGCCTGGACCCTGGCTGTGCAGCGACCAGCCGAGCAGGTCGATCACGGCGACGGCAGGCACCATTATGACGGCGCCGCCAGGAAACGTGATCAGGCCAGTCGGAGGGGTATACACGCCGGCTATATCGCCGTGCAGCAGCCGGTTCGCCGCGACCAGCGTGCCCCATAGGTCGTCGGGCAGCGCCCAGGCTGTCTTGCCCGCCAGCGCAGGACCCCACCAGACCGTCGAGGAAAAGCCGACCAGGAGCAGTACCGCCAGGCCGGCTGCGGGCAGCAGGCGCCTGGTTGCCCCGGCGAGGCGCGCGGCGGGCCGCGCGCTCGCATGGCCGCCAGGCGCCAGGTAACCGGGCCAAGCCGGCTGGGCTGTGGCCGGCTGGGCTGTGGCCGGCTGGGCTGTGGCCGGCTGGGCTGTGGCCGGCTGGGCTGTGGCCGGCTGGGCTGCGGCCGGCTGGGCTGTGGCCGGTGGATCGCCTGGTGTCGGCGGGGAATCCGGCGCCTGGCGCTGGCTGGTCATGCTTGCTTGCTTGCTTGCTTGCTTGCTTGCTTACTTACTGACCTGACGTGATCTCTGGCTTGGCCGGGCTGGCTAGCTGGGACTTGAGCGTGGCTAGTTCCTTGTCGACCTGGGCGCTTGCGCCTGCCTCGTCAAGCTCGCGCTGGATATCGTCGGTGTTGCCGCCGACGTCTTCCAGTACTCCTGACTGGAGGAGCTCGTCGGTGGCCTGCGCCCTCGCCTGCATGGTGGCGATCTTGTCCTGGGCTCGCTGCAATGCGGCACCAGAGTCTCCGAGCGTGGTCGAGATACCGGCCACGTTTTCGTTCACCGAGGTCATCGCCTGGGCGGCGGTGTATTGAGCCTTCAGCACTTCCTTGTGCGTGCGGAAGTCGTTGACCCGCTGCTGAAGCTGGCTGAGCGTCTGCTCCAGCTTTTCCTCTTGCTCGGCTAGCTGGCGATGCTGTGGTTCCATCTCGTCGATTTGCTGCTGGGCGGCGGCCTTGCGGGAAAGCGCCTCCCGCGCCAGTGCCTCGTTGCCTTGGGCAAGCGCGGCCTTTGCCTGGTCGTTCAGGTGATCAACGGTATGGCCGAGCTGCTGTTCCTGCAGTTCGATCTGCTTGCGCGAGGCGGCGATGCTGACTAGCGCCCGGCGGACCTGGGTGATGTGGTCAAGCATCTGCTCGTAGGAGAGATCGAGCATTTCGTCGGGCTTCTCGGCGGCGTCGAGGCCCTTGTTTACCTTGGCGGCGACGATGTCGTGCGCACGCTGGAAAAGACTCATCTGAGCGCTCCCTGCCGGTCAATGGGCGGAACCTGAGCGGGACCGTGTTCAGGCTACTCTGCCCGCTGCGGAACTCAGCGACCCCGCCGGATGCCACCAGGGGATCCGGCGTGCCCTGGCCAGGTGCGCGGCCGCCTGTCGCAACTGATCACCAGGCGTGCGCGGCGACAACAACAGTACGCCTGCCGCGCTCACGGCGCAGGCGAGCAGCCAGCCTGCAAACCTGGCCGGGATATCACCGGCCGAACCTGCCGAGGCGACAGGCAGCACGTAAGCGAGCAGCGCGGCGGTGACGCCGGACGCCGCGTTCGGTCCGGCGACGTCGGCGGCGAAGGAGATCGCGAACACCACGGGAACGGACACCAGGGCCGCCAGCCAGGCAGTCCCGCTGGCGATGGTGCCGATGGTCAGCGCGGCACCGCCGGCCAAGGCAAGGCCGGCGTAGGCGATCGCCTTGTCTTTCACTGTGCCGCCTAACGAGGTCAGTACCAGCGCGCCGAAGCTGCCGAAGCTGGCGTAAACAGTCAGCTGAGGGTTGCCGAAAACCTCAAGGCACAAGGCGAACAAGCCAGGGATGATCACCATTGCCCGGACGGCGCGGATCGCGGCGTCGGCTGACCAGACGATTTCAGCGAAGCTGAGCCGGGACCGACCCGCGCCATCGGTTGCCTGGCCAGGTGTCAAGGCACGCCCCTCGTGAAGATAGTTGATAGAATCCCAATGTCACCGGTGCTTTGGCGCAGCGTTGATGCAGCCCTTCTGAGGTGGCATTTTGCATCCCATCTACGTTAGCCCGTCCGCTCCTGATGTCCGGGTCGGCTGGCGTGTGCTCACGAGAGGACTTGCGCGATGAAACTTGGAGTCCACGTAGCGGATTTCACCTTCCCGGCCGGCCCGGCGCAACTTGGCGCCGACCTGAAGCGGATAGCGGTCGCGGCCGAGGAAGCGGGCTTCGCCAAGCTCAGCGTCATGGATCACGTCTGGCAGATCGGAGTCGTCGGGCCGCCGGAGAACGAGATGCTCGAGGCGTACACGGCGCTTGGCTACCTGGCGGCGTGCACGTCGCGTATCGAATTGCTTGCCTGGGTGACGGCAGTCGTCTACCGCGAGCCCGGCATGCTGGCCAAGTGCGTGACCACGCTCGATGTGCTTTCCGGTGGCCGGGCCTGGCTGGGCATAGGCGCGGCGTGGAACGAGCCTGAGGCACGCGGGCTCGGACTCGACTTCCCGCCGACCGCCGAGCGATTCGAGCGGCTTGAGGAGGCTCTCCAGATCTGCCTGCAAATGTGGAGCGGGTCAGACGCACCGTACGAAGGCAAGCACTACGCGCTCGAGCGCACGCTCAACTCGCCGCAGTCCTTGTCCCGCCCGCACCCGCCTATCCTGATCGGTGGCAGTGGCGAGAAGAAGACGCTGCGGATGGTGGCTCAGTACGCGCAGGCCTGCAATCTGTGGGCAGGCCCCGAGCTTGCGCGCAAGCTCGACATCTTGCGTGAGCACTGTGCCGCGGTTGGCCGTGACTACGACGAGATCGAGAAGACCGTGATGTTCAACTTCGATCCCGGCAAGGACGGGGAAAATATCGACTCGATGCTCGGGCAACTCCAGGAACTCGCTGCGCTCGGCATCAGTCACGCCCACGGGCGGGTCGTCAACGTCTCAGACATCACGCCGCTTGAGATACTCGGCGAGCGGCTTGTGCCGGTGGCGGCCGGGTTCTGAGTCTGCTCGCGGGCCTGGCTCGTTGACGGCGAGGGTCAGGCCCGCCTGGCCGAGTGACAGCTGATAACCAGATCGAGTAAGGTCCGGTTTGATGGCTAAACTATGGGTCAATTCAGCGTCCGGGCAGATCGGAGCGCTTGAAGCAGACCTCGAGGGCGAGCTTGGCATCGGCGGCTACCCCGACTGCGGCCCGTCGTGCCAGCATGCCAGGCCCGTCTTCGATCTGCGGCCTGGCCAACCTGACCCGACCTTGTTCCCGCGCGAGGCCTGGCTGCGGTCGAGCAGGCGAGTGCTTGCCGCCGCGGCACCTGAGGTCTACCGGCGCGGCGACCCCGTGGGCCGCGAGGAGTTGCGGTCGGCCCTGGCCGATTACCTGGTCAGGGCGCGCGGGGTGCTGACCAGGCCGGAACAGGTCCTCGTCACCAGCGGTTACTCCCAGGCACTTGGCCTGATCGCGCGGGTGCTTGCCGAGTCGGGCATCAGAGCCATCGCGGTCGAGGATCCGAGCCATCCCTTCCATCGCGAGATCATCACCCGGGCCGGCCTGCGGATCGTGCCGCTGCCTGTCGACCTGCTCGGCGCGAGAACCGACCTGCTCCGCACCGCGAGGTTCCGCGGCATAACGGCCGTCGCCGTCACGCCTGCGCATCAGTACCCGACGGGTGCCACGCTGCACGCCGAGCGGCGCGCAATGCTCGCTGACTGGGCACTGGCCACCGGCGGCCTGGTCATCGAGGACGACTACGTCGGTGAGTTCCGCTACGACCGCCAGCCGGTCGGTGCCGTCCAGGGCATGGCTCCCGGCAACGTGATCTACGGCGGCACGGCATCGAAGACGCTGTCGCCCGCGCTCAGGCTTGGCTGGCTGGCCGTGCCTGAACGCATGGTCGCCGCGCTGACCGACGCCAAGAGGCACGCCGACACCCACACCGCCTCGCTGGGCCAGCTAGTGCTCGCCGACGTGATCGAAGGCGGTGCCTACGACCGTCATATCAAGGCGGCCAGGCTCCGTTACCGCCGCCGCCGCGATCTCCTGCTGACCAGGCTCGCCGCGCAGGCACCCTGGGCGCAGGTCAGCGGTCTCGCGGCGGGCTTGCATGCCCTGGTGAAGCTGCCGGCGGCCGGCCCGCCGGAAGACGAGGTGGTCGCCAGGGCGGCCGGCCGCGGCCTGGCGCTCCAGTCGCTCACCGACCACTGGCAGCGCCCCGCCGAGCACCAGCAGGGCCTGGTCGTCGGGTACAGCAGCCCGGCGGAGCATGCCTGGCCCGCCGCGCTCGACACCCTTTGCGGCCTTCTTGCCGATGCTGTGCGGTCTTGACGTCGGCCCTGACACACTGGGGGTTCATGCGAACTCTGACACCCGCCCGGTCAGGACCGCTCGACGAGGCAGTCACCGAGGCGAGAGCCCGCTATTCTGAGCGCCGCCCGCGCACGCGGGCGCTGCATGACCGCGCTCAGCAATACCTGCCTGGCGGCAACACCCGCAGCGTCCTTTACCATCACCCGTTCCCGCTCCGCATCGACCGCGCCTGGGACGCGATCTTGGAGGACGTGGACGGGCACCAGTACGTGGACTTGCTCGGCGAGTACTCGGCCGGCCTTTACGGCCATTCGAACCCTGTCATCGCGAAGGCGATGACGGACGCGCTGGCCGAAGGCATCAGCCGGGGCGCGCACACGAGGCATGAGATCGACCTTGCGCAAGCCGTGTGCGCGCGGTTCCCCTCGATCGAACGGGTCAGGTTCACCAACTCGGGCACCGAGGCCAACCTGATGGCGGTCACCGCCGCTCGCGCGTTCACCGGCCGCGAGGCCATCGTCGCGTTCCGCGGCGGCTATCACGGCGGCCTGCTGACCTTCAAGAGCGGTCCTTCGGAGGTAAACGCCCCATACGAGGTGCTGCTCGCCGACTACAACGACGCCGATTCCGCCTGCTCTTTGCTCACTGCAACAGATTCGGCAAGTACACCAGCGTGCGTGCTCGTGGAGCCGATGCTCGGCTCCGGCGGCTGCATCCCCGCCGACCACGCGTTCTTGTCCTCGTTGCGCGCGGCGGCGACCGAGGCCGGCGTGCTGCTCATATTCGACGAGGTGATGACCTCGCGCACTGGAGCAGGCGGGATGGCGGGCAGGCTCGGCATCACCCCCGACCTGACCACGCTCGGCAAGTACATCGGCGGCGGGTCGTCATTGGGTGCCTTCGGCGGCCGGGCCGACGTGATGGAGTTGTTCGACCCGGCCAGGCCGGGCTCGCTACCGCACGCAGGCACCTTCAACAACAACGTCCTTTCCATGTCGGCCGGATACGCCGGCCTCACCAAGGTGTACCCGCCGGAAGTCGCCGAGCGGCACACGGCTCGCGGTGACAAGCTGCGGGCCGACCTGCTCGCGGTCATCGAGCGGGCCGGGGCGCCATTCACGGTCACAGGCACGGGCACGCTGCTCAACGTTCACCCGGTCAATGGCCAGGTGCGAAGTCCCGCTGACCTGGCCGCGGGTGAGCCGAGGCTGCTCGAATTGCTGTTTCTGGACCTGCTCGAGCTCGGCTACTACCTGGCACCGCGCGGTTACCTGGCCCTCAGCCTGGCGGTGACCGGTGCGCAACTCGACGGCTTCGTCGCCGCCATGGCCCGCGCGCTCGTGGCCAGGCAGTCTTTGTGGAGCGGTTGAACCGCGGGCGGCCACCGCTCGCCGGCGAGCGAAATGTGATACTTGGCCGGTGGAGTCAAGCAGACGCGGCTTTTTGAAGACCGGCCTGGCGGGTGCGGGTGCTGGCGCGATCGGGGCGGGAGCGATGCTTCCCGGCACCTCCTTGGCGGCGGGCACTGCCGCGAAGGCGAAGCCGGCGGTTCCTTTTTACGGCGCGCATCAGGCTGGCATCGCCACGCCAATGCAGGAGTACCTCCAGTTCGCCGCGTTCGACGTGACCGGCGACTCGATCGCGCACCTGCGCAAGCTGATGGCGACATGGACGCGGGCGGCCGCCGCGATGAGCCTTGGCCGTCAGGTCGGCCCGGTGCGTACCGGCAGCAAGCCGCCGGCCGACACCGGCGAGGCGATCGGGCTCGGCCCGGCCGAACTGACCGTGACCTTCGGCTTCGGCGCCTCGCTGTTTACCAGCAACGGCAAGGACAGGTTCGGGCTGGCCAGGCACCGGCCCGCGCCGCTTGTCGACCTGCCGGTCTTTCGCGGCGACCAGCTGCAAGCTGGCATCAGCGGCGGCGACATCGGCATCCAGGTCTGCGCCAACGACCCGCAGGTCGCGTTCCACGCCATGCACGACCTGATCAAGCTGGGGAGCCCGGTCGCGGTGCCGAAGTGGCTGCTGGCCGGCTTCGGCCGGACAGGGAACAGCACGGTGCAGCCGCTGCCGAGAAACCTGATGGGCTTTCAGGACGGCACCGCCAACATCGTGGTCGAGAACCCGGCTGCGCTCGACGCATTCGTCTGGGCGGCCGAGCCCGGTTCGCCGTTCTGGATGCGCGGCGGCAGTTACCTGGTGGCGAGGCGAATCCAGATAGCGCTGACCCGATGGGACGAGACCAGCCTCGACGGCCAGCAAAAGGCCATCGGCAGGGAAAAGCTAAGCGGTAACGTGCTGCCTGACGTGCCGAAAAACTCGCACATCTTCCTTGCCTCGCCGGGCAGGAACAACAATCAGCGGCTGTACCGCCGCGGCTACTCTTACGTTGACGGCGTGGTGGCAGGCGCTACCGCGCCGGCAGCCGGCGTGATGTTTATTTGCTATAATAAAGACCCTAGGGAACAGTTCATCCCTATTCAGGGCAATATTGCGGACAGAGACGGGCTCAGTGCATTTCTGACCCATATTGGCAGCTCCATATTTGCCTGCCCGCCTGGGGTCACGCCGGGCGGCTTCATCGGCCAGGAACTGCTCGGCTAGCTCGGGCGTTTCAGCGCAATCTCCAAACGTGGCGGGGAAGTCTGTCACTAAGCCGATTCTTGCAGCTACTCGCGGTCATCATGGTGTCTCGTGACCTCCAGTCGTGTTACATGCACGGACAGTAGCGCTGGCTTGAGCGGCGGACTCTTATCCAGGCCGGCGGACGTGTCCGCGACCTTCCCTGGCCATACCGCGGCCATCTCGGCCGTGCGCAAGGTGGTCGCCGATCTCATGACCGGCTCGCCGTGCGCCGACGACGTTATCTTGATCGCCTGCGAGTTCGCGACCAACGCGATCAGGCACTCGCCGAGCGGACTGCCAGGGGGTGAGTTCACCCTCCGGGTCTGGGCCAGGAGGGGCTGGGTCAGGATCGAGGTCATCGACTTCGGGACTGACGACTGGGCACTCGCGCCTTTCGATCCGGCCGGCTTCGCCGAAGAAAGCGGCCGCGGCCTGGTCGTGGTGGCAGCCCTGGCGGAAATCTGGGGTCACGCGGGCGGCCTGGTCTGGGCCGAGGTCAGCTGGCAGGAAGACTAGCCTGCGGTCAGGCGCCAGCCTCCCTGGGCGCGTCTACGTCGAGCGCGAGCAGGTCGTCCAGGGTCTCCCTCCTGACGACCGGACGTGACCGCCCGTCGGCGACGGCGATCACCGGGGGGCGCGGTATGTGGTTGTACTGGCTCGACATGCTGCGGCAGTAGGCGCCGGTGCCCGGCACGGCAAGCAGGTCGCCCGGCTGGACGTCGGAGGGCAGGAACTCGTCCTTGACCAGGACGTCCCCCGCCTCGCAGTGCTTGCCCACTACCCGGCTGAGCACCGGGCTGGCCGCTGACCGGCGCGAAGCCAGCGTGCACGAATAGTCCGCGTCATACAGGGCGGTGCGGATGTTGTCGCTCATGCCGCCGTCGACCGCGACGTAGCGGCGGACCGCGCCATGCTCAAGTGTCACGTCCTTGATCGCGCCCGCGCTGTACAAAGTGAACATCGCCAGTCCGGCGATGGCCCGGCCGGGTTCTACCGACACCTTTGGCACGTCGATGGCCAGGGCACGGCACTGCGCCGCGACCAGTTCGGCCAGCGAGCCCGCGAGTTCCCTGACATCGAGAGGGTCGTGCTGGCTGGTGTAGGAGATGCCGAAGCCGCCGCCCAGGTCGATTTCCGGCAGCTTCACCCCGTGCTCGGCGATGATCGCGGCGTGCAGCCGCAGCAGCCTGTTCGCCGCTACCTCGAAGCCGCTCGTGTCGAAGATCTGCGAGCCGATGTGGGAGTGCAGGCCGCGCAGTTCAAGCTCAGGCCGGGCGAGAGCCCTTCGCACGGCGTCCTGCGCCTCGCCAGTGGCCAGCGAGAGCCCGAACTTCTGGTCCTCGTGCGCGGTCGCGATGTACTCGTGGGTGTGAGCCTCCACTCCGACCGTGACCCTGATCAGCACGGGGGCGCGGATGCCGAGTACGGCGGCGAGATTGCCGACCCTGTCGATCTCCGCGGCGGAGTCGATGAAGATCCGGCCGATTCCGCTGGTGAGCGCGGCGGCTAGTTCCTCGTCTGACTTGTTGTTGCCGTGCAGCCCGATGCGGTGCGGCGGTACCCCGGCCCGGAGGGCGACCGCAAGTTCGCCACCCGAGCAGGTGTCAAGGCCGAGCCCGTCGGCGGCGACCCAGCGCGCGACCTCAGTGCACAAGAACGCCTTGCCCGCGTAGTAGACATCGGCGCCGCCGCACAGATCGGCGAAGGCATCATGGAAGGCGGCACGGAAGCTGGCCGCTCTGAACCGGAAGTCGGCCTCGTCGAGCACGTAGGCGGGGGTGCCGTACTCGGCCGCGAGGTCACGGACGTCGACCCCGCCGACGGCAAGCGCGCCGTCGTCCGCGCGGGTGACCGTGCGCGCCCAAAGGCCGGGCAGCAGTTCGTTGACGTCGGCGGGCGGGCGCAGCCAGCTTGGTACCACGGCGACCTCGCCGTAGTGCGGCGCGTGCAGGGCTCCGGCTTCGTGAGCAGGCATGATGCCAGCCTAGTAGCGGCTTGCTACCGTGCGGGCATGGCATTCACGCTCAGCGCAGAGACAGTCAGGCTGCTCGACGGCCGCAACTACGCGGTCCTCGCCACGGTGAACAAGGACGGCAGCCCGCAGACCTCGGCGATGTGGGTCGGCCGGGGCGGAGACGACCTGCTGATGTCGACCGTGGCTGGCCGGGTGAAACACAGGAACATGGCGCGGGACGCCAGGGTCAGCGTCACCGTGATCGAGTCGGCCGACCCGGAGAACTACGTCGAGCTCAGGGGCACGGTCACGATGACGCCCGACATCGGCCGCGAGTTCGACACCGGGCTGTCCTGGAAGTACGACGGCAAGGACCCCGAGCCTGACCGGCCAGGAGCGGTGCGGGTCATCGTCCGGGTTCAGGTCAGCAAGGCGACAGGACCCGCCGCGTAGCCACCCAGGCGCCCGGCCTTGATGCCCGACCGCGCCGCGCTCCTTGTCGTATTCCTGTATCGGAATATGATTTGCCTATGGCACGCGCAGCTACCACGACGGATGCATTCAACGCGGTCGCCGAGCCCAGGCGGCGGCAACTGCTCGACTTGCTAGCGGCAGGGGAGCGGCCGGTGAACGACCTGGTCGAATTGCTCGGCGTGGCGCAACCTCAGGTGTCCAAGCACCTGGCTGTGCTCAGGCAGGTAGGGCTGGTCGAGGTAAGAGACGCGGGAAGGCAGCGGCTCTACCGGCTGAACGGGCACCCGCTCAAGGAGATCTACGACTGGGTGCAGTCCTATGCGCGCACCTGGCAGGAGCGGTTCGAACTGCTCGATGCTGTCATTGCCGAACTCAAGGAAGAAGAAGACGACCATGATGACTAAGAACTCGGCGGTGGTCTCGTTGCCTGAGCCGACTCAGGTCCTCATCACGAGAGAATTCGACGCGCCCAGGCACCTGGTCTACCGGGCCTGGACCACGCCTGAGCTGATCAGGCGCTGGTGGGGCGGTGACCGCGGCACGTGCACCAGCGCCGAGGTCGACCTGCGGGTCGGCGGCCGGTGGCGGTACGTGATGATCGCCAACGGCGGCTTCGAGGTCGCCTTCCACGGCGAGTACACCGAGATCGTGCCTGATGAGCGGCTGGCGTCTACCGAGATCTACGAAGGCATGCCGGAGGCCGAGGCGACGAGCACACTCACACTGACCGAAGCGGGCGGGCGCACCACGCTGCAACTCCTGGTGCAGCACAGCTGCCGCGAACACCGCGACGCGCACATCGAGTCAGGCATGGAAGAAGGCATGCAGGAGTCGATGAACCACCTGGACCAGATCTCAAGCGACCTCACCTGACCCCGCTACCCCCCACCCCCCGGCGATCTCGGTGCGCACCAGCCTTGCGGCCCCCACGATCTCACAACGTGGGGGCCTGGGTGCCCGCGATGCCACAGCGCGGGGGGCGGCGGGTGCGCGGGGTGCGCGGCGAAGCTGTGGGTGATCCTGTGGGCTTCCTTCGTGGTGACCTGGCTTCGCGCTGCCTAGCGTCATTAGTAGCCGCCCTACCGGACGGTGATGCAAGAGAGGCAGCAAATGATGATCGTATTTTTCGTCGTCGCCGCCGTCGTGGTGAGCCTGCCGGTTGCTGCCATCGTGCTGGTCAGCCTGGCCAGCAGGCGCGAGGATCGCAAGCTTAGCCTCGGCGGGCCGGCCGGTGGCCGGCTGCAGCGGACGGCCAGGCGGATTCTTGATTTCAGTACCGAGTCCGGCTCAGACTGGCCCGCGCCGCCTGGCACCCCCAGGTCCGGCCGGCCCGACGACGCGCCTGGCAGTTCGCGCAGGCGCATCGACTCGCCGCTGCAGAACACCAGGATCGTCAGCTTCCGCCAGGCGGCGTGAATTAGCGGGGGAGGGGGACTGGCCGGGCGCATGGCCGCGATTGGCGGCGGTGCGCCCGGTCGCATGCTGCTCATCTGACATCTTGCGGCGCAGAGTGCTCAGATCATTACAGATAATGTGGTGCGCGGCCTTCTGTCCTTGATAACGTGCCTCTGCCCGGCTTGGACGGCTGACTAGGAGAACCACATGGCTGAGATGGTCTTCTTCACCGATAACTATCAGGATCACAGCACGAGCGAAGGGTGGCAGTTCGAGTTCTACTGCCGTCGCTGCGGCAATGGGTACGCCTCTTCGTTCCAAAGATCGGCGAGCGGGTTCGGCGGGAGCCTGCTCCGCATGGGCGGCGACCTGCTCGGCGGCGCCGTTGGCGACCGGGCATCTGAGCTCGGCTGGGACGCCCAGTGGCTTCAGGACAATACCCGAAGCAAGGGCAGGGACAAAGCGCTCGCCAAGGCCGTCGATGAGATGAAGCCGTACTTCAAGCAGTGCCATCGCTGCGGTCAGTGGGTTTGCGAGAAAATCTGCTGGAACCACGAGCGCGGCCTTTGCGTGACCTGCGCGCCCAAGCTGGACCAGGAAATCGCGGGAATGCAGGCTTCGGCCCAGATAAACCAGCTGAGCGAGAAGATACAGCAGCAGGACTGGACCAGGGACATCAACTACCGCGACCAGGGCACCGGCCTGTGCAGCAACTGCGGCCAGGAGACCGGCGGCGGCAAGTTCTGCGGCAACTGCGGTCAGGTCCAGGCGTCCGCCGAGACAGGCAAGAAGTTCTGCAGCAACTGCGGTGCCCAGTTCACCGGCGCCAAGTTCTGCGGCGAGTGCGGGACGCCGGCGGGCTGAGGTCATGACCACCGCCCACTACCGGCTGCTCACCCCGGCCGGCGAGGCGACCGAGGAAGGCAAGGCAGATGTCGTCATCGCCGAAGGTGCCTTCGTGCTCACCCCGTCCGCCGGGGATGTGCTGCGGGTGCCTTTTGACCAGATCTCCTCGGTCGGTGAGGGTGAGCAGCAGTTCACGCTGAAGGTCGCCCTGGCGCAGGGAACGGTCATCGAGCTGGCGCAGATGGGTGCCATGCGCAGTCAGGTGCTCGCCGAGCTGCGCGACGCGCATGCCGATGCGGCGGCGAAGACCGCCTCGGCGGTGGGGCAGGCCGACATCTTCAGTGCCGTGGCGGGTGGCGAGCAGGTCGAGGTACGCATCTACGACGACGCGCTGCTCGTCATCGGGTCCTCGCATGCCGAGCGGCTCAGTTTCTCCTTCGTCAAGTCGGTGCGGACAGAGAACTATGTCGTCTCCGTCGAGGCGAGTGGCAGCGACGCGGTCGAGCTGACCAGGCTCGGCAACCGCACGGGCGAGTTCGAGCGAGCGCTTGCTGACCGGCTCTCGGCCGCCCGCGGCCGCACCTCGGCCTTCCTCGGTGCTTTGCTGCCCGGGCTTGATCCGCTGGCGTTGCGCCAGGCGGCGGGGTTGCTGCGGGACGGCGTCGCGGTGTCGTCGACCGCGCTCGACGGGATTCACCCTGATCTGGCCGGCACGCTGCTTGCGGTGACCACGCTGGCGCAACGCCAGGCGGCGGTGGCGGAACTAGGCGGCAAGGCACCGCTGGCGATCGGGTTCAGGCAGATCACGTCGGTGCACAGGGACGCCGTCGGCGTGACGGAATGGCAGGACAGCGCGACCACGACGCACATAGGCGACCATGACCACTCAGGAGGGCGGTTCGGGCAGGGACTAGCCGGCGCGATGGTCGCCGGGATAGTTGCCGGCGGGCCGGGAAACTTCGGGCCTGGCGCCTATAACCCTGGATTCGGCGGCGCGGGCGGGTTCGGTCCTAGCGGCGCGGGCGGGTTCGGTGCGGGTGGCGCCGGCCGGTTCTGGTCTGGTGGCATCGGCGGGTTCGGTCCTGGCGGTTATGGCTTCGGCGGGTTCGGTCTCGGCAGGCTGTTCGGCGGCGGTGGTTACGGCGGCGGTGGTTACGGCGGCGGGCCGTGGGGTTACCGCGACGATTATGGCGACTGGGGCGGCTACTGGGCTTACCGCGCGCTTGGCGCAGGCCAGAACGGCCCCCGGCAACACCAGATGACCAGCCGGCCGGACGTGAGCAGGGGGCGGCTGACCCCGGCGACCGAGGATTTGTCTGCCCTCGTGGTGACCGGCGAGGACCCGACTGTACTCGGCTTCGTGCTGGCCAGCTTCCCCGGCCGGATCGTGTTCGAGGTGCTCAACCTGGCCGAGCCCGCCACGCTGGTATTCCGGGCTGAAGGGGCTGACGGGCTCGAAGTGATCAACCGGGCCCTGGTCGACTCCGGCTTCAGGCCACCGCCTGCTGGCGGTGGCCTCACGGCGCCGCTGCGGCGAGTCGGAGAGCCTGCCGCGCTCTCCGACCTGCTTGTCGCCGAGATCCCGCATGACAACGACTGGCCGGCCAGGCTCGCGGCCGCCCTGAGCTGAGCACTCGGAGCTGAGCGTTCAAAAAGGAGCATCAATGTCGCAGCCATCTGGCGAAGTCCGGGCATCTGACGCCGACCGCGACGCGGCCGCAGAGGCGCTGGCCGAGGCCGTGGGATCTGGCCGGCTTACCCTCGCCGAGCACGGTCGCAGGCTAGACGCCATGTACGCCGCGGTTACCTCCGAGCAGGTAGCGGCAACCGTGGCCGACCTGCCCTCGTTGCCCGCCAAGCGCACCGCCATGTACCGGGCGATCGATCCTTACAAGATTATCGTTGCGGGCGGCCAGGTTCAGCGGGCGGGCCAGTTCAGGATCGGCCGCTTCTGCGCCATCACCGCGCTGTTCGGTACCGTGGACCTCGACGTGCGGATGGCCAGGCTCACCGAGGACAAGCAGCTCACGGTAACGGTTCGCGGGCTGATGTCCACCGTCAGGATCACTATTCCCAAGGGCTGGCGGATCCAGGAGCAGGTCACGGTGATCGGCAGCCGCCAGGTGATCCCCGCGCGCGACGACGGCAACCCGTCCGTGCCGATTCTGCGCCTGAGCGGCACCATGCTCGGTGGTTCGCTGCACCTCACCGACGCCTGACAGCGGCGGTCTGGCGAGGCGGCGAAGCCGCGGTCAGGCGATGACTTCGCGCGCCGCTGAGTCCTGATCAGGCTCGGGATCTGCGGTGCCGAGCGTGCGGCGCCGCAGGCGGCGGAGCGCGGTGTCGGCGTCGGTGCCGAAGGGGTTGTCCTTGACCAGATAGGTCCAGGTCGCGGTGGGGCGCTTGAGCCCGATGCGCTCCAGGTTGACGCCGGCACCGGTGATCTCGGCGTCCTGGAAGGTCTGCATAGACCGCTCTTCGATGCGGTCGAACATGCCGGAGAAGAGCTTGACGGCCTCCGCATGGAACTCGGCAAGCGGGTCGAGCGCCATGATGAACGGATTCGGGCCATGACCGAGCGCGCGCAGGTGGATCCCTTCCCTGATATCGGCAAGTGCGGCCAGGTGATCAGCCCATTCGCGGTCCAGGTGATAGAGCACGATCTGCCTGGCGGCCTCTTCAAGCACGTCATCGTCGACCGTTCCGGCACGTTCGCTTGCGCGGTCCTGGCACCGGCTTGACAACGCCGCGAGCCCCGCGTCTGTGCTCAGGATCCGCTCGCGGTGCTGGAGCAGTATGCGGCGCTGCTCCTCGATCAGGTTGTTGTAGCGCCAGGTATTGCGGTGCAGTTCCACGTTCGCGCCCTCGGCTACCCGCTGGGCATGACCGACCGTCCACCTGGCCTTGGCGTCGGTGACCTGGCCGTCCTCGGCGATCTCGCGCGGAGTGACCGCGTCTGGCGCGTGCTGGGTGATCAGCTCGTCTTCCATGCTGATGAAAAAGACGGAACTGCCCGGATCGCCCTGGCGGCCGGCCCGGCCCCTTAGCTGGTTGTCAAGGCGCGGGCTCCACTGCCTCCCCGTGCCGATCACGTAAAGACCGCCAAGCTCGGCTACCGGCGCGCAAGCGCCTTCGGTGCCGCCGCGGCTGCCGCCCAGCCTGATGTCGGTGCCGCGGCCTGCCATCTGCGTCGATACGGTGATGGCGCCCTGGGTGCCTGCCTCGGCGATAATCGCGGCTTCTTCGCTGTCGTTCTTGGCGTTGAGCACCACAGCGGACAGGCCAGCGTGCGTCAGCCTGCGAGCTAGCCGTTCCGATTCCGCGACGTCGAGAGTGCCGATCAGCACGGGCCGCCCGGTGGCGTGCGCGTCGGTGATCTCGGCGATGATCGCATCTTCCTTCTCACGCAGCGTCGCATACAGGCGGTCGGGCTCGTCGACCCTCAGGCACGGCATGTTGGGCGGGATGACCGCCACTTCCAGGTGGTAGAACTCGCGAAGCTGCTCGCCGACTGGCACGGCGGTCGCGGTCATGCCGCAGACGGTCGGATAGCGCTTGACCAGGGACTCGACGGTGATCGTGTCGAGGATTTCGCCGCTGGCGCTGGCCACCAGGTTCTCCTTGGCCTCGACCGCGGCCTGGAGACCGTCTGGCCAGCGCTGGAGCAGCGCGACGCGGCCTCTGGAGGTGCTGACCAGCTCGATCTTGCCGTCACGTACCAGGTAGTCGATGTCTTTGTGCAGCAGGGCGTGAGCGTGCAGAGCCACGTTGAGCCTGGTCAGGACGTCGAGCTGATCGCCGTCGTAGAGGTCGATGCCGCCGAGCGCGCGCTCGGCCTTGCGGGCGCCCGCGTCGGTGAGGTGGACGTTGCGGCCGTCGTGGTCGATGAGGTAATGCACCTGCGGACGCAAGCTCGCCACGAGCTCGGCCATCTGCCGGTCACCAGCGTCCGCTTCCGTCGACCCGGCAAGCACGATCGGGACCCTGGCCTCGTCGATAAGGACAGAGTCGGCCTCGTCGATGAGCACGACATCTTCTTCTCGCGGAAAGATACGGTCGTCATCGGCAAGCCTGAGGCGGTCGCGCAGCAAATCGAAGCCGATCTCGCTGACCGGGGCATAGCAAACCTGGGCCGCATAGGCAGCTCGCCGTTCTTCTGCGGTGGATTCCTGGCCGAGGTGACCGACGGTGATGCCGAGCAGGTCATAGATCGGCCGCATCCATTCGGCGTCGCGGCGGGCCAGGTAATCATTGACGGACATGACGTGCACGGTCCGTCCGCCCGCCGCGTAGCCGGCGGCGGCGAGGGCGCCGCTCAGGGTCTTGCCCTCGCCCGTCGCCATCTCGGCCACCAGCCCGGACAGCATGACCAGCGTGCCGAGGACCTGCACGTCGAAAGGACGCTCGCCGATCGCGCGGCTGGCCGCTTCGCGCAGCGCGGCGACCAGGACAACCCGGTCATCCGCCTCCGTTCTCACCAGCTCGGCAAGCTCGGCGTCTGACAGTTCGCGCATGTCCTCTTCCAGCCTGGCGACGGAAGGGAGCAGGCGCTGGTAGCGCGACAGGTCAGCGGTGCCCGGCTTCTGCAGGAACCGCTTGACCCGGTTACCGAAAGGACTCATAGCCCGCCTTCGCCATCTGCACCGCCGCTTGCAGTCACACGCTACCCGTACCGAGGGCATCGCGCGGCTGGCCGGGAGATGGCGCAGGCGGGCCATTCGCTGTCTCTGGTCAGGAAGCCTGGTGGCCGGCGGACAGGGCCGCCGAGCGGGCGGTCGCGGCCGGCTCGCCGCGCTGCTCACGGCTCATCGCGCTCGCGAAGGCCGGGATGAGCACCGCGGCGACCGCTACGTGCATGCAGGCCAGCACCAGTCGCTGACTTTCAGTCACGCCGTGGCCAGCCAGCGGGGCACCGAGCGAGGCGACCAGCGCGGCCAGGCTGGCGATAATCCAGGCACGTCGCGGCCTGGTCGCCAGGCGCGCGATGATCTTGGTGGCGGCGAGGCCGGCGAGGCCGGCGACGGCGCCTGCCGCCGCCGCCAGGCCCGCGTTGAGCGCACGCGGATGAGTCGCGCCGAAGCCTGGCGTGCGGATCTGAATCCCGAAACCGTAACGAGCGAGGAGCCATACCGCGACGGCGGCGGCGATGGCTCCGGCGATGCCGCCGGCCGCAGTGAGCAGGGTCTGGCGCGGTGCACTGGTTGGCATTGTGACCTCCGTGAATTTGTCCTGGCCTGAACGCTACGGAAGCCTTTCGATATCAACCAGAGTATGATTGACGATGCCTTCTATTGATGAGATCGATGCTTTGGAGCAGCGTGAAGCGCGATCGCGTTGACCTGAATCTCCTCATCGCCCTGGACGCGCTCATCGCGGAGCGTAACGTCACCAGGGCCGCAGCCAGGCTCGGCATCGGCCAGCCCGCGATGAGCGCTTCGCTGGCCAGGCTCAGGCGCGTCTTCGGCGACCCGCTGCTTGTCAGGAGCGGCCGGTCGTTCTCGCTGACGCCGCTCGCCCAGGCGCTGGCGCCTTCGCTCGACGCGGTGCTCGCTGACATCGAGAACGTGCTGACAACACAGCCAAGCTTCGATCCAGGTGCCGACCGCCGCACCTTCACCGTGATGGGCAGCGACTATGTCACCTTCATCCTGCTCCGTCGGCTCATCCCGGCCCTTTACGGTGCGGCGCCAGGCGTGACGATCAGGGTCCAGCCGCTGGTGCGGGGTTTCCAGCAGTCGCTCGAGCGCGGCGAGGCTGACGCGGTGATCCTCCCGGCCGAGTTCGACCGCAGCCTCCGCCGGTTTCCGCACCGGCGGCTGTTCGAGGACAATTTCGTCGGCGTGGTCTGGGCCGGCAACGCGGAGATTGGCGGCTCCATCACCGCGGCGGAGTTCTCGAAGGTGCCGCACCTGGCCACCGATCAGGGACAGCTCGGCGGCTTGCCGGAGACCAGGCTCGCCAGGCTGGGGGTGCGCAGGAACATCGAGATCACTGCGCAGACGTTCGTGATGGGGCCGCTGCTCGTTCGCGGCACGAGGCTGCTGACGATTGTCCACCGCAAGGTGGCGCAGGAGCTGGCCGGCGCGGCCGATGCCCGGATACTTGAGCTGCCTTTCGACCTTGGCACCATTACCCAGACGCTGTTCTGGCATCCGCGCACCGGCAACGACCCTGCTCATCAGTGGTTCAGGGATCAGATCGCCGGCCTCGCCGCCGCGATCTGACCTTCGTCAGGCAATGGCTCAGCCGGGCGGTGCGGGCAGCAGGCCGGCCCGCTGGCGGGTGCTGTCATCGAAGAGCACGGCACGAAGCACGACGGTCGCGGCGGCGAGGTCCGCCGGGTCGGTGCGCCTGCTTACCTCGCGGTTGAGCTCGTCGATCACCGCGACGACGGCCTGTGCATAGAGCTCGCCCGCAGCGGTGAGCGACACGTTGAGCTGCCTGGAGTCCCGCGGGTCGCGCGAGGTCGCGGCGTAACCGCGCTGGGCGAGGCCGTCGGCTACCTTGCGGGCCGCTTGCCTGGTCACGCCTAGCGCGGTGCCTAGCTTGCCGACCGGAACCGGCCCGCGCCGCAATAGCCGGACGGCCAGGGCGTCAGTCCTGCGGTAGTCGGCGTAGCCGCGGTCGGCCAGGCGGCTCGCCATCGCGGTGAGCCAGCTCTGGCGCGCGAGCGCCAGCAGGTCACCGAACGGATAGGGACGGCTTGACTGCGCGGGCATACGGTGAGCATACTGCGATATGCAACTAGGTTGCATATCGAATCGGACAGTCGCGCGAGCGCGAGCGGTGAGAGGTTCCCATGACAAGCGCAATTGCTGACCGGCGATCGGCTGCCCGCACCCTCGGCGGCCGCTCGCTGGCCTGGGCGGGCTTGGCCGGCATCGCCTGCTATGTGCTGATCGACGTAGTGCTTAAGTTCCTCAGGCCGGATTACAGCCTGCTCTACAACGCCGAGAGTGACTACGGGCGCGGTCCGTGGTTCTGGGTCATGGACGGCAACTTCCTGCTGCGCTGTGCCCTGTCGCTGGCGGTGATCGTGGCGATCGCCAGGACCAGCAGGCTCGGCGGCTGGCTGCGGGCCGGCCTGACCCTGCTATCGGTCTGGGCGATCTGCTCTGGACTGCTCGCCTTCTTCGCCGACGACATCGAGGGAACTCCGCAGCGCGGCAGCGGCGTCGTGCACCTGATCCTGGCTTTCATCGCCTTCACCTGCGTCACCATCGGCGCGATCGCGACCTCGACGGCCCTGCGCGCCAGCGCGGACTGGCGCTCGTTCACTCCAGTGCTGGCGGCCGTGTCAGTACTTGGCGCGGTCGCTTTCCTGCTGCTCGGCCACGCCGCCGGCCACCAGCACGAGCCCGGCGGTCTGTGCGAACGCATCTTCCTCGGCGTCGAGCTCATCTGGTTCGCGCTCGCCGCCGTC
>DAHVDE010000075.1 GCA_027313705.1 Actinomycetota bacterium | reverse complement strand
GCCACGTCACCTGGCGCCTCGGGTCCGGAGACCGCGTCGCTCTGGTCGGGACCAACGGCTCCGGCAAGTCAACCCTGCTGCGACTGCTGGCCGGTGAGCTCACCCCGACCACCGGACGGGTCCAGCGGGGCGAGACGGTGCGGCTCGCCCACCTCTCCCAGGAGCTCGCCGAGATCCCCGAGCAGCGGACGGTGATCGAGGCGGTCGAGGAGGTGAAGCGCCGCACGACCCTGGCGGGGGGCGAGGAGCTCACCGCCGGGCGACTCGCCGACCGCTTCGGCTTCCGCGGCGAGCGGGCGGTCACCCGGGTGCGCGATCTCTCCGGGGGCGAGCGGCGCCGACTCACCCTGATGCGGCTGCTGATGTCCGAGCCGAACGTGCTGTTGCTCGACGAGCCGACCAACGACCTCGACATCGAGACCCTGACCGAGCTCGAGGACCTGCTCGACGGGTTTCCCGGCTCGATCGTGGTGGTCAGTCATGACAGGTACTTCCTCGAGCGGACCACTGACCATGTGCTCGCGCTTGTGGACGGCAAGCTCGCCTTCTTGCCCGGCGGCGTGACCGAGTACCTGGAACTAAGGGAAAGCGGCGCCGCAGTCAAGCCGTCCAGGCCGGTCCCCGGCACCGCAGGCGAGCCCGCTCCCGCCGCTCCCGTCAGTGCCTCGCCCGCCAGGCTGCGTGCGGCCAAGAAGGAGCTTGCCCGGCTTGACCGGCAGGTGGAACGGCTGAGCAGCAGGGAAGCGGACCTGCACGAAGCCCTGGCCAAGGCGGCGACTGATTACTCGCGGCTGGTCGAACTCGGTGCGGAACTGCGGGCAGTGGAGGCGGAAAAGGCTTCGCTGGAAGACCGCTGGCTGGAGCTGGCCGAGGAAGCCGCGGGGTAGCCGCTTAGCCGGCCGGCCTTACGGCCTGCTGCCGGTGATCGCCTGCCAGAAGGTGCCAGCGATGACGCGGTAACCCGCATCGTTGGCGTGCTCGTTAGGACCCCGAGGTCGTGACGCGCACATCCAGGTGAGCGCGCAGATCCGCCTGACGTTCTGCGGCAGGCTCGAGGTCTTGCCCTTGCCCATGCCCAGGTCCGCGCTGTCGAAGGCGGCGAAGACGTTGGCGACCCGCGCTCCGTAATGCTGATACCGCTTGACCAGCAGGTTATTCACTCCGGCGGCCAGGCCCTCGGTCAGCAGTGCGAGTTGCTTGCCTCCTTGCCCTTGCCGCCAGAGAGCGAGTTCCGGCACGTAATAGGTCATGCCCACGATGAGCACGTGCGGGCCTGCCGCCGACCTGATCCTGGCGAGGATCAGGTCGATGTTCCGCTGGGTCTGGGTGACCCGGCTGGACAGGCAGCCGAACATGCGGGACACCGGCTGGCCGATGACGCACGAGTTCGGATCGTTGGCGCCGATGTCGATGGTGACGAGAGCGACCAGGCCGCGGTGCGATCGCAGGAACCCGGTTGCCTGCGATAGCTGGCTGCCTGCCTGGTAACGGCAGATCCCGCCATGAATCATCGTGGTCGTGGTCTCGCCAGAGCAGCCAAGCTCGACCAGCCGCAGGCCGGGCAGGCCGGCCCGCAGCCTGGCGGCGAGCACGTTGGGATAGCCATCGCTGGTGGGCTCGTCTGCGCCGAACGGCCCCGGCTGGATGCCGCGGGAAAGCGAGTCGCCGAGCGCCAGGTAGTAAGGGTGGCGAAGGCCCTGCTTGCGCAGGCCTGCCTCGATCGCCGTGAAGCTCGGGGCCGAGTTCCTTGTCGCGGTGGCCGGGCGGGCGGGCTCGCGGTTGCCTGGCCGCAGTACCTGGGCGTGCGTGCAGCCTGCGACCACGAGCGTGACGGCGGCCAGCGATCCGAGCAGGCGCGTTACCCTCATGCGCCGCCGTCGCTGTCGAATGGGCTGAGCAAGATCCGCAGCAGCCCGGCGAGGCTGGCCCGCTGGCCTGGCTCAAGCCCGCTGAGCAACTGCCGCTCGCGGTCAAGCAGGTCAGCCAGCGCGGCATCGGCCACGACCTTGCCCCGTTCGGTAAGCTTGACCAGCACGCCGCGCTTGTCGAGCGGGTCAGGGTGCCTCGCAACCAGCCCGGCTTCTGTCAGCCGGTCGATCCGGTTGGTCATGGTGCCCGAGGTGACCAAAGTCGCCCGCAGCAGGGCACCGGGGCTTAGCTGGTAAGGCGGACCCTGCCTGCGCAGCGCGGAAAGCACGTCGAACTCCCATGCCTCCAGGCCATGGGCGGCGAACGCCGACCTCCTGGCCAGATCCAGGTGCCTGGCCAGCCGCGACACCCGGCTGAGCACCTGAAGCGGCTCGGTGTCGAAATCGGGCCGCTCGGTCCGCCAGCCCGCGATGAGCTCGTCGACCTCGTCCCTGAGCACCGCCTGAGGCTCGACCGCATCCACGCAGGCAGCATAACTCTCGACGTAAAGAGGTTTAGCCGCTCCGCCTCAGGTCCCCTGCCCGTACAGGGTCGCCAGATGAGCTTGACTCACATGATCTCGATATCAAGATACTTGATATCGAGATAGTTTCGGGAGACAATTGGCCGATAGCAGAGAAGCTTGGAAGGAGTGCCGGGATGGCGAGTGTGCAGGAGGCGTGCGGGCCGGCCGGAGGCGGGGTGAACCGATGGGATCCCGGGCAGTACCGCAAGTTCGGTGAGGAGCGAGCCCGCCCGTTTTACGAATTGATCACGCGAATTGGGGCGACTGCGCCCAGATCAGTAGTCGATATCGGTTGCGGGCCCGGTGAGCTGACTGCGACCTTGTGCGATCGGTGGCCGGAGGCCGAGGTGCTCGGGATCGACAACTCGCCCGAGATGATCAAGGAAACCGAGCGGGTGCTGGCCGGGGGACCGCCTGGGCTGCGGTTCGCTCTGATGGACAGCCATGACTGGGTTCCTGACTCGCCGGTCGATGTCATCGTGTCCAACGCGTTGCTGCAGTGGCTTCCCGATCATGAGTCGCTGATGGTGCGGTGGGCCGGGCACCTGGCCGAGGACGGATGGCTCGCCGCGCAACTGCCCGCCAACCATGATCAGGCCTCTTACCGGCTGCTGCGCGACCTGATCGGGTCCGGCCGGTGGCGGTCACGGCTCGGCGGGGTGCAGCTTGCCTATCAGTCGGCGGATCCCGCCAGGTACCTCGACCTGCTGGCGCGGGCGGGCTGCGCGGTGGATGCCTGGGAGACCACCTATCTGCATGTGCTGGCGGGCGATGACCCGGTACTGCGCTGGATCAAGGGGACAGGGCTGCGGCCGGTGCTCGCCGCGCTAGACGGGCCTGAGCGGGCCGAATTCGAGGCCGAGTACGCGACTTTGCTGCGTGCGGCATATCCGAGCCGCGAGCACGGGACGGTGCTGCCGTTCAGGCGGGTCTTCCTGGTCGCGCACAGGTGACTACCAGGGCTTAGGGTGGTCTTTCAGCATCCGGTTGGCCTCGGGAGAGATCTTCGGCTTGGGATCGAGCGCCGCCATGCCGTGCCAGGCCAGGTTGACCAGGTGCGCGGCCATCTCTTCCAGCTTCGGCTTGCGCACGTCAAGCCACCACTGGCCAGCGAACACCACCATGCCGACCAGCATCTGCGAGTACATCGGGGCCAGCTTCGGGTCATAGCCGCGGCGCTTGAGCACATCGGCGAGTATGTACTCCACCTGGCTCGCGATGTCGCTGATCAGGCTGGCGAAGGTGCCGGAACCTGAAGCCGGATGAGAGTCCCTGACCAAGATGCGGAACCCGTCGCTGTTCTCGTCGATGTACCTGAGCAGGGCAACCGCCGCTACCTCGAACTTCTCCATCGTGTCGTCGCCGCTCAGCAATGCGGTGCCCATCGACAGGAAGCGGTCGACCTCGCGGTCGACCACTACCGCGTACAGGCCTTCCTTACCACCGAAGTGCTCGTAAACGACCGGTTTGGAAACGCCGGCCTGGGCGGCGATCTCCTCGATGGAGGTGCCGTCCAGGCCGCGCTCAGCGAACAGGCGCCTGCCCACGTCAAGTAGCTGCTCACGCCGCTCCTTGCCGGTCATTCGCTTACGGCCAGACGCCGGGGATTGGCTCGTCACTTCCCCATCATGCAAGTACTGGCTGGCTATGAGCCAATCGAATCCGCTACGTTCCGCTTGGTCATGCCGCCAAGTGCCCTGATTTCGCCTACTTTCTTACCGTTCAGCCGGGCCTCCTCCGGCCAGCGAACGTTCCGCACCCAGCCGAACTTCTCCGCCGCCCAGATGCAGCGGGCGGCGATGTCGATCTGGCCCTTGAACACGCCGTGCCGCGCGCAGGTCGGGTCGGCGTGGTGCAGGTTGTGCCACGACTCGCCGAAGGAGAGCACCGCCAGCCAGGCGACGTTCCTTGATTTGTCCCTCGCATCGAACTCGCGCTTGCCGAAGGTGTGGCAGATGGAGTTGATCGACCAGGTCACATGGTGCAGGAACGACACCCTGACCAGGCCGGCCCACAGCAGCGCGATCAGCGCGCCCCGCCAGGACATCGTCCACAGGCCGACGATCAGCGCCGGGGCGAGCAAACTAGCTGCGACCAGGTAGGGGAACAGGCGGTTGACCAGCGTGATGTCCTTGTCGGCCAGCCAGTCTGGCGAGTACTTCTGGTGCGAGGTCTGGTTACGCTCGAAGAGCCATCCCATATGCGCCCAGATCAGGCCCTTGGTCAGCGCTTTCAGGTCGGTGCCGAACCGCCAGGGCGAGTGCGGGTCGCCGTCCTTGTCGCTGTACTTGTGATGCTTGCGGTGGTCAGAGACCCAGTTCAGGATCGGGCCCTCGATTGCCATCGTGCCTGCGATGCCGAGGAGGATCTTGAAGGCGCGATTCGCCTTGTAGGAGCCGTGGGTGAAGTAACGATGGAAGCCCATCGCTATGCCGAGACCAGAGAAGAGGTAGAAGACGATCCCCACGACGACGGTCTGCCAGTCGAGGAAGCCCCAGATCCAGGCGATCGGTATCGCCGTGACCAGGGCGAGCATGGGCACCCCGGTGAAGATCGCGACCGCCGTGCGGTGCACGCCCGGGCTGGAATAAGGAACTGTCTCGGGAATCGGGGTTTTCCGACGGGCCTGCTCCGGTTCGGCCAGCTTGCCCTGCCCGTCAGGCGGGGGCTCGATGGCGAGGTCGGTAGTGGCGGTCATCACGGTTCCTTGTTGGCTCGAAGGGGCCGGTCGGAAGAGCGATCGCATAACCGAGGTCATGGGCAGAGCGAATACGCTTACGTAACCGTAGCTTACGGTAGCGTAGGTTCTCCTGGCGCCCTAGAGGGATCTTCCACAGATTTGAGACCTCACACATGTGGTGTTCACTGCATGTAACCGCCGGCGAGTGGCGGGGTCGTCCGGGTATCGGGGCAGGCTTGATATTGATCCGCGCTCGCCAGGTAGCTCAAGTAAAGTATCCGTAACCAGTTTCCTTCCCGGGTCGTCTAGCCTGGCAGGACGAGGGGTTTTGGTCCCCTTAACCGAGGTTCGAATCCTCGCCCGGGAGCTGCGGATTCATGAAGTCGGAGCGGGTGCGAAAGCAAAGCCGTGACAGGCGGGCTCGGCGGCTCGACCCGGCAGGATTCACAACTGGGGGTCGGGGAACTCGGCGCGAACGCCGAGCAGGCGGACCGGGTCATGCCTGGTAAATCTGTCCAGAGCGGTTAGCGCGGCCGACGCGATCAAAGCGGGATCCTCGGTCGGTTCAGGCAGGGGGCAGCCGTGCGTCTTGGTGAAGAACGGCGCGTAGCGCACCTTGACCACGATTCTCGCGGCCGGCCTGCCCTCGTTCGCCACATCCTCGCTCACGCTCGCGGCGATCTTCGCCACTTCCTCTTTGACCTGCGCCCAGTCGGTGAGGTTCTGCTGGTAGGTGACTTCACGGCTGCGCGACCTGGGTATATAGGGCTCGTCGGTGACCGGGGAAAGATCGATACCGCGGGCCTGCTGCACGAGCCAGGGGCCGATCCGCGGCCCGAATACGCCGGCCAGGCCGCGGGGTGAGGCCGCGGCCAGTTCGGCGATCGTCGCGATGGACAGGTCTGCCAGTTTCTTACCGGTTCGTGACCCGATGCCCCACAGGGCGTCCGGTGGCCTGGCGCCAAGCACGTCCAGCCAGGTCTGGTGCGTGATGCGGAAGACTCCGGCAGGCTTGCCCAGACCGGTCGCCATCTTGGCCTGGAGCTTGTTCTCTCCGATCCCGACCGTGCAGTCGAGTTGGCTGGCGGCCTTGACCCGGTCCCTGATCATGGCCGCGAAGGCTTCCGGATCTTCGACGTCGACCTCAAGGAATGCCTCGTCCCAGCCCATCACCTCGACGACCGCGTCAAGTTCTCTGAGCGTGGTCATGACCACGGCGGAGGCGGCTTCATAGACGGGACGGTCGACCGGCAGGAAGATCGCGTCCGGGCAGCGCCGCGCCGCCGTGCGCAGCGGCTGGCCGGAGTGCACTCCGAACTTCCTGGCCTCGTAGGAGGCCGTGCTGACGACTCCGCGCTTGGCCGGGTCGCCGTCACCGCCGACGACGAGCGGCAGGCCGCGCAGTTCTGGCCGCCGCAGCATCTCGACGGCGGCCAGGAACTGGTCGAGGTCGACGTGCAGTACCCAAAGGGCCACTGGAGAACCATATGGCAGGCGTGCGCCCAGATCATGGTGGCGCGTTGGCGGAACTCTTGGCGCGGCATGTCGGGTACCGGCCAGAATGACTGGTAGCGGGCACAGCAGGGAAGTCGGGAGGTATCCTGCTTGCGTCGGGGGTAGGTTTCCGCACGGGTGCGCCCGGATCGGACCCGGTTCCGCGACCGGTCTTTTGGCGAGATCAGCGACGGTGCTAGCTGACCACGGTGCTAGCTGACAACGAACGACAGTGCTGGCTGAAGACGAGGGAGTAAGGCCTAGTGTGCCAGGCGCGTCCTGCCGCCGTCATCGTGCTCGCGGCCGGCGAGGGTACCCGGATGAGGTCGGCGACGCCCAAGGCGTTGCATCAGGTCTGCGGACGGTCGATGCTCGGGCACTGCCTGATTGCGGCCAGGGAACTGGAGCCAGAACAGCTCATCGTGGTGGTAGGTCACGACGCGGAACGCGTCGCCGCTCACGCCAGGGAACAGGCATCGGAAGCGGCCATCGTGGTGCAGCCGTATCTCGGCGGAACTGGTCATGCGGTCAGGGTCGTGCTCGAGTCCGTCGGCTCGATCAGCGGTACCGTGCTCGTGACCTATGCCGATACGCCACTGCTGCGCGGCGCGACGCTCACCAGCCTGGCCTATGAGCGGGCCAGGGCCGGCGCCGCCGCGGCCGTGCTCACTGCCCGCGCGGTCAACCCGTTCGGCTACGGCAGGATCGTCAGGGATGACTCGGGTGACTTCATCGAGATCGTGGAGCAGGCCGACGCGACCCGCGAACAGCAGGCGATCACGGAAATCAATTCCGGCATGTACGCGTTCGACGGGGAGTTGCTCGGCGATGCGCTCAAGCGGGTGCGGACCGACAACGCCCAGGGCGAGGAGTACCTCACCGACGTCGTGTCGGTCATCAGGAGCGATGGCAACCGGGTTGTCACCGTGTCCTGTCCTGACTTCGAAGAGGTTCAGGGCGTGAACGACCTGGCCCAGCTCGCCCACGTGAGCCGGGTGATGAATGCCAGGCTGCTTCAGTCTGCGATGCGTTCTGGCGTCAGGATCGGCGACCCGGAGAGTACCTGGGTAGACGTCACGGTAGACCTTGCCGCCGGCGCTTATATCGGACCAGGTACCCAGCTTGAGGGCAGTACCTCGGTAGGAGCGGGTGCCAGTATCGGGCCTGGCTGCCTGCTTCGCGACACGTCAGTGGGGCCGCGGGCGGTCGTGATCAACTCGGTCTGCGAATCCGCCGTCATCGGAGAGGGAGCGCAGGTCGGGCCGTTTGCTCATCTAATGCCAGGAACTAGGCTCGAGGTAGGTGAACACGCGGCGCCGCCCGCCGCGGCGCACACATCGGCGCTAGGTAGCTAGCGCCGCAGCGCCAGGGCAGGCAGGCAGGACACAGAAAGTAGGGTCAGGTGGCTGGTAGTACCGGGGCAAGCGACAAGCGGATGATGCTCTTTTGCGGGCGGGCGCATCCCGAGCTTGGCCGGGAGATCGGCGACTATCTCGGCATCCAGCCGACGCCAACTACCCTGTTCGACTTCGCGAACGGCGAGATCTTCGTCAGGTTCCTCGAATCGGTTCGCGGCTGCGACGCCTTCGTGCTGCAGAGCCACACGTCCCCCATCAATCAGTGGATCATGGAACAGCTGATCATGGTCGACGCGCTCAAGCGGGCGTCGGCCAAGCGGATCACCGTCGTAGCACCCTTCTTCGGATACGCGCGGCAGGACAAGAAGAGCCGCGGCCGTGAGCCGATCTCGGCCAGGCTCATGGCCGACTTGTTCCTTACCGCAGGGGCCGACCGGCTGATGGCGGTCGACCTGCACACTGCGCAGATCCAGGGCTTCTTCGACGGCCCTGTCGATCATTTGTTCGCGTTGCCGATCCTTGCTTCTTACCTTGAAGGCAAGCTCGATCTTTCCCAGGTCACGGTGGTGGCGCCCGACGCTGGCCGGGTCAGGGTCTGCGAACGGTGGACCGACAGGCTCGGCTGCCCGCTGGCGATCATTCACAAGCGCCGCGACCCTGACATCGCCAACCAGGTCAAGGTGCTCGAGGTCGTGGGCCAGGTGGCCGGCCGCACTTGCATCCTCGTCGACGACATGATCGATACCGGAGCGACGATCGCCAACGCGGCCGAGATCTTGTTCGCGCAGGGCGCCGCCCAGGTGATTGTCACCGCGACGCACGGCGTCCTGTCCGGGCAGGCGGTCGATCTGCTGAAAAACTCCTCGGTGAGCGAGGTCATCGTCACTAACACACTGCCGATCCAGCCGGAGAAGCAGTTCGATAAGCTGACCGTGCTGTCGATCGCGCCGCTGATCGCGCGAGCTATCACCGAGGTGTTCTCGCAAGGTTCAGTGACGAGCTTGTTCGACGGCCAGAGCTAAGCCGTTAAACGGCACACCGATCTTCGGCTAGACTGCGCCGAGGATTTGGCAGTTCCTTGTCCGGCCGAGTTCCTTGTCCAGCTGAGATACGTTCCGATCAGGAGTGCGTCGTGCCCGAAGTACACATGTCTGCTGCTACGCGGACCGAGTTCGGCAAGGGTGCCGCACGACGTGAACGGCGTGCTGGCCGGGTGCCTGCGGTCCTTTACGGTCACGGCATCGAGCCGAAGCACCTGACCCTGCCTGGCCACGAGGTGCTGCTCGCGCTCCGGACCGCGAACGTGCTGATCAGGCTCGATGGCTTGTCCGGCGGTGCCGAGCTTGCCCTGCCCAAGGCAGTGCAGCGTGACCCGATCAAGGGCACGGTCGAACATGTCGACCTCCTGCTGGTCAAGCGCGGCGAGAAGGTGACTGTCGATGTGCCAGTCACCGTGACCGGTGAGGTCGTAGCTGACGGTCTGCTCGACCAGCAGCTAGTCCAGGTCTCTGTGGACGCGGAAGCCACGCACATCCCGCCAGGCATCGAAGTGGACGTCACCGGCCTGGCCGTCGGTGCCTCGGTTACCGCGGCCGACCTGAAGCTGCCGCGTGGTGTCAGCCTGGCTGTCGAGCCCGACGTGCTCGTGCTGCATGTCATCCCGGCTCCGACCGCCGCGCAGATCGAGGCGGAGATCGGCGAGGCTCCGGCAGAGGCGGCGCCCGCCCCGGTGCCAGCGGCCGCACCCGAGCGAGAGGCTCGTGCCGAGTAATCCACGGTGCGGCGGCTATCTGGCCGCTCGATCCTGAAGGCTGGTGTTTCCATGCCTGAGGACCAGTGGCTGATCGCCGGGCTTGGCAATCCAGGGCCGCAGTACGAAGGCAACCGGCACAATGCCGGTTTCATGGTTGCTGACTTGCTGGCTGACCGTGCCGGTGCCAGGTTCAGAAGGGACCGCGGCCGAGTGCAGGCCGCGGCAGGTCGGCTGAGCGGTTTGCCGGTGCTGATCGTCAAGCCGATGTCCTACATGAACCTGTCCGGCCCGGCGGTCGCGGCGGTAAACCGGTTCTACAAGATTTCACTTGGCCGTACCGTCGTCGTGCACGACGAGCTTGACCTGCCTTTCGGCACGATCAGGCTGAAACTAGGCGGCGGCGACAACGGGCACAATGGGCTCAGGTCCCTGACTGGCACCTTTGGCCCCGACTACTACCGGGTAAGGATCGGCGTCGGCCGGCCGCCAGGGCGCAGGGATCCCGCCGACTTCTTGCTCAGCGACTTCAGCCGGGCCGAACGCGAAGAACTCCCCCTGATACTCCAGCATGCCGCCGATGCCGTTCAGGCGCTGCTCGAGCGCGGCCTGGCCGCCGCTCAGAACGAGTTTCACCCCACGTCACGGTGAATTTACCGGCCTTCGGTCACCCCGGCTTGTCACAGCTACCTTCACACCGTCGCGACGCTACGCCTGGACGTGTCACACCAACTACCCCACCGCCCTGATCTGCTGTTATCTCACATGGCCTGATCGGTGAGCCGCGGAGGGAGGCCAGGTGTCCGGCGAGATGTTCAATGCGGATATCGTCGCGGTGCTTGCTTGTCATGAAATGGCCGGTGAGCGATTGCGGCAGCCTGCCTGGGACCCAGAATTCGATGATTCACCCTCGGCGGTCAAGGCCGTATTCGACCGGGCGCTCGCGCTGGTCATACTGCTCGTCGCCGCGCCGCTCATGGCTGCCATCGCGCTGGCGATCAGGCTGGACGACGGCGGGCCGGTGGTGTTCAGCCAGGCCAGGGTAGGCAAAGACGGGCATGGCTTCGAGGTGTACAAGTTCCGCACCATGGTGCCCGACGCCGAGGAGCGCAAGGCGGAACTGGCTGAGCGCAGCGACTACCATGGCCCGCTCTTCAAGATGCGGAACGACCCCAGGCTGACCAGGGCGGGCCGCTGGCTGAGGCGCTGGTCACTCGACGAACTGCCGCAGTTGTTCAACGTGCTGACCGGGGATATGTCACTGGTCGGGCCAAGGCCGGCCCTGCCGGAAGAGGCTGCCATGTATGGTGACCATGTGAGGCGCAGGCTGGCCGTCAAACCCGGTATGACCGGCCTGTGGCAAGTAAATGGCCGTTCTGACCTTTCCTGGGACGAATCGGTACGGCTGGATTTGCGTTATGTGGAGAACTGGTCGCTCATGCTCGACTTGCAGATTCTGTGGAAGACCTGGGCAGCGGTTACCCGCGGTTCCGGCGCGTACTGATCGTGGCCCAGTTGGAGATTGAATGTCTTTCCCTGCAGATGACGAGGTTGCCCGCGATCTCGCGCGGGCTGCTGGCCAGCGACTGCTGGCGATCAGAGAGCAAACACAGGCTGCGCAGGCCGATGACCGCAGGCGGGCCGGTGATCTAGGTGCGCAGGAGTTCCTCGCGGCAGAGCTGGCCAGGCTGCGGCCAGGGGATTCGATCCTGTCCGAGGAGGCTGCCGACGACCTGGCCAGGCTCGAGGCCGACCGGGTCTGGATCATCGATCCCCTTGACGGCACCAGAGAGTTCGGCGAGCCGGGCAGGGAGGACTGGGCGGTCCATGTGGCCCTGTGGCAAAGGCGCGACGGCATCGGCGACCTGTCCGCCGGCGCTGTCGCCTTGCCCGCGCAGGACAGGGTGCTTTCCACCGCGCAGCCGCCGCCTTCGCCTCCCCCGGCGCAGTCTGGCGCACCATTGCGGCTAGTCGTAAGCCGGTCAAGGCCACCGGCCTTCGTCCAGAGCCTGGCCGGTCACCTGGGCGCCGAACTTGTGCCACTTGGCTCCGCGGGCGCCAAGACGGCGGCCGTCATCACTGGCGAGGTCGACGCCTACGTGCATTCTGGAGGTCAGTATGAGTGGGACTCCGCCGCGCCTGTCGCGGTGGCCAGGGCGGCTGGGCTGCATACTTCGAGGATTGACGGGTCACCGCTCAGCTATAACTCCAGGCAGCCCTGGGTACCGGATATCCTAATCTGTCCTGTATCAATAGCTAGCCTGCTGCTGGATGCCATAGGCGCGGTCCGGCAAGGTAACGAGTAAGGTCGCCAGAAGATGACAGTGCCACGCTCTGACTACCAGCTATCGCAGCTCGATGTGCTCGAAGCCGAGTCTGTCCATGTCATGCGCGAGGTCGCCGCCGAGTTCGAGCGGCCGGTGCTGCTCTTTTCCGGCGGCAAGGACTCGATCGTGATGCTGGCGCTGGCCGAGCGGGCGTTCCGGCCGGCCAGGATCCCGTTCCCTGTCATGCACGTGGACACCGGGCACAACTTTGACGAGGTGCTGAACTTCAGGGATCGCCGTGCCGGTGAACTCGGCGTGCGGCTGATCGTCGCCTCGGTTCAGGAATCGATCGATGCGGGTCGCGTGGTCGAGGAGAGCGGCCGGTGGGCAAGCAGGAACCGGCTGCAGACCACGACCCTGCTCGACGCCATCTTCGGCAACCGCTTCGACGCGGTGTTCGGCGGTGCCCGCAGGGACGAGGAGAAGGCGCGGGCCAAGGAACGGGTCTTTTCCTTCCGCGACGAGTTCGGGCAGTGGGACCCGAAGAACCAGCGGCCGGAACTGTGGAGCCTGTACAACACCAAGATGCGGCGCGGCGAGCACATCAGGGTGTTCCCGCTGTCGAACTGGACCGAGCTTGACATCTGGCACTACATCGAGCGGGAAGGGCTTGAAATACCGTCTATCTACTTCGCGCACCGCCGGTCGGTGTTCGAGCGGGACGGCATCTTGCTTGCCGATCATCCTTTCGCGAACAGGGCGGACAACGAGACCGCTTACGAGGCCATGGTGCGGTACCGCACGGTGGGCGACATCTCCTGCACCGGGGCGGTCGAATCTACCGCGGCTACGCTTACCGAGGTCATCACCGAAATCGCGGCCACCAGGATCACCGAGCGCGGCCAGACCCGCGCGGACGACCGTGCCAGTGAGGCCGCGATGGAAGACCGCAAGCGAGAGGGCTACTTCTGATGGCGGCAACTGGCCAGCGGGACGGTGCTGGCCATGGAAGGGGAGAGCGGGGCATGGACATCTTGCGGCTGGCGACGGCCGGCTCGGTCGACGACGGCAAGTCCACGCTGATCGGGCGGCTGCTCTATGACTCGAAGGCGATCTTCGAAGACCAGCTTGCGTCCGTGGAGCGCACTAGCAAGGAACGCGGCGAGGAGTACACGAACCTGGCGCTGCTCACTGACGGCCTGCGAGCCGAGCGGGAGCAGGGCATCACGATCGACGTCGCCTACCGCTATTTCGCGACCCCGAAGCGCAAGTTCATCATCGCCGACACTCCTGGCCACATCCAGTACACCAGGAACATGGTGACCGGGGCGTCGACCGCGGACCTGGCCGTCGTGCTGGTGGACGCCAGGAACGGGCTTACCGAGCAAAGCCGCAGGCATGCCTTCCTCGCCACCTTGCTCAAGGTCCCGCATCTCGTGCTCGCGGTGAACAAGATGGACCTGGTCGGCTACGACAGTTCCGCGTTCGAGCGGATCGCCGACGAGTTCACCGCCTTCGCCACCAAGCTGGAGATCGGGGACCTGGCCTTCATACCGATGTCCGCGCTGCACGGCGACAACGTGGTCGAACGCTCGGCCAACATGCCCTGGTACAACGGGCCTTCGCTGCTGCACCACCTTGAGCACCTGCACATCGCCTCGGACCGGAATCTCATCGATGTCAGGTTCCCTGTGCAGTACGTGATCAGGCCGCACCAGGCTACTGACCCCGAGTTGCACGACTATCGCGGCTACGCCGGCCAGGTAGCCGGCGGCGTGCTCAAGGCCGGTGACGAAGTAATGCACCTGCCGAGTGGCCTGACCTCGACCGTCAGGCGGATCGACGGGCCAGGCGGCCCGGTGGATGAGGCGTACCCGCCGATGTCGGTCACCTTGCTGCTCGACAACGACATTGACATCTCGCGCGGCGACATGATCTGCCGTGCGGGCAATCAGCCGCAGGTCACGCAGGACGTGCAGGCGATGGTCTGCTGGATGGCCGACGCGCCGCGGCTTACCCCGCGCAGCCGACTGGTGGTGAAGCACACGACGAGGACGGTCAAGGCGATGGTCCGCGACATCGCATACCGGCTGGACGTGAACTCGCTGCACAGAGACGAGTCGGCCCTGAGCCTCGGCCTCAACGAGATCGGCCGCGTGTCGCTGCGGCTGACCCAGCCCATCTTCAGCGACCCGTATTCGCGCAACCGCATGACGGGCGGCATGATCTTGATCGACGAGGTGACGGGCGCCACGGTCGGCGCCGCGATGATCATCGAGGGCAGCTAGCCATGCGCGTCAGGCAAGGGACCTGGCTGCCTGCCGCCGGCGCGCTGGCCCTTTGCTGCGCGCTCGTGCTGGTCCCTGTCGGCCAGGCCCGCGCCGGGTTAGCCGTCACCGCGGCGAGGTTCTTACAGCTGCGCCCGGCGACCGGCACGCCGCATTTTCCGCCGAAGACGCCGGCTACCGAGCAGATCAGGCAACTGGTCCAATGCGGGAAGACGATCTTCGCGGTCGGCACCTTCTCCGTGGTCGACCAGGGAAGACGCTCATTCATCCGCCATAACGCCTTCAGTTTCTCCGCCAGGGCGCCGTTCACGTTGAACGGCTGGGACCCGGACGTCAACGGCGAAGTCGACTCGGTCGCGTTCGTCAAAGGCCGGTGCGGTTATGCCTACCTGGGTGGCAGTTTCTCCGCTGTGGGCAAGCAGCAGGCCGCTAACCTGGCCGAGGTCAGTACCACGGGCACGGGCTCGGTTGTCGAAGCCTTCGGTCATGATGCGAGCAACACGGTAGAAACCCTGGCCGCGTACCGGACCCACATCCTGGCGGGCGGCTATTTCACCTCGGTCAACGGCAGTTCAGCCGACCCCTACCTGGCCAGCCTGAACTACCTGACCGGCCGCGACGACGGCTTGCTGCGGCTGCACATCAGCGGCCATTACGTCTATCCGGGTGTCGCGCCCAACCGCACCAGGGTCTACAACCAGCAACTCAGCCACACCGGCACGCTTGACCTGGTCGAAGGGGACTTCACCTCAGTCGGCGGCCAGCAGCGGCGGCAGATCTTCATGCTGAACCTGGCGGCTAAGCGCGGGGCGACGGTGACCGGATGGTCGTCGCCGCGCTTCGACGGCGGCAGCGGTTACCCTCCGAAAGGTTATTACTACAACTGCACCGGCAACGAGCCCTTCTACATCAGGGCCGCGGCCTGGTCGCCCGATGACCACACCGTCTACGTCGCGAGCACTGGCTACCGGCCGTGGAACGACAAGAGCGGTTACCCGCTGCAGGGCCTGTGCGACATGGCGGCCGCGTTCACGGCGAACCAGCACTTCGCCACGCTGAAGTGGATCAATTACGACGGTTGCTACTCGCTCTACTCGGTCGCGGCCGACGCATACACCGCCTACTTCGGCGGGCACGAACTCTGGTCGCAGGCGCCAGACGGCTGCAAGTCCTTCCACGTCGACAGGCACGCGATAGCCGCACCAGGATTCGAGGGACTGTCATCGGTGACAGGGAAGCTCACGTTCAACCCGACCAGATCGCGCGGCCTTGGCGCCGACGACATGCTGGCGACCTCGGCGGGTCTTTGGATCGCCAGCGACAACTACGCGGGCAGCCAGATGTGCGGCAAGGTCTACGGCCTGTCGGGCATCTGCTTTCTGCCCTACCGGCGCTGAATCACCTCCTGGCTACGCGCTGATCACCTCAATAGCGCTAAAATTCGTGCGAGCATCGCCGTGACGACGCAAAATACGACTCTCTTTTCAGCTGACTACGTTCGGTACAGGTTGGTGACATGGCGCTCGGTGACTTCAAGGTCATCTATCTGGGCGGCATGGGGCGGAGCGGCAGCACCCTGATCGAACGGCTGCTCGGCGAGCTTCCCGGCGTGTGTATCGCCGGCGAGGTCGTGCATCTGTGGGAACGTGGTGTCGTCGCCAACGAGCGCTGTGGCTGCGGTACCGAGTTCAGGTCGTGCGAGTTCTGGTCCAGGGTAGGTGACTCCGCCTTCGGCGGCTGGTCGAACCTTGACGTGCAGCGGATCGCGGAACTGCGCGCGTCGGTGGACCGTACCAGGTTCATCCCGCTGCTGGCCAGGCGATCGCCGGCGGCAGGGCTGCGCCGTGACCTTGGCGAGTACACCGGCTACTACCAGCGTCTTTACCAGGCACTCGCCACCGTGAGCGGCTGCGGAACCGTCGTCGACTCAAGCAAGCACGCCTCGCTCGCCTTCTGCCTGAGCCAGCGCGCGGAGCTTGACCTGCGCGTGGTCCACGTGGTGCGGGACAGCCGCGCGGTAGCCCACTCATGGACCAGGCAGGTCAGGCGCCCTGAGGCGCCGGGCGAGAGCTTCATGACCACGTACTCGCCGCTGCGCGCGGCCAGGGAGTGGAACGCGCAGAACGGCGCGCTGCAGTTGCTGGCGAGGACGAGCACGCCGGTCACGTTGCTGCGCTACGAAGATCTGGTGCCTGCAGTGAAGCCGGCCGTGCGCTCGCTCGCGAACTTCGCCGGCCTTGCCGCTCCCGATACCGGTCTCGCCTTCATCGGCGGCGAAGGGCCTGCCCAGTGGGCACAGTTGCACCCCGCGCATACGGCTGCGGGCAATCCGATGCGGTTCACCGCTGGCCGGATCGCGATCAGGTCCGATGACCGCTGGCAGCAGGACATGCCGGATTCAGCCCGACGTGCGGTGACCGCGCTCACGCTGCCGCTGCTCAACCACTACGGCTACCTGCGGGGCACCCAATGACGCCAGATCGCTGCGCCGCCCGGTTACCTTCTGTCGGCGTTGTCGTGCCAACCCGCGACCGCCCTGACCAGTTGCGTGCCGCGCTTGCTGCCATCGCGGCTCAGGACTACCAGGGCAGGCTTCAGGTTGCCGTGGTCTTCGACCAGTCCGCGCCCGACCCAGGGCTCGCCGAGGGCGGGGGCGTCCGCGTACTCGCCAACACCAGGACCCCTGGGCTGGCGGGGGCGCGCAACAGCGGGATACTCGCGCTCGACACCGATCTGGTGGCGTTCTGCGATGACGACGACGAGTGGCTGCCCGCCAAGCTGACCAGTCAGGTCGGCGCGCTCCTGGCTAGCCCAGGTGCCGAGTTCGCCAGTTGCGGCATCGCCGTGCGGTCCGCTGGCCGGACCATTGAACGCACCGCCGGCCAGGCCGAAGTGAGCTACCATGACCTGCTGCGATCCAGAATGGTCATGGTTCATGCCTCGACCTACCTCCTCACCAGGGCGGCCTTGCTCGACGGCATCGGCCTGGTCGACGAATCCATCCCGGCCAGCCAGAGCGAAGACTGGGATCTGGCGCTCCGCGCGGCCAGGCGGCGGCCGATCGTCAACGTAACCGAGCCCATGGTCCTGGTGACCTGGGACACGAGTTCCTGCTACGCGCAGCAGTGGGAGTCCAAGGTCGCCGGCCTGCGCTGGATGCTCGAACATCACCCCGACCTGGCCGCCGACGGGCCGGGCGCGGCGCGTGTCTGCGCGCAGATCGCGTTCGGCTACGCCTGCCTTGGCCAGCGCAGCGAGTCTGGCAAGTGGACGGCACGGGCGCTGCGGCTGAACTGGCATGAGCGACGTCTTCCTTTCGTGCTGGCCGTCGCCGCCGGGGTGGTCTCCGGCGAACGGGTGCTTGCGGCCCTGCACGCGCGCGGGCACGGCATATGACGGCGACCGGCCGGGTCGCCGTGGCCGGCGCGGCCTTCGACCTGCTGACCGCGGAAGAGTTGCTCAGCCTGGTCGCCGAGGCGATCAAACTCGGCCAGGGCGGCACGATCGTGACGCCCAATATCGACATCTGTCACCGGCTGCGCGCCGACCCGGCCAGCCGGCGCTTCGTGGCCGCGGCGACGATCGTCGTGCCCGACGGCATGCCGTTGCTCTGGGCGGCGCGGCTTGCAGGCATGCCGCTGGCGGAACGGATCACCGGTGCCGACCTGATCTTCTCGCTGTGCGCGGCCAGCCTGGCCAACGGCTGGCCTGTGTACCTGGTCGGCGGACTGCCGGGAAAGAACGGGCGGCCTGCGGTGGCGCAGCTCGCCGCCGCCAGGCTCGCCGAGCGCTACCCTGGCCTCGCGGTCCGCGGCTGCGCCCTGCCTGAACGCTTCGATCCCGTCGCTGGCGACATCGAAACGCTGCGCAAGGAACTCACCGACGCTGACGCAAAGGTGATCTTCGCCGGGCTCGGGTTCCCCAAGCAGGAGCAGCTGATCGCCAGGCTGGCGCCTGACCTGCCAGGCACCTGGTTCGTCGGCTGTGGCGCCGCCATTGGTTTCGCGGCCGGCGATCTGAGGCGGGCGCTGGCCTGGCTGCAGCGACTCGGCCTGGAGTGGGCTTTCCGCCTGATCAGCGAGCCGCGCCGGTTAGCGGGCCGCTACCTGAGCCGCGACCTGCCCTTCGCGATCGCCCTGCTAGCTTCGAGCCTGCGGCGCCGCCTGCGCCTTCGCCGCTAAGGCATGCTAGCGCCGCCAGCTTGGCGTGCGGCCAAGCCAGCCGGTCAGTTGCTCGTCGCAGGGAAGGAAATGCGCGCCAAGGCAATCGGCGAGGTCCGGGCTGATCGGGGGACGAGGCCTGGCGTTGTGCTGCTCGAACCGCGGGTACCCGGCGAGCGGCAAGCCGAGGAAGTCGAGCACCGCCGCGTAGACAGGTTCAGGCTTGGCAAAGAAGTCGCCGCTGTCCGCTACGTGGATGCGATCCCGGCCGAACAGGTGCCCGAGCCTGCCGAGCTGTTCTGCGTACCTGCCTCGGCTCAGGTAAGCGTGATGCTGGTGGCTGCGGCTGCGGTAGCGGGGGTCGGCGATCATGTGCTCGGCTTCGCCGCGAAGACGCTGCTGCTCTAGCTCCAGAGCCCGCTCGAATGACTCGGTCTCGAACCCGCGTGCCCGCTCGTGGGTGTAGGCCGAGTACGCCCGCTCCACCGGGTCGCGCACCAAGACGATGAGCTTCACGCCTGGCAGGTCGGCCGCGATCCGCTCGGCCGCGAGCGGATGGAAGAGGTAGTAAGGGCTCGACTCGAAGGTGACCGCACCGCCCGTGCGCAGCGGGAAATGCGCACGGTACCACCGCAGGCCACGCTCGTAGTTCATGTCGAAGTAGTGCACGCCCTTGTGCAGTACGGCCTTCTTAACCGCGGGATGCTCGCTGAGCACCCGGTACATGGACGTGGTGCCGCACCGCTGCGCGCCGACGAGCAGGAAGTCAGGCAGCATCCGCAGCGGGCTGGTCATCCGCCCGGCGGTTACCGTCGCGGCATGCACGGCCCGCCTGGCCGGCGGTGAGACCGACCTAGCCATCGCTCGTGCCGCCGCGAAGTCCGGCCTCAAGCGCGGGAAGCAGCCAGCGCCGGGGCGCGCCGAGCCGCGCCCCGGCCTCCTCCTGCCGGTCCGCCAGGTACCGCGCCGACAGTTCGGCCAGGTAGGCCAGCGCGGTCAGCCTGGCCGCCGCCGGCCCGATGCCGAAAGGCCCGAGCAGCGAGGCTGCCCGCTCGACGCACTCGCAGGCCGCGAGTGCCGGATCGGCTCCGGTGCGGGCGACCCGTGCCGCGAGCCAGTAATGCAGCGCGTCGAACCCGACGGGAACTCCAGTGCCGAACCGCTCCCAGTCCCATACCAGCAGCCCCGCGCCGGTGTGGGCGAGGTTCCATGGCGTCAGGTCACCATGCCAGCTGCCGAAGCTCAGCTCCGGGCCGTTCGCGGTCTCGGCCAGCCGCCCGAGCGCCGAGCTCAGCCTGTCTTTTTCCTGGCTCCTGGCCGCCAGGCCGAGCCGGCCGCCAAGCTGGTCCAGGTACTGGCTGCCGGGAAGCACCGAGGAGCTGATGCCGCCAAGCCCGCTCAGCTCGGCCAGCGCCGCGTGCAACTGCCCGGACCGCAGCGGCCTCCGGCGCAACCAGACGGGAAGCGGGCTGAGCACGAGTACCGCGAGCCCGTTCCAGCAGCCATGCGCAAGCACCCCTGGCAGCCGCATCAGTTCGAGCCCGGCCGCCGCGAGCCCGGTCAGGGTCGCCCGCTCGGCCTCGACCAGGCCGGAGGTCAGCGCGTTGACGCCGATCTTCGCGTAGCCGATCGTCTCGCCGTCTTGGCTGAGTAACTGCAGCACGGGCTTCCTGTTTGCTCTGGCCGCGCCGAGGTGCATGCTGACCTGCACCGGCCTGCGCAGCAGCGTCGCCAGGTAAGACTCGATGGTCTGCCCGCCTGGCGGGCCGCCGGTACCTAGGCTGTCGCCGGCGAACCGGCCGAGCCCGCTCGCCAGCAGCGTCGCGAGCGCCCGAGCGGCCAGCCTGGTCCTGACCGAGCCCGGCTCGCCGTGCCTGCGGAGCGCGGCGGCGCTTGCGCGACGCCCGGAAGGGACGACGATCCTCGGCCGCCGGGCGTGCGGCAGCACAAGCAGCCGGTAACCGGCTGGCGACGGCCAGAGCAACTCGCTGATCTCGCTCAGGTAATCGGCGGAGGAACCCGCCATCATGAACTCCAGGGCGCCGCGGGCTCGAAGTAACGCATCCTGGCCAGGTGCGCGAAGGCGGCTATCGCCTTTGCGTGGCTGCCGAGCCAGTACCTGAACGGCTTGCCGTTGCTGTCGCTGCCGTTGGCATCGAAGTAGGCAATGGCCTTGATTTGCCGGTTGTGCTCGGCGAACCTGCCCGCCGCGGCGAGAAAGGCCGGCCATGCCCGCGGCGAGTCGTTGCTGGCGAATTCGCCGATGATGACGGGCTTGCGGGTATGTGCGGCCCAGCGCATGAACGGCAGGGCGGCCTGTCTGAGCGACTGACCGGGAACGATCGGGTACACGTCGGCGCAGACCCAGTCGACCTCCTTGCTGCCAGGGTAGAACGCCTGCGCCCGGCCGACGAGGAAGCCGTAGCCGGTCGGGCACCATACCCAGCCCACGTTGGCGGCACCGGCCGTCTGGAAGATCGCCCTGATGTGGTCCCAGGCCTTGATGTAGTTCTTCGGGCCGTGGATCGCCCACTGGAGGTTCGGCCGGTCCATCTCGTGCCTGAACTCAAGCAGGATCGGCCGGTGCAACGTCTTGACCGCCTCCGCGCGCTGCCTGATCAGATTGTCGTAACGTCCGGCGATGATCTTCTCGGTGTCCGGAGTGCCGCCCCAGGTGATCAGCAGCACCTTGCCGTCACGAACGAACCGCCGGTCGGCCTGGCTGGGGAACGGCTGATCCCAGGGGTGGTAGACGTGCACCAGCATGAGCGATCTGCCGATGCTGTGCTGGAAGGCGTCGACGGCGGCGAGCTGATCGGGTGAGGTATCGGACTTCGGCTGGATGTAAGCCCCAAGGTAGGCACCTGACCTGGGCACGAGCGAGTAAGCCAGTGACGGTGCGGCGGCCGAGGAGTCAGGGGATCGTGGCACCTGCTTTTGCTCGTCGCGATGCCTGGCGGCCGTGAGGCTAAGGCAGACAGGTACGCCGACAGCGACCACGGCCACCGTGAGCCCGGTGATTGCCATCCGGCGGGTAACCCTCACCGTCGCGGTCCCGTGCCGGCCGGCCGGTCATCCATAAGCTGATCATGCTGGTCAGGGACGCCTAGGGCGGCCTTGGGCACCGCGGGCGGTCCCGCTACCAGCCTGACGGCCACGATGAAGGCGACGAGCAGCAAGAACCCGTAGAGCAGGCCGCTGACCGCGTCGGTAAACCAGTGCAGGGATAGGTACACCCTGCTGTACGCCTCGTCGAAGCCGAGCGCCGCGACGGCGGTGCCCGCGGCGATCGCCATCCGGCGCTCGCCGCTGAACTCGCGCCAGAGCAAGTAGGCGATCAGGCCGTAGAACAAGATCACCCGGTCGTCGCCGCCGGAAGGGTAAGTCCCCAGCGGACTGGTCGGCGGGCCGGGCCGGTGGAACACGTGCCGCAGCGCGAGGGTCGTGTAGTGGTCGCTGAAGATCATGAAGCCCAGCGCGACGGGGGGCAGCCAGCGCTTGGAACGCCAGGTCACCGCCAGGCAGACGGCGGCGGCGGCCGCCGCGCCCCAGGTCGTCCAGGTGTCGCCGATCTTGGTCAGCCGATTCATCAGGGCGGCCAGTGCGTGCACCTGGTGCGACTGCATCCAGTGGAAGACTGGCCGGTCGATGGCCAGGCCATGGTTCACGACGGGAACTCCGAGCGCGCAGGTAAGGCAGAAGACGGCGAGCGAACCTAACGCCGCGATCGTGACCAGCCTGGCCGAGTCCCTTATCACCTCGGTCAGGCCCGCCCTGGTTTCCCCGGCCTTGCGGCGGTGCCCGCTGGCCAGCGGCGAGCTGACCGCGATGCCTCGCGGGGTTCTCCTGACCAGCACGAACCCTGCTGCCACGATCAAGGCCATGCCCGCTGGCCAGATCAGGGCGACCAGGTACCTGTGCAACGCTATTCACCTCCTTGGTGCTCGCAGGACTATATCCCGCGCGCCGTGATCATTGCGTGTCCAGCTCATTTCATCCGCATGCGCTGGTCTAGCCTGAGCGGCCCGCGCAGCCAGAGCAGGCCGGCTGCCATGATTGTGCCGCCGGTGAGCACGGCAGCCGCCGACAGCAGGCCGGAGTCACCGGCGAGGCCTCTTGCCGCCAGGGGCACGACCGCGAAGCTGACCGTGGTCAGCAGGCAGGCCGTCAGTGTGCCAGGCCCGAACGGATGAACCCGCGCCGCGACCGCGACCTGCACGAGCGGCACCAGGTTCGAGATCGCGATCGCGGCGGCCCAGCCGACGGCGGCGCCAGTGATGCCGAACTTCGGTATCAGAGCCAGGTCCACGCCGATATTGGCGACCATCGCGAGCAGCCCGTTCACCAGGCTCAAGCTGCTCCGCCCGAAGGTGATGAGCACCAGGTCAACCTGCCCGCACGCGGTGGCCAGCAGCATGGTCAGGGCCAGAATCAGCATGACGGCGCCGCCAGCGCGGTAGGAACGACCGAAAATGCCCAGCACGCCTGGCCCGAAAATCGCCGCAAGCAGGTAAATCGGCCAGGTCGCCAAGATCAGCCAGGTCGTGGTCGCACGGTAGACGGACTTGGCGCCTGCCAGGTCGCCGACCGCGAACAGCCGCGTGAACTGCGGCTGCGCCGCCATGCTGATCGCCGCGTTGGCTAGCTGCCCGGCGACTAAGAACCTGGTCGCCGCGGTGTATATGGCCGCGTCGACGGGACCTCTCATGATGCCGACCAGCACGATGTCCAGGCGCTGTATGACGATCTGGGCGATGCTGGCGAGCGATCGCGGACCGGTGAACCGCCAGAAGCCACTGGCGTCCGGCTTGCCGGGATCTGGCCGGTGCCGTCGCCCGGCCCGGTCCTCGCCGTCCCGCAGGCTGACCAGATGCTGGTCCGTTTTCATGATCCGGCGCAGCCAGAAGGCAGCGACGACGCTGGCCACCGCATAGGGAATCGCCCAGGCTGGTGCTAGCAGAACCGCGCTTGCCGCGAACGCCGCTGCAAGCACGCCGAGCATTTGCAGGCCAGAACGACCGATCCGGTCGACCAGCACCGTCGGCCGCATCTTGTGATAGCCGCGCGCGGCGCCTAGCAAGGTATCGGTCAGCGCCGCGAAAGGCAGCGCGATCGCCAGTACTCGCAGCTGCGCCGCGACCGCCGCCTGGCCGGCTCCCTGTGCGGTCCGGCCGTCGAGCAGCAGCCCGGCCAGCGGACGGGCGAAGACGGCGACCGCGGTCGCGCCGATCACCGAAGAGACAAGCACCGGCACGATCGCCGCCCGCATGATCGCAGGGATCCTGCGTTCTGCCCGTAAGGCACGGAACCTGGCGATGAAGTAGATCGCGCCGTTACATGCGCCGAGGCTGGCGGCCGCCTCGACGATCAGGAAAAGTGAGGTGGCAACGAAGAACGCGCCGGCCACCGGCCGGGAAAAGCTGTGCGTAACGATCACGGTCAGGCCCAGGCTGGCGATCGCGGAGACGAGCGCGCCCGCAAGGTTAAGCGCGCCGCCCCTGGCCACCCTGGCCAGCCCGGCCCGGCCCACCTCAGCGGGTCGCGAGCTGGTCCGTGCGCTTGCCTGGCCGGTCATGCCGCGCTCATGGAGTAGCGGTGACTGTCAGCTCGCGCCGCGACCGGCTGCCTTTCCACATCAGCCCGTACGCCAGCATGGTGAAGCCGAGCGGTGCGCCCGCCGCGTCGTAGGTGAACATGTACACGAACGACAGTCCGATCACCAGCACCCCGGCGACCGCCTCCTTGCCTTGGCCGTGCCGGTAATACCACGCTCCGTAGCCGAAGAAGATCAGGTAAAAGGCGGTGCCAAGGAACCCGTCACAGACTAGGAGAAGCCATAGCTGGCCGGTGCTGCCAACCTCAAGCTGGCCGCAGGTCGGGCACTTGAGGGAAGGGCCGATCGCGATCGAGTTCGGGCTGCCGCGCTCTTGCCTGGTGTCACCGAATCCGATGAGCGGCGAGTCGAGGGCATCGGTGACGGCAAGCGAAGACAGGTTGGCCCGCAGGTTGTTACTACGGCCGTGTTGCAGCCTGCTGGCGAAAACGCTGCCGAGCGGGGTCACGACGACCAGGAGTGCACCGATCGTGACGAGCGTGGCCAGGCCGGCCAGCAGCGCGGTCCTGCCCTTGAGCGCGAATCTGACCGCGAGGTAGCCGACGGAGAGCGCGGCCCCTATCCAGGCACCTCGATTGAGCGAGTAAAGCAGCGGTATCGTCGCGATTCCCGCCGTCGCCAGCAAGGCAAGCCGCTGCCGCCGCAGGCTCAGCCGCGCGCCGAACCGCCCTGGCCAGCCGTCCCACCAGCCAGCGAACAAGTAAGGCAGCAAGATGGTCAGGCAATCACCCCAGGTGTTGGTGTAGTCGAAAGGCGCCTTGGGCCGCCCTCCCGCGCTGCCGAGCACGTTCTGCACCTGCGCCAGGCCTGGTTGCATGGAAGCCTGGATGTAGGGGTTGGCCCTGACGCTGTGCGGCAGCAGGTACATCAGCGGCGAGTTGAAATGCAGGTGCGGCATGACCAGGCCGGCTAGGCCGCCAGCCACGGCGTAGGCGCCGACCAGGCCGAGCATCCAGGCGAATCGGCGCTTGCTCAGTTCCTGCTCGGTGAGGTTGCCCGCGTAGAGCAGGAACACGGTCACAGCTAAGTAGTCCGACGACCGGTTGAGGTAGGAGAGCACCCGGTGCGACACCGGGCTCGTGACCGTGCCAGGAGCGGTGACGCCGATGGCGGCTATGCCGACGCCTGCCACGATGAGGAAGAGCAGCCACCAGCCGAAGCCTGGCGGCACAGCCAGCCGCCGCTGTCCGCTAAGGTGCCAGGCAAGCAGTTGGGCGACCATCGGAACGGCCAGGATTATCCAGCTGAAGTCGGCGAGGCCGAGCGCCCACCAGACCGGGTACCCGACAAGCAGGGCCGTGAGCGGCCAGGCAGGATGGCGGGCGGTAAAGCTCGTGACCGAGCCCGGAGGCATGACTAGCCGCCCATCAGGGGATCAGAAACGCCGGGCTCCTCGTCCTGGCCGCTGCCGCGCAGCGGCCAGTTCTCGCTGGCCGTTCTCGGCCGCCACGCGCCGCTGAGGCCAGAGGTGCCGGCCGGCTGCTCCTTGACCGGGTAGTAGTCCTCACGCCGGCCAGGCTGGATCGAAGGTGAACTGGCGCCAGGGCCGATACCGCGGCTGCGGCCGGTCGCGGCTCCTGGCGGCAGCACGATGGCCGCGAGCACCTTCGTCCGCATCCGCTCAAGCCGTTCCGTGCAGTCGGTGAGGTCGTCGGGACGCGAGACGCGTGCCCGGATGACCACGATCGCGCCGTCCGCGAACTCGACCAGGCTGAAAGGACAGGTGTCGGTGCCTGGCGGAGGTACGTCGATGACGACGTACCTGACTTCCCTGCGCAGGTACTGCATCAGAGCGCTCACCTTGTCAAGCCGCATGTCATAGACGGTGCCCGCGGCGTGATTGCCAGGGGTAAGCACCCGCAGTCGCGGCAGTCCCGAACTGCGCCTGGCCACCTCACCTACCGTCGCCGTGCCGGCCAGCACCTCGGCTAAACCGCGACCGCCGCCGTTGCCCAGCAACCCTGGCACCGTCATGGCGTTCGGGTCAGCGCAGATCAGCATGGTCTCGCCGCGGGTCCTGGCCAGCGCGCTCGCCAGGTTCGCAGCGGCCGCGCCGTTGCCTGCGGCAGGTGAGGTCCCGGTCACCAGCAGCACGTGATGGCCGTCGCCAAGCGAGATCCCTGCGAGCGCAGCGAGCTCGCTGTAGACCTGGCCGGTACGTGACCTGGGCGGCGGGAAAACGGCCTGCGCTTCGTTCTTGATGTCGAGCAGGCTGAAGACGGCGGGCCCGCTGATCCGGCGTCGCACGTCACGGACGGCGTAGATCCTTGGCCTGCGCCAATCCCAGATGAACGCGAAGATCAGCCCGACGACCAGTCCTGCCGTCAGCCCGCTCGGCAGCAGCAGTTTCTTCTTCGGGCTGACCGGATTGGCGGGCGCGACCGCGGGCGTGACGATCTGGCCGACGAAATTGTTCTTGCCGGTCAGGCTGGCCACGAGCGGTGTCACCGCGCTGATCCTGGTCTGGATCGTGTTCAGCCTGGATAGCCTGGCGCTTAACTCGAGCTCGGCGATTCCGCGCGCGGCGGAACCTGACTTGAGCCCGCCCTTGCCGAGCTTGGCGTGCAGTTGCTCGACGCTGGCCTCGAGCGCCGTAGCCTGGTCTTGGAGCTGCCTGATGCCGGAGGTGATGACCCCGAGAGCGGTGAGCCGCCTGTTGTACAGGTACGCGCGCCCGAAGGCGTTGGCGCAGCGTTCAGCCAGGCGGGCGCTGCCCATGTCGCAGCTGACCTGAAGGAAGGTGGTGTTCGGCGGCACCGCGACGTGAATGTCATTGAGCAGGGTGGTGACCGGCAGTGATATGCGCAGCTTGGACTGCGCGATCGTGGCCACGGTGGCCGACTGGACTATCTGGCCTTCGTTGTCCATGTTGACCGGGCCGCCGGTACGGCCGCCGAGCGCGTTGGCGTTCGTCGGCAGCGCGTTCACCTGGATGAGCACGGAAGCCGTGTAGACGCGCGGCGCCACGTAGGCGTAAGCCGTTCCGAGCGCGAGCCCGGCCAGAGCGAAGGCGACGATCATCGCCGAGCGCCGCCTGACCACGCCGGCATAATCGGCGAGCTCGAAATATTCGGCGACTGGCTGCGCGGTCATCCGCAGGAACTCCTCACGCTGCGCGAATGGCAGGGCGCGGTGGGGCGCTGCCCGATGCAGCTCGGTAATTTCGGGGATCTCAGGGTTAGAGCATAAGTGCGCAGCAGCGCGCAAGGCGCTGCTGCGCGCATATCAGGTGCACCGCTGAAATAGCCGTCAACGCAGACCATGTTGCTCCCGGCCGGTTCTTGGATCACGATCTAGGCCGGGCAGCTGATCGCGCCGGCCGGCAAGGCGAGCGATTCTGACATGATAGCTAGCGGTGCAGCTCGCCGCATCAGCTCGGCGGCATGACCATGGGAGTATGCAATGTCACAGCCTGTAGCGTCCCCGTTCGGGGAATTTAGCGACTACGCCGCGATTCCGCGAGTGACGGCGCTGCGGTTGTCGCCCGACGGTCTATGGCTGGCGGCGACCGTGGCAAGCCTTGCTCCCGATGGTAAGAAGTACGTCAGCAGCATCTGGCGGGTCGATGTCGCCGGCGCGCCAGCGAGCCGGCTGACGAGATCGGCGCAGGGCGAGGGCGAGGCCGCGTTCTTGCCTGACGGCTCGCTGCTCTTCGTCTCGCTGCGGCAGGACCCGGCCGCCAAGCCAGGCGATGAAGCAGCCGACAAGGCCGGGCTCTGGTCGCTTCCGGTCGGCGGAGGCGAGGCGTTCCTGGTCACCGCGCCGCCCGGCGGCGTATCCGGGCTGGCCACCGCCCGCGAGTCCCGCTCCTTCCTGATCACCGCGCCCGCGTTCGACGGCACCACGCAGGCAGGGCAGGACGCGGCCCGCAGGAAGGCAAGGGCGGACGCAGGCGTGACCGCGATCTTGCATGACCATGGCGGGCTGGTCAGATTCTGGGATGACGACCTCGGTCCTGACTGCCTGCGGCTTTTCGCGGGCACCGGCGGCGAGGAAGGCGCCAAGGACCTGACTCCTGAGCCAGGACGTGCGCTCGATGACCAGGCGTTTGCGCTGTCACCAGACGGCCGCTTCGCGGTCACCGGATGGCAGCGCCTCGATGGGCCTGGCGTCATGCGCAACGAGGTGGTCGCCTTCGAGGTCGCGACCGGGGAAAGCCGGACGCTCCTTTCTGCCCCTGGTCATGACTTCATGGCTCCGGTGATCTCGCCCGACGGCAGGTACGTCGCCGCCGTCAGGTTCGAGCACGACACCGTGGCACGCGGCGGCGACGTCACCCTGTCCATCGTCCCGCTGGCCGATGGACAGGCAACCGCCCCGCGCGACTTGCTGCCTGACTTCGACCGCCGCCCGGTAGAAGTGGCCTGGAGCGCCGACTCCGCGACGGTTTACTTCACGGCCGATGACAATGGCCGCCGCCCTGTTTTCTCCGTCGGCCTGGAGTCGGCACAGGTCAGGGCGCTGACCACGGACGATGCGACCTACAGCAACCTGTGCGCGGCACCCGACGGGCAATCGCTCTACGCGCTGCGCGCGGCGATCACCGAGCCGCATGCCCCGGTGCGGATCGACCTGACCACGCCGCAAGCCGATCAGGTGCGGCTGGCCAGCCCGGCTCCTTCGCTTGAGTTGCCTGGCCGGGTCACCGAGGTGACGACGGTCGTGGCCGACGGCAGTACCGTACGCGGCTGGCTCGCGCTGCCGCACGGAGCGTCGGCGGCTCACCAGGCTCCGCTGCTGCTCTGGGTGCACGGCGGTCCTTACAGCAGCTGGAACGAGTGGTCCTGGCGGTGGAACCCCTGGCTGATGGTGGCCCGCGGCTACGCGGTGCTGTTGCCTGACCCGGCGCTGTCGACCGGGTACGGCCGCGACTTCATGGCTCGCGGCTACGCTTCCTGGGGCGGTAACCCGTTCACCGACCTGATGATGATCACCGACGTGGTGACCGCGATGCCTGAGATCGACGCGAGCAGGACCGCGGTGATGGGCGGCTCATTCGGCGGGTACATGGCCAACTGGATCGCCGGTCACACCAGCCGTTTTTCCGCCATAGTCAGCCACGCCGGGGTCTGGGCGCTCGACCAGGCATTCGGCACCACCGACGGCCCGTTCTACTGGCGCAGGCAATTCGGCACGCCGGAGACCGAGCCGCAGCGTTACCTCGACAACTCGCCCCACCTGCATGCCGACTCGATCACGACACCCGTGCTGATCATCCACGGCGACAAGGACTACCGGGTGCCTATCGGCGAGGCGCTGCGCATGTACTCGGACCTGGCAACCCGCGGCAAGCAGGTCAAGTTCCTCTGCTTCCCGCAAGAAAACCACTGGATACTCAAGCCAGGCGACGCCGCGGTCTGGTACCAGACGGTCTTCGCGTTCCTCGCCGAGCACGTGCTCGGTGAGGACTGGGAACGTCCCGCCCTGCTCTAGCCGGTTCCGCCACGACTCCGACACTGCGGCAGAAGTCACCGCGTTCTTTGCCTTCCCTTCTTGACTTCTGGCTTCTCTGGCCGGAACCAGCTCGCCGGCGGCCACTCTTCCTCGTCGCCCGCCGCGTTCGCATCCCCGGCTACCCGGCGGTGCCTGGGCGGGACGTTGCGCAATACCGCGACCGCCACGGAGGACACCACTGCGGCAAGCAATGCGCCAAGCGGCCAGGCGGCGGCAAGCGCGGTCAGACCGTGCGGGGCGAGGTACCAGGCCAGACCGCAAATGGCGATCATATAGACGGCGCTGCTTAGCACTATCGCTCGCAGGTGCGAAGACAGCCGAAGCGCTGTCCACGACCAGTTACAGGCCGCGATGGGAATAGCGCCAAGTGCGAGCAGCACCAAAGCGGTGGCGCCATGGCGGCTGTAGGAAGGCCCGAACACCGCGAGCACCAGGTGCGCCGCTAGGACCACCGCTGCCACACCTGGCAGATACAACACGACCAGCGCTTTCCTGCTGCGCTTGCGCAGTGCGCGGCGGTCGGCGCCGGCCTGCGATCCCTCGGCGAGGAAACTCTGCCCGACCGCGTAAGCCGCCGAGTAAAGCAGCGTCGCGATCTGGTACGCGACGAAGTAGTAGGCCGCTTCTTCAGGACCGAGCCGGTCATAGACAATGAGCGGCACGATGAGCACCGGCAGCAGGTTGAGCACATTGCCCGCGTAGTTGGCGGTCGAGAAACGCAGCAGCGGGCGCAGGGTACGTACCGGATTGGTGAGCTTTGGCCGCCACCGAAGTACCGTGAAGATCAGCACCACGCTGACCCCCGCTGAAAACGCGAAACCTCCGGTCGACGCGGCGAAGACGCCGTAGGCCGCGGCACCGGCCAGCACCACTGCCGCGAGTATCTTGCTTGTGCCGCCCACGATCCCGTCGGTGACCGCGCAGAAGACCGCACGACGGGAGGCGATGAACACCGAGTCAGTAAGCAGGTTCACGCTGGCGGCCGCGGTCAGGACCACGAATCCGGCCGCTAGCAGCAGGCGGTGGTCGACAAAGGCCAGTTTCGGGGCGATCACCGGGGTGAGCAGCACGTAACCTAGCCCGATCACCGCACCGCCGCCGGCCACCACGAGCAGCCCGGCGGTGATCAGGGCATCCCGGTTACCCGCCGTCGGCAAGAACCTGACCAGCGTGCTATTGAGCCCGAACAGCGCCAGGTACGCGATGACCGTCGTAGCGGAGATCAGCGAACTCGCGCCGCCGACTTCGGTCGTCTTGTACAGGCGGGCGACGACAACCCAGAACGCGAAGCCGAGCAGCGCCTGGAGTCCGGAACTGAGCATCAGGTACACCGAGTTGCGCACCATCTGATCCGCCCGCAGCCGCCCGGCCAGCGGGATCCGTGCCAGTTTCACGCCTGCCTCACGTCCGCCCGGTCACTGCTGTGTGAACCATCACTCAAACATCGAGCCAGTTCAGCATGAAGTGCATCCTTAACCTCCTTCGCCTGCTCTAACATATTCGTGACCGCCATAGACGGCTATAAGTGCACACAGACCTGATCCTTGGGGGCCAGTGTCGTCCGGACTCAGACGGCGCAGCGACGAGGCAGCCCGTGGTCTGTCACGGGACCATGCCCCGCCCTGCCCGCTCGCTGAGCGCGTGCTCGACGTGGTGGCACGAGCAGCAAGGATTAATGTACAAAACACCTAATCTTATACATAGCTAGAAAACTTCACGCGCATCCTCAGGGTGGTGAACATTCATGTTGCAATCAGTCCGACTCGATTGACACCATCTCCAACACGTGCAAGACTGGCCAGCGCCTACACAGGGAGCACATGCCCGTCGGGCACCTAGAAGGCTTACGAATAGCAAGCTAACTCCCTAGCCGTCATCACGCGCTTACCAAATGGTTCGCTCCGATTGATGTCCAGGGCAGGTTGGGCCGGCTTAGTTGGAGGGGGCGCCGGGTGTGCGTGTTGTTGTCATTGATGAGCCAGACGGGTCCTGGCTTGACCTCTGTGCCGTGCTAATGATCTTCCCGCCCGCCGGATCACGCGGAATGCGGACCTCGGCCTCGGGCACGGCGGTTCTTCCGCTCTCACTACTCGGTCCCTGCGGGAAGTTATGCCGCTAAAGGTATCGATTCTCATGTGCGCTTTCAACGAAGAGCGCACCATCTTGCGAGCAGTACGCGACATATTCAGCGTTCAGTACCCATGCGAGATGGAACTGGTGGTTGTCGACGACGGAAGTACGGACGCGACCTCGATCTTGCTAAGTCAGGTCAACGACCCTCGATTGGTGCTACACCGGCACAGCAGGAACCAGGGGAAGGGCGCGGCGCTGCGCACCGCCGCGAATCTGGCGACCGGCTCTTTCATCTTGCCGTTCGACGCGGATCTCGAGTACGCGGCTGAGGATATCCCCAAGGTTCTCGCGCCAGCGCTTAGCAAGCGCTGCGAAGTTGTCTACGGCGTCCGTCTCTTCGGTTATAATACCGTTTACCAGAGTTATCGGTATGCGGTTGGTAATCACTTCCTTACCAGGATCGCGAATATACTTTTCGACGCCTACCTGAGCGATCTCCATACCTGCCTGAAGCTCGTGCCACTAGGTAGATTTCGCAGCCTGAACCTGAAGGAAACGGGCTTCGGACTGGATACCGAATTGACCGCTTCGCTGCTGAGGCAGGGCATTCGGCCATTTGAAGTCCCGGTTAGCTATTACGGCAGAACGCATGCCGACGGTAAAAAGATCACCTGGCGTGACGCACTGGCGTGCCTTCGCATTCTTGTTCAAGTCAGGCTACGGCGCAAGTCGCAGCTGACGGTGTCTAGTGTGCCCGCCGAGCGCGAGGCGGTGACCTGGACTTCGCCTGATCCGGCGCATAACGGGGTGAATCACGTCGCCTCGCTGGTCATGCACGCCGACGGAGAAGGCACCGGTGCCAGGGCCGCGAACTGACAACGACGTCGTGCGCTCCGATCCTCTGCCTTCGGCCCCGTCTAGCGGGAAGCCAGTCATCGCGATGGTGACCGACGCAGTGCACCCGTATCATCGGGGCGGAAAGGAGACTCGCTGCCACGAGCTCACACAACGACTGGCCCGTCGCGCCGAAGTCCATGTCTTTACCATGCACTGGTGGAGCGGTCCGACAGTCAGAGTCGACGGCGGTGTTTCTTTTCACGCCATTTCGCGACTATTTCCGCTCTATAATCATGATCGTCGATCACTGCGCCAGGCGCTGTTCTTCGCTCTTTCCTGTGCCCGTCTGCTGCGTCACGACTTCGACGTTCTTGAGGCCGATCAGATACCGTTTCTGCAGATTCCCATACTGCGTGCGATCGCTACCCTCAAACGTAAGCGCTTCGTAGTTACCTGGCACGAGGTATGGGGCAAATCCTACTGGCGCTATTACCTAGGTCCGGCTGGGCTGGTCGCGGCGCTCATTGAGTCGGCAACCGTGCGTATGCCTGATCACATAATAGCGGCTTCTTCGCAGACGGCTGAACGGCTCGCAGAGATACGCCGGGGCCGCGAATCAATCACAGTCGCTCCCAACGGTATCGACCTGGCTGCCGTCAAGGCCGCGGCACCTCATTCGCTGCGCACTGATCTTGTACTGGTCGGCAGGCTGCTTCCGCATAAGAGGGTAGACATGCTGATCGAAGCGATCGCGTTGCTGCACGCGTCGGGCATTCCTGTGACGTGCCGCATTATCGGCGACGGTCCGCAGCGCGACGCACTGCACTCGCTAGCGCAGCGCCTGGGTGTAGCGCAGGCAATTGACTTCCAGCACGACGTGTCGACGCAGCAGGAAATATATAGCTTCGTCAAAGCGGCGAGAATCTATGTCTTCCCGTCCGCCAGGGAAGGTTTCGGTATCGCCGTGCTCGAAGCCCTGGCCTGCGGCCTTCCGGTCGTCACGACCTCGGCGCCAGACAATCTCGCTAAGCATCTGGTGGCAAGGTCGGCATCTAGCGTCATCTGCGAGCCGGCTGCGGCGGCACTTGCCGATGCGGTGCGGCAGCTTCTTGCCAGTACCTCAGAGCGGGACCTAGCCGGAGCTAAGGCGCCGGATGAGGTACCGGATGAGGTACCGGATGAAGTAGAGGACTGGATCGGCGAATATGACTGGAACGTGATGACTGACCGTGTCGCGAGTGCGTTGCTGATCTGAATAATCGCGGTATCGGCTTACGTAGCCTGAAGCCGCTCTCCGGGCTCCGCTGTGCGGCTGGCTGCAGGCGAGTTAGATTTCTACTTCTGGATAGCCAGCTTTACCGCCCAGTAGGATGGCTTCGCTTTCCCGGCGAAGGTCAGCAAGCCATACCAGTCAGCATTTGCCCAGCGCTTCGTCCCGAGATCCTTCCACGAGACGATGTAGATAGCGCCGATCCAGCCTGACTTCTTGGCCAAAGTCACGGCCTGACTGTCTTCGGCTGCCTGGCCGCTCAGTCCGACTCCTCGCGGACCTGCTGACGGGGCGCCGAACTCGGTAACCCAGATAGGAATATTCTTATTGCCGTGGCTTCGCATGATGCTTCTCAGTGATGGCCTGGTGGCGTTCATCTGTGACCAGCCGGACCAGGACTGATAGGTGCCTGGCAGTGCAGGGAATGTGTAGGGATGCACGGACAGCGCATCGAAGAAGCCCTTTGCGCCATGCTTGTACAGGGCGCGAAGGAAATCTATAGGACTTTCATTACCCGCCCTGCTCGCAACCGGAGCAAGTCCTCCGGTCAGCACGAATGCGTGAGGATCGACCCGCTTGATAGCCTTGTAGGAGTCTATAAGCATCTTCGTGTAGAAGGCCGCATTGACCTTAGGCTGCCAGTACTTCTGATCGTTGGGTTCATTCCAGATCTCGAAGTCCCGGACACCCTGCGGAGCATAGCGCTGAACGACTTGCCTTGCCCAGGCCGCGAACATCTTTGCCGACCTCGGCCGTGGCGTCGGGTCATGCTCGCTACCGGCGAGGGCTGCCCACGGCGGGCAACCGTCGATGATGACCTCGACGGTCATGCGGGCAGCGAGCACTGCATGAATTTCGGAATCGAGACTACTCCAGTGATAGGTCCGCCGGCCGGCGTGCTGTACCCAATTCCAATTAACATCGAGTCGGATAGAGTCAATGCCAATAGACTTCATACTCGCCAGTTCCCTGGCTCGTGCCCGGCTTGTTTCATTTAGCAGGTTTGCATCTGCGATTCCGATTAGAACAGTGTGCCGAGCTTGGCGGTTAGCTGTGGCCTGAGCCGGCGGCGACGCGTCCGGAGCATTCACCGGAGGCGCGGAGCGACGGATCAGACCCAGGACGATCAGGCATGCCGCGAGCAGAACCGCAGCCAGGGCCACTATCTGGACCTTGTGAAATCGTATCGCCACGTTGCCACCTTAGAACGTCTTCGATATATCGCGGGAGGGCAGTGTCCAAGTATGGGCGGGGGTCAGTGATGGCCAGGCCGCGCGCGAGTATCTCAGGGTACCGGCGGCGACCGCGCAGACCGCCAGTGCCGCGACTCGGAGGGTGCCTTCGGTTGGCCACGTTATTAGGTGCGTGGCCTGAAGGTTCAGCGTAGCTGGATGGGTGACAGAGTTAAGGGAGAGGTAAAGCACGAGGCCAGTGGAAAGCACCGCGGCAGTCTTCGCGAAGGCTAGCAGGAGCAGTGCCAGATTGGACCGCGCCGGCTCGCTGGAGAGGCCGTCATGCGCGTACTGCCCGCCGGAACGAGCCCGCCGGAGCGAGCGGAGGTACTCGCTGGTGCATAGGAACACCGCGGTGACAAGGAATGCGGCGATGCCGCATGTGTCAGTGCGCAGATATGGTAGCGCCGACCAGTAAGCAAGGCGAAGGTCGGCGGGCCTGAATCCAGCTACCAGGCAGGTGCTTGCCCAGCATAGTCCGGCTGAATACGCGGCACCGGTGGCTGTTCCCTCGATCGCGCGATAGAAGTTAGGACCCATGCCTCACCTGTAGACCTCGGCGCCGCCGTTGTCGTATACCAGATTCTTACTGTTCCGAATAAAACTCATCGGATATGAATAGAAATTCAGGTCGCCGCTGTATGAGAGCGCGGCGCGGTCATAGCGGACGACAGCGTAGCCGAGTATGACCCAGCCAGTCGGCCGGAGCAATGGCGGGAAGGCGTCAGAGATAAACTGCCCGCCGGTCACGTCGGACGGCTGAGTGAACAAGTATCTGTCCGGCGAGAAAGTTGCCTGGAGCGAGCCCGGTAGCACGCCCTGCTGGTGGGATAGCCAATTGACGGCAGATACTTCCTGGGGATGAGTGTAGTAGCTGTCATAGTACTGGCCGCTATTATTCAGGCTAAGCTGGGCCGGATAACCACCTAGTACCTGCGGGAGCAGGCCAGTGGTTGAGATGAAGATGCCGAGGCAGAGCACGGAGGTCAGCCTTGACGACCATATTGTGCCAAGGCGATGGAACATCGTCATGCATCCGGATACCAGAACTGGGCCGAGGAAGATCAAGGATTCCTCGAACGCTCTGAGGACCCCGTAGTCGACGGACAGGCCAGGCAGTACCGTTATGATGACCAGGAACGCCGCGCAGCCTATGCCCAGGAACAAGAATTCCCGTCCAATCTGACGCCTGAGCGCAGGCATGAAAAGGCACGCAAGCAGACCGATTCCTATAAAAATTTGCTCGCCTTCGGCCGCGATGATACGAATGGCACCGTTCAGCACGGCTACGGGTACGCCAATATCGGAAAGAACCCGGCCCGCGGCCGTCAGCGGCAGCGATGGCTCCGGGTCCGCTCGCAGGCGCGAGTAGGAAAGATCCCCGGACGGCAAGTAAGCGTCACGAGGAGCTTTCGCCCTTATCTTAAAGGCGGCATTTTGATATTCGTTTACAATTTGCTGCGGAGTCGGCTTATGAAAAAACAGAACCGTATATGACACGTTCTCGGAGCGATGGCCGGTCTGGCTGAACAGGCCGGTCACCGCTGCCCGCGCATCGGTCACGAGTGCGCCGGCGGTCTGGGTCGCCAGATAACCCCAGGCGAAGCAGATGAGGAAGACTGCGAGGACAGACCAGGCGCCGAGTATCTGATCAATGCTCCCCCACTGCTGTGGCCGGGCATGCGAAGCGCGAGCCGGCCTCGGTCTCCGGAGTGCTTTCCATATCCAGTGCGCGAGCCAGCTGACCAGTGTCACCGCGAGTAGCTGGTACATCGTGGAGTAGTGTGAAACCTCAACGCCGACGGCGATGATCAGGAAGGTCAGCCGCCGTCTTTGCGGGCTCCATGCGTGGTTCGTGATCGCCAGTAGTCCTGCGCACAGGAAAACTATGGCGATCTCCTGCCGGTTAAGGAACGGCATGTCCGTAAAGAAAGTTGGAAAACTGATGAAATATATAGATGCGAGAATAGCTACCGGAGCCTGCCAGTAGCGACGAGCGATCGTGTAGACGAGAGGCGTGGAGGCCGCGAAGATAAGCTGAAAGAAAACCTTGTAGATATACGGGTCCGCGACGTGAACGAGATGCGCGAACTCCGTCGGGAGAATCGTGATACTGAGACAGGCGTTGTAAGCGTTGCGGAAGAGCGCGATATTCCAGCGGCCATGTGCCAGAGTGAGCTGGAATACCTGATACTCGGTTTGAATGTCGTGACCCGTGATGTACCAGCCGCGTAGCGAGGTCATGAGCAGCAGGCTCAGTGAGACCAGATACAAAGTCGCGGCAGTGAACTCTTCTCTTATCCGGCTATGCCAGCGCAGCAGAAATATCAGGACGATGGCATCGATGATTAGCGCGGCGAGGCTGACCTGGTCGCCGGCGCCGTTGTTCAGGCGATTCGCGCCAAGCACGGCCAGCACAACCGGCAGGGCAGCCGCGACGACGAGGCGTATTCCTTCGGGTGCCCGGGCGGATGCGGGCGATGACGACACACGCTGCGCCGGATAGCGCCGTCGCGCGTAATAGGCCGCGACGGTAAGGACGTCCAACATGACGAGGACAGGAACCGGATCGAGCGGCCTGGCCAGGCCGAGGTGCGGCAGGACGGCATTCATGGCAAGTCCTGCCGCCATGAGGAAGAGCAATATCGCCGCGAGGCTGTAGCCTAGCCGCTCCATCCTCGGCAGGCGATCCCAGAATGAGGTGTTGTATAGCAGCCACACGGGCTGGACCAGCAGGAAGCAGAAGCCGACCGCGGGTACCAGGAAGGGCATACTGAAGCCGGTCAGCACGAAGGCATTGGCGCAGCCGGCGAGGCCGAGCGTCACCAGGCTTGACATGTCAAACCAGCGGGGCGCTGGGTTTCCTGCGATCGGCGCGCCTGGCAGTGTATCGGCGATCGTCGCAGGCGGGTTCAGGTCAGCAGCCACGCACGAACGCCCGCCTTGAGTGCCGAACCACCCCGGTCGCAAAGATCGCGGTCAGGCAGGTATCGAGATCACGCATGCTTGGCTCTCCCGGGGATCAGGCTCATGAGGAAGTCGATGTTCTCTGGGTGTCCTGGGAGCGCGACCTCGATACGGCACGGCGTCAGGCGGCATCCGGGTCTGACGCTGATGAAAACCTTCCAGGTAGCGCCCGCAGCGACGGTACGCCGCGACTGCTTTAGCACGTCTGTGTAGATACCGTCACTTGAGGTGACCACGTATTGGTAGTCAACCGGACCGCCCTCTTCGTTGCGCACGTAGAAAGATACTGGGATCCTCTGGCCCCGCACTAGCGCGCTCGGCAGCACCGATGCGTGACCGAAGTACAGAGCGGTATAGTAAGTCGGCTGCCGGAAGAGTGACAGCGCCCACTGATGCCGGCCTGCGGCCGACAGGAGGCTGGCACTGACCGCGAGCACGAGTGCTGGCGCCAGGAACGGCCACCACCTCCGGCTAGCCAGGCCGGGTCGGCGACATTGAATGCTCCCGGGTTCTCGACTCGGCCAGCGCATAGCGTCGATCCTTCCATCCGGCTGACAGCACTGGCCGTGGCCATCACCCGTCTACGACGATGGGTGTAGGAGATACGCTAACGCGTCTCGTGCAGTGCGGGTTAGGCAGCAGTAGCCGACGAGGTCGGCCTGCTTTCCCAGTCATGTTAACCGCCCGATGGGGTTACAAGCAGCCATGACTCCACAAAACAACTCCTCATGCGTATTGCGGATCTTCCTCATGGCCGCCTGGTGCCTCACCGTTCGGTGGCCTGTCCGGCTGGCCAGGAATGCTAACCTTCGGCCTGTTCGCTGAAACTTGGAGGTCGGCTAGCGGATGAGGCTGCTCATGGTCACGCCGTACTACCACCCTCGGATCGGCGGCCTCGAGACATACGCACGGCAGCTAGCCATCGCCATGCAGCGGCTACATGACTGGGACGTCACGATAGTTACTTCAGCGGCTAGGCGCCGAGATGAGGCCGTATCCCAGGTCGACGGGCTGCGGGTGTACCGGCTTGGCACCTGGGCCAAGCTGTCTAACACGCCAGTTAGCCCGCTATGGCCTGTGAAGATCCGCCGCATCGTGCGCGAGGTGCGGCCAGACCTGATACTGGCCCATACACCGGTTCCCTCGATGGCTGATGCCGCGGCACTCGCAGCGGGTCGCACGCCAATCGTCATTGCCTACCATGCGGCCACGCTGATGAAGGCCGGATCGCCGGTGTTCAACGGGCTAGCTCGCGCCTACCAGGTCTACCAGCGGGCGACGCTCTCTCGTGCCGATCACATACTGGCTGTGTCGGACTATGTGCGCCAGTGCCTGCCCGCGAACGTGCGCGGCAAGGTCACCGTGCTGCCCAACGCGGTGTGGGAGGACTCCATCCGTGAGCGTGTGCAGCCGCCTGTTACGAGGTTCTTGTTCGTGGGCTCGCTTGACCGGACGCACTCGTGGAAGGGCCTCGACCTGATCTTGCTGGCTGTGGCGCGGTACCGGCAAGCTTACGATGCTGCCGCTGAGCTGACGATCCTCGGTGGCGGCAATGGCCGCGCGAGCTATGAAGAAGCTGCCGCACGGCTCGGGATGGCAGCTGCGGTTCACTTCCGTGGCTGGCAGACCGGTGCGGAGAAGGAAGCCGCTTTCGCCGAGGCAACGGCGCTTATCGTCTACCCGACGACGGCTAACGACGCATTCCCGACCGTGATACTCGAAGCATGGGCACGCGCGGTACCTGTAGTGGCCGCCAGAATCGGCGCACTGCCCGCGCTGATCGATGACGGAACAGATGGCTATCTGGCCAAGCCGGGTGACCCTGCCGCGCTGGCCGACGTTCTGCATCACGTCGCGGCGAGCAGTCCTGCGGAGCGTGCCAAGACGGCCGCGACCGCAGCCCGGCGGCTCAGGGAACGCTACACGTGGGAACGTCAGGCGGGCGAACTTTGCCGGCTGGCCGGCACCTTGAGGTGAGCAGCGTGCCGTGCCCTTCGCCGCCCGCCATGGAGAACGCATGAACCGGATCGTGCAGGTCGTCTCCTACTACAACCCGCCTCACGTCGGCGGTATGGAGATCCGGGCGCGGGAGCGTGCGGAGCGACTGGCCGCCGCAGGCTGGCTGGTCGAGACGCTCACATCTTCCGAGGAAACATATCCGCACTCGGTGACAAGCCCGGGTCTTGTGGTGCGTTACCTGCGGAGCCTGGAGGTCGCCCGTACTCCGATCATCTTCGGCCTGCCACTGGCCTTGCTGCGGATGCCCGGTGACAGTGCGGTCCAGGTAGAGACCGCGATCGCATACGTGCCAGAAGTCACCGCCCTAATCTGCAAGCTGCGGCGCATACCTTATATCGCCCGCGTGCCGCTGGATGTAGCTGGCCACAGCAAGCTGCGCGACCGGCTGCTCTCGCTCTATAAGCGAAGCATCTTGCGCTGGGTGTATCGGACTGCGCAGCTTGTCATCGTCCTGACACGCGACGATGTCGACCTCATGGCGGCCAAGTATGCTGTGGATCCTGAACGTATAAGAGTAATACCAAATGCAACCAGCTTCTCCGTCCTCTCTTCGCCTAGACGAAGCCCAGGGCAACCCCTACGGCTGCTTTTCGCCGGCCGGGTCGCTATTCAGAAGAATCTGCCGCTGCTTCTGGAAACGGTCCGGTTTTTCGGTGACACGTACGCTCAGGCTGTCCACCTCGACCTAATTGGCGACGGCGAACTCATGCCTGTTGTACGCAGGACCATCACTGACCTGTCCCTGCAAGAGCACGTGACGCTGCATGGCTATGTGACTGGAAGCGATCTGGAGCGACTGTACGAGCAAGCTGACGTCTTTGTTATGACTTCGACCAATGAGTCCTTTCCGCAGGTGCTGCTCGAGGCGATGGCGAAGGGACTGCCGGTGGTAGCCGGCGACATCCACGGAGTACGGACAGTGGTTGAAGACCATGTCACCGGTTTGCTGGTGGACTTGCGAAAAGAGAAGTTCGCGGAGGCCTTCCATCGCCTTCTAACCGAAGACGGACTCTATCAGCGGCTCTCTGCGGGTTCTCTTGAGCGGGTCAAGGCCTATAGCTGGAGCAGCACTATACAGGCATACATATCGGTCTACGAAGAGCTGGCGGCCACCCGGCGAGGTCGGCATGTAAAGCCGCCGTCAGATTATTCCTGACTGCGGCGGCGCTTAAGAACGTCGCGCCGCCGCAGTCAATAGCTAGCGTTAGCTGGGCGCCCAGGCGAAGACGCCAAATGCATTCGCCGTGAATAGCCAGCCATTCGCGAAGGTCGACTGCGCGAAGTCCAGGCCCTTTACAAAAGCGCTAATTATATGTCCGTTACTGGCATTTATGAGATAAGTGGCATTAGGTGCAGTGCCATTGTCGAACGTGCCAACGGCTACGATGCCGCCACCGTCGATCGTCGGAGTGCCGGTGACTCCTTCTGGCAGCCCCGTTTGCCACACGAGCTTGCCGCCCGCAGTTCTCTCCTGGATCGAGCCCCGATAGTTCTTGCCATGTATCTTAACTCCGGTCGAGCCGATGAAGAGATCTCGGCCATTATAGGCTGCGGAGCCGGTGCAGATAGCCAGAACCGAGGCCTTGACAAAAGCGCCTACCCTGGCTTCCCAGATTAGCTTCAGACTGTAACGGTCAAGCGCGTAGTATATGCCGTCCTTGTTGCAGTCCCCTACGTAACGGCCGAAAATCGTCGGAGAAGCGCCGAAGTCGCCGTCCACGGCGTGCTGGCCAACGGGCACTTTCCAGGAATTCAGCAGCTTAAGGTCAGGAGTCAGCCTGATGATTGACTGTGAATAGGCAAGCTCCTGGGAGTTCAGCGGACCGTTGCCCGTGGCTGCGTATACGTCGCCGTTTGGCGTCACCGCCACGGTAGCCCAGACCGAGCCACCGACTTGATGCTTAGGCACCGTGTAGAAAGCAGCGAACCGCTTGCCGGTTGTCTGCCGGTAGCCGAAGACGCCGCCACGGATCAGCGGGTTGTCGCAGTTGCTTGAGGCTCCGATATAGATCTTCCCACCCGTTACTGTGGGTGACGACCACTCGAAGTAATCATTGACCTTCTTCGATGGAATAGCGATCGTCGACTTCCACTTAAGCGTCAGGTTGGCAGCGTTGAACGCGTAGAGATAACCGTCCGGACCGCCGACGTAGACGGTCTCTTTGTGGGTTGCCGGGTCGGCTGCCACCGTCGCAGTATCGACGATACCCATCGGATAGCAGGTAAGCCTAGGCTGGTAGCCGATGAATGCCTTGGCCTCAACCGCACCGGTTTTTTCGTTCAGCTTGTAGAACCAACCTGTGTTCGAGCCGATGAATACCGCGCCGTCAGCCACTGTCGGACTCGCGTAGTAGTCGGGCGGTGGCTGGCCTGGCTGATGTCCCGCTGGGCCGAGGAAGTGCCACTTCTGCACCAGACCCTTCGCCGTCCCCGGGGTGATGGCTTTCTGGGAGGCGGCATATGACCAGTGCATCGGCCCGTCGAGGAAGCTTGGCCAGTCGGTTGGGCTGGCTCGGCCGACCGCTAGTGCCGCAGCCGGCGCGAGGAGGGACAGGCCGGCGGCTACTGCCAGCAGGCGTGCGAAGTAGGTACCCTTCGCCATCGAGAATCCTTCCTGTCATGAATGTAAGCGCCAGGCGGAAGACGGCAGAAACTAGCCTGAAGCGTGGTCAGATGATGCACTCTAGTACATCAAGATTACGCAAATCGGGATGTGCGCGTTCTGGCGCCGCCGACCCGGTGGATGCGGGGATGCGGGGATGCGGGATGCGCCCGGTGATGCGGCGAAGCCTGCGACGCCGTTACCCTCGCCGCGTTTGCGGCGGCTGAAGGCGCCAGAGGCCGGCTGATGCGTCAGGCAGGCGGGACCGCTACCGCGGCAGAAGCCGTGATCGCCGCGAGGATCGCGCCAGCAGGCTACCCGGCTGTCAGCGCGATCAGGCTCAAGGGTGCAGGCGTGGCCAAGGCTGGCAGAGCCAGCTAGCAGAGCCTCGCCAGCAGAGCCAGGCCAGAGCCAGGCGAGCAGAGCCAGGCGAGCAGAGCCAGGCCAGCGGTGTAGCGAATGGCACGCCTGCGCGATTGCCTGGCTTCCTCGAAGGTCTCGGCTTAGCCAGGGCGTTAGGCGGCGTTAGGCAGGCTTCCGTGGGTCATTCCGGTGAACGCGGTCGCCGTGCCGTGAACTTGAGTTATCGGCACGCACCTTCCTCGCATACATGTATTCCTGGGCACCTCATGTAGGTCAAGCCCGTGCTCGGCAGCTCAGCCGACGGTCAGGCAGGAAACACATGAGTACGTTGTGAGCTTCGGTTCCACGATGGTGAGGTTAAAGGAAACTCCAGGGGGGGCGTCGGCGAATACGGCGACTTTCACGGTAGCCGTGGTGGGGGAATCGATCTGGACAGACCGTACCTCCATGCTTGCCCCGGACACGATCGCGGTAGCCGGTGCCACGAAACCGCCACTTCCTGTCACGGTGAGCGTGACGTTGGTCCGCGGGTTGAGCGGCGCTGAAGACGTCACCGTAATCGGCGTGTCCTGGCCAGGAGTTGTCTCCGCGAAAGCGGTCACCGGTATCGCTGAAATATCGCCGATCAGCAGATCATTGCCATCGAATACCGGCTGCGCGAAGGCTTTGCGTGGCTGCACGGAGAGGAACTTGAGCCTGCGTCCCGTTGTAGCGGACAGCAGGTAGATTCCGGCCTGGTCATCTGCGGAGTGGTAGACCGGTGCCGCGACTACGCCGCCGCCGTCTTCTGCCGGGCTGCCTACCACCCAGCCGGGCAGGCCGGTCGCCCAGATTACCTTGCCCGTGGTCGGATCGAGTGCCTGCACCGACCCGGCGTAAGCCTTGCCGTTGATGGTGATCGCGCTTCCGCCGCCTTCGATCAGGTCATGGCCGTTCCAGATAGCTGCTGCGTCGCACTCGTTCGACATGGTTCCTGTCGGGGCGCCCATCCGATGCTCCCAAAGGGGGCCGGCGTGCAGGTCATCGGCCCGGAAGGCAAAGTAGACCCCGTCTTTGTTGCACGCACCGACCATTGTCGTCGCGACGCCCCCGGGATAGGCGGTAAACACGGTCGGAGAGCCGCCGAAGTCAGAGTCGGTGATCTGCAGGGTCATAGGGATCATCCAGGAGTCCAGCAACTTAAGCGTGGATCCGTCCAGCACGACGACGGACTCGGCGTTCGGTACCTGCTGGGTAACGTCGGAGGAGTTACCTGTCGTTGCGACGATGTTGCCGTCGGGCAGTACCGCGATGCTGCTCCACACGCTGCCCCCGAGATCCCCGGACGGCAAGGAGTTCCAACGGGCGAGCAGGGCACCGGTACGCTGACTGAATTCGAGCACCCCTCCAGGTACTAGCGGGTTGTCGCAGTTGGAAGCGATCCCGATATAGACCTTGCCGTTGGCGACTGTAGGCGATCCCCATGCGTAATAGCTGTCTGTGCCCGACGGGGGAATGCCGACGACAGAACGCCATTGAGTCTGACCTGTCGCGGCGTTGAGTGCGTACAGGTAGCCGTCGGGCGCGTTTACGTAAACGGTCGGTGTGCCAGTGCCCGGCCCCGGGCTGTTAGCCACGGTCGCCGTGGATGTGATGCCCCATGGGCCAGTACAGGTATTGGCCTCCTCGATCCCGAGATTATGGCTCCAGATGACCGCGCCGGTCATTTCGCTGAGTGCGTACATATCGCCATCCTCAAGACCGACGTAGACGACGCCATTCGACACGATCGGGCTGGCGTAGTCGTTCACATTCCCGTCGTTCGGCGCGGGCGGCGCCTGCAACTGCCAGATAGGTTGGAGGTTAGCCATATGGCTGGGCGTGATCGATGTAGCACCCGGATTATAGGACGAGTGCATGCTTCCGTTGAGATAGGCCGACCAGTCAGCCGAGTAATAGGTGTACAGATCGGTTATCCGGGCCGGGCTGCTCAGGCCTGAGGCGCTGGTGGCCGTGACGGCGACCGTGCCCGAGCCGTCTAGCCCGGCGAATGCGGGGCTGACAACGGTGATCTCGGTCTTCGACACCACAGTTACCTTGCGCGCGGCGGCGGAACCGAACCTGACGGTCAGTCCAGCCCCGAAGTTCCCGCCATGGATGATCACTACGGCTCGGCCAGCGGCTGGTCCGGCTGTCGTGCCGAGCGACGTTATCACCGGAACGTTTCCTGTGGTGTCGACTGAACCGAGCGAGCAGCCAAGGTGGTCGTACTCCTTGCCATCGCCGCGCTGGTCGGTGACCGGGCACAGGGCGATGGCCTTACCGCTAGGCTCGAGATAAGCCAGCGCAGGGTAGGGGATCTGATACAGTACCGGGCTGGTCGGCTGCGGCTTCATGGTCTGGGTAGGTCCGCCATTGCTCGCCAGCGGGCCGAGGCGCGGATTCTTGCCCACGATGTCGTGCTGGCCCTTGCTGAAACCACAGCGCGCCGCAGTGTCATCCTCGAGGTTGTAGCCGTCATCAGTGACGTGACCCGCGCAGTTCGCCTCTGCCGACGCCGCAATTATGCTGCCGGCGACCTGGACGGTGCCGCTTGTCACATTGATGGCCGTCCTTCCTGAACTATCGGCCACCGTCGTATTCAAGATCAGCGCTGAGCCCCTGCCTGTACCGAAGCCGTTACTGAGAGCCGCGCCTCTCATCGCCGCGCGGTCTCGATAGAACGTCGATGTCTCCACGCTGAGCGTGCCTGTGCCGAGCGAGTCAGCATTGTTGATGGCACCGCCGATCGGTGCATTGTCATAGGCGAAGGTCGAACCGGCGACCGATGCTGATCCGGTCCCGCCGTCGCCGTTGTCGATGGCGCCGCCGCGTCTTGCCGCACTGTCGTAGGTAAATGTCGAATTAAAAACGGTCAGCTCTCCAACGCCGCCATCGCCGTTACTGATCGCGCCGCCGCGCGGAGCGCTGTCGCGGGAGAACGTCGAGCGGGAGACCTTAAGCTGGCCGTTAGCCGCGTGCCCGGCTATGGTCGTGCCGTTACCGATGGCACCGCCGAAATAGGTCGCTTGGTCTTTCGTGAACGAAGAGTTCTCGACCGTGAGATGAGCGCCGGTGCCGACTGCCACAGCACCGCCTACGTAAGCGATGCAGTCGGTTATGTCGACTCCGACAAGGCTGACGGTGCCTAGATCATTAATGCCGCCGCCACCAGCACTGGAAATGGCATTGCGCCCATCGCGAATCGTGATCGACTCGATCCGCGCGACGACGCCGGCCCGAACCGTCAGCACGGCTCCGTCACATGCCGCCATCGGGCATCGCACCTTGTCGGAGCCGTCGCCATCGAGCACAGGACCGCGCACCCGCGGCGCCGGCTTGATGGTCACGGGCAAGCGGGCTGATGTGTGCGGCGTGGCCACCGTGAAGTTGCCTGAATAGCTAACGACCCGCCCGGCGGTAGCCAGCAGGATTGTCCCTCCGGGGCGGACTCTGCGAAGCGCCTGCACCAAGTTGCACCTATCGGCTCGGCGCGTTGTCGACGGGCACTTCGATGAATCTACGGCGGAGCCAGTGGCGTACGCGTACAGCACCTGGGCCGAAGAGCGCGCCGCCAGCTTGGCCGGCTCGTGGGCGATCTTGTCTAGCGCATGGCCAATCGCGCCAGCGTTCAAGCTCACCGCGCCGAGGGCGATGCTGGCGAAGACCCGGACCGCCGCAGGCGCGGGGTGTCGGCGTGCGCTGCTCAAAGTTGGCTTCCCTTCCGGCCTTGGACTGGTAAAACGTCAAGGCTGGCGTCACCCGCAGGTTCGTGTCAAGTCCGTCGTGGGTGCAGGAAGCGGCTGATTTCACCCGCGGGCTGGCATGTCACGTGCCGGATCTTGCCCGGCTGCGGCGCGCCCTGGTTACCTGGTCCTTGATTCCGAGCGGCGGCTAGCGCACTCGCTTTAGGCGACGGGGCCGTACCTGATCGTGAACTCCTGTGAGTCCTTCACCACGCCACCGGTCAGCGTGTCTAGCCGGTCGACGAGCAGCTTGCGCCAAGGCCGGCCCTTCTGAGGGCCGATGGTGAGCACGAGCGGATGACTGAAGGCACGGTCGGCAGCGTTTACCCAGGGTGTGTAGACGTCGCCGTTGCAGGTCGTCGAGTCCTTCATGTCGCCGACCCACAGCGTCTTCGCCGACACGCCGCAGCGCTGAAGGGTCACGGGTTCGTCGCCGGTATTGGCGACGCTGACGCCGGCGCACAGGCCAGACTCGTTACCATAGGGTGCCCAGTCCGACTCGAACACCGGGTAGGCGGGCGGGTAGCGCAGGCACACATAAGACGTGCGCGCGATCACCTTGCCGCAGTAGGCAGCCAGGTCGCCGACCTTCTTCTCGGCGAAATCCTCGTTCGGGTGGCTATTGCTCGCGAGCTTAAGATTGAGATTCTGGCCGACCTTACCGCCCGTACCGTAATCGCCGTAAACATAGGCATTCTGAATCTGGTCGGTGCCGAGCATCAGGTTCGACAGGTCGTAACAGGTATAATTGCAGGCAGGCGTGGCATCAGGCTGCTTAGGGTGCACGGATGCCCATGCGGTGCCGGCCCAGAGGTTCATCGTGATCACTATGGCGCCGAGTGCCATGGATACTTTTCGCACGGTCTTTCCTCGTTCGGTTAATTGAATAGAAACGCTTGTGCAAGTCAAGACGTTTAACTATGCGGCACGGTTCACCCGCTTGCCTAAGAATTGAAAGATAACAGTCTGCGAGTCGCGGCCAAATAAGACGCCAGAAAGCACCCCGAGCCGATCCCTGCCGCCCGCCCCGCCGCCGCGAACCCCCACGGAGCCGCAACGTGGGTGCCAGGGCACCCGCGACGCCGCAACGTAGGGGGCCGCCCTGCGCCGCGAACCCCCGCGCGGTCACAGCGCGCGCCCAGGCCCGCTGCCGCGAGCCCTCGCGGAGCCGCAACGTGGGGGCCGGGGCGCCCGCGACGCCGCAACGTGGGGGGTGGCTGCCGGAGTTAGGGAGCCTGCGACGCTGCATACGTGGGGGCTGGCGGAGGTGAGCTGCCTGGCGGGTGTGTGCCACGCTTGGACTCATGACGCGCGCGCAGCTTGACAAGGCACCGGCCGACGTATCGGCCATGTTCGACGAGGTCGCCGAGCGGTATGACCTGATGAACGACGTGCTGTCAGCGGGCCTTGACCGGCGCTGGCGCAACGTCGTCGCCAAGCTGGTTGCGGCCGGGCCTGACGATCTGGTGCTTGACCTGGCGGCGGGCACAGGAACCTCGTCCCGTGCCTTCACCAAGGCCGGCGCCCGGTGCGTGGCCTGCGATTTCTCGCTCGGAATGCTCCGCTCTGGCGCGCGCAAGCCGGCCGAGCGAGTGCGTTTCGTGGCCGGCGACGCGGTTGACCTGCCGTTTGCCGACGAGGCGTTCGACGTGGTGACGATCTCGTTCGGGCTGCGCAACGTGGCGGAACCCGATCGCGCGCTCGCCGAGTTGCGCAGGGTCACCAGGCCAGGTGGCCGGCTGGTGATTTGCGAGTTCAGCCATCTGCCGGCCAGGCCGCTCGACGCCGTGTACCAGCGCTACCTGGCCGCCGCGCTGCCTGCGGTCGCCCGCATCGTGTCACGAAATGCGAGCGCCTATGCCTACCTGGCTGAGTCGATCAAGGACTGGCCCGCCCAGCGGCAGCTCGCCGACCGCATCGCGGCGGCCGGCTGGTCCAGGGTGTCCTGGCGGAACCTGACCGCGGGTATCGTCGCCGTTCATGTCGCCAGGCGACCGGCGCCGCGAGGGTAGCGGACGGGGGCCGGATGCGGCGCGGATGCAGGGGTTAGACTATGGGCGTCTGTACTTGTGAAGGCGTTCACAAGGGGAAAAGTTGGTGAGTGTGCAGAACCCCCGTGACTCGGCGGATACGGCCGATGTGATTGTCGTCGGTGCCGGGCCGGCTGGCTCGGCGGCGGCATATCACATGGCGACCGCCGGGCTTGACGTGTTGCTGCTCGAGAAGACCAGCTTCCCGCGCGAGAAGGTCTGCGGCGATGGGCTCACCCCTCGCGCGGTCAAGGCGCTGACCACGATGGGCGTGCCGATCGACGAGAGCGAAGGCTGGCTGCGTAACAAGGGCCTGCGCATCGTCGGCGGCGGCGGCCGGATCGAACTGGCGTGGCCGGAGCTTTCTTCCTTTCCTGGCTTCGGCACGGTCAGGACCAGGGCCGACTTCGACCAGATCCTGGCCCGGCATGCGGTGAAGGCAGGCGTCAGGCTGCGCGAGAACGTCACCGTGACCGGTGCCACCGTCGACGAGCGGACCGGGCGGGTAACCGGCGTCACCGCCCGCGCCACTGGAAATAGCGCTTCCGAGCCGCCAGCGGACCTGCGGGCAAGGGTCGTGGTGGCAGCCGACGGCAACTCATCGCGACTGTCGGTTTCCCTTGGCCTGCACAAGCGGGACGACCGTCCGCTCGGCGTGGCCGTGCGTACCTATTACCAGAGCCCGCGTACCAACGACGACTACCTTGAAGCCTGGCTTGACCTCTGGGATGGCAAGGACCTGCTGCCCGGCTACGGCTGGATCTTCGGCATGGGCGACGGCACCTCCAATGTGGGCCTTGGCCTGCTGAACACCTCTGAGGCGTTCGGGCACATCGACTACCGGTCGCTGCTGCGCCGCTGGCTGGCGGCAATGCCAGCCGAGTGGGGATTCCGCGAGGAAAACAGAACCGAGCCGATCCGCGGTGCCGCGTTGCCGATGGGGTTCAACCGCACGCCGCACTACACCCGCGGGCTGGTGCTCGTGGGTGACGCCGGCGGTATGGTGAACCCGTTCAACGGCGAGGGCATCGCGTACGCGATGGAGTCAGGTGAACTCGCCGCGCGCTCGGTCGTACAGGCACTCGGCCGGCCCACGGCGGCGGGAACCGAACGAGTGCTGCAGGGTTACCCGGTAGCACTGAAGCAGAACTACGGCGGCTACTACACTCTTGGCCGGACATTCGTGAAGCTGATCGGAAATCCATCCTTCATGAAGTTCGCCACAAGGCACGGGATCAAGAGCCCGGCCGTCATGCGGATGACGATGAAGTTGCTTGGAAACCTCACGGAACCGCGCGGCGGCGATGCGGTGGACCGCGTCGTCAACGCGCTGTCTAAGATCGCACCGGCGGCATAACGCCCGTAGCTGACCTTGGACCCCAAGGTGCTAATTGCAGACGCGAGATCCATGGCGCGAAGGCCAGCGCCAGATCCGCAGCCCGAGATCGATTGGGCCGCTCAGCCGGATAGCTGCGCGGCGAGACAAGGGGGTGACGGAGCCCGTGAGCTACTACGTTCCCGTCGTCGCACTCGGTGCCCTGTCCGCGCTGTTCGCCATCTTCTCGCTGGTAGCCGGCGCGATCAGCGGTCCGAAGCGGTGGAACCGCGCCAAGCTCGAGTCTTACGAGTGCGGTATCGAACCTACCCGTCAGCCGGCCGGCATCAGGTTCCCTGTCAAGTACTACCTGACGGCGATGCTTTTCATCGTCTTCGACATCGAGATCATCTTCCTGTATCCCTGGGCGGTCGCCTTTGACCGCCTCGGCGCCTTCGGGCTCGTAGAGATGGTCACGTTCGTCGCGACCGTCCTGATCGCGTACGTCTACGTGTGGCGGCGCGGCGGTCTGGAATGGGATTAGTCAATGGGAATTGAAGAGAAGCTGCCTAGCGGCGTCCTGCTTACCACGGTAGAGAAACTGGCCGGCTACGCCCGCAAGGTTTCTGTCTGGCCGGCGACCTTCGGCCTGGCTTGCTGTGCGATTGAGCTGATGGCGACCGGCGGTCCGAGGCACGACCTGGCCAGGTTCGGCATGGAGCGCGCGTCGAATACGCCGCGCCAGGCTGACCTCATGATCGTGGCCGGCCGGGTGAGCCAGAAGATGGCGCCCGTCCTCAGGCAGATCTATGACCAGATGTCAGAACCGAAGTGGGTCATCTCGATGGGCGTCTGCGCCTCGAGCGGCGGCATGTTCAACAACTATGCGATCGTGCAGGGCGTTGACCACATTGTGCCCGTCGACATTTACCTGCCAGGCTGTCCGCCGCGGCCAGAGATGCTGCTCGACGCGATCGTGAAGCTGCACGACAAGATCCAGAACATGAAGCTCGGCGCTAACAGGGAGAAAGAGATCACCGAGCTAGAGGAAGCCAGGCTAAGGCGACTGCCGCTGCTGCCCCACCTGCGGGCGGAAGCTGAGAGCCGGCCCGAGCGGGTGGAAGGCGGGCACAAGTGACTCAGCCACCAAACCCAGGGTCAGCGAGCAGCGACGAGCAGGAAGAAGACGCCGGCGCCCAGGCAGGCGAGGAGCGACTGAGCGAGCCTGTCGTCCGCACCGGCATGTTCGGTACGCACACCACGGGCGACACCTCAGGCTATGGCGGCCTTATGGTCAGGCAGCAGCCGCTGCCCTCGTCAGCGCGCCCTTACGGCTCCTATTTCGACGAGGTAGCCGACGCGCTCGGCAGCGCGCTCGAAGCGTCCGGCCTGAACTTCGGTACCGCCGTCGAGCGGGTCGTGGTGGCAAACGGGGAACTAACGCTGCATGTGCGGCGCGATTACCTGGTCGAGGTCTGCCGGCGCCTGCGCGACGACCCGCACCTGGCGTTCCAGCTATGCCTGGGAGTCGGCGGGGTGCACTACCCCAAGTTCGCTGGCAGCGAGTTGCACGCCGTATATCACCTGCTTTCCATTACACATAACCGGCGGCTGCGGCTCGAGGTTTCCGCGCCTGACGCCGATCCGCACATTCCCTCGGTCACCGCGGTCTATCCCACCTGTGACTGGCACGAGCGGGAGACCTGGGATTTCTTTGGCATCATCTTTGACGGGCACCCGGCCCTGACCAGGATCGAGATGCCGGACGACTGGAAAGGCCATCCGCAGCGCAAGGATTACCCGCTCGGCGGCATTCCAGTGGAGTACCGCGGCGCCACCGTCCCGCCGCCCGACGAGCGGAGGTCATACGAATGACCAGCACAACCGAGGGCCGCGTTTACAATGTCGGCGGCCAGGACTGGGATGAAGTTATCGCCGCCGCCGATGACTTGCGCGACGAGGGCTCAGATGAGCGCCTCATCGTCAACATGGGACCGCAGCACCCGTCAACACATGGCGTGCTCAGGCTGGTGCTGACCCTCGACGGCGAGACCGTAACCGAGATCCGGCCGGTGATCGGGTACCTGCACACCGGTATCGAGAAGAACATGGAGTTCCGCACCTGGACGCAGGGGGTCACCTTCTGCACCAGGATGGACTACCTGTCGCCGCTGTTCAACGAGACTGCTTACTGCCTGGCGGTGGAGAAGCTGCTCGGCATCACCGATCAGGTCCCGGTCCGCGCCAGCGTCCTGCGTGTCCTCATGATGGAGCTCAACCGGATCTCCTCGCACCTGATGGCGGTCGGCACGTTCGGGATGGAACTCGGCGCGACCACCGTCTTCCTCTACGGCCTGCGCGAGCGCGAGAAGGTGCTCGACCTGTTCGAGCTGATCAGCGGCTTGCGGATGAACCACGCCTACATCAGGCCCGGCGGAGTCGCTCAGGACCTGCCTCCTGGCGCGATCGAGAAGCTGCGCGACTTCCTCGCCATCATGCCAGGGCAGCTCGACGAACTGCGCAAGCTGCTCGACGTGAACCCGATCTACCTGCGCCGCACCCGCGACGTCGCCTACCTCGACCTGGCCGGCTGCATGTCGCTCGGGATCACCGGGCCGATCCTGCGTTCCGCCGGCCTGCCGTGGGACCTGCGCAAGAGCCAGCCTTACTGCGGCTACGAGACCTACGACTTCGACATCTGCACCCAAGATGGCGCCGACGTCTACGCCAGGTACCTGGTGCGGATGGACGAGATCGACCAGTCGCTGCGGATCATCGAGCAGTGCACCGACCGGCTCGCCGCCAAGCGCCCGGTGCACGACCCGGTGATGATAGGCAACGCCAAGATCGGCTGGCCGGCTCAGCTCGCCGTCGGCCCCGACGGCATGGGGAACTCCGCCGACCACATCGCGCACATCATGAGCCAGTCGATGGAGGCGCTGATCCATCACTTCAAGCTGGTCACCGAGGGCTTTCGGGTGCCGGCCGGGCAGGTCTACGCGAGCGTGGAGTCACCACGCGGCGAACTTGGCTGTCACGCGGTAAGCGACGGCGGCACCAGGCCGCACCGGGTGCATTTCCGCGACCCGTCCTTCACGAACCTGCAATCGGTGTCCGCGATGTGCGAGGGCGGCCTGGTGGCGGACGTGATCGCGGCCGTCGCCAGCATTGACCCCGTGATGGGAGGGGTGGATCGGTAATGGCCTATTCCGAGCAGGACAAGGCTGAACTGGCCGGGCAGGCCGGGCAGATCATTGCCAGGTATCCGGTGTCCAGGTCGGCGCTGCTCCCGCTGCTGCATCTGGTGCAGTCGCGCGAAGGCTATGTGTCCAACGACGGCATCGCCTATTGCGCCGAGCAGCTTGGCCTGACCGAGGCCGACGTGACGGCCGTGGTGTCGTTCTACACGATGTACAAGCGGTCACCGGTCGGCGAGTACCACGTGGGTGTCTGCACCAACACGCTGTGCGCGATCATGGGCGGCGACGCGATCTACGCCGGGTTGCGTGACCACCTGGGCGTCGACGCCGACGAGCCTACTGCGGACGGCAAGGTGAGCATCGAGCGAATAGAGTGCAACGCGGGCTGTGACTACGCTCCCGTCGTCATGGTCAACTGGGAGTTCTACGACAACATGACGCCCGATTCGACCAGGGAACTGGTCGACGGGTTGCGCTCTGGCGACTGCCGGGCGCCGAGCCGGGGTGCCGAGCGGCTGGTCAACTGGCGCGAAGCCGCCATGATCCTGGCCGGCTTCCCCGATGACCAGGCGGCCACCGGTAATACGGCCGGTGGCCCGACGCTAGCCGGGCTGCGCATAGCTAAAGAGAACGGCTGGCAGCCCGACAACGGATCGAACGATGGAGCACAGCATTGAGTACGGTGCTCACCCCTGAACTGACTGCCCACTGGGACGAGGCCGACTCGTTCACACTGGCCGGCTACCGCCGGGCGGGCGGCTATCAGGCCCTGCCAAGGGCGCTTGCCATGCAGCCGGACGCCGTCATCGCGGCGGTTAAGGAGTCCGGCCTGCGCGGCCGGGGCGGTGCAGGCTTCCCTACCGGGATGAAGTGGGGTTTCATACCGCAGGGTGACAACAAGCCGCACTACCTCGTGATCAACGCCGACGAGTCTGAGCCAGGCACCTGCAAGGACATCCCGACCATGCTGGCCAACCCGCATGCGCTCGTCGAGGGCGCCGTCATCGCCGCTTACGCGATCCGGGCGAACAAAGCCTTCATCTACGTGCGCGGCGAGGTGCTGCACGTGATCAGGCGCCTGCACCATGCCGTGGCTGAAGCGTACGACGCGGGCTACCTGGGTCCTGACATTCTCGGCTCTGGTTTCGACCTTGACTTGGTGGTGCACGCCGGGGCGGGGGCGTATGAGTGCGGCGAGGAGACCGCGCTGCTTGACTCGCTCGAAGGAAAGCGCGGCCAGCCAAGGCTCAAGCCGCCCTTCCCCGCGATCGAGGGTTTGTACGCCTGCCCGACCGTCGTCAATAACGTCGAGTCGATCGCCAGCGTGCCGGCCATCATCAAGAACGGTGCCGCCGCCTTTGCCGCGCTCGGCACGGAAAGGTCCAAGGGTTTCGGCATCTTCTCGCTGTCCGGGCACGTCACGACACCAGGTCAGTACGAGGCACCGCTCGGCGTCACGCTAAGGGAACTGCTCTCCATCGCGGGCGGAGTGCGCCGCGGCCACATGCTGAAGTTCTGGACCCCTGGCGGTTCCTCGACGCCGATCCTCACGCACGAGCATCTGGACACCCCGCTCGATTTCGAGGGTATCGGCGCGGCGGGGTCCATGCTTGGCACCAGGGCGCTCCAGATCTTCGACGAGACGACCTGCGTGGTCAGGGCAGTGCTGCGCTGGATGCAGTTCTATAAGCACGAGTCGTGCGGCAAGTGCACCCCTTGCCGCGAGGGCACCTACTGGACGGTGCAGGTGCTCGACTCGCTTGAGAACGGCCAGGGCAGCGCCGCCGACCTGGACAAGTTGCTCGACATCTGCGACAACATACTCGGCCGGTCGTTCTGCCCGTTCGGTGACGGCGCGATCAGCCCGATCGTCTCGTCAATCAAGTACTTCAGGGACGAGTACATCGAGCATGTCAAGCGCGGCGCCTGCCCGTTCGACCCAGCCGCGGCCACGACCTTCAGCGAATCATGGAGATCCCGATGACGGTATCCCCCATGCCCGCGGTGCCCGCCCTCGTCGAGGGCGTCCACGTGAGCATCGACGGCTTCGAGATCACCGTGCCCAAGGGGACGCTGATCATCAGGGCCGCCGAGATGCTCGGCATTCAGGTCCCGCGTTTTTGCGACCACCCGCTGCTCGAGCCGATCGGTGCCTGCCGCCAGTGCCTGGTCCAGGTGGAAGGCCAGCCGAAACCGCCGGCTTCCTGCACCACGGTCTGCACGGACGGCATGGTCGTCCGCACCCAGATGACCTCGCCGGTGGCCGAGAAGGCGCAGCGCGGCATCATGGAGATGCTGCTGGTCAACCATCCGCTCGACTGCCCGATGTGCGACAAGGGCGGCGAGTGCCCGCTGCAGAACCAGGCCATGTCGAACGGCCAGGGCGAGACCAGGTTCACCGGCACCAAGCGCAAGTTCGCCAAGCCGATCGCGCTTTCCGCCCAGGTGCTGCTCGACCGTGAGCGCTGCGTGCAGTGCGCCAGGTGCACCAGGTTCGCCGACCAGGTGGCCGGCGAGCCGCTGATCGACCTCATCGAACGCGGAGCGCAAGAGCAGGTCGGTGTGGCGGAAGGCGTGCCTTTCGACTCGTATTTCTCTGGCAACACGATCCAGATCTGCCCGGTCGGCGCGCTCACCAGCTCCTCATACCGGTTCAGGGCCAGGCCGTTCGACACCGTTTCGACGCCCGCCGTCTGCGAGCACTGCGCCTCGGGCTGCCAGTTGCGCACCGACCACCGCAGGAACGCGGTGACCCGCAGGCTGGCGGGCAACGCGCCGGAGGTGAACGAGGAGTGGAACTGCGATAAGGGCCGCTGGGCCTTCACTTACGCCAGCGCGCCTGACCGCCTGGTCGCGCCGCTGGTCAGGGACGAGGCCGGAGTGCTCAACCCGGCGTCCTGGCCAGAGGCGCTCGACGCCGCGGCACGCGGACTGCTCGCCGCCCGTGGTCGCGCGGGGGTGCTGACCGGCGGTCGGCTCACGGTCGAAGACGCCTACGCTTACGCGAAATTCGCCAGGGTGGCACTGCACGGCAATGACATAGACATGCGGGCCAGGCCGCACAGCGCCGAGGAGAGCACGTTCCTCGCCACCAGGGTCGCCGGCCAGCACTCAGGAGTCAGCTACCAGACGCTTGAGCAGGCCCCGGCCGTGCTGCTCGCGGGATTCGAACCTGAAGACGAATCGCCGATCGTGTTCCTGCGGCTGCGCAAGGCGGCGCGCAGGCGCGGCACCAGGGTCTTCTCGGTTGCCTCCTTCGCGACCAGCGGCCTGACCAGGATGTCAGGAACCTTGCTGCCCACGCCGCCTGGCGGCGAGGCGGCTCGGCTCGACCTGCTGGCAGCGGATCCGGCGGCGATCGCGGACGAGGTCACCAGGATCGCCGCTGAGGCGCTCCGCGCCGAAGGAGCCGTGATCTGCGTCGGCGAGCGACTTGCCGAGGTGCCTGGCGCGCTGTCGGCGGCGGCCAGGCTCGCCGACCTTACCGGCGCGAAGCTGGCCTGGATGCCCCGCAGGGCAGGCGAGCGCGGTGCCATCGAGGCCGGGGCACTGCCCGGCTTGCTGCCCGGCGGGCGGCTGGTAGCCGACGAGGTCGCGCGGGCGGAAGTGGCCAGGGCGTGGAACGTGAACTCGCTGCCTGACGCGCCGGGCAGGGATACTGCGGGCATGCTAGCCGCGGTCGGCGCGGGCGAGCTCGAGGCCATGGTAGTCGCCGGAGTTGACCCCGCTGACCTGCCCGATCCTGCCGCCGCGCTGGCGGCGATCGAGCAAGCTGGCTTCGTGGTCAGCATCGAACTGCGAGCAAGTGCCGTCACCGACCGAGCCGACGTAGTCTTCCCAATCGTCTCTGCGCTCGAGAAGCAGGGCACGTTCGTGAACTGGGAAGGCAGGCCAGGCGAGTTCGGCGCCGCACTGAGCAGGCCGGGCGCGATGACCGATCTCAACGTGCTCGCTGGCCTCGCCGACGCCATGGACGTGCACTTCGGCCTGCCAGATGCCGCCGCCGCTCGCCGGGAACTGGCCGAGCTCGGCGCGGGTACCCAGGCAACCGCGAGCGGCAGCGGTGTGTACTCGGCGGTGTCGCCCCTCAATCCGACCCCTGGCCAGGCGTTGCTCGCGACCTGGCATAATCTCCTCGACGCAGGCCGAATGCAAGACGGCGAACCGCACCTGGCCGGAACCGCCAGGGCCGCCGTAGCGCGGATGTCGGCGTTCACGGCCGCTGAATCCGGAGTCAGCGACGGGGCCAAGATAACGGTGAGCACCGGCCAGGGTGCCATCACGGTGCCTGTCAAGATCACGGTCATGCCTGACCGGGTGGTCTGGCTGCCAACTAACTCCGCCGGCTGCGCCGTGCGAAGTCAGCTCGGTGCCGGTCATGGCACCCTAGTGACCTTGAGGAGCGCGGAATGATCCTGGCATCTGGTGGCGCCAGCGCCGCTACTTCCGCTTTGATCGACAATGATCCGTGGTGGCTGACCGCGCTCAAGGTGATCATCGTCTTCGCCTTCCTGATGCTGAGCACGCTGTTCATGATCTGGGCCGAGCGCAGGGTCATCGGCCGGATGCAGCAGCGGCCTGGCCCGAACCGGGCGGGCAAGTTCGGCCTGCTTCAGTCCCTGATGGACGGCATCAAGCTGCCGCTCAAGGAAGACATCATTCCTCGCGGCGTCGACAAGGTGCTGTTCATAATCGCCCCCGCGCTGGCCTCGATCCCGGCCTTCGTGAGCTTCGCGATCATCCCCTGGGGACCGACCGTCTCGATTGCCGGCCACCACACGCCGCTTCAGCTTGCCAACCTTCCGGTCGCCGTGCTGCTCGTGCTCGCAATGAGCTCGATGGGCGTCTACGGGATCGTGCTGGCCGGCTGGTCGTCGACCTCGCCTTACGCACTGCTCGGCGGGCTGCGCTCCTCGGCGCAGGTCATCAGCTACGAGATCGCCATGGGACTGTCCTTCGTGCCGGTCTTCCTCTACGCCGGTTCGCTTTCGACGGCGCAGATCGTCCACGCACAGGCGAATGGCGCCACCTTCAAGTGGTTCGGCGCCGTGCTGCATTACCCCTCGTGGTTCGCTATCTTGCTGCTCCCGTCCTTTGTCATTTACATCATCACCATGGTCGGCGAGACTAACCGGCTGCCTTTCGACCTGCCAGAAGGCGAAGGCGAACTCGTCGCCGGTTACCACACCGAATATTCCTCGCTCAAGTTCGCGCTGTTTTACCTGGCTGAATACGTGAACATGACGACGGTCGCGGCGCTGGCCACGACGCTGTTCCTCGGCGGCTGGCACGCGGTCTGGCCGATCTCGGTGTGGTCGGGCGCTAACCACGGCTGGTGGCCGGTGCTGTGGTTCCTCGTCAAGGTCGGCGCCTTGCTGTTCTTCTTCATCTGGCTGCGGGGTTCGCTGCCGCGGATCAGGTACGACCAGCTGATGGCCTTCGGATGGAAGATCCTGATTCCCGCCGCGCTGGCCTGGACGCTGCTGATCGCGACGCTGCGCGTCTACCGCAGGCAAGGTGGCGGGGCGGTCGTGTACATCATCGGCGGCCTGGTGATAGCCGGAGTGCTCGTCTGGCTGTTCGCCACCGACCTGACCGCAGAGCGCAGGGCCGAGCAGCGGGCCGCCGCAGAGGCCGAGTTCACCGGGAAGATCGGTGAGACCTTCCCGGTCCCGCCGATGGACCTGCCGCACTACCACGGCATTGCCGCCGAAGGCGCGGTGCTCGGCGAACTGGCCTCGGCTGGCCGAGATACCAGGCAAGCGACGGTATCGGAGGTCACCGGTGCTTGACTTCCTTAACCCGGTCAAGGGTTTCGCGGTCACCTTCAGGCAGATGTTCAAGCAGGTAGACACCGTTCAGTACCCGGAAGAAAAACTGCCGACCGCGCCCAGGTTCCACGGAAGGCACCAGCTCAACCGCTGGCCGGACGGCCTGGAGAAGTGCATCGGCTGTGAGCTTTGCGCCTGGGCGTGCCCGGCCGACGCCATCTATGTCGAGGGCGGCAGCAACACCGACCAGGAGCGGTACTCGCCGGGTGAGCGGTACGGTGCTGTCTACCAGATCAACTACCTGCGGTGCATCTTGTGCGGGCTGTGCGTGGAGGCGTGCCCGACCAGGGCACTGACCATGACCAACGACTACGAGCTTGCCGACGACAACAGGGAAAGCTTGATCTGGACCAAGGAGCAACTGCTCGCGCCCCTGCGGCAGGGCATGGAAGCACCGCCGCACCCGATGCGGCTCGGCAAGGACGAAGAGGACTACTACCGGCAGGGTCCGACGTTCGCCGCCGCTCAGGCAGTCGAGGAAGACATGCTTGGCTCCATGGTCAGCGAAGGCACTGTCCACGACTGGGCTCGGACGGGAGACGACCAGTGAGTCATTCGCTCCTGCTGGCGTCGCCAGGCAGCGACTTCACCGAACTTGCGACGTGGTGGATTCTGGCCATTGTCGCGGTCGGTGCCGCGCTCGGCATGATCTTCACCAGGCGGGCCGTGCATTGCGCGGTGCTGCTCGCCGTGGTCATGCTCGTCCTCGCGGCCATGTACGCGATGCAGGGCGCGCCCTTCCTCGCGTTCGTGCAGGTGATCGTTTACACCGGCGCGGTGCTCATGCTGTTCCTCTTCGTGATGATGATCGTCGGCATCAGCTCGGCCGACTCGATCATCGAGACGATCAAGGGCCAGCGGTTCTGGGCCGCGCTCGCCGGAATAGCGCTGCTCGTACTGCTGATCCTCGTGGTCGGGCACGCGGCGATCGGCCCGGCCGCGCCTTCTGGTCCACGTAACAGCTCGGCCAACGTGAACGACCTGGCCGCCTTGATCTTCACCAGGTACGTCTTTCCTTTCGAGGTCACCAGCGCCTTGCTGATCACGGCGGCGCTCGGCGCGATGGTGCTCGCCCATCGCGAGCGGACCAGCCCCAAGCCGACCCAGCGAATGTTGTCCAGGCAGCGAGTGGCGAGCGGTCACCCGGCGCCGCTGCCTGGCCCTGGCACCTATGCCAGGCACAACGCGGTCGACATGCCTGCCTTGCTGCCTGACGGCAGCGCGTCGCGGCTCTCGGTCAGCGGGGTGCTCGCGACCAGGGAGGCGGGCAGGACAGGGATCGCCATCACCGAGCTGATCGAGCCTGGCGCGCCGGTCGAGGTGATCGAGGCCGAGCCTGACGCCGGCGAGCAGCCGGCCGACCGCGACGAGCTGAACCAGGAGAAGCTGTGATTAGCCCGGCGCATTACATCGCGCTCGCCGCGATCTTGTTCGTGATCGGCGGCGTAGGCGTGCTGATCCGCAGGAACGCGCTCGTCGTGTTCATGAGCGTCGAGTTGATGCTCAACGCCGTCAACCTGTCGTTCATCGCCTTCTCAAGGCTGCACGGGAACCTCGACGGTCAGGTCATCGCTTTCTTCGTCATGGTCGTCGCGGCCGCAGAAGTGGTGGTCGGCCTGGCGATCCTGACATCGATCTTCCGCACCCGTAAGTCGGCGTCGGTGGACGACGCCAATTTGCTTAAGTACTAACCGTCTCCGTGCTCATCAGGCACCGGGCGACGACGAACTGAGTATTGGAGTGGTAGCAGTGACTGGCTCCCTTGCGGCCACGCTGGCCCCGCAAGCCACGGCGCTGACGACGCTGCCCGCGACCGGCGCGGCGCACGCGGCCTGGCTGCTGCTGGCGTTCCCGGGGTTCGGCGCACTGGTCCTGCTGCTTGGCGGCAAGCGCACCAACAAGTGGGGGCACTGGCTCGGTGTCGCGATGTCACTGGCGGCCTTTGGCTACGGTGTCGCGCTCTTCGTGCAGCTGCTCGGCCTCCCGGCCAGCAAGCGCGGCCTTGACTTGCGGGTATTCACCTGGATTCCGGCGATCGGCCGGTTCGCGGTGCCGCTCGGCATCAGGATCGACCAGCTTTCCATCTGCTTCGTGCTGCTGATCACCGGTGTCGGATCGCTCATTCACATCTACGCCGTCGGCTACATGGCCGCTGACCCTGACCGGCGCCGGTTCTTCGGTTACCTGAACCTGTTCATCGCCTCGATGCTGCTGCTGGTCATCGCCGACAACTACCTGGCCCTGTACGCGGGCTGGGAAGGCGTGGGCCTGGCGTCTTACTTGCTGATCGGATTCTGGTTCTACAACCCGGCACCCCCGGTGGCGGCCAAGAAGGCCTTCATCGCGAACCGGGTCGGTGACGTCGGGCTCTCGCTGGCGATCATGCTGATGTTCGCCCAGTTCGGCTCGGTGAGCTTCGACGGCGTCTTCAGCCAGGTGCACTCGGCTCGGCCTGGCACGATTACCGCGATCGGGCTCTTGCTGCTGCTCGGCGCCTGCGGCAAGTCGGCCCAGTTGCCGCTGCAGTCATGGCTGCTTGACGCGATGGAGGGTCCGACCCCGGTTTCCGCGCTTATCCACGCGGCGACGATGGTGACGGCGGGCGTGTACCTGATCGTCAGGTCGGCGCCGATCTTCAACCTGTCACCCGACGCCAGGCTGGTCGTCGCGATCGTCGGCGCAGCCACCTTGCTTTTCGGCGCCGTCATCGGGTGCGCGAAGGACGACATCAAAAAGGCACTAGCCGGCTCGACCATGAGCCAGATCGGCTACATGATGCTGGCTGCGGGGCTTGGCCCGGTCGGCTACGCGCTGGCGATCGCGCACCTGCTCGCGCACGGATTCTTCAAGGCCGGGCTGTTCCTCGGCGCCGGGGCGGTCAAGCATGAGATGAACGACGAAGTAGACATGCGCAGGTTCGGCGGCCTGGCTTCGGCCATGAAGATCACTTTCGTGACGTTCGGTTTCGGCTATCTGGCCATTATCGGCATCCCGCCGTTCTCCGGCTTCTTCACCAAGGACCCCATCATCGACGCGGCCTTTGCCAAGGGCGGCACCTCAGGCGCGATCCTCGGCACCGCTGCGCTGATCGGTGCGGGCATTACCGCGTTCTACATGACCAGGGTCATGCTGATGACCTTTACCGGCAAGCGGCGCTGGGACGACCACGCGCACCCGCATGAGGCACCGCCGATCATGACCTCGCCGATGGTGATCCTGGCGATCGGCTCGCTCGGCGCGGGCGCCTTCTTGATGCTCGCCAACCGGCTCATCGACTTCCTGGCCCCGGTCGTCGGCACGCCGCCGCTTTCGCACGGCTTCTTCAGCCTGATCAGCATCGCCTCGCTGGTGCTTGTCATCGCCGGAGCGGCGGTGGCCTGGCTGATCTACGGAAGGCGCGACGTCCCGGTCACCGCGCCGCGCGGCAGCCTGGTCACGGGGGCGGCCCGCAAGGATCTCTACGGTGACGCGCTCAACGAGTCGCTGCTGATGCGCCCTGGGTCCTGGATGACCAGGCTCTCGGTGTACTTCGACAATCAGGGCATCGACGGCCTGGTGCGAAGCGTCGCCGCCGCGATGGGCGGAAGCTCGGGACGGATACGCAAGGTCCAGACCGGATTCGTCCGCTCGTATGCCCTGTCCATGCTGATCGGCGCCGTGCTCGTTATCGGTGCTCTGCTGCTGGTAAAGCTCTAAGTTCCGGTGAGGCGCTGATATTTCCATGAGCAATTTCCCCTGGCTCACCGTCGCCGGCGTGGTACCGCTGGTCGGCGCGATCGCGATCGGCCTGACTCCCGGTCAGTCCGCTCCCGGCGGCCCGGCCGACCGCCGCGCCCGCGACCTGCTCGTCAAGCGCATCGCGCTGGTCTTCAGCGTGATCACGCTGGCCATCACGGTCGCGATGGCGGTGCAGTTCAAGATAGGCGGACCGCGCTTTCAGTTCACGCAGACCTACCAGTGGATACCGCAGTTCGGCGTGCACTACGCGGTAGGCGTGGACGGCATCGCGCTGGTCCTGATCTTGATGACGACGGTGCTGATGCCGGTCGTCGTGCTCGCCTCCTGGAACGACGCGGAAGGAGCGGGCAACCCGGTTGGCTCGGCGCCACCGCGGCGCAGCATCAAGACCTACTTCATCTTGATGCTGGTACTCGAGACGATGATGATCGGGGTCTTCGCGGCCACCGATGTCTTCCTGTTCTACGTGTTCTTCGAGGCCATGCTGATCCCGATGTACTTCATGATCGGCAGCTACGGTGTCGGCCAGCGCCAGTACGCGGCGGTAAAGTTCCTGCTCTACAGCCTGCTTGGCGGGTTGCTCATGCTGGTCGCGGTCATCGCGCTCTATGTCTACTCGACCTCGGGCGGCCGGCCTGGCACGTTCTTGTTCCTGCCGCTCACGCACCTGGTGCTGAGCGCGACGGTGCAGAAGTGGCTGTTCCTCGGGTTCTTCGTCGCCTTCGCGATCAAGGCGCCGCTCTGGCCGTTCCACACCTGGCTGCCAGACGCCGCGACCGCGGCGCAGCCAGGCGCGGCGGTAGTGCTGGTCGGCGTGCTCGACAAGGTGGGCACCTTCGGGATGATCAGGTACTGCCTTGACCTGTTCCCCTCCGCCGCTCATTACTTCACGCCGCTGATCATCGCGCTTTCCGTGATCGGCGTCTTGTACGGCGCGATCGTGGCGATCGGGCAGGCCGACCTGAAACGCCTGGTCGCCTATACCTCGGTATCGCACATGGGCCTGATCACGCTCGGCATCTTCGCCATGACCAGCCAGGGCCAGGTCGGCGCCACCCTCTACATGGTCAACCACGGCTTCGCGACCGGGGCGCTCTTCCTGATCGCCGGATTCATGATCTCGCGGCGGCGCTCCGCGCAGATCGCCGACTACGGCGGCGTGCAGAAGGTGGCGCCGGTGCTTGCCGGGTTGTTCCTGATCGCGGGCCTGGCCGGTCTCGCCCTGCCTGGCCTGTCCACCTTCGTCAGCGAGTTCCTCGTGCTCGTCGGCACCTTCACCAGGTACGAGGCCGCCGCGATCCTGGCCACCGCGGGCATCATCCTGGCCGCCATCTACATCCTGTGGATGTACCAGCGGACCATGACCGGCCCGGTGAAGCCCGAGGTCGCCTCGATGCCCGACCTGAAGGCACGCGAACTGTGGGCCGTCGGCCCGCTGATCGCACTGATCATCGTGCTCGGCGTCTATCCCAAGCCGATCATCGACGTGATCAACCCGGCCGTGCGCGCGACCTTGGTCGACGCGCATTCTGCCAACCCGGTGCCACCTCACCCGGTCAACAACAGGTTCGTGGTGACCGGGCTCTCTTCGGCAACCTCTTCCTCGACCCAGAACGGGAGCAACCCGTGACCGCGTATGTCGGCGCGATCGCGCCGGTCATTCCTACCCCCCATATCGAATACGGGCTGCTCTCGCCGATGCTGCTCGTCTTCGGTGCCGCCGTAGCCGGGGTGCTTGTCGAGGCGTTCGCGCCGCGCGCGCTGCGCCGCAGCTTCCACTTGGCCCTCACCCTCGGCGGCCTGGCCGGAGCGTTCGTACTGACCATCGCCGTGGCCGTGGACAGTTCGGTGTTCGGCGGCGGTGCCGCTGGCCGGATCGCGGCCGAAGGCGCGGTCGGCGTTGACCGGCCGACGCTGTTCATCCAGGGCACGATCTTGGTGCTCGCGTTCGTCAGCGTGCTACTGATCGCGGAATCCTCCCACGAGGTCAGCGCGTTCGCGGCGCAGGCGGCGGCGGTGCCTGGCAGCGCGGAGGAACGCGAAGGCCTCGTCGCCGGTATCAGTCATACGGAGGTGTACCCGCTCACGCTGTTCGCGGTCGGCGGCATGCTGCTGTTCCCTGCTTCGAACGACCTGCTTACCATGTTCGTCGCGCTCGAGGTGCTTTCGCTGCCGCTTTACCTGCTCTGCGGCCTGGCCAGGCGGCGCAGGCTGCTCTCGCAGGAAGCAGCGATGAAGTACTTCCTGCTCGGTGCCTTTTCCTCGGCGTTTTTCTTGTTCGGCGTCGCCATGCTCTATGGCTTCTCCGGCTCAGTTAACCTGGCCGCGATCGCCGCCGCCGCGAGCGGTAATACCGGCAATGCCGTCTTGCTCTATGCCGGGATCGCGCTGCTCGGTGTCGGCCTGCTGTTCAAGATCGGAGCGGTGCCCTTCCAGGCCTGGAAGCCAGACGTCTATCAGGGTGCGCCGACGCCGGTGACCGCGCTGATGGCCTCATGCACACTGGTCGCCGCGTTCGGCGCGCTGCTGCGGGTGTTCTACGTCGCGTTCGGCCAGCTCACCTGGGACTGGCGGCCGGCTATGTGGGCGGTGGCTATCGTGACCATGCTCGGCGGGTCGATCATCGCGATCACCCAGACCGACGTGAAGCGACTGCTTGCCTACTCATCGATCGCGCAGGCCGGGTACATCCTGACCGGTGTCATCGCGGCTACCACGGCGGGGCTTTCCAGCAGCCTCTTCTATCTCGCTGCCTATGGCTTCGCGACCATCGGCGCCTTCGCGGTGGTGACGCTGGTGCGGAACCCGGCCGGTGAGGCCGATCACCTGTCGAGCTGGGCCGGGCTCGGCCGCCGCTCGCCGCTCGTCGCCGGCGTCTTCGCACTGTTTCTTATCGCCTTTGCCGGGATACCGCTGACCAGCGGCTTCATAGGCAAGTTCGCGGTGTTCCAGGCCGCGATCGGCGGTGGCGCCGTTCCGCTCGTCGTGGTCGGCGCGATCAGCAGCGCGATCCTGGCCTTCCCCTACGTCCGGGTGATCGTGCTCATGTTCTTCAGCGACCCGCCAGCCGACGGACCTGTCGTGGTGCGGCCAAGCGTGTTCACGACGAGTGCGGTGGCGATCGGCGCCCTGGCAACGCTGGTGCTCGGCATCGTGCCCGAGCCGTTGCTGAGGCTCGCGCACGATGCCGCGACCCAGCTCTTTGTCCGCTGATGCACCTATTCTTGGTCGTTAGCCCACCGGGCGAATTCGGCAACGTGCCCCGATGCGCTTATCGTGGTGCTTACCTGAGATTCGGCGGCCACGCAGTTGGCGGCAGACGTAGCGATAGGGGATGAAGTGGTCACCGTCGTTCCCGTAGCGCTATCGGATCCTGGCTTGGCGGCCGGCCTGGCGACCGGACTGGCGCAGGTCGAGGCGGGCATGCACGAAGCCGCGCAGGCTCAGCACGAGTTGCTTGACGAGACGTCTGCCTATGGCATCGACGCGGGAGGCAAGCGATTCAGGGCCACCTTGGTGCTGCTTGCCGCCCACTTCGGGAATCCTCGTGACCCGCGGATCGTCCCCGCCGCCGTGGCGATCGAACTCACCCATCTGGCGACGCTGTACCACGACGACGTGATGGACGAGGCGGATAAGAGGCGCGGCTGGGAAAGCGCCAATTCCCGCTGGACCAACTCGGTCGCCATCTTGACCGGAGACTTCCTGTTCGCCCGCGCCTCGCTGATCCTTGCCGACCTCGGCACCGACGCGGTGCGGATCCAGGCGGAGACGTTCAGCCGCCTGGTGGCCGGCCAGATCGCCGAGACCGTCGGAGCCAAGCCTGACCAGGACGCGGCGGAACACTACATGGACGTGATCGGAGGCAAGACCGCGTCCCTGATCGCCACGGCGGGTCGCTTCGGCGCGATGTTTTCCGGCGCGCCGCCTGAACTTGTCGACTCGATCGCGTCGGCGTGCGCCGCGCTCGGCCTTGCGTTCCAGTTGTCTGACGACATACTTGACATCACCAGCGAATCGCTCCAGTCGGGCAAGACGCCGGGGACCGACCTGCGCGAGGGCGTCAGGTCACTGCCCGTGCTGCACGCACTGCGCGTCGCCGGCCGGGAAGATGCCAGGCTGGTGGAGTTGCTCAGCACCGACCTGAGCGACCCAGAACTGCTGGACGAGGCACTCGGCCTGCTCCGCAAGCACCCCGGCATGGACCTGGCCAGGGCCGACGTCAGGCACTGGGCCGGCCGGGCCCGCGATCTCATCGCCGCGCTGCCCGACTTGCCTGCCAGGGCGGCGCTCGCCGAACTCTGCGACTTCATGGTCGAGCGCACCAGTTAGGCCCGCCGAATGGCGGTCGGGGCGGGCGGGAACAAGCATGCCCCGCGTAACGCTGTACTCGCCGCGGGGCGGCGAAACCCTTAGGCGATTCGCCCGTGAGCGCTTGAGCGCCGGGCGGGGAGGAGACAACCATGGGGCTGTTTGGCACCAACAAGACCCGGATGGTGGCCGCCGATCAGGCTCTGCGTGGCCGGGCAGAGCGGATGCAGGTGCCGCAGAAGCATGAGGTACTCGGTGCGCCGCTGCTGCCGCCCTATCCAGAGGGCAGCGAGGTCGCGGACTTCGCACTCGGCTGCTTCTGGGGTGCCGAGCGCAAATTCTGGCAGGTGCCAGGAGTGATCACCACAGCCGCAGGCTACGAGGGCGGCTTCACGCCTAACGCCACCTATGAAGAGGTCTGCAGCGGCGGCACCGGCCACGCCGAGACGGTCTTGGTCGTCTTCGATCCCAAGGTGGTCTCCTACCGTGACCTGCTCAAGGTCTTCTGGGAGTCGCACGACCCGACGCTCGGCATGCGCCAGGGCAACGACATAGGCACGCAATACCGCTCGGCGATCTTCTATCACTCCGACGAGCAGCGAGACGCAGCCAGGCAATCGGCGGCCGCCTACCAGGAGCAACTCACCAGCGCCGGCTACGGCAAGATCACGACTGAGATCGACCCGGCAGGCGAGTTCTACTTTGCCGAGCCCTACCATCAGCAGTACCTGTCTGACGCCAAGAACCCCAACGGCTATTGCGGCCTCGGCGGCACCGGCGTGTCCTGCCCGGTGGGAGTAGTCAGCGCCGAAAGCTAGCCGCAGCGAATCCGTGCAAGGTCAGCGCACCGCGGAGTGAGGTGCGGCTCGGGTGGAAATAGTCATGACGTGGGTCGCAGATTCCTGTTAGCCGGTGCCCTTGTTCTCGCGTCGATGCTGAGCGCCTGCTCGTCGCCGGCGGCCGGGCGAGCCTCGCCGCCCAGCCAGCCTTCGCCCAGCCAGCCCTCGCCCAGTCCGGTGCAGGCCAAGCCGGTGACCTGGCCGGCTGCCACCTCAGCGGCAGCCGGCGGCGGAATGACGGCGCTGATCAGGGCGGCGAGGCGGGAGGGTGTGCTGCGCGTGATCGGGCTGCCGCCGCAGTACGCCAACTACGCCGCCATCATGCGGGCGTTCACCAAGCTCTACGGCATCAAGATCGAGGCAAGCGATCCTTACGGCACCAGCCAGCAAGAGATCAGCACGGTCAAGCGCGGCGGTCAGCATGCGCCCGACGTGATCGACGTGGAGGCCTCCCTCGCGGCGCAGAACGCCGGCCTGTTCGCGCCCTACGAGGTGGCGACCTGGCCCGCTATCCCGGTCGCGCAGAAGGCACCTGACGGGGCCTGGGTGCAGGACTACGGCGGCTACATGTCGGTCGGCTATGACCCCACGAGGTTCGGCACGATCACTTCGATCAGGCAGCTGCTCAGCCGCAAGTTCGCCGGCTCGATCGCGCTCGACGGCAGCCCGGTCCAGGCACCTTCAGCGCTGGCCGGGGTGATGATGGCGAACCTGGCGCTCGGCGGCACGGCCGGCAACATCGCGCCTGGCGTGGCGTTCTTCCGCAAGCTGGCGGCTGCGGGCAACCTGGTCTCGGTGCAGGCGACGACGCCACTGACGATCAAGTCCGGCCAGACGCCTGTCGTCATCAACTGGGATTACCTGAACACGGCCCGCGTCGTCGGGCGCACGCCGGGAACCTGGAGGCTGTTCATCCCTGCCGGGGCGGCCGTGGGCAGTTTCTACGCCCAGGCCATCAGCAAGAAGGCGCCCGACCCGGCCGCCGCCAGGCTATGGGAAGAATTTCTTTTCAGCCAGCAAGCAGACGGCGGCCAGAACCTCTGGCTGAAGGGCGGTGTTCGCCCGGTGGAACTGGCGGCGATGGAAGCCGACCATAGCGCCGATGCCGTCGCGGCCAGGTCATACCCGGCCATCACCGGGCCGGCCACCTACCTGTCCGCGGGTCAGTACGCTGCCGCTGTTGCCTACCTGACCGGCCACTGGGCGAAGGCCGCAGGCTAACGCCGGCCGGCCTGCGGCGGAATCGGCTCGTCTGGGATGCCCAAGGAAGGGCCGGGGACCGAAGCGGGGATCGTGTCGTGCTTGCCGGGATTCAGCAGGGCATGGATTACCTCGGCGGCGCCCTCGATGGTGTCGATGCCGTAGGCCATCGAAGGATTGTCGTAGGTCAGCATGGCGATCAGGTAGGCACGATGCGTGGTCGTGAAGGTGCCGATGCTGTTGATCTCCCATGCGCTGCCAGGGTAGGGCAGCCAGCCGTTCTTGACGTGCACGATCACGCTCTTAGGTGCGCCGGCCGGCACGCCCCAGCGCTGACTCGGGATGACGTGCGCCATCAGGTACCTGGCGTAGATCCTCGACGGCTTGGTGAGCACGTCGTTGGGGCCGGTGATCAACTCGAGCAGCAGCATCTCGTCATGCGCGGTGAGCAGCGACAGGCCCCAGTGGTAGTCGAGCACGGTCTGCTTCATCTTGGCCAGCGCCAGGAAGTGCCGCATGAAGGGCAGGCCGACGTCTGACCACAGATAGTTCGCGGCGTTATTGTCGGACTGCGTGATCATGAGCCAGGCATTGTCAAGTTCGGTCCTGGTGAGACTGCGCTTTTGCTCCTGCGCCTTGCGCAGCAGCGCGGCGAGGATAGTCACCTTGATTGCGCTGGCCGCGTAAAAATGCCTGGTCGAGTGGTACCAGCAGGTCACGCCGGTCTTGCTGTCGGTCAGGTTGAGGCCGGTGTCGCTGACTCTGCCGTTCAGCCTGGCCGTGATGGCAATGGCCATCCGCTCGGCCAGGGCATCGTCAGCGCGGACAGCCGACACGCACTTGACCCCCGGCACGCTAGCGGCGGCCTGCGCCGCAGGCGCCGTGACAACTACCGCCGGGACCATGGTGCAAGAGATCGCCAGCGTGACAACCGCGCACCACCGTAACCTAGCGTGCATAGCCGATCCCAACGCGCGAGCCCTGACTTAATGACTTGCTAAGAATAAAAGACAAGTCGTCCGACTGGGGCATTGGCGGGCGTCCAACAATGCGCCAGGCAGGGACTGGCGCCGGCCGAGTGCGAAGCGGGGTGCGCATGAGCGTAAAGACCGAGCGGAACGGGCCGGTCACGACCGTGATCCTTGACCGGCCTGAGGTAAGGAACGCGGTCGACCTGGCTACCGCGGCAGAACTGGCCGCAGCCTTCAGGGAGTTCGACGCCGATCCAGGCGCCCACGTCGCGGTGCTGTTCGGCGCGGGCGGCACGTTCTGCGCCGGGGCCGACCTGAGGGCCGTCGGCACGCCGGCCGGGAACGTGGTTTCCGAGGACGGCGACGGCCCGATGGGACCGACCAGGCTGGCGCTTTCCAAGCCGGTGATCGCGGCGGTCGCCGGTTACGCCGTCGCCGGCGGGCTCGAGCTAGCGCTGTGGTGCGACCTGCGCGTCGCCGAAGAAGACGCGACTTTCGGTGTCTTCTGCCGTCGCTGGGGCGTTCCGCTCATTGACGGCGGCACGGTGCGGCTGCCCAGGCTCATCGGCCTCAGCCGGGCGATGGACCTGATCCTCACCGGGCGGGCCGTGAACGCGCGCGAAGCGCTGAGCATCGGCCTGGTCAACCGGGTGGTGCCGAACGGAGCGGCTCGCGAGGCCGCCGAACGGCTGGCGGCTGACCTGGCCGCCCTGCCCCAGACCTGCCTGCGCAACGACCGGCTGGCCGCGGTCGAGTCGCTCCCGCTAAGTCACGCCGATGCCATGGCCAACGAGTTCGCGCGCGGCGTCGCCAGCCTCGCCGACGCTGACCTGGTCAAGAACGTCACCAGGTTCGTCGAAGGCGCCGGCCGGCATGGGAGGTAAGCCGGGTTAGCTCACCAGCCAGGTGTCGCCGCCGGCTAGCAGGGCGGCCAGGTCGCCGTCGCCCTGCCGGTCGCGTACGGCGGTGATCTGCCCGGCCATCGTGTCGTCGTAGGTGTTCCGCTCGACCGAGCGGAACACGCCGATCGGAGTGTGCGCGAAGTCTGACCGGTCGAGCCTGGACAGCGCGAACGCGTAGGATGGGTCCTCGGCGTGCGCGTCGTGCACCAGGAGGGACCCGGCGTCAGTTCCCGCCACGTCGGCCGGCTCGATCGAGCCGAACTTCCCGAACCGCAGGCCACGCTCGCCTTGCGGGCCGTACCTGACCGGCTCACCGTGCTCGAGCCTGACCACGTTCTGCTCGCGCGGACCTGGCTCGGTCAGCGGGAGGAACGCGTCGTCGTTGAAGATCGGGCAGTTCTGGTAGATCTCGACGAAAGCGGCGCCCCTGTGGTCGGCGGCGGCGCGTAGCACGCTGGTCAGGTGCTTGCGGTCAGAGTCGATTGTCCTGGCCACGAAGCTGGCCTCGGCGCCGATCGCCAGCGACAACGGGTTGAAGGGCGTGTCGAGCGACCCGAAGGGCGTCGACTTGGTGACCTTGCCCTGCTCTGAGGTGGGTGAGTACTGGCCCTTGGTGAGACCGTAGATCCGGTTGTTGAACAGCAGGATCTTGATGTTGACGTTGCGGCGCAGTGCGTGGATCAGGTGATTGCCGCCGATCGAAAGGGCGTCTCCGTCCCCGGTGATCACCCACACCGACAGGTCCTGGCGGGAAGCCGCGAGGCCGGTGGCGATGGCCGGCGCCCGTCCGTGGATCGAGTGCAGGCCGTAGCTGTTCACGTAGTAAGGCAGCCTGGACGAGCAGCCGATGCCCGACACGATGACCAGGTTCTCCCTGGGCACCTCGAGTTCGGGCAGGAAGGACTGGAAGGCGGCAAGGATTGCGTAGTCACCGCAACCAGGGCACCAGCGGACTTCCTGGTCCGACTTGAAGTCCTTGGTGCTGAGCTTCGCCGTAGCATGCGGCACCAGCCGCAGCGACTTGGGTTGTTCAGTCATGCGCGATCACATCCAAGATGACTCCGGCGAGTTCAGCGGCACGGAACGGGAGCCCGCGAACGCGGTTGTAAGAGATCACATCGACGAGATACCGTCCGCGCAGTATCAGGGCCAGATGGCCGAGGTTGATCTCGGGCACCAGCACCTTGTCGTAGCGCTTGAGCACTTCACCGAGATTGGCGGGGAACGGCGAGAGGTGGCGCAGATGCGCCTGAGCGACCGGCCTGCCAGCGAGGCGCACCCGGCGTACCGCCGCGCCGATAGACCCGAACGTGGAACCCCAGCCGAGCACGAGCAGGCGCGCGTCGCCGCCGGGATCCTCGACTTCGAGCGGTGCGATGTCGGCGGCGATCCCGTCGATCTTGGCCTGGCGCAGCCGCACCATCCGGTCGTGATTGTCCGGGTCGTACGAGATGGCCCCCGAGCCGTCTGCTTTCTCGATGCCGCCGATCCTGTGCTCAAGACCCTTGGTTCCCGGAATCGCCCAAGGTCTGGCGAGCGTCCGCGGGTCTCGCCTGAACGGCTCGAACTCTCCGGCGTCGCCGTTCGGCGCGGCGAAGTCGAACTCGCCGGACAGGTCAGGCAGTTCGCTGACGTCCGGCACTCGCCAGGGCTCCGAGCCATTGGCCAGGTAGCTGTCCGACAAGATGATCACCGGGGTCCGGTACTTCACCGCGAGCCTGGCCGCCTCGATCGCGGTCGCGAAGCAGTCGCCCGGAGTCGCGGGCGCGAGCACCACGGCCGGTGACTCGCCGTTGCGCCCGTACAGCGCCATCAGCAGGTCGGCCTGCTCGGTCTTGGTCGGCATCCCGGTCGACGGGCCTGCCCGCTGGATATCGCAGACCACGAGCGGAAGCTCAACGGCGACGGCGAGGCCGATCGTCTCCGCCTTCAGGCACATGCCAGGCCCCGAGGTGGTCGTGACGCCGAGTGCGCCGCCGAACGCGGCGCCGAGCGCCGCCCCGACCCCGGCGATCTCGTCCTCGGCCTGGAACGTGCGCACGCCGAAGCGCTTGTGCTTGGAAAGCTCATGCAAGATGTCGGAGGCGGGCGTGATCGGATACGAGCCGAGGAACAACGGGAGCCCGGTCAGGCTGCTGGCCGTCACCAGGCCGTTGGCCAGCGCGATGTTACCCGTGATGTTGCGGTAAGTGCCTGGCGGCAGTGCGGCAGGCTTGATCTCGTACTGTACGGAGAACTCTTCCGTCGTCTCGCCGTAGTTCCAGCCCGCCTGGAAGGCGGCGGTGTTCGCCTTCATGATCTCTGGCTTGCTGGCGAACTTGGACTCAAGGAAGCGCAGGGTGCCCTCCGCCGGACGGTTGTAAAGCCAGCAGAGCATGCCGAGCGAGAACATGTTCTTCGCCCGCTCGGCGTCCTTCTTAGTGATCTGGAAGCCCTCGAGTGCCTTGACCGTCACCGAGGTGATCGGTATGGCGTGCAGCTGGTAACCGTCCAGGGTGCCGTCTTCAAGCGGATTGCTCTCGTAGCCGACCTTGGTCAGGTTGCGCTTGGTGAACTCGTCTGTGTTGGCGATGATGTCGGCGCCGCGCGGCAGGTCCTTGATGTTGGCCTTCAGCGCGGCCGGGTTCATCGCGACCAGGACGTCAGGCTCGTCGCCAGGAGTGAGGATGTCATGGTCGGCGAAGTGAAGCTGGAAGCTCGACACGCCAGGCAGCGTCCCCGCCGGAGCGCGGATCTCGGCGGGGAAGTTAGGCAGCGTGGACAGGTCGTTGCCGAAGGTCGCCGTCTCCTGGGTAAACCTGTCGCCAGCGAGTTGCATGCCGTCGCCTGAATCGCCGGCGAATCTGATGATCACGCGATCAAGCTGCTGGATTTGCTTGCTCACAGCGGAGTTCCTCCTCTGTGCGCCGACCTCACGTATCCGCGACGACGGCGTATTCGCTCAGGCGCGGCGCCACGTCGGCGGGGCGCTTCTGATATGAACCCGGGCGTATACCCCCGGGCTATAACACCTCGCCGCCGGGATCTATGCCGTCAGGGACAGTTACGGCAGCAGTGCCCGGCTCGGTGCCACGCCGAATCCTATTACCCGTGCACGCCGGACAAAGGCATGACCGCGACAACCACGGGTGTGATCTCGGTCGTAGAGCGATCAATTAACGGTCGGTAGCGTTGCGACTAGGTTTCGATTACGTGCCGTGTCGACAAGGTGACGGAGAGACGCGTCATACTCGACGTCGTTGGTTTTCACGGGGAGGAGGCCGCAGTCTCATGACTGATCTCGCTCAACAGCAGGCCGTCAGGCCAGGCCGAGCGACCGCGAACCGAGCAGGGGATTCCGGCCGGGCAGCCGCCAGAGCCGAACTCAATGCCGCACTGCACGGCGTGGAACTGACCGCCACCGACCGGCGGTTCCTTGCCAGGCTCAGTCACTGGGATAAGCGGACGGCGACCACCGTCGCATCACTGGTGACCCGTGCGAGGCAGCGCGGCCGCAGGGAAGCGGCCTTCACCGAGCGGCAACTCGACATCATCCTCGCGGCCCTGATCGACGCGATCGAGTACCGTACTTCCGGCGCGGCCCCTGCGGGCTGCTGGGACTGCGCCAGCCGGGCCAGCGGGCTGTGTGCCGAGCACGGCAGGGACGCCGACCGTGCCCGCAGGTTTGCCGAACTTGCCGACGTCCTGTGCGGTCACAATGCCGGCGAGACCGGGGTCTCGCTGGTCGAGCTCATGTGCTGCGGCACGGAGGATTAGGGAGGCGGGGCGGCTTGGGTCCCGCCCAGGCTCGCCCAGCTGCGCGGGCCGGCCCCGAAGTACACGCCGAACCAGTCCCTTGCCAGCCGCGTCACGGTCTGCAGTGTTCCCGGTTCCTCGAACAGGTGCGTCGCTCCAGGCACGACGGCCAGCCGGTTCTCGCAGCGCAGCGCCCGCTGCGCCGCCTTGTTAAGGCCGAGCACGACCTCGTCCCTGCCGCCCACGATCAGCAGAGTCGGTGACCGCACGGCGGGCAGCCTCGCCTGCGCCAAATCAGGCCGGCCGCCACGGGACACCACCGCGGCAACTTCCGCGGCAGGCTCGGCGGCGGCCCAGAGCGCTGCGGCCGCCCCAGTGCTGGCACCGAAATAGCCGACAGGCATCCAGGCGGCATCGGGCCTGGACCGCAGCCAGCAAGCAACCTCGGTCAGCCGGCTCGCCAGCATCTCGACGTCGAAGACGTTGGCCCGGTCAAGTTCCTCCTGCGTGGTCAGCAGGTCGAAGAGCAGGGTGCCGAACCCAGCCTCATTGAGCTGGGTGGCCACGTAACGGTTGCGCGGACTGCGCCTGCTGCTGCCGCTGCCGTGCACGAAGACCACGATCCCGTCGGCCCCCACCGGAATCGTCAGCTGCCCGGCCAGCCTGACCGGCCCCGCCAGGACTTCCACGGGCTCGTCGATGGCTTGCTGACCGGGGAGCGGCCCCGCTGCCTTACTGGCCGATGAAGGTGGTGAATTTCGGGGATCACGCGGTGCTGGCGCTGCTGGAAGGGAGCTGGCCGCCTGGGCGAGGAGCTTTGTGACCTCGGCGTCAGGTACGTGGCTGAAATCGTCGTACCAGGTGCCGACGGCGGAGAACCAGGGCGGTGCGTCCAGGCACACCACCTCGTCGCAGAAGGCGCGCAGCATCTCGATAGACTCAGGAGCACCGACCGGAGCAGCCATAATCACCGTCCCTGCGCCCTGCCCGCGCGCCACCTGGCACGCCGCGCTCGCCGTCGAACCGGTCGCGATCCCGTCATCGACCACGATCACGTTCTTGCCGGCAATGTCCACGTGCGGTCGCCCGGCACGGAACCGCGCGGCCTGAAGCGCGAGGTCAGCAAGCTCCCGCCGCTCCACGGCCGCGAGTTCGCCCGCCGTGACGCCGGCCCGGCGGATAAGATCATCATTGGTAACCCTGACGCCTCCTTCGCCCACGGCGCCCATGGCAAGCTCGGGCTGGAACGGCGCCCCCAGCTTGCGCACGACGATCACGTCAAGCGGCGCGCCGAGCGCCCTCGCCACCTCGAACGCGACAGGAACACCGCCGCGTGGCAGGCCAAGCACCACGACGTCGCCGCCGCGGAGATAATCAAGCCTCCTGGCAAGGCGCCGGCCCGCGTCGGCGCGGTCAGTGAATTGCACCAGCTACCCCCTGGTGTACTGTCCGCGTAGTGTGCACCGGTAAGTCCGGAACTGTCACCACGCGGGATCAGGCAGGGTCGTTTCTTCACAGCTGGCATACCCACGAAGCCGCAAGCTGACCAGTTGCGGGGCCAGAGAGCCTCGATGACGGTCAATGTGACGGGGAGCGGTTGTTCCGCTATCCTTCAACGTGCTGTCCTCGTTGGACAGCGAAGGCAGGTTGCCCGAGTGGCCAAAGGGAGCGGTCTGTAAAACCGTCGGCTCAGCCTACGTTGGTTCGAACCCAACACCTGCCACCACCTCGCGAGACAGCCTCTGACCAGCGCGAACGCTGTCGGGAGCCGATCTCGCTGTAGGCGGCCATACGCGGCTGTGAGCGGGCGCGTGTGGTTAGCGGTGCTGAATACGTGCTGAGGGTCGTCGTCGGCACAGGCGTGTAGGCCAGGACGGATCTAGTCGGCTGTCTGGATCCGGCTTGCCGGGACAGGGTCTCAGCGCGCCTAGCGAGACCGAACGGCTACCCGCAGCCAGATCGTGGTTCTAAGTACTGCGTGACGGATCGATCCATTAGAGGTTGGAGATCCTGTGCCGAGTGAGCGTATTCCGGTCGATATCGTGCAAATCGCTTTGGATAAGGCCGAGGGGTTTCAGTTCGAGAGGTTCGCGAACGCCTTCTACAGCAGCCTGGTCGGCATCTCTTTCATCCCACTGGGTGGGCTGAAAGACGGCGGGGCCGATGCTCGGGACGGCGCTATCTTCGAGGACAGCATGCGTCCCGAGACCTACTACCAAGCCAGCGTCGAGATTGATGCAGAAGCTAAGATCCGTCGTACCGTTGAACGACTCCGGGAGTTTGGGCGGAGTCCGAAAAGCCTTGTCTATCTTACTTCGCGGACTGTTAGGTACTCGGATCGAGTAGAGCGGGCTCTGACGGACGAGCTGGACGTGACTATCGGCATCCGCGACGGCGACTACATCACGCTACATATAAACGACGATCCTGGTACACGGGCGGCTTTTGAGGAACACCTTAGGCGGAATACCGACTTTCTGCGCCAGGTAGGCGACCTCGTCGCGGTGTCCTTGCAGGGCCTCGCCGGTGATCTCCTCAGAGATGCCGCCTGAGTAGACGTCGGCGGTGTCGACGAAGTTGATCCCGGCGTCGAGGGCGCGGTGGATGATGCGGGTCGTGTCGGCGCGGTCGTCGTTGCCCCACGGCCCGAGCATCATCGTGCCCAGGCACAGCGGGCTCACCGATACCCCGGTCCGGCCCAGCATCCGGTATTCCATGTCGTGCTCCTTGTTGTTGGTGTTCAGCTTCTGGTGATGTCGTTGAGTGCGGCGAGGCCGTTGAGGGTGCGGGGGTAGCCGATGAAGGGCACGAGCACGGTCAGCACGGCGAGCAGCCTCGCGCGGGTGTTGCCGACTCGCAGGTTCGCGTTGACGTGCCCGCGCACCTGGGCGTCGGCGCCGCCCAGGGCGACGAGCATTGAGAACGTGAGCA
>DAHVDE010000045.1 GCA_027313705.1 Actinomycetota bacterium | reverse complement strand
CGAAGCTGGGTGCGGGCGAGGATATCCCTGTCGGCACGCCGGTCGCCGGCCGTGCCGACGAGGCGCTCGATGACCTGGTCGGGTTCTTCATCAACACCCTGGTGCTGCGCACCGACGTGTCGGGTGACCCTGACTTCACCGGGCTGCTCGGCCGGGTGCGTGAGTACTGGCTGGGTGCGCTCGATCATCAGGACGTGCCGTTCGAGCGGCTCGTCGAGGTGCTGGCACCGGAACGGTCGCTTGGCCGTCACCCGTTGTTCCAGGTCATGCTCACGGTGCAGAACAACGCAACCGCGACGATCAGCTTGCCAGGACTGCGTGCCACCGGGGTGCCGGCCGGCCAGGGGACGGCCAGGTATGACCTGAACGTCAGCCTGGGCGAGGTACGGGACGGGAAAGGCCAGCCGGGCGGGCTGCGCGGCACGCTCACCGTCGCGGCCGCCATGTTCGACGCCGCCACGGCCCAGGCCATCAGCGGCTGGTTCGCCGGCCTGCTGAGCGCGGTTGCCGCCGGTCCGCACGCTCCGCTGCGGCAGGTCCAGGTGCTGACCGCACCGGAACGCTCGCTGGTGGTAACGGAGTGGAACGACACTGCGGCGGCGATTCCGGCCGGATCGGTCTGGCAATGGTTCGCGCACCAGGCGGCGCTGCGCCCCGACGCGGTAGCGGTCACGGCAGGAGACGGGTGCCTGACCTATGCTGGCCTGGACGAGCTGGCTGGCCACCTCGCGGGCGCGCTGGCGGGCCAGGGAGCAGGAGCCGAACGCGTCGTCGCGGTGGTAATGGAACGCTCGGTGCTGCTGGTAGCAGCGTTGCTCGCGGCCTGGCACGCCGGCGCCGCTTACCTGCCGGTCGATCCGGGATACCCGCAGGCGCGGGTAGCGTTCATGCTGGCCGACGCGGCTCCGGCAGTAGTCCTGACCAGCAGCGCCCTGGCAGGCCGGCTGCCGGCCGTCGCAGTACCCGTGGTGCTCGCAGACAGCCAGGCAGCGCAGACCGCACCCGCGCCACCTCCGCCGCCACCGCCGGCCGCCGCAAGCACCGCCTACGTCATCTACACATCCGGGTCGACGGGGACGCCGAAGGGCGTCGTAGTGACCCACGGTGGCCTGGCGAACTATGTGGCGTGGTGCATTCAGGCTTATCCCGAGGTCGCGGTCAGCAGCCTGCTGCATGCCCCGGTGTCGTTCGACGCCGGAGTGACCGGGCTGTTCGGCGGGCTGGCCAGCGGCGGGAAGGTCGTGGTCGCGGAACTGGACGAAGACCTGCCCGTGCTGCTCGGCGGAGCCAGGCTGGGGTTCTTGAAGATCACTCCCAGTCACCTGCCGGTACTTGAGGTACTGGAGGCGGCGGCGCCTTCTGGCCGGCTAATGACCGGGGGCGAGGCAGCACGGCCGGGCCTGCTGGCAGCATGGGCCAGCAGGCACCCGGGCGTCGCGGTGGTCTCGCATTACGGCCCGACCGAGGCGACGGTCGGGTGTACCGACTACCTGGCCGGGCCCGCCGACCTGGCGCCCGGGGCCGTATTGCCGATCGGCGCGCCGATCACCAATACGGCGGTGTACGTACTTGACCGGTGGCTGTGCCCGGTGCCTGCCGGGGTAGCCGGGGAACTGTACGTGGCCGGGGCGCAGCTGGCCCGCGGCTACCTCAACAGGCCAGCCTTGACCGCGGCACGGTTCGTGGCCTGCCCGTTCCGGCCGGGTGAGCGGATGTACCGCACCGGCGACCTCGTCAGATGGCGGGTTCAGGTGGCGGGAGAGCCCGGCCAGCTGGTGTTCGCGGGACGGGCTGACGGGCAGGTCAAGGTCAGGGGGTTCCGGATCGAGCCAGGGGAGATCGAGGCCGTACTCGCGGAGTGTCCAGGGGTGGCCCAGGCAGCGGTAACGGTTCGCGCGGACGGCGGCGGCGGCAAGCTGACCGCATACCTGGTCCCCGCTGCCGGGAACCAGGACGCGGCCCTGGCGGAGCAGGCGCGCAGGCACGCCGCAGGCAAGCTACCTGACTACATGGTTCCCGCAGCCGTGGTCGTGCTCGACGCGCTGCCGCTGACCCCGAGCGGCAAGCTGGACCGGACCGCGCTGCCCGCTCCCGACTACACTGCGGCCGCTGGCCAGGGCCGGGGGCCGCTGACCGTGACCGAGGAAATCATCTGCGGCCTGTTCGCCGAGGTACTCGAGCTGGGAAACGCCGGAGCCGACAGCAACTTCTTCGAGCTCGGCGGCCACTCGCTGCTGGCACTGCGGCTAGTCGAACGGCTCCGCCGCCACGGCCTGCAAGTACCAGTACGGGCACTGTTCGAGACCCCGACCCCCGCCGGGCTGGCCGCCGTCGCCGCGCCAGTCGGCGAGGCAGCGCCGCCCAACCTGATCCCGGCCGGCGCGCGGCAGATTACTCCGCAGATGCTGACCCTGATCGACCTTGACCAGGCCCAGATCGCCTCGGTGGCGGCAAGGGTCGATGGCGGTGCCGCGAACATCGCCGATATCTATCCGCTGGCACCACTGCAAGAAGGCATGCTGTTCCACCACCTGCTTGCCGGGCCCGGCGATCCCGACGTGTACCTCGAAACTTCCACCCTGGTCTTCGACACCCGCGCGCATCTCGATCAGTTCACCGATGTCCTGGCGAGGGTCATCGCCCGGCACGACATTTTCCGCACGGCACTGGCGTGGGAGGGCTTGCCTGAGCCTGCGCAGGTGGTGTGGCGGCAAGCTGACCTGCCGGTGAGCGAGGTGACAGTGCTGCCAGGACAGGATCCGGCCGCTGCCCTGGCAGCCGCCGCCGGACGGCGGATCGACCTGGGGCGGGCACCGCTACTGCGCGTGCACGCCGCGGCCGAGCCTGGCAGCCGCCGGTGGCTGGCACTGCTGCAACGCCACCACCTCGTGCTTGACCACACCGGACTGGAAATCGTGATCAGCGAGATCGGCGCGATGCTCGCCGGGCGAGAAGACCAGCTTCCCGCACCCGTGCCGTTCCGCGATTTCGTCGCCCAGGCACGGCTCGGCGTAGCACGCGAAGAACACCAGCAGTACTTCGCGGAACTGCTCGGCGATGTCACCGAGCCCACAGCACCCTTCGGCATGCTCGACGACCGGCAGGACGGATCGGCCGCGATACCGGCCAGGCTCCGCGTCCAAGACGGCCTCGCCGCCCGGATACGCGAACAAGCCCGCGCAGCCGGCGTGTCGCCGGCCACCGTGTTCCACCTCGCCTGGGCACGGGTACTTGCCGTGCTGGCGGGGCGCGATGACGTCGTCTTCGGCACCGTGCTCTTCGGCCGGATGGCAGGCGGGTCCAGCGCGGACCGGGCGCTTGGCATGTTCATGAACACCCTGCCCGTCCGGGCAGACACCGGCAGTGCCGACGTGGCCGCCGCGGTCGCGGCGATGCGCACCCAGCTCGCCGCGCTCATGGCACACGAGCACGCTCCGCTCGCACTGGCCCAGCAAGCCAGTGGCCTGCCAGCCCAGGTCCCCCTGTTCACTACGCTGCTCAACTACCGCCATATCCGGTCAAGGACCCAGCCGGAGACCGAGCCGCAACCCGGTGATCGCCCGCGGATCGGCGCTGGCATCCACCAGATCCCGACCCGCGAGCACACCAACTACCCGCTGACTATCTCGGTCGACGATGCGGGCGCAGGGTTCGTCCTCACCGCTGATGTGGTCCCGCCCGCTGACCCGGCACTGGTATGCGCGCTGCTGCACACCGCCATGGGCAGCCTGACCACCGCGCTCGAGAACGCGCCAGGTACCCCGCTGCGGCAGGTGCAGGTGCTCGACGAGGAGCAGCGCGCGCAGCTTGTGTCTGACTGGAACGACACTGCGGCGGCGATTCCGGCGGGGACACTGCCAGAGCTGTTCCAGTCCCAGGTGGCCAGGACCCCCGACGCGGTCGCGGTGTCGTGCGGCGGTGCCAGGCTGAGCTACCTGGCGCTGAACGCCCGCGCGAACCGGCTGGCCAGGGCACTGGCCGCCTGCGGAGCCGGACCGGAGACCGTGGTCGCGGTGGCGATAGGCCGCTCAGCCGCGCTCATCACCGCGATCCTGGCCGTGCTGAAGACGGGGGCGGCCTACCTGCCCATTCACGAAGGCGCGCCGCCAGAGCGGGTGAGGTGGATGCTCGCCGACGCGGGAGCGCGGCTCCTGCTGGCCGATCGCGCCATAAGCCAGCCAGGCGGCGGAGTGCGGGTGCTGGCACCGGACGAGCTGGCACCGGACGGCGGAGCCGGGCTTGGGGTGGCCGGCCATTCCGATCAGCTTGCCTATGTCATGTATACCTCAGGTTCCGCCGGGCAGCCCAAGGGCGTGGCGGTCCGGCACCGTGACGTGGTGGCGCTGGCATCGGACCGGTGCTGGCTTGGCGGCGCGCATGACCGCGTGCTGATGCACTCGCCGCCCGCCTTTGACGCCGCCACCTACGAGCTGTGGGTGCCGCTGCTCTCTGGCGGCACGGTGGTGGCGCAGCCAGGTCAGCTGGACGTAGCGTCGTTGCGCTCGCTGGTCGCCGCCGAGGGGGTCAGCGCGCTGTTCTTGACCACGGCGCTGTTCAATCTCGTGGTGGCGGAGCAGCCGGCCGCGCTCGCAGGGGCGAGCGTGGTGCTGACCGGCGGTGAGCTCGCCTCGCCTCAGGCTATGCAGCTGATGCTCAGGTCCTGCCCGCAGACGGTACTCGGGCACGTCTACGGCCCCACGGAGACCACCACCTATGCCACCCGTTTCCTCATGCGGCACCCGGATGACGTGCAGGATCCCGCCCCGATCGGACGGCCGCTCGATAACACCAGGGTGTTCGTGCTTGACCAGTGGCTGTGCCCGGTCCCTGCCGGGGTCGTGGGCGAGCTCTACATCGCCGGCGCCGGGCTGGCCCGCGGCTACCTCAGTCGGCCAGTTCTGACCGCAGAACGGTTCACTGCCTGCCCGTTCGGTGCCGGCGAGCGGATGTACCGAACCGGGGACCTGGCGATGTGGACGGTGCCGTCTGAAGGCGAGTGCCGGGCGGGGGGTCCAGCGGGCGGGAGCGCCGGCCAGCTTGTGTTCTGCGGGCGGGCCGATGACCAGGTCAAGATCCGCGGGTTCAGGATCGAGCCAGGCGAGATAGAGGCCGTGCTGACCGGGCACCCGCAGGTGGCACAGGCCGTGGTAACCGCCCGTGAGGAGGGTCCAGGCGACCGGCGGCTGGTTGCCTACCTGGTCCCTGCCGGGGCACCCGTCGATTCAACCGGGATCCGCGAGCACCTCGCGGCGCGATTGCCGCAGTACATGGTGCCTGCCGCGATCATCGTGCTCGATGCGCTGCCGCTGACGGCGAACGGCAAGGTGGACAAGGCCGCGCTGCCCGTCCCTGACTACCGCATGGCCGGCGCGCCACCGCGCTCGGGAGCTGGTTTCCAGCTCGAGCAGCTCTTGTGCGAGACCTTCGCCGAGGTTCTCGGGATCGACAGGGTCGGCGTCGACGACAACTTCTTCCGGCTAGGCGGGCATTCTTTGCTGGCGCTGAAGCTGGTGGAGCGGTTGCGGACCAGCGGAGTGTCGGTCTCAGTCAGGCATCTGGTGACCTCGCCGACCGTGCGGGAGCTCATGGCGGGAATGAGCTTGTCGTCGGTACACGACGCGTTCAGCGTCCTGCTGCCGATCAGAACCGCAGGCAGCAGGCCAGCCCTGTTCTGCATTCACCCTGCCAGCGGTCTTAGCTGGTGCTACATGCCCCTGGCGAGCTGCGTCCCTGACGACTTCCGGCTGTACGGACTCCAGGCGCGCGGCCTTGACGGCAAGAGCGCGTTCGCCGGCTCCCTCAGCGAAATGGCGGCCGACTATATCGAGCAGATCCGCGCTGTTCAGGCGAACGGCCCGTACTACCTGCTTGGCGCCTCGTTCGGCGGTGCCGTTGCCCAGGAGATCGCCGTCCAGCTGCAGGCACTTGGCGAGGAAGTGGCGGCTGTCGTCATCATGGATGCCTACCCGCCTGGCATCCCGGCCGGCTCGCAGGCGCGCGCCGCAGGCGAAGTCGCAGGCGAAGTCGCAGGCGAACAGGCGGACAGGGCTGAGCGGACACCGGCCGACCCTGACGCCGTGCCGGATAGTCTCATCGACCGGATCCGCCTCGAAGCCGGCGAGGTGCTAGGCGCTATCTCAGATGAGGAGGTCACGCTACTGGCGTCAGCCTTCGCCAAGAACGGGCGCCTGATGGCCCACCACGACTACAGCCGGTTCGACGGAGACGCGCTCGTCTTCGTCACGACAAGGAACCAGCAGATGCCGGCGGCTGAAGGTGCGGACACGAATAGCCGGGCAGTACTCTGGGGTCCTTACATCTCCGGGCAGATCTCGGAAATTCACCTTTCCTGTACCCACATCGAGATGTTCAGGCCCGAGATCCTGGCCGAGGTCTGGAACGGCATATCTATGTGGCTGGGAAGGCAGTAGGCCTGGCAAAGCCAGGTTACCTGCGCGGCCGGGCCTGGACCTGGCCATGTACAAGCGGTGCACAGCGCTGCCCGCGCCTTCGCCGGACTGGCCGGCATCGCCCGCCTGTCAGCATGGCAGCGAGATCGCGTCAGGACGAGCCGGGCATCTGCATAGATGCGTCGGGCTAGTCGCCAACTCGCAGCAGATAGAGCCACGTAGACGGCACTCCGAGCGGCTCGCAGCGTGCTATCTCCAGGCCGCTTTCCCTGAACGCCTGCTCGTAGGTTTCCCTCGGGAGGATCTTCACTCCCATGAAGGCATGCACGAGCTCGAATTCGAGTGAGAATATCGGCAGCGGCCCTTCGTGCCAGGCCCATGGGTAAGCGCTGGTATCGGCGAGCAGGAAGTAGCGCGCATCGGGAAATGCGCTCCGCAGCGCCCTGACCACAAGCCGGCCATCGCCGTACAGGGTGAACAGATCGTGCAGCATCAGGAAACTCGACACCAGGTCGAAGCCGCGGAACACCACCTTGTTTCCTGGCTCGAAGATGTTCTCGCGCCTGATGGCGACCAGGTCGGCCAGGCCAGCCCCGGCCACGCGCCCGGTCGCCATGCCGCAGGCTGCCAGGCTGATGTCCAGGCCAAGCCCACGCCTGCGCGGCTCGCCGCCGCACAGCCTCACCAGCCTGGACCCGTCTCCGCAGCCAATGTCGGCCACCGAGGTGAATTCGAGCCCGGCAAGTACCCTGGTCTCCACCGACGTCATCAACTCGGCGCCGACCTGAGCGGAGCCAGAAGCGACCTTCTCTTCGTCGCGCCTGACGTCGCGTCCCCAGGCGAGCTTGCCAGTCGCGAGCCCGGGCAGGGCACGCAACAGGGCGCCATAGCCGCCGACAGCCCAGGTGAAGAAGCCGCGGCTGAGCACGAGTTCGCGACCGGACCTGGACAGCCTGGCCACGTCATCGCCGATCTCGACATAACCGAATCGGGCTGCTACCTCCATGAGTGCCCGCAGCAAGTCCGGTGCGGTGCCAGCCCGGGCGCTCAGCCTGGCCAGCGAAGCCGGGCCGGCAGAGAGCAACTCCCAGATCCCGAGGTCTTGCAGCGCGAATACGATGTGCGCGCCGACGTTTCCGTTGAATAGCGTGGCCGCGTCGTAGGCAGGCGCAGGCGGCGGTGCCAGCACCTTGGCGAACGCCTGGCAGAACCGGTCCATGTCTTCCGGCTCGCCGACGGTGATGCGCAGGCAATCGGGGAACCCGCAGTCAGCCAGATCGTGTACCTGGATGCCGTGATCCGCCGCTAGCCGCGCGGCGACCACGCCACTGCCGCGGATCCCTGGCACCATCACGTAGTTGGTAACCGACTGAACAGGCTCGACACCGATGTCAGTCAGTCGTCGGCAAAGCTGGTCACGCGCCTTCGCCGTGCGCTCGCGCATCGCGCCGGTGAAGGTCAGGTCGCCGATCGCCGCGACGGCGGCGCGCTGCGCGGCGGGGCTTACGCTGAACGGCAGCGAGTTCCGCGTGCTCCGCAGCCTGGCAATTAGCGCGGCGTCACCCACGGCATATGCCACCGGCACGACGGCCGGTCCCCAGGCTGGCGAGAACGCCCGGACAACGATCGCCTGGCGGCTGGCACCGATCGCGGCCAGCGGGTAGCCGGTCCCTGGATCGGCGAAGTCAAGCCGGGTCTCGTCGAACACGACGAGTGCCCCGTTCTCTTGCGCCGCGGTAATGAGCTGGAAAACCTCAGCCGCGCCGAGAGCCGTTCCGCTAGGGTCAGCAGGGTTGGCGATGAACGCGAGGTTCACGTTGTCGGCTAGCGAGGCGGCGACCGCGGCGACCGCTACCCGGTAGTGCCGCAGCGGGGTCGTCCGCATCCGCGCGCCGACCGCCGCCGCCGCGGTCTCGTACGCTGAAGCCGGCGCTCCAGTCACCAGCATGGTGCCGCCTTCACTCAGGAAGGTCAGCGTGATGAGCAGCGCCAACTCCGCGACGCTGCCGCCGACCGCCACCATGTCGGCCGCAACGGCCAGGTGCTCGGCCAGCCGCTGGCACAGTAGCGGGCAGTCACGGTCGGCATAAGCCCCGGCGGACGCCGCAGGTTCCCCGCTCATGGTTGCCAGTGCGCTGAACTGCGGCTCGCCTGTTGACTCCATGCCGCTGGTCAGGGCTGCAACGGTGCTTGGGGTGGCTGGCTCGCTCCTGCTCCTCCACCAGGATCCCGTGCAACGCCGGCGGCAGGCGTCGTCGTCGCGGACACCGCCGCCGCGGCGAGACCGTCGCCGTTGCTGGCCGGAGAGTCCCCGTTGCGCGCTAGCTGCAGCGAGAACTGCGTGCGGTAGAGCTCCGCGTAGAGCCCGCAGGCGGCCAGCAGCTCGTCGTGGGTTCCGCGTTCGCGGATCTTGCCCGCGTCGACGACCAGGATCTGATCGGCTTCGCGGATAGTGGACAGCCGGTGCGCGATGACCAGTGACGTGCGTCCGGTCAGCGCGCTCTTGAGCGCGCGCTGGATCGCTGCTTCCGACTCGGAGTCCAGGTGTGCGGTGGCCTCGTCGAGTACGACGATCGCCGGTGACTTGAGCAGAAGCCTCGCCAGCGCGATCCGCTGCTTTTCCCCGCCGGAGAACCGGTAGCCTCGATCGCCTGCGACGGTGTTGAGGCCGTCAGGCAGGGAGTCGATCAGCTCCCAGATCCGCGCCGCCTTGCACGCTTCGACGAGTTCATCCTCGGTTGCGCCGGGGCGGGCGTACAGCAGATTGGCCCTGATGGTGTCGTGGAACAGGTGCGCGTCCTGGGTAACTACGCCGACCGTGTCGCGCAGGGAGTTGAGCGTCGCGCCGCAGATGTCGCGGCCGCCGATCCGCACCACCCCTGAGGTCGGGTCGTAGAGGCGCGGCACCAGGTGCGTGATCGTGGTCTTGCCCGCGCCGGACGGGCCGACGAGCGCGGTCAGCTTCCCTGCCGGCGCGCGGAAGCTCACGCCCTGAAGCGCCCAGGAGTCATTGCCCCGCTCAGGCGCAGGCAACATGACTGACTCGAGCGAGGGAAGCGATACTTCGCTGGCCGCCGGATACCTGAACCACACCTGGTCGAACTCGATATCGGGGGCCGCTTGCGGCTCGGCTCCTTCCGTCGTGAGCGGTGCGGCGCCCGGGCTTTCCGTGATCAGCGGCTTGAGGTCCATGACCTCGAATACGCGATCGAAGCTGACCAGCATCGTCAGGTAATTGACTTGCACGGTGGTCAGCTGGTTGATCGGGCCGTAGAGCCTGGTGATGAGGGCGACAAGGGCGATGATCGTGCCGAGTTTAAGCGACCCTGAAATGACGAAGCTGCCGCCAAGACCGTACACCAGCGTCGTCGTCAGCGCCGCGAGCAAGGTCATGCCGATGAAGAACATTCGCGAATACACGTTGGTCACTACGGAGACGTCACGGATTCTGACCGCCTGTTTCGTGAACAGGTCGGCTTCGGCTTCTGGCTGGCCGTAGAGCTTGCTGAGCATGGCTCCGGCCACGTTGAACCGCTCGTTCATCAGTGACCCGACCTCGGCTAGCAGCAGCATCTGCTGCCTGGCGAGCCGCTGCAGCTTCTTGCCGATCATCTTCCCCGGCACGACGAACATCGGGATTGCCACCAAGGCGATGACGCTGATCTGCCAGGACAGGAAGAACATCGCGACCAGCGACAGGATAAGGGTCAGGCCGATCGACATGGTCTGGATCAGCAGCGAGGAGACTGCCTGCTGCGCGCCCATGACATCGCTGTTCAGGCGGCTGACCAGTGACCCGGTCTGGGAGCGGGTGAAGAACGCCAGCGACTGCTGCTGAATATGCCTGAACACCTCGGTGCGCAAGGTAAAGACGAGTCCCTGGCCAATCCGGGCCGAGCACCAGGTCTCCACGTATTCCGCGATCGCGTCGAGCAGTGCCAGCCCAGCGGCGGCGAGGCTGAGTTCTATGAGGACAGAGACCTTATGCGGCAAGATGGCGTCGTCGACGATAAGCCCGAGTATCAAAGGGCCCGCGACCGTGGTGCCCGCGTCGACGCCGGTGGAAAGAAGAAGCACCAGAAGCGACCAGCGATATTTAAGTGCGTACGGAAGTATCCGGCGAAGCGTTCCGCGTTTTACTTGCTGCCGGGTGAGCTCTTCCTGGCCCATTCGCAGTCTTAACCCCGGACCGCTGCCTATCATGGTGGCGGGACCTCCTCATAGGCGTATAGTTACGCGGACTTTCTGGCGGCGTTCAACTAATATTATGACGTGCTTGAACGCATGAGCGTGCCATGCGAAGGTTTGCTTTGAGCCGACGCGGCCCAGCAAAGTAACCCGCTTAATCCGCGCCAGGCGCCGTCACACGGCCGGGTCTTCTTTACTTTCTTCGAGCGCCAGCCTGCCAGTGCCCCTGAGCGTCGAGAGGTCGATGTTCGCGATGCAGCGAACCGGATCTTCGTTCAACGTCAGGTTGCCTTCGACATGCACTACTCCGGTGCCGTTGTCGAAGTCCGCGCCGGTGAGGTCGGTGTTCTGGCGGTCCAGGGGGAAACCCAGCTCAGTACCGCCGCGAGTCTGGGTGAACTTAATCAGGACATACCCCATTTCGCCCGTCCGGTTACGCAACTCTTCGACGGTGGGGTCTGCGCCGCCCATGATTATCGGCTGGTCGACGCTCAGGCGTTCGGTCAGTTCATTCATGAACAGCCTCCTACTGGAAAAATGCCTGCACTCTTAATCAAGCGGATGCCGCGTGACAATCTTCATGGTTCTCCTCCTGGTTCGCAATGGCGCGGCCGCCTGGCCCGCGCTAATAGCGGCCGGCGGCCGCGGCGGAGCCGTGTGCCGCTGGTAAGCGGCCGGACGCCGAGGGGTCGATGATCCGGGCGCGTCCGTCGAGTTCCCTGGCGAAGTCCTGCCACATCCAGGCGTACTGGTGGGCGAGTTCCACGATGATGGCCACGCAGTGCGGCGGCACCGCGCTGGCCACGTCGGGCAGCTGACCGGCGCCAACCGCATTGACATGCAGCAGTCGCAGCATTCCCTTGCCGAGCTCGTTGTTGCGAAGTGAGGGGTCGCGGAGCAGTTTTTCTACCATGACGGCCGGGTCAGAAGGCGCAGCCGACCGCGACGCCGTCCGCGTGGCCCGCGGTGCGGCCGATCCGCCGGCCGCACCGCCTGAAGCCGCGGTGCTCCTGGCTGGCTCGGCCTTGCCTGGCGTCGGCGGATCCCCGCGCTCCAGTCGCTTGCGCACATCGAGCACTGTGGCCGGGGATATGCCGGCCGCCCGTGCCACATCGCGCAGCGACGCCGTCGGCTGCTCCGTCAGCATGTCCGCTGCCCGCTTCCGGCCTTGGGCGCTGTCCAGCGGACGTACCTTTCCGTCCCTTCCCATCCTGGCGTTTGACTGCGGCAGACCGTCGGTTGAACGCTTCCTTATGGTGGCCACGGTCCTCGCGCCCAGGCCAGCGACCTGGCCGATCGCGCGGTCGGACAGGTGCGGATGGGAAGCGACGATCCGCTCTGCCGCGGCCCGGCGATCAGCCTGGGACAATGGCAGGCCATGAGTGACGTTTTGCTGGACAGCGTGCAGGAAGACATCCGCTTCGCTGCCGTCGAAGAAAATCACGTCGATCGTCTCGCGACCCTGCATGGACGCGGCCATAAGCCGGTGCATGCCGTCGATCACGCGCATTGTGCGCCGCTCTACTAAAAGCGGCGGTAGCGTTGTTTCCACTTCGGCTAGCCTGGCGATATGCGCCCGGTCCTCACCGTTAAGCCGCGGCGAGTCAGCCGGTCGCAGCGACAGTACCGGGACCGTTACCACCACGTCCGCTCCGCGCGCTCCGTGGCGGCGAGTTGCTCCGTTGCTTGCTGGCTGGGCTGAAAGGTGGTGATCTGAGCGTTCCACGGCGACGACCCTTCGCATGGTCTAGTCGTGAGCAACTTGCCTTCAGTCTCAGTCACCACGTCGGCGCCGAACTGGTCGCCGGCTGACGGCAAGCTGCCGTACCTGATGAGCTGCGTGATGCGGCGTTTTGCCTGATAAAAGGTCAGCCGGTGAGTCAGGTGGCACTGGCGTGCCGCCGTAGTACGGTGCGTGAGTACGGCAGCCGGGCGAAGGCTGGCGGCTGTCACAGCCGGTCACTGCCTCGTTATCCCGCCCTCTGGGAGCCGTTCCTGGCCGTTCCCTCTAAAGGCGAGCGTGGAGTTGGAGCAGCTCGCGAAGCAGCCTTTAACCACAGAATATGCTATGCAACCGGCCAAAGGAGGAGTAACGTCAAAGTTGTCTGAGCCTCTGCCCTTACGGTGCATTTTGCGTGGTCAGGGTGTTGAGGTCGATTCAGGTTCTCCGTGTGCAATCGGGTGCGCAGAACGCAGAAGACAGGAGAGGTCGTTCTCTGACCTGCGATCAAGTCAGCATGACCGGTGGGATTCATGGAAAATGGGGACCCCGGGCCGGATCGCCGGTTCGGAGCCTTGGTGCGGGCATACCGCCATGAGGCGGGCTTGACTCAGCGGGACCTCGCCGCGAAGGCTGGCCTCAGCGTGGCCGCCCTGCGGGATATCGAACAGTGCCGCAGGCTCTGGCCCAGGCCGAGGACGCTAGCGGCGCTGTGCGATGCGCTCGGGCTGGATGGCGAGCGCGCCGCCATTCTGGCGAGGGCCGGGCACCGCCAGGCAAAGCCCCGGCCGGCGACGAGATCTTGCCTGCGGCCGGCCAGCGAAACGGAACCGCCGGGCCAGGGACTTTGGCTGGCCGCGCTTGGTCCGCTTGAGGCATGGCGGGACGGCAGGCCGCTGTCTATCGGCCCGCCAGCCCGCCGCGCCGTGCTCGGGCTGCTGCTCATGTACCCGGGCGCGCCGGTGCGCCGGGACGCCATCATCGACGTGCTGTGGGGTCAGTGGCCGCCGCGGACGGCGCCGAGTCTGGTCCAGGCCCACGTGAGCAGGCTGCGCCAGATCCTTGAGCCGCCAGGTTGGCCCGCGGGCCATGACGGCGTCTTCCATTCGGTGCGGGGCGCCTACCGGCTGAACCTCTCCGACGGAGAGGTGGATCTCCTGGCATTCAGGTACCTGGCCGCCCGTGCTGACGCGGCACGGGCGGCTGGCGACGACGTGACGGCTTGCGGGTTGTATGAGCAGGCGGTCGAACTGTGCCGGGGTGACCCGTTCGCCGATGTGGAAGTACTCGTCGGTAATCTCGGCACTACCTTACTTCGGACGCAGGTCGTGGACGTGGTGCTCAGGTATGCGCAGGCGGCGTTCGCTCTTGGCCTGTACCGCCGGGTCCTGCCGCGGATGCAGGCGCTCGCCGCCGCGGACCCGCTGAATGAGTCGGTGCACGCTTCCCTCATGATCGCGCTGGCTGGCTCCGGACAGCAGGCGGCAGCGATCGGGGTCTATGAGGACCTGCGATCGCGGCTCGACCGGGAACTCGGGATCTACCCAGGAGAAGAACTGGCCGAAGCCCACGTGCGAGTGCTGCGCCAGGACATCAGGCGGGGGACAGAAGAGGCGGCTATGCCAGCGGCCAAGCACCTCCCGAAGGTCGTGCACCGCCTGCCAAGGCAGCCGCCTGCGGCCCCGCGACACTTAACTGGAGTGGCGCGTTACCGGCAATGCTGGGATCTCCGCGAGATCGTCTGCCCGTCCGGGCGGTGCTCGCCGCGGTAAACCTGAGCCGAGGCTAAGGCGTCTACTGACTGGCGAGTCCGACGGCCGGCTGGAGGCACTACACCATGAGCATCAGGCACAGGCGGTTCCCGCGCGCGCGGTTCCATCTGGCCGCCGCCGTGACCCTCGCAACGGGCGGACTCGCACTCGCGGTCTGGCCGGCATCCGCGCAGGCCGGGCAGGCCGGGCTGGCCGCTAGCCCCGCAGCCGGGCAGGCGCTGCGCTGGTCGGGTCCTGTGTTCGCGGAGAAGCCGCCGTTCAGCGAGTCGCCGGAGATCGGGGCGGTGTCCTGCGTTACGGCGACCCGGTGCGTCGCCGTCGACGGCACCGGGTCAGTCCTGGTCTCAAGCAGGCCGACGGGCGGGTTCGCTGCCTGGCACATCGTCAGGAATGCCCTTCCCGATGGATTCACTATTGCCGCCGCCCTGTCATGCGTCCGGGGAGCACCGATCTTCTGCGCTACCTCGAACGGCACCGACATCGCCACCTCGAAGAATCCCGGCGGCGGAGCGCGGGCATGGAAGCTGGCCAGGGTGAAGGCTCTGGCACTGACCTGCCAGAGCGCGACGTTCTGCCTGGGCGGCGGGATCGGGGCGCTGCGCTACTCGGTCAACCCGGCGGGCGGTGCCGCTGGCTGGCATATCGTGCACGTGGACGCCGGCCAGAGGATCAGCGGTGCCTCATGCCCGACGAAAGCCTTCTGCGCGGTCGTTGACCAAGGCGGCGATGTGCTGACCTCGGCCGACCCGACGGGCGGCGCGTCCGCCTGGAGCGTGGCTAACATCGGCGCTGGCCAGCTGATAAGCAGCATCTCGTGCCCGACGGTCGCGTTCTGCGTGGCCGTCACCGCAGGTGGCGAGGTGCTGTACTCGACCAATCCGGCCGGGGGAGCAGGCGCATGGAACACGACCGTGCTCCCTGACTCGGCATCGCTTTCCCGGATCGATTGCGTGACCACGTCCTTCTGCGCCGGTGTCGGCGGCAGCACCAACCTCGCTTACACCACCGACCCGACCGGCGGAAGCGCTGCCTGGCACCCCATCCGGCTGGCAGGCTCGCGCCTTACCGTCGCCTTGTCGTGCCCGGTCACCGGGCTATGCGTCGCCACAGACGCCGGGGGCGACATCATCTCGTCGGCCAACCCGAGCGGCGGGCCAGGCAGCTGGCAGGTCGCGCAGGTGGACGGCGAGAGCCAGATCAGCTCGGTGGCTTGCCCATCGCTGCGGCTATGCCTGGCGGCTTACGGACGGTCGGTCATGGTCTCGACCCGTCCTGCGGTGCCGGCGAGCTGGAAGACCACAGTCTTGAGAGCGAGCACCATCCCTGACATCGCGAATCTTCGCTGCCCGCTGCCCGGCTTCTGCGTCGCAGACGGCACCGGCGGGATCGCCTACTCGACCCGGCCGACTGGCGGAGCATCGGCCTGGCACGGAGTCACCTTGGACAAAGGGGTGCAGTTCGAGGCTCTGGCCTGCCCGGATGCCGGGTTCTGCGTCGCCGCCGACAGTCACCACCGGATCTACTACTCGCTCAACCCGGCCGGCGGTGCCCGCGCCTGGCACTGGTTCAGCTTCGATGTCAGTGAAGACATACTCAGCATTGACTGCCCAGGCACGAGCCTTTGCGTCGCGATCGACACGAACAACAACCTGCTGACCGCTAACCACCCCGAGCGCGGCCGGTCTTCCTGGCACCTGTCCAGGATCCCGCGTGCCTCCTTCACCGCGCTGGCCTGCGCCAGCACGTCCCTGTGCATAGCGCCAAGCTTCTCGGACGTGTATTACTCGACCAGCCCTTCGCTTGGCGCACGATCCTGGCACCTGGCCCATTCCCCGGTCAGCGTCCTTTCGCTGGCCTGCACGGGCAAGTCATTTTGCGTCGGCGGCGGCTTCGGCCAGATATATACCTCAGCCAAGCCGACCTCAAGCGCGGACTCCTGGGTCGCGGCGAAGGCGGGTTTCGCTCATATTCAGGCGATTGCCTGCCAGGGCACTGCCCTGTGCGTTGCAGGAAACCTGATCGGTGAACTGTTCATCGGCACCCGCCCCTAGCGAGCGGGTGCCGATGGCCCTCCGCCGGCTGGGCTCGCCTCAGCCGGCGCAGACGGCCTCGACGAACTCCGCGACGCTTTCGTCGGGGAGATGCCGCGCGACGTCGGATTCACTGATCATTCCGGCGAGCTTGCGGCTGTCGGTCACGGGCAGGCGGCGGATCTGGTTCTCCTCCATGAGCTGAAGGACCTCGCCGACGTCCGCGCTCGAGTCCACGGTGATCGGCTTGCCCTGGGCGAGTTGCCCGGCGGTAACGGTGGCGGGATCAAGCCCGTTAGCTATGCATTTGGTCACGATGTCGCGGTCGGTGATGATGCCTTTCAGGCGGTCGTCGTCGCCGCAGATCGGCAGGGCTCCGATGTCGAGGTCGCGCATCCGCCGCGCCGCGTGCTGAAGGCTCTGATGCTCGCCGACGCACTCGGCTCCGGCATGCATGATGTCACGTGCAGTGGTCATGGCTGAGTCCCCCTTTCTCGGCAACAATAGGCCTGCGAGACCATTTCCCTTCGCCGGTATTGTCCGGATCAGGTCTTGGGGGTCGCGATGACGTTGGCCGTCAAGCCTCTCAGCCATCCCGCCGTGCCGACGAGAGATCGCTCCCCGTTTAGCCGGCGTTCCGGCTCCCCCGCTCGCCTCGCAGACACCATGAGCATGCCCGCAGGGAGCCGGCCTAACCAGCGCGAGCGCTAATCGTCAGCCCGCCAGGCCGGGGCGGGCGGGGTTTATCCGGCGGGGCGGGCGATTGACTTGTACTCGAGGTAGGTCATGAGCCCTTCAGGGCCGAGTTCGCGGCCGATGCCGCTGGCCTTGTAGCCGCCGAACGGGGCGCACGTTTCGATCATGTACATGTTGACGCCGTAGGTCCCGGTGCGAACCTGGCGGGCGACGTTCATGCCGCGGTCGGTGTCCGCGGTCCAGACCGTGCCCGCCAGCCCGTAGTCGCTGTCGTTGGCGATCTTGATCGCGTCGCTCTCGTCCTCGTAGGGAATCACGGCCAGCACCGGCCCGAAGATCTCCTCGCGGGCGATCCGCATGCCAGGGTCCACGTCCGCGAATACCGTCGGGGCGACATACCAGCCGCGGTCCGCTCCGGATGCACGGGAACCGCCGGTCACGAGCTTGGCCCCCTCGTCCTGGCCGACCGCGATGTAGCCCTCCACCCGGTCCTGCTGCCTCCTGGCGACAAGAGGCCCGATCTGGGTCGCGGGGTCGGCTGGGTCGCCGACCTTCAGCCCCGAGACCATCCCGGCGATCGCGTCGACCGTCTCGGCGTACCTGCTGCGCGGGGCCAGGATCCTGGTCTGGGCGACGCAGGCCTGTCCGTTGTTCATCAGCGAGGCCATTTCCAGCCAGCCGACCGTGGCCGCGAGGTCCGCGTCCTCGAGGATGATCGCGGCGGACTTTCCGCCAAGTTCCAGGCTGCAGCGCTTGAGCTGCTCGCCGCAGATCGCGCCGATGCGCCGACCGGCGGCGGTCGAGCCGGTGAACGCGACCTTATCCACGCCCAGGTGAGATACCAGATGCTCGCCAGCCTCCCGGCCGGCGGGCACGATGTTGACGACGCCGGGTGGCAGTCCCGCCTCGTCGATCAGCTCGGCCAGCAGGTAGGAGTCGAGCGGAGTCTCTGGCGCGGGCTTGACCACGACCGTGCAGCCGGCGACCAGCGCCGCGGGCAGCTTGGTCATGATGGTGAACTGCGGCACGTTCCATGGCACTATCGCGGCCACTACGCCGACAGGCTCGCGTCGCACGGTGACCGGGCCGAACAGGCCAGGCCGTTCGTCTTCCCAGGTGAATGTCTTGCCGAGGTCGGCGAAGTAGGTCAGCATCAGGTGCGGTTGCGGCGCCTGGGCAAGCTGGGAGAACGTGATCGGGGAGCCCATCTCCTCGGTGATGATGTCAGCGAACTCGCCGAGCTTGGCCGCGTACAGACTGGCCAGCCTGCCGACCGCAGCTGCGCGCTCAGCCGGATCAAGCTGCGGCCACGGCCCGTTGTCGAACGCTTCACGAGCGGCCGCCACGGCGGCATCGATGTCGGCCGCGGTGCCCTCTGGCACGCGGCCGATCACTTCCTCGGTGTGCGGCGAAATGACGTCGATTGTCGCGGTACTCGCGGGCGCGACCCACTGGCCGCCAATGTAGAACCGGTCGTGATCGCGCATCGCGTTCTCCTTGGCGCAGGCAGTCGGAAGCTCAGCTAGTCAGCAAGTGGTCACACTGTACGCCCGGACGCCCGAACTAGAACAGGTTGCATTTTCGGGATTTCAGCTGCACGGGCAAGGATTAGAGATAGTTCTCGCGGCGCATGATCCCGGTGACCTTCTCGCCCCGCAGGTGCCTGAGCACGTTCTGCGCGGCCATCTTGGCCGCGCCCGGCATCACGCCAGGCACGATGCCCGAGTTGTGCGGCGATCCGAGCAGGTTGGGCAGGGAGAAGAAGGGGAATCCGACGCCGAAGGTCCGGCCGGCTCTCGGCTCCTGCCACCACGTGTCGATCCCGGCATGGAACCCAGGGCTGGCGGCCAGGTGCTCATACAGCGCCTGCTCGTCGATGATCGCGCCCCTGGCCACGTTCACCAGGATCGCTGACGGCTTCATCAGCCCGAGTTCGCGCGCGCCGATCAGGCCGCGGGTGGAGTTGGTCAGCGGCAGCGAGACGACGAGCACGTCGGCGGCCGCGAGTACCTGGTCGAGATCGGCCAGCGTTCCCGCGAACTCGACCGGCTCGCTGGTCATCCCGCTACTGTTCACGGCGTGAATCCGGGCGCCGAACGCCCGCATCAGCCTGGCGGTCGCGGTGCCGATGCCGCCGAAGCCGAGTATCGCGACGACCGCGCCGTCCAGCGTGAACAGCGGCTCCTGCTGGTTGAACACGCCGGCGGTGAGCTGGGCGTGCCGCTCGGTCAGCCGCCTGGCCAGGGCCAGGGTCATGGCCAGCACGTGCTCGGCCATCGGCTTCGCATAAGCGCCGACATTGCCAGCGACCTTGATCCGAGCCGGGATCTGGGTGAAGTCCACGCCGTCAGCGCCGGCCGACAGCAACTGGATCAGCCCGAGCGAGGTGGCTTGCTCAAGGGCGGAGGCAGGCAGTTCCCTTCCGGCATTCCAGCAGATAGCGGCCGATGCGCGGCCGACAGCCGCCGCCCGCTCGTCATCGGGCAGCGGCTGAAGGAAGATCACCTCGGCCTCGCCGTCGAGTACCTCGGTGCTGACCTTGGCGTAATCGTGGTCTGCGGCGTAAGTCACAACTACGGCCTGATCGCTCACGCCACGACTCTATCGGCCGAAATCAGGGCAGGTTCGCGTAGCCCGCCGGCTGGAGTGCCTCCAGGTCACCCCGGCAGGTCACCAGGCCGCCTGAGGCGACGAGCTTGGTCGGGTCATAGGAGTCGGCGTTGGCGACGCTGACCTGGCCGCCTGAAGCCAACCTGACCGACCAGGCGGCCGGGACAACCCAGTTGGGCTGGCACATTCCGCCGGTCTTGGGATCGTCACGGTACTCCGCGTGCAGCACGACCTGGACGGTCAGAGTGCCAACCTGCGGCAGGCCTCGCTTGTTCACCTTGACACCGGGGCTGAGGATCGCCGGCGTGCTCACCTGCTCCTTCACCGTAGCCGTGACCCGGTGACCGGCCGTGTCGAGCCCGCTGATCCGCAGCGGCCATGCCAGCCGGCACGGCCTGCGCGACACGTCGCGCACCACGATGCTGCCGAAGTCATTGCCGGCTCCGCCCTCACCGCCAAGGTAGGTCAGGGCAAGCTGGCCGGCCTTGCAGGCAGGCGCCGGCCTGACCGCGAGCACCAGGCCGAGCTGCTGGTCAGCCGGGGAGACCCGGAGACCGGCGGGCACGGAGGTGAAGATGACGTCGCCGAACCTGGCCGACTTATCGATCGCGGCTCCGTCAAGGCTGACGGTGAATCCAGCGGCCTTGATCGCGGCTGCGGCGCGGTCAAAGCGCAGCCCGAGCACGTCAGGTACGAGCTTGCCGCGGTCATCGGGGGTCAGCGTCGCCATGGTGAACAGGTCGGCATCGATCTGGCCGCCCGTGAATTCATAGATCTTTCCGCCATTAAACACCGCCAAAGAGCAGTCGCTCAGGGTAACTCTGACCCTGACGGGGGCGCCGGTGCGGTACCTGAAGATCACGTACTGCGAGTAAGGCAGCCGGTTCCTGGCCGAGTCGCAGCGCCGTGCATAAGGGGATACCGGCCCGGAGTCGTTGATCACGGCGGCAAAGCCGGCGCTCGCCTTCGCGTCAGGCAGCACGAGCCTGGCGAGAAACTTGCCCTTGCCTGACTGGCCGTACTGGCAGATGGTGGCGGCGACCGAGCCAGGCCTGACCAGTTGCCCGGCCCTGGCTTTCGCGGGCGGCACGTGCACGGCTGGTGCCCGGCGCGGGCAACTCGCGGTCGCTGCCTGAGTGTCCTGCCTCCCCTGAGTTGCCTGAGTTGCCTGAGCCCGACCGCACACTGTCACCGCGAGCGTCAGGCCGAGCAGCGTGATCGCTTTCCACTTCATGAGAGCCTCCCGAAGAGCCGTTGCTGACTTCTGAGACAGCCATTGCCCAGGCCCGGTTGGAAACTCAGGAGCAGGTGAATCAGCCGCAGTATGTGGTCACCAGGAACCGGGAAGAGGGTCGTAGCGAGCGCCTGTACTTCGCCCAGCCTGATGAGTTCGTGCCCTGGCTCTTCAGCCAGCACGTCATCGATCAGCGCGCGCAGTTCACGCAGTT
>DAHVDE010000042.1 GCA_027313705.1 Actinomycetota bacterium | reverse complement strand
CCAGCGCAGCCCGATACCGCTGCTCCACGACACCCAGCTCCACCAGCACGCCCGGCCACCTCCCGCCGCGACCACCCATTGATCGCAGCGAAGCTGACAGAACGCCTCAAAGCCCGTAACCGGCCCGGAGTGTCGCCCGCCTACCGGAACCACTGTCAGCCAGCTACCGGAACCGCGTCCGCGAACTGTCGCCCAGCAACCGGAACCCAGGCGTCCAGCATCTACAGTTAGTCAAGCACCAAAGGTGAGGGGCAGCTTCCGTTACTTGGAAGCTGCCCCTCACCTGCTGCTTATGTGGTCGGGGTGGGGAGATTTGAACTCCCGGCCTCTTCGTCCCGAACGAAGCGCGCTGCCAAGCTGCGCTACACCCCGCGACCGCCTACGGAGTCTAGCCGATCTTAGGCACCAGTGTGAGCAGAGCTACCTCAGGACGGCAGAAGAAACGCACCGGTGCGTATGGTGATGTGCCGAGGCCGGCGGATACGTGCAGGAAAGCCCGTCGGTGGAGGCCTGGGCCCGCAGGGTGCTGGTGCAGGCCGCGTGCCCGTGCAGGCTCGATTCCGCAGTTTGTCACCAGGGTGCCGAAACCGGGAAGGCAGACCTGGCCGCCGTGGGTGTGTCCCGCGAGAAGCAGGTCGAAGCCGTCGGCTACGAACCTGTCCATGATCGTCGGTTCGGGTGAGTGCATAACTCCGAGCCGCAGGTCGGCTGTCCGGTCTGCTTTGCCGGCGATCCGGTCGTAACGATCGCGGGCAATATGTGAGTCGTGCACGCCGGCCACCTCGATATCGAAGTCGCCGACCTTGATCCGGCTGCGGTAGTTGTTGGCGTTCAGCCAGCCCGCTGCTTCCATGCCCGCGCCGAGTTCGGCCCAGGGCAGGTCGGGAACGTGGCGGCGGTGCTCTTCCGCGCTGGTGCGCCATAGGTAGCTAGTCGGATTCTTTGGCCTGGGGGAGTACAGGTCGTTCGAGCCGAACACGAAGACGCCTGGTCGGTCAAGCAGGGGGCCGAGTGCGTCAAGCAGTGGGGTGACGGCTTGCTTGTGCGCGATGGAGTCACCGGTGTTGACGACCAGGTCGGGCTCGAGCGCGTCCAGCGTGCGCAAGAACGACAGCATGCGGTGCCTGCCGGGCGTCAGGTGCGCATCTGAGATGTGCAGGAGGCGCAATGGCTTCGAGCCGGCTGGCAGCACAGGGACCTGGTGCCGGCGCACCGTAAACCAGTTCCGCTCGATGACCGCCGCGTAGCCGAGTACAGCGGCGCCTGTGATCGCGGTTGCCCCGAGCATGCCTTTTTGACGCATGCCCATATGGTGCCATGCTCAAGGAGGTAAGCCGTCCCTGTCGGACACACAACCCCCGTAGGGGGCAGTATTAGCGTCATGCCTGAGCTGAAAGAAAGAATCCGCGCCGACCTGACCGCCTCGATGAAAGACCGCGATGAGGTGCGGACCCGTACCTTGCGGATGGCGCTGGCCGAGATCTCGAAGGAAGAGGTCGCCGGCCATGCCGCCAGAGAACTCGACGACGCCGAGATAGAGAAGGTGCTCGCCCGCGAGGCAAAGCGGCGGCGCGAGGCGGCGGAAGCCTTCCAGGGTGCCGGACGGGACGGGCAAGCCGCCGCCGAACGAGCGGAAGGCGAAGTCCTGGCTGCCTATCTGCCAAAACAACTCGACGACACCGAATTGGCTGAGCTGGTGTCTGCCGCGATAGCCGAAACCGGGGCCAGCGGCCCTGGGGCGATGGGACAGGTGATGAAGGCGGTGAACCAGAAGGTCGCCGGCCGGGCGCAAGGCGCTCGGGTGGCCGCCGAGGTGCGCAGCCAGTTGGCGGCCGGCTAGCGGCTAGTGACCGCCGTTGCCGCCACCGCCGCCGCCGTCACCACCACCGTTGCCGCCACCACCGTTGCCGCCACCACCGTTGCCGCCTCCGCCGCCGTGGCCGCCGCCCTTCTTAGCTGGCGGAGCGGGCGGAGCGACGCCTGAGCCGGCGGAGAAGTAGGACGCGGGCGGAGCAGGGAAGTTAACCGCCGGGCCAAGTGCTGCGAGCATGAAGCTGTACTGCCAGGTCGCACCAGGCGCGTTGTCACCGAATTGCTCCCCTGGACACTCGATAAAGCCGCCAGGGTACTGACGATAGGTTGCCTCGGGGCAGCCGAGCATGGCGCCCGGCTGGCCGTTGTGCTGGATTTTGGTCGGGTCGGTTGGGTTGAAGACCGAGACGTAGCCGACCAGGGTCGGTGTGAAGCCGGCGAAGGCGACGTAGAAGCCGCTGTTCCCCGTTCCCGTCTTGGCGCCGGCCGGCCGGCCGATGCCACGACCAAGGGCGGTCGCGCCCTGGTTAGTCAGCACGCCGGAGAACACGTAGTCGGCTGCGGCGGCTACGCCCTGGGAGAACACGCGGTGGCAACGCGCGGGCTCGACGGGCAGCGGATGTCCCGAGGCGTCCGTGATGCTCGTGATCGCGACCGGGTGGCAGTAGATGCCGCCAGAGGCCACGGTGGCATACGCGCCGGCCATGGACAGCGGTGAGACGAAGACTGATCCGAGCGTGAACGACTTGATGTCGTCCGCTGGCAGGTTATTGCCCTTAGGCAAATTCGGGTCATATTTGAGCAACGAGACGCCGTCCGCCCTGGTCACTCCCATGCTGACCGCAGTCTTGACCACGTTGCAGAGTCCGAGCTTCAGCTCAAGGGCGGCGAAGAACGCGTTGATAGATGAGGTCGTGCCGTAGTACAGCGGGATCTGGCCGTTCGTCGTGCCATCGGCGTTATAGGCGCTCCACATGCCCTGGGACTGGCCCTTGCAGTTGTAGTAAGGCCCCAGCGGCGTTGCGTTGTGCACCTTGATGGAGAAGCCGAAGGGATAACCCTCTTTGAGCGCGGTGATCAGCGTGAAGATCTTCGCGGTCGAGCCGGTCTGGACGCCAGAGCCACCGTCGTACTGGCTGTTCACCGCGTAGTCGATGCTGTCCTGGCCAGCGCCGAACCCGTAGGTACGGTTCACCGCGATCGCGCGGATGTAGCCAGTGCCCGGCTGCACCATCACTTCGGTGTCCACGTCGTGATTGGGGTTGGCGTTGTTGTTCTGCGGCAGTACGTAGTTGACCGCGGCGTTCGCGGCGTGCTGGTCGCGCGGGTTAAGCGTCGTGTAGATCTTCAGGCCGCCGACGGTGGTCAGCTCCTGGTAGGCCTTGGCGTAAGCCTTGTCCCTGGACATCACGGCGAGCACATAGTCACAGAAGAACGCGGACTTAGCCACGTTCGGGCTGGTGCAGCCAGTTTGCAACGGCACAGAGGACAAGTGCAGGCCGAGCGGTGCTTTCGCCGCCTGGTTCGCGGTGGCCTGGCTGATGTGCCCGAACTTGACCATCTGCTGCAGCACCGTCGCGCGCCGCGCCAGCGCCTGGCTCGGGTCTGAGATCGGGTCATACCTGCTCGGGTCTTCGACCATGCCGGCCAAGGTAGCCGCTTCGTCAAGAGTCAGTTTCTTGGCAGGCACCGAGAAGTACACCTCGGCGGCGACCTGGATGCCGTAGGCCTCGTTCGAGAAGTAGGCGGCATTCAGGTAGTCGGTGAGCAACTGGGCCTTGGTGTATTCGTGCTCAAGGTTGGCCGCGATCCTGAGCTCGGTGATCTTGCGTGCCACCGTGTCCAAATAGCACTGGGCTGCCTGCCACTTGGTCTTCGCCGTGAGAATGCAGGCGTTCTTGACATATTGCTGAGCCAGGTCAGATCCGCCCTGAATCGCCTGGCCACGCAGGTCCAAGCTGAGCGCGCGCAGCGTGCCGCGCAGGTCAAGCGCGCCGTGCTGCCAGTACCTCGCGTCTTCGATCGAGACAATGGCCTGCCGCATTACCGGCGCGATCTGATCGAATCGCACCGGAACCCGGTAGATCGGGTGCGGATAGCCTGGATAGTAATAGGCGAGCAGATGGCCAGAAGAATCGAAGATCTCTGACCTTGACGGTACCTGGCCTAGCCCTTTGACCGACATGTCGTTGAAGGTCTTGGCCGCATCGCGGACCGCGATGCCCGCTGCGCCCACTACCGGCAGCAGTGCGACTGCCGCCAGCACGCCAGAGGCGAGCGACAGCACGGTGAGCAGGCCAATTGCCTTCATGCCGGCGTGGCGAGATCGTCTGGTCACGCAAACAGGTTACGCTGCCCGGCGGAGTGCTCGGGGGAAAGCCTAAGGGTTTGGGAGGGCGGGACGCAGGAACCGGGGAATTGGAAGGCCTTGACCGCATCCGCAGGGGTGTTAGCGGTGAGCAGGGTAACTCTACGTAATGATTCAACTACTTACCGTACCGCGTATAGTCCATCAGGGCTATATGGGAAATGGACCGGCCGGGGACTAGCGCTCAGGGCCGCAGTTCCGTAAGTTACTCTTTCGCAACCATCACGAGTGGCGCTGCAATGCGGCAGCGCCCGCCATCATCTCAGCAAAGCGCCACCCGGCGTGACGACCCGCTCGTACGGGCGTGACGATCAGGAGGAGTTGGGCCACATGTGGATCACCGATTGGACCGCCCGCGCCGCGTGCAAGGGGACGGACCCTGACGAGTTGTTCGTTCAGGGGGCGGCGCAGAACCGGGCCAAGCTGATCTGCCGCGGCTGTCCCGTCCGCACCGAATGCCTTGCCGACGCGCTAGACAATCGCATCGAGTTCGGCGTCTGGGGCGGCATGACCGAGCGCGAGCGGCGTGCGCTGCTGCGGCGCAGGTCAGATGTTGTCTCCTGGCGAGAGTTGCTGGAAAGCGCCAGGGACAAGTACGAGAGCGTCACCAGCGAACTGGTCGCCAGCTAGCGAAGGCTGGCCTTCGCGGCGCAGTTGCCCTTGGTGGCCGCTAGCTCGGGCCGAAGCTGGTGCCGATCATGCGCAGGCCATCAAGGTCGTGGACGTCTTCTGGCTGCGCCGGGATGTGCGCAACTGGGACAAGCGGGTGCGCCGCAGTGAACCGCTCGGTTAGTCGTCGCTCTTTGGCAGCTTGCCGTATGCGCTCGGCGTGCAGGTTAAGCGCGGTAATCGCAAGCTGCGATGACTCGCTGGCGGGCATGGCCCGCAGCGCCTCGGCCGCGACCACGCTGCGCTCCGCCGACAGCCTCGCCGTCGGTGACCTGTGCATCCGGTTAACCGCAAGCCCGGCAAGCGGCATGCCATCGCGTTCTAGCCGCTCGACGAAATATGATGCCTCGCGCAGTGCGTCGTGCTCCGGCGCGGCGATGACCAGGAAGGCCGTCCCAGGCATCCGCAGCAGTCGGTACGTGTACTCGGCCCGCTCCCTGAAACCGCCGAACATCGTGTCCATAGCAGACACGAAGGTCTGCACGTCCTTCAGCATCTGGCTGCCGATGATCTTGGTGACAACCCCGGTCACCATGCCGAAGCCCGCGTTGAGCACCTTGAGCCCGGCCTTTCCGCCGAACCTGGCCGGCGCCACGAGCAGCCTGAGCAGCCGGCCGTCGAGAAACCTGCCAAGGCGCTGCGGTGCGTCGAGGAAGTCGAGCGCGGACCGGCTAGGCGGCGTGTCGACCACGATCAGGTCCCACTCGTCCGCGCGCCTTAGCTGGCCAAGCTTTTCCATCGCCATGTATTCCTGCGTGCCTGCGAAGCTCGAAGAAAGTGACTGGTAGAACGGGTTGGCGAGGATCTGCGCGGCCCGGTCAGGGTCAGCGTGCGCTTCGACTATCTCGTCGAAGGTGCGCTTCATGTCGAGCATCATCGCGTGCATGCTGCCGCCGTTGGCTTCCTGCGCCCCGTTGACGCCGTCGACGAGCCTCGGTGTGTTGTCGAGCGCGGTCAGGCCCATTGACTGGGCCAGGCGGCGGGCCGGGTCGACGGTGAGCACCACGACGTGGCGGCCGCGTTCCGCCGCGCGCAGGCCGATCGCGGCGGCGACGGTTGTCTTTCCGACGCCGCCAGAACCACAGCAGACGATGATCCTGGTGCGACGGTCGTCGATCAACTGGTCAATGGCGAGCGCCGTAGGCTTGGCGGTCATCTGGTAGCGGCTCGTTTCGTCTCGCGTGATGCGTTGCTCAAGCCGCGCCCTGCTCGCGTAGCGACTCGGCGAGCCGGTAGAGCGCGGCCAGGTCGATCCCCTCGGTAACCAGCGGCAGTTCGTAACAAGGCTGGCCGGCTGCGTCGAGCAGCCTGCGCTGCCCGGCTTGCGTCCGCTGGGTCCTGGCCTCGTCGGCCAGTTCCGCCGCCAGGTCAGCCGCTAGCTCACCATCCTCGGCGAGGCCAGCCGCCTTCAGGCCAGCCATGAGCTTCTCAAGCTCCCTAGGGTGAGTGACCGGATCCTTGGCCGACAAATCCAGGCATTTGCGCACCATATTGACAATTATCGCGCCTGGCTGGATGCCGCCCTGGCCGACTTCCTTCAAGTCCGCGATCCCGTCGAGCGTCTCTTGTACTGGCATCTCCTCAAGCAAGGTCACAAAGTGCACTACCGTCTGCGGTGATCTGAACACTCGCTGCACGGTATCCGCGTGGTTGCGGATCGGCCCGACCTTGGCAAGCCCTGAGACTTCTGAAGACACGTTGAGGAACCGGCCGATCCGGCCGGTCGGCGGCGCGTCAAGCACCACGGCGCCATAGACCGGACTGCCACCTGACTTGCGCCTGACCGCCTCGGCGGCCTTGCCGGTGAGGAGCACATCGCCAAGGCCAGGCGCGATCGTGGTGGCGAAGTCGAACACGCCGAGCCTGGTCAGGGCACGGCCCGCCTGACGCAAGTTGTAGAACATCTCAAGGTATTCGATCAGCGCCGACTCGGTGTCGACGGCCAGGGCGAACAAGTCACCGCCAGGATGCCCGTTGGAGGCAGGCGCGACCGCAACCCGGCGTTCCTCGTAAGGCAGCGGCGGCACATCGAAAAGCTGTGCGATCCCCTGCCTGTCCTCTACCTCCATCAGCAGCACAGGCTTGCCGTGGGACGCCAGCGCCAGGGCAAGCGCAGCGGCCACCGTGGTCTTGCCTGTGCCCCCCTTGCCGGTGACCACGTGCAGTCGCACGCCGTCCCAGTCGGTATCGCGCAAGCTCACGACCATGAGGCTATCCTCAGGCCGGCAGTGTCAGCATCGTGGCCAGTACGTCACACGGGCGTTAGCGCCAGGTGCCGGACGATGGCTAGGCTGAATGCGTAGTAACGCGGACAGTGCAGGAAACCGAACCGCAGCTAACTGGATAAGAAGGTGTCGGCTATGGAAGCTGTCATCGGGTTCGTGGTGTTTGTCGCCGCGGGTGGCCTGATCCTGCTCGGCAGGAGCATGAAGCAGGTGCAGCAGTACGAGGAAGGCATAGTCTTCCGGTTCGGCAAGGTGCTGCCCCACACCAGACCGCCTGGCCTGACCTTCATCCGACCGGTCGGTGACCGGCTGCAGAAGGTCAACAAGCAGATCGTGGCCATGGCCGTTCCCGCCCAGGATGGCATCACCAGGGACAACATCAGCGTGCGGGTGGACGCCGTCGTGTACTTCAAGGTCGTCGACCCGATCAAGGCCACGATCAACGTGCAGAACTACATGTTCGCCATCTCGCAGCAGGCCCAGACCTCGCTTCGGTCGATCATCGGGCAGTCGGAGATGGACGAATTGCTTTCCGACAGGGACCGGGTCAACCGCCAGCTATGCCGGGTGATCGACGAGCCGACTGAGGGCCCGTGGGGGGTCAAGGTAGAACGCGTGGAGATCAAGGATGTCTCGCTTCCCGAGGGCATGAAGCGCTCGATCGCCAGGCAGGCCGAGGCCGAGCGGGAACGCCGGGCCAGGATCATCGTGGCCGATGGTGAATACCAGGCATCCAAGCGGCTAGCGGCTGCCGCCAAGGTAATGGCCCGCGACCCGGCGGCGCTTCAGCTCAGGCTGCTCCAGACCGTGGTCGAGGTGGCGGCCGAGAAGAACAGCACGCTGGTCATGCCGGTACCGGTGGAGTTGCTGCGTTTTTTCGACAAGGCCTCGGGTCACTCGCAGGCGACGGAAGAGGAGGAGCCGGGGGACGCCGGGGACGCAGAAGTGGCGGCAGCGGAGGCGGCAATCGAGGGCAATCAGGCCCTTGGCGACGGGCAATCCGCGATTGGCAGCGAAGAGCCGCTAGCGATACCGCCGACTAAGGAAATCCCTGAGGTGCCGATCGAAGAGCCCAGGATCGAAGAGGTGACCGTGCCGCCGGCTCCGCCCGCATCGAACTGACTTGCCCATGGCGGCTAAGGTAGCCGCCATGGGCAAGTGGGAGTACGCAACCGTGCCGTTGCTTGTGCACGCGACGAAACAGATACTTGACAACTGGGGCGAGGATGGCTGGGAGCTGGTGGCAGTCGTGCCAGGGCCGAACCCCGAGCAGCTTGTGGCCTACATGAAACGGGCGAAGGAGTGAGCGAAGTCCCCGACGGGCGCTCACCTGAGCAGCGGCTCGCCGATCTCGGCCTGACGCTGCCTGCCGTCGCAGCTCCGCTGGCCGCGTACATACCTGCCGTGGTCTGCCTCGGGTTCGTCTACACATCGGGGCAGCTGCCTTTTACCGACGGCAAGCTCCCTGCGACAGGGAAGGTGGGCGCGACGGTTACCGCCGAGGATGCCGCCGTGATGGCCAGGACCTGCGCGCTCAATGCGCTGGCCGCGGCGGCGTCCGTCGCGGGCGGGCTGTCAGGTATCGGGCGGATCGTCAAGGTGACCGGGTTCGTGGCGAGTGCTCCGGGTTTCAATGGTCAGGCTCAGGTGATCAACGGCGCCAGCGAACTGCTCATCGAGGTGTTCGGCGAAGCTGGCAGGCACGCACGCAGCGCGGTCGGGGTGGCCGAGTTGCCGCTCGACGCGGCGGTGGAAGTCGAGCTGATCGCGGAACTGGCTGAACCTCGGGCCGGCACCGGCCTTGGCTGAAGGGGAGCGCAGGCTTGGCCAGGTAAGGATCCCCGAGCACATGGCGGCCGCGGTGCGTGAGGTGATCGAAGGGAAGGTCGAGCCGGTCACCCCGCGCGACGCCGCTACCGTGATGCTGCTCCGCCCGTCGGGCACGGGCGAGGCAGGACCTGGCCGCGGTTTCGAGGTGTACATGCTGCGCCGGAAGCCGACCATGGAGTTCGCGCCTGGCGCCTATGTTTTTCCCGGCGGATCCGTGGACCAGCGTGATGCCGACGAGGAGGTCGGCTGGGCGGGGCCAGACGTATCGGTGTGGGCCTCTTTGCTCGGTACGAGCCCTGAGCTGGCGCGGGCGCTGGTCTGTGCCGCGGTGCGGGAGACCTTCGAAGAGTCTGGTGTGCTGCTCGCCGGGCCTGCCGCGCACGAGATCGTGGCCGATACCACGGGCGACGACTGGGAAGCTGACAGGCAGGCGCTGCTTGACCGGTCGGTTTCGCTGGCAGAACTGCTGGCCAGGCGCGGCCTGATCGTGCGTTCTGACCTGCTGCGGCCGTGGGCGCGCTGGATCACGCCTGCCGCCGAGCCGCGCCGGTTCGATGCGAGGTTCTTCGCGGCCGCCATGCCACCAGGACAGCTCACCAGGGATGTCGGGGGCGAGGCCGCCGCGGTTCAGTGGATATCTCCTGGCGGGGCCATCGAGGCGGGCCGGGCCGGCCAGATCGAGCTATGGCTGCCGACCGCGATGACGCTGGCCGAGCTGGCTGACTACCCGGCGGTGCGGGACGTGCTCGCGGCCGAGCGCGAGATCACGCCCAGGCTGCCCGAGTTGTTCGTTGCGCAAGGACAGACCTGGCTCTCTGTTCCTGGCGACAAGGAGTATCCGCTATGACCGGCCCTGCCGCCGGAGGCCCGGCCATCGACGGCTCAGGCACTGAGCGGGCTCGGTGCGTGCTGGCACCCAATCCGTCGCCGATGACACTTGACGGCACGAATACCTGGCTGATCGCCGAGCCAGGGTCGGCCGCCGCGGTCGTCGTCGATCCTGGCCCTGACGACGAGGGCCACCTGCGGCGAGTTTGCTCGGCCGCGGAACATGCCGGGCAGCGGATCACCGCCATCGTTTTGACGCACGGGCATCCGGACCACTCCGCAGGTGCGCGGACCCTGGCCGGGCTGACCGGTGCCGGAGTGCGGGCCGTCGACCTGGCGCACCGGCTCGGTGATGAAGGGCTGCCGCCTGGCAGCGTGATCACCACTGGAGGCACTGAGCTCGAGGTGCTGCCCACCCCCGGTCACACGGCTGACTCGGTCAGCCTTTACCTGCGCGCTGACCGGGCCGTGCTAACCGGGGATACCGTGCTCGGGCGGGGTACCACGGTGATCGCGCACGACGGCGATCTCGGCGATTACCTGCGGTCGCTTGACCTGTTGCGTTCGCTGGCCGACTCCACCGAGCTGAATGCGCTGCTGCCGGGGCACGGACCGCTGCTGGCCGACCCCAGGGCTGTTCTCGACTTCTACGCGAGGCACAGGGCCGAGCGGCTCGGCCAGATCAGGGCCGCGCTCGCGGCTGGTGACCGCACGCCGAGGCAGATCGTGGAACGGGTATACGCGGACGTGGACCGCGGCCTGTGGCCAGCCGCCGAGTTGTCGGTGCGGGCGCAACTCGGCTACCTCGCCGGGCGGGATGAGCTGCCGCCCGGGATGGACCAGCTGAGCTAGCGGTCCGCCCCGCCGCGGTTAGCGGGCACGTCGGCGAAGCCGGTCAGGGTCGATGATGAGAACGGACTTGGCGGAAAGCTGGATCCAGCCGCGGGCGGCGAAGTCGGCAAGTGCCTTGTTGACGGTCTCTCTCGACGCCCCGACGAGCTGGGCAAGTTCCTCCTGGGTCAGGTCGTGGCTGACGTGAATGCCGTCTTCTTGAGCGGTGCCGAACTTGTCGGAAAGCTCGAGTAGCGCCCGCGCGACCCGGCCGGGGACGTCAGTGAAGATCAGGTTGGTGGTCGCGTCCGTGATGATCCGCAGCCGCTGGGCAAGTTCGCGCAGGAGCAGCAGGGCGATCGCGGGTCGGTCGAGCAGTACCTGGCGCAGGTCTTCATGGGCGATGGCGGCCAGCCTGGCGTCTGTGACCGCGCTGGCGTTGGACGTGCGGTAGGTCGGGTCGAACATCGCGAGCTCGCCGAACATGTCGCCTGGACCTTGCACCCGGACCAGCACCTCGCGCCCGTCAGAAGAGGTCCTGGTGAGCTTGACCTTGCCTTCGATGACGACATAGAGCTGGTCGTCGGCGTCGCCTTCGTTGTAAAGGCTCTCGCCGCGCTTGAGCGCCAGGGTATGGATGTGCGGCCTGATCGCCCGCACGTCCTCGTCGGTCAGCTCGCGCAGCAGCGGTGCCTTGCTCAGCACGCGCGCGTCATCGTCGGTGAACTCGGTGTGCGTCACCACTTGCCTGCTCACCTGCGACTGGCTCACAACCTTCTCAGGCTCGGTCACCTCCGCCTCCTCGTCCGCCCCGGCGCCGGCTACGTCAACCCCCGCGTGAGTCGTCTTGCCCATGTTCGCTCTCAGCTAGCCGCTTTCTGCAGGCCTCGATCTCCTCGAGTGCGGTCTGCCTGCCCGCCCACTTCGCTGCCTCCACCTCCTTGCCTGGTTCGAGCGCCTTGTAGACCTCGAAAAAATGCTGGATCTCAAGCAGATCGAATTCCGACACGTCAGCGATGTCCTGCAAGTGGGCGATCCTCGGGTCAGTAGCGGGAACGCAAAGCACCTTGTCGTCTTTGCCCTTCTCGTCCCGCATGCGGAACATCCCGAGCGCACGGCACCTGATGAGGCAACCAGGAAAGGTCGGCTCCTCGAGCAGCACAAGCGCGTCAAGCGGATCGCCGTCTTCGGCGAGAGTGTCCTCAATGAAGCCGTAATCCGCCGGGTACCTGGTGGAGGTGAAAAGCATGCGGTCCAGGCGAATCCGCCCGGACTTATGGTCCATTTCGTACTTATTGCGTTGACCCTTCGGAATCTCGATGACCACGTCGAAGACCACGATCTGCTCTCCTTGCCAGTAGCCAAGCCCTTGTCAGGTGCCTGCGAGGCACTGCCGGCCCGCTGATTGCCGCGTTGCCCCCACACGCACTCCCGTTGTGATGTATACCCTCGGTGTCGGCCACCTGTCGAAATTGCAGCCAGGTGGCGAGCATCAGCGTGGCCATGATCGAGCGGCGGAGGGAATGGTTGAACCGGCTGGCACGGATGGTGGCCCTCACGGTCGCGTTGCTATGCCTCTTCACGATCGGAGCGGGCGCCGCGGTCGCGCGCTTGCTGCCGCCTCGGCTCGCGCTCTTCCAGCTGCCGCAGGTCTCAGGCGGCAAGGACGACAACTCGCCCCAGTTCCTGCGCGCCGCGACCGGTCCTTCTGGCGCCGCGGCCGGTTCGCCGACTCCGGCGGGCGTGGCGGCCAAGCTTTCCGTGCTGCTCGGCTCTGGCGGACTCGGCCAGCAAGTAGGCGCGCTCGTGGTCAATCTCGCCAATGGGCAGGTCCTGTACTCGGCCAGCCCTGATACCGGGTTCACCCCCGCCTCAACCACTAAGGTCGCTACCGCCGTGGCGGCGATCAAGACACTGGGACCCCAGGCAAGGTTCACTACCTCGGTGACGCTCAACCGGGCGGCCGGCCAGGGCGAACCTGGAATCACGCTGGTCGGCGGCGGTGATCCGACCTTGTCCGCTGGCCGGTATCCAGCTTCTTTTTATCCTCAGCCAGCAAGCCTCGTGGCGCTCGCGGCGCAGGCAGCAAGGGCGCTGCGGGCCAGGGGAATCAGTTCAGTCCGCCTGACTTATAGCAATATGCTCTTCACCGGTCCGGTGCAGGCACCCGGCTGGCCGGCCTTCGGCGCCCAGGACAACTACATCTCGACGGGAAACGCGGCCCCGATCACCGGCCTCGAAGTCGACCAGGGCAGGCTCACCGCAGGCGGCAAGCCGCAAGATTACGACGACCCCTCGAATTTCCTGCCGCGCTCGCTTACGCCAGGGCATGACGCCGCCGCGGCCTTCGCCGGTTTCCTGCGCAAAGACGGCATCACGGTGGGAAACGCTCCCGTCCAGGTTAAGGCGGGAGCACCGGCGGGCAAGGTGATCGCCGCGGTCAAGTCGCCGGCGCTCACCCAGATCGTTCAGTGGATGCTGGTAGAGAGCAACAACGTCATCGCAGAGACGCTGGCCAGGCAGGTAGCGATCGCGACTGGCCGGCCGGCCACCTTCAGCGGCGCGGCCCGCGCGGTGATGGCGGTCGACGCCAGCCTCGGCGTGCATGGCATCCACCTTCACGACGGCAGCGGGCTATCTCCCTTGGACAAGATTTCCCCCCGCGCCCTGATCGGCCTGCTCGAGCTGGCAGCGGGAGGGAAGTATCCGAGCCTGCGGGCGGTGATCACCGGATTTCCTGTCGCCGGGTTCGCGGGCACGCTCGGCCCGGGCAGCAGTTTCGGGCCGTTTGGCCAGGTAGCACTGGGCACGGTCAGGGCCAAGACAGGAAATCTCACCGGAGTAGCCACCATGGCGGGCGTCGCGTACGCCAAGGATGGCGCGGTGCTGCTGTTCGCCTTCATGGGCAATGCCATCAGCGGCAAGGACAGCCTGGAGTCGGAATCGATGCTCAGTCAGCTAGCCACCGCGCTAGCCGGATGCGGCTGCCGCTGACCGGTACTGCAGCGGGCGACGTACGGTGTAGGGGTGAGCAGCTCGCAGATGATCGACTGGAACGTAGCCACTTCTACCGCTATTCGCTGGGTCAGGCCGGGCCCGCAGGTCAGCCTGTCCGAGGCGCGCCGGGTGGTCGCTGAGCTCCGCGGTCAGGCGCTGGCGGTAGCCGAGCCGGTCAGGGAGGTGACCGGGCTGCCTGGCGATGACGACGGCGGTCAGGTGACCATAGTCGACCGGCCAGGCTGGATCAGGGCGAATATCAGCGGATTCCAGGTCGTGCTCGATCCGCTGGTCGACCATATGCGCGAGATCGGTGCGGCGCCCTCGCCCGGCTCGGTGCTGACAGCGGTCGGTGCCCGCGTGACCGGGATGCAGGCCGGGCTCATCCTTTCTTATCTGGCCAGCCGCGTGCTTGGCCAGTACGAGCTGTTCTTGCCGCCAGACCCCGACCGGCCGGCGCAGGACGCGCCACTTGGGCGGCTCACCTTGGTGGCACCGAACATTTTGATGGTGGAACGCGAACTCGGGGTCAACCCGTCAGACTTCCGTCGCTGGGTCTGCCTGCACGAGGAGACGCATCGCACTCAGTTCACCTCGGTGCCCTGGCTCCGGCCTTACGTGCAGGAGCAGATGACCGAATTCCTGCTGGCCTCCGACCTTGACCCGGCCTCGATACTCAGCCGGATCAGGTCCGCCGCCGACGCGGTATCAGGCGCCATGCGCGGCGGTGAAGGCGAGAGCCTGATCGAGGCGATTCAGACCCCGAGGCAGCGGGAGATACTTGACCGCCTCACCGCCGTCATGACCCTGGTCGAAGGGCACGGCGATTACGTGATGGACGCGGTCGGCCCGACCGTGGTCCCCAGCGTCGCGGAGATCAGGGCCAAGTTCAATGCCAGGCGGTCCGGCGGCAACCGCGGTGAGCAGGTGATCCGCAGGATCCTCGGCATCGACTTGAAGATGCGCCAGTACCAGCAGGGGCAGGCGTTCGTGCGCGCGGTCGTCGATGATGCCGGGATGGAGACGTTCAACCTGGTCTGGACCTCGCCGCAAACTTTGCCGACCAAGGAAGAACTGCTCAGCCCGGTTCGCTGGCTCGAGCGGGTCAGCGCCAGGGCCATCGAGCGCCGGGCGCAGGACGGCCAGGCCAACGGCGAAGGACCCGCGGAGGTGACCGGCTGAATGCGGGAGCGCCTGGACGGCCGCATCCCGCAGTCGCCGCTACCAGGCTTGCCGTCCGCCGCGCGCTAGGCGGCTGGCCGGAGTCGGTCCTGGTGCTCGTCGGCTGCTCTGGCGGCCCTGATTCGCTGGCGCTCGCGGCCGCGGCCGCCTTCGAGGCGCCCAAGCTTGGCCTGCGGGCAGGCGCCGTCACGGTAGACCATGGATTGCAAGCCGGATCGGCGGACCGGGCGCTGCTGATCGCGGCGCAACTGGAAAAGCTGGGACTCGACCCGGTCATTACCGCGCCGGTCGAAGTCGGGAAGCCAGGCGCCGCGCCTGATTATCCGGGTCCTGAAGCAGCCGCCAGGCGAGCCAGGTACGCCGCCTTCGACGCCGCGCTCGCGGGTACAGGGGCGCAGGCAATCATGCTTGGCCACACCATGGACGACCAGGCAGAGACCGTGCTGCTCGGGCTGGCGAGGGGATCGGGAGCCAGATCGATAGCTGGCATGGCGCAAGCGGCAGGCAGTTACCTGCGCCCTTTCCTGCTCTTGCGGCGCGCCCAGACCGCCGACGCCTGCGTGGCGCTCGGACTCACTGCCTGGCACGACCCGCAGAACCTGGACCAGGCCTTCCGGCGGGTGCGGGTCAGGCAGCAGATATTGCCGCTGATGGAAGAACTGATCGGCCCTGGTGTCACCGAGGCGCTCGCCCGTACCGCAGACCAGTTGCGTGCCGACGCGGACCTGCTCGACTCGCTGGCCGACGCGCATGCGGATCGGCTGATCAGCGGTCATGAGCCGCCTGGAGTTGACGACCTGGCCCAACTGCCCGCCGCGATCAGGACCAGGCTGCTCAAGCGGGCGGCCGTCGTCGCCGGCGTTCCCGCCGGTGCACTTGGCGCGGTCCATGTCGCCTGCCTCGACGCGCTGATCACGGACTGGCACGGTCAGCGCGGTGTGGACCTGCCGGGCGGTGTCAGGTGCGAGAGACGGTATGGCAGGCTGCACTTCACAGGAAGAGCGTGAAACCGGAGGACGCCCGTGAATGCGGACGACATTGGTGACGACCTGCTAGACGTGCTCATCTCGGCTGAGCGGTTGCAGGCCAGGATCAGTGAACTGGCCGCTCGGGTCGACGCCGATTACGCTGGCCGCGAACTTCTGCTTGTCGGCGTGCTCAAGGGCGCCGTGATGGTGATGGCCGACCTGGCCCGGGCCATGCACCTGCCGGTGCGCATGGACTGGATGGCGATCTCTTCCTACGGCTCAGGTACGAAGTCCTCAGGCGTGGTGCGAATCCTTAAGGACCTCGATACCGACATAAGCGGCAAGCACGTGCTCGTCGTCGAGGACATCGTGGACTCGGGTCTCACCCTGTCTTACCTGGTGAACAATCTGCAATCGCGGGATCCTGCCTCGGTCGCGGTATGCGTGCTGCTGCGCAAGCGGGCCGCCGCTCAGATGCCAGTCGACGTGGCCTACACCGGATTTGAGATTGCCGACGAGTTCGTTATCGGCTACGGACTCGATTACGCGGAGCGGTACAGGAACCTTCCGTTTATCGGAACACTCGCCCCGCACGCCTACACTTAGTGATCGCCCTGGGCAAGCCATGGCACGGCACGGTAACAGCCGTGTGCCGGGCTGCGGGGCAAGCACCAGACACGCGCGAGTGGCCGTTACCGGCACGGGAACACATCTGAAGTTAGATCGCGTTTACTTCTGTAGAGGCGGAGATAGGGCACGCGGCTTCCTGAGTGCCGCCTACGTGTCGGTGCAAGTCGGTGCGGTGTACCGTCGGTTTCTCGCATCAGGTGCGGGAAGTGAGGGGATACCGCGTGGAAGGCTCGGACGTATTGCGCTCCTGCCGGCAGGCGGCGGGACACGAGGCTCGGCAGGAGGTACCGGCCCGGCTCGGCCGGGGCCGTTAATCGATGGATCTAAAGCGCATTTTCCGCAGCTGGATGCTCGTCATCCTGGTCGTGTTCGTGCTGCTCATCGTGGTGCTGAAGTTCACTGGCTCGAGCACGTACACCAAGGCGAGCACGGCCCAGGTCGTCAAGCTGGTTCAGACCGGGCAGGTCAAGTCGGCGACCATGACGGTCCCGACCCAGGTGATCCAGGTCACCACGGCCAAGGGTCAGCAGTATCAGGCCACCTGGGTCGGTAACCAGGAGAACAGCCTGTCCAAGCTGCTGCAGAGCCAGTACAACGCTGGCAAGCTCTCAGGTGGCTATAACGTGCTTGACCCGCAGGGCAACTCGCTGCTCTCGGTGCTGCTCGGCTGGCTGCCTTTCATCGTGATCTTCCTGCTGTTCTTCGTCTTCATGAACCAGATGCAGGGCGGCGGGTCGCGGGTGATGAACTTCGGCAAGTCCCGCGCCAAGCTCATCACAAAGGACACACCTAAGACCACGTTCGCTGACGTCGCCGGGGCTGACGAGGCGATAGAGGAACTCGAGGAAATCAAGGAGTTCCTGCAGACCCCGGCTAAGTTCCAGGCCATCGGCGCCAAGATTCCCAAGGGCGTGCTGCTCTACGGTCCGCCGGGAACCGGCAAGACGCTGCTTGCCCGCGCGGTCGCCGGCGAAGCCGGGGTGCCGTTCTACTCGATCTCAGGGTCTGACTTCGTCGAGATGTTCGTCGGCGTCGGCGCATCCCGTGTCCGCGACCTGTTCGAGCAGGCTAAGGCGAACGCGCCTGCGATCGTCTTCGTAGACGAGATCGACGCCGTCGGCCGGCACCGAGGTGCCGGTTTCGGCGGAGGCCACGACGAGCGCGAGCAGACGCTGAACCAGTTGCTTGTCGAACTCGACGGCTTTGACACCAAGGGCGGCGTTATCGTTATCGCCGCCACGAACCGGCCGGACATTCTCGACCCGGCTCTGCTGCGTCCTGGCCGGTTCGACCGGCAGATCGTGGTGGCGCAGCCCGACCTGGCCGGCCGCAAGGGCATCTTGCGGGTGCACGCCAGGGGCAAGCCCTTCGCCCCCGACGTGGAACTCGACGTGATCGCCAGGCGCACGCCAGGTTTCACCGGCGCCGACCTCGCCAACGTGATCAACGAAGGCGCGCTGCTCACCGCTCGCGGTAACCAGACCCAGATCACGATGGCCAACCTGGAAGAGGCGATCGAGCGAGTCACGGCCGGGCCTAAGCGCAAGAGCGTGCTGTTGTCGGAGAAGGAGCGGAAGATCATCGCCTACCACGAGGGCGGCCACGCCCTTGTCGGCCACGCGATGCCGAACTCCGACCCGGTACACAAGATCACGATCATCCCGCGCGGACGCGCGCTCGGCTACACCGCCGCCGCGCCATCGGAGGACAAGTTCCTGGTCAGCCGCGCCGAGATGATGGACCAGCTGGCCATGCTGCTCGGCGGGCGCGCTGCGGAGGAACTGGTGTTCCACGAGCCGACTACCGGTGCGGCCAACGACATCGAGAAGGCATCTGCCATCGCGCGCGGCATGGTCACCGAGTACGGGATGAGCGAGAAGCTTGGCGCGAGGAAGTTCGGCAGCGGCGACTCAGAGCCGTTCCTTGGCCGGGAGATGTCGCACGCGAGGGACTACTCAGAAGAGATCGCCTCGGCGATCGACGAGGAAGTGCGGCGCCTGATCGAGTCTGCGCACGACGAGGCGTGGGACGTCCTCGTCCAGTACCGCGATGTGCTCGACTCGCTTGTGCTGCATCTCATGGAGCACGAAACGCTGTCAAGAAGCCAGGTAATCGAGATCTTCGCGCCCGTGCAGAAGCGGCCATCAGGCGGCTCTTACACCGGGTACGGCAAGCGGATGCCCTCTGACCGGCCGCCGGTGCTCACGCCCAAGGAACTCGCGCTTACCGCGGCCTCTGACGGCAAGGACCTGTCGCATGGCGGCAACGGCCAGTCACCAGGGCTCGGCAATGGCTATGCCGACCCGATGGGCAAGACGTTCGGCTTCGATCCAAGAGGCATGGACTCCATCGACGACGCGTTCGGTTCCGATCAAGGCGGCCAGGGACCGGACGAGGGCGGGCCGTTCGGTCCGCGGAATTGAACGATGAGGTCGATCTCAGCCGGATAGAGCGAGCGGTACTTGAGATCTTGCACGCCGTTGGCGAGGACCCGGAGCGGGACGGTCTTAAGGACACCCCGCGCCGGGTCGCTCGCGCCCTCGCCGAACAGTTCGCCGGCTTGCGCCAGGAGCCGTCCGCCGTGCTTGCCACCGTGTTCGATGCCGATCACGACGAGATGGTGCTGGTGCGGGATATCGAGATGTTCTCCACCTGCGAGCATCACCTGGCACCCTTCTTTGGTTATGCTCATGTCGGATATATTCCGAATGAGCGTGGGCAGATAACCGGCCTGTCCAAGCTGGCCAGGCTGGTCGATGTTTACGCGCGGCGTCCGCAGGTACAAGAGCGAATGACCAGTCAGATTGCCGACTCCATGATGGACGTTCTCGAACCGAGGGGCGTTATCGTGGTTGTTGAGGCCGAGCATCTGTGCATGGCAATGCGCGGCGTGCGAAAGCCAGGAGCCAAGACCGTTACATCCGCGGTCCGCGGCTGCTTCCGCAGTTCGGACAGCACCAGGGCGGAAGCCATGAGCTTGCTCATGGCCCGCCGCTAGCGAGCGTTCGCCCGCACCACTGCCACTTTGTGACTACGCTTGACCTCGTGAGCCGGGGCCGCACCTATGTGCCGGAGATGACCGACCTAATCGGGCAAGAACCACTTGAGCCCGCGCCGGGCGATGAGCAGCGACCGAGCAGGCCAGCTGCGCATTTGCCGTCCGCGCTTGCGCGGGCAATACCGCGCCCGGTGGACCGGCGTCATCAAAATCGCTGGGTGCCAAGGCTGGCGGGCTGGATCATCCTGCTAATCGGATTTACCTTCATCGCTATCGGGACCGATGCCGGCCTGTATGCCAAGCTTCATTCCGCCTCGCACAGCGACGCTATCCGTGCTCTGCACAAGGTCGCCCTGACGACTCCAGGCGCACTCAGCCTCACCTACTCGGCTCCGCGACTGGCTCTGACGCTGATCGGCCTGCTGCTGCTGATGCTCTGCCATGGTCTGGTGCGCAGAAAGCACAGATCCTGGCAAGCAGTCATGACGCTGCTGATCCTGGCTGCCGGGATCAACGTGCTGCGGCTGCGAAAAGTCGTGCCCACCTTCGGCCTGACCCCGATGCTCGTCGGGCTGGCGATCACCGCCGTTATCGTGGGGCTTGGCTTTTACTACCGGCGCGAGTTCTACGCACTCGGTGATCCGCGAACCAGATGGCGCGCGCTCTGGGTATTTGCCTGGATACTTTGTGCTGATTTCGCCATCGGGCTGTCTTTTATCGCCCTGCGGGAGCTGGCCAAGCCTTACACCTTCCCGCAGCGGGTCGAGGCCGTGCTCTACGGCCTGGTGGGAGTGACGCACCGGATCAGCTTCAGGCTCGATTTCCTCAACGACTTCTTCACGATCCTGACCGGCGGGCTCGGGCTTATTACCGTGATCATGACGGCATACCTATTCCTGCGGCCGGCCGAGCCGCAGGGCAGGCTTGGTGCCCAGGATGGCGGACGGATCAGGGGGCTGCTCGATCGCTATGGCGAGAGCGACTCGCTCGGCTATTTCGCGCTGCGCGACGACAAGAGCGTGATCTGGTCGCCGACAGGTAAGTCCTGCGTGTGCTACCGGGTGCTCTCTGGCGTGATGCTTGCGAGCGGTGATCCGCTCGGCGACCCTGAAGCCTGGCCAGGTGCCATCAACGCGTTCCTAGACCTGGCCGCGAGGCACGCGTGGGTGCCTGCGGTTATCGGATGCAGCGAGCTTGGCGCCGAGGTCTGGTGCCGCACGGGTGGCCTCGCCGCGCTTGAACTCGGGGACGAGGCGGTGGTCTCGGTGGCGGAGTTCTCGCTGCAGGGCCGGTCGATGCGCAATGTCAGGCAGATGGTGACCCGGGTCCGCAGAGCCGGATATACCTCCCAGGTCAGACGGGTAGGCGACGTTCCACGTGAGGAACTTGACCGGCTGATGAGGCAGGCCGACTCGTGGCGGGGTACCCCGACTGAGCGCGGCTTCTCGATGGCGCTCGGCCGGATCGGCGGCCCGGGCGACGAGCGCTGCATCATCGCCACGGCGACACAGGATGGCACCCTCAAGGCGCTGCTGCATTTCGTGCCCTGGGGCACAGACGGGCTCTCGCTCGACCTGATGCGCAGGGACAGGTCGGCACAGCCGGGGCTAAACGACTTCATGATCGCCGAGACCGTCAAGGCAGCAGCTGATCTCGGCGTGAAGCGGATCTCGCTGAACTTCGCCGCGTTCCGTGCGGCACTTGAGCGGGGTGAGAAGATCGGGGCAGGCCCGGTCGCCCGCGCCTGGCGCCGGTTCCTGCTCTTCCTTTCCCGCTGGTTCCAGATCGAGTCGCTTTACAAGTTCAATGCCAAGTTCTGCCCGGAATGGGTGCCCAGGTTCATGCTCTTCGCCGGCCCGCGCGACGCGATCAGGGTCGGACTGGCCGCGCTCGAAGCCGAGGCATTCCTGGTCTGGCCGACGGTAGAAGTACGCAGGCTCAGGCGAAAGTTCCGTGACGTTACCCGGGCACACAGGCAGGCACCTGCGGTAGCCGGCGACGGGTCTTCTGCCGGAGGTGCCGACTAAGGGCTCCCCGGCCAGGAGCGTCATGGAACCAGGCTCGCGGCCTGACTGTAGAGTGCCGCCCATGGCTCGCCATCCCGTTGTGCTGCCCGGCCTGCCGACGCAGGACAGGTGCCTGGTCATGGGCGTGGTCAACGTCACGCCTGACTCGTTCTCAGATGGCGGCAAGTGGTTCTGCGCGGCCGATGCGATCGCCCATGGCCTCGAGCTTCTTGGCAGCGGTGCCGACATCGTCGATGTCGGGGGCGAGTCAACCAGGCCAGGAGCGCCGCGCGTCAGCGAGGAAGAGGAACTGCGCCGGGTCGGCCCTGTGGTCGCCGAACTTGTCCGCGCCGGTGCCACGGTGAGCATCGACACGATGCGCGCGTCGGTGGCCGAACTAGCGGTTGGAGCGGGTGCCAGGCTGGTCAACGACGTCAGCGGCGGGCTTGCCGACCCGGCCATGGCCAGGCTGATGGCGAAGGCGCAGGTGCCTTACGTAGTGATGCACTGGCGCGGCCACAGCGCGGGCATGGACCGCCGTGCCAGCTATGGTGACGTCGTGGCCGAGGTCAAGGCCGAATTGACCGGCCGGGTAACCGCACTCGCCGCCGCCGGAGTGGATCCGCGGCTGCTAATACTTGACCCTGGCCTCGGCTTCGCCAAGCAGCCCGCTCACAACTGGGCGCTGCTGACCAGGCTGCGCGAGATCGGCTACCTTGATCATCGGCAAGCACCATTCCCCGTGATCGTAGGCGCCTCACGCAAGCGATTCATCGGCAGGCTGCTCGCAGCCGACGACGAGCCGCCGCGCCCCTTTGACGAGTGTGACGACGCCACGGTCGCGCTTACCGCGCTCGCCGCGACGGCCGGAGCCTGGTGCGTTCGGGTGCACGCGGTGCCAGGCAACGCGGACGCGGTCAAGATAGCGGCCCGCTGGCAGCGGCAAACCGACCTTGACCAGGCAGCTCATGGTTAGGCGGACGGGCGCAAGGCGGGTGGTCTTCGCGCTCGGGAGCAATCTCGGTGACCGGCTGGCGAACCTGCAAGCAGGCATCGACCATCTCGTTGCCGTGCCTGGAGTGCGCCCCGAGGCGGTATCGGGCGTCTACGAGACCGCGCCGGTCGGCGGTCCCCGCCAGCCTGATTACCTCAACGCGGTCATGGTCGCTGAGAGCGCGCTGAGCGCGCGTGAACTACTCGGGCATTGCCAGGCGTCGGAACGGGAGCTTGGCCGGGTACGCACGGTGGTCTGGGGTCCGCGTACGCTTGACGTCGACCTGATTTCCTGCGATGACGAGGTGAGCAGTGATCCGGAGCTGACGCTGCCCCATCCGCGTGCTCACCTGCGGGCCTTTGTCCTGGCTCCGTGGCACGATGCGGACCCCGATGCCTGCCTCGTCGGCCATGGTCCGGTCGCCGGTCTTCTTGACCTCGCCGACCGGACAGGGGTCAGCCGGATTGACGGCCTTACGCTTGTGGTTGACCTAGCCAGGGAGTGAGTCGCATAGATGCAGCCGACCAAGTCCTGGTCGCTTGTGGTAATCGCGATCAGTTGCGCCGCGCTCGCCTGGGTCCTAGCGCGAACGAGCTTCGCCAGCCTGCCGCCGCTGCCTTGGACAGCCGTCCCCGCGCTGGCCCTGCTTGCCTGCGGCGAGTTGCTGCTCGGCAGGAATCTTAAGACCAGGCTGCAAGGCCGGCCAGGAGTCAAGCCGGTCGACCCGCTGTCCGTGCCGCGGGTAGTGGCCCTCGCCAAGGCGAGTTCCGCCGCCGCCGCCGCGTTCGGCGGTCTGGCCGCCGGCTTTTGCATCTACGTGCTGGCGTCACTGAACAAGCCGGTGCCCAGGCACGATGCACTGGTCGGCGCGTTCACGGCGGCGGCCGCCATCGGCCTGGTGGCGGCGGCTCTCTACCTGGAACGCTGCTGCCGGGCGCCCGAGCCACCAGATGACGATGCGGACGAAGACAGGTCGCTGCCCTTTTCCGACGGTCACCACGGGCCCACAGGTAACCGCGGGCCTAACCGCCAGCGCGGCCGCAACCGATGAGCAATCAACCGGAGACTGACGGGCCGCATCCGGCGCAGCTAGCCGTCGGACTCATCGGCGCGGGCCGCGCCGGCACGGCGATGGCGGCGGCACTGGCGGGCGCTGGTCATCGGGTGGTCGCCGCTGCCGCAGTGTCGCAAGCTTCGCTTGACCGGCTTGCCGCGGTCTTGCCGCAGGTCCCGGTCAAGCGGCCAGAACAGGTAGCCCGGATGGCCGACCTGGTGCTGCTCACCGTTCCTGATGACGTGCTGCCTGGCCTGGCTTCTGGTCTTGCCGCGACCAGGACGCCGATGGAAGGCAGGCTGGTGGCGCACGCGAGCGGCAGGCACGGGCTGGCCGTGCTCGACCCGCTTACCCGCCTCGGCGCCCTGCCGCTCGCCTTGCATCCGGTGATGACCTTCACGGGGCGCCGCGAGGACGTGGCCAAGATGGCAGGTATCTGTTTCGGGGTGACCGCCCCGCTGCCGCTGCGCCCGGTCGCGGAGGTGCTCGTGATGGAGATGGGCGGCGAACCGGTCTTTATCGAAGAAGACAAGCGTCATCTTTATCACGCGGCGCTGGCCAACGCCGCCAACTACCTGGTCGCGCTGGTCGTGCAGTCGCAAGACATGCTGCGGGGCGCCGGGGTCGCGGATCCGGCCAAGATGCTCGGTCCGCTGCTGTGGGCAGCGCTAGAGAACGCCCTGCTGCTTGGGCCAGCCGCGCTGACCGGGCCGGTGGCAAGGGGCGACGCCGACACGATCGCCGCTCACCTGACCGCCATCAAGGCCGCCGCGCCCGAAGCGCTCGGTGCCTACCTGGCCCTCGCCAGGCTGACCGCAGAACAGGCACTGGCGGCACGCCTGCTGACCGCGGCAGACGCGGAGCGCCTGCTCGGCGTGCTGCACGGGCCGACGCAATGATTCCGATGCTGGCCAGGACCAGGATCGGGATGGCGGCAGCCCGCCAGACCATGGGCGGCCCCGTGGTGCTCGTCCCGACGATGGGTGCCTTGCACGATGGCCACAGGGCACTGCTGCGACGTGGCAGGGAACTTGCCGGGCCAGGCGGAGCTGTAGTCGTCTCGATCTTCGTGAACCCGCTCCAGTTCGGGGCGGGCACCGACCTTGACAGGTATCCGCGTCCGCTCGACAGCGACCTGGCGATCTGCGGCGAAGAGGGAGTATCAGCGGTATTCGCCCCGCTAACCGAGCAGATGTATCCATCGGCGCAGACCGTTACGGTCGACCCTGGTCCGGTCGGCCAGGTACTCGAGGGAGCCTTCAGGCCGGGATTTTTTACCGGCGTCCTCACCGTTGTACTTAAGATCGCCAACCTGGTGCGGCCTCAGATGGCGGTCTTCGGCCAGAAGGACGCGCAGCAGGTTTTCCTCGTACGGCGGATGGTGGCTGAATTGAACCTGGAGATCGACATCGTCACCGTGCCCACCGTGCGTGAGCCTGACGGGCTTGCCGCCTCGTCGCGTAATTCCTACCTTTCCCCTGCCGAGCGTGTCGCCGCGCGCTCGCTAAGCCGTGCGTTGTTCGCCGGAGCCGCCGCGGCCGGCCAGGGCAGTGACGCACTGCTCGCGGCGGCCCGCGCCGAACTCGCCGCTGCCGCTGCGGCTGACCCGCCGCTGGTCACCGACTACCTGGAGCTGGTGAATCCGGCCACCTTCCTTGAACTGCCCGCCTGCTTCTCCGGCCAGGCCACCTTGCTCGTCGCGGGCACCATAGGCAAGACCAGGCTGATCGACAACGTGCCGCTGACGCTCGCGAGCCTGTCATGATCGCGGGCCGGTTGCTTGCGCCTGACGCGGGCTGGATCAGGCGGGCCGACGTCATCGTCGTCGGTTCAGGCGTCGCGGGAGTGACGGTGGCGCTGAACGCGCGCCGGCTCATGCCAGATCGCCGGATACTGCTCGTCACCAAGTCCATGCTTGACGACGGGTCGACGAGATGGGCGCAAGGCGGTGTTGCCGCTGCACTCGGCCCTGAGGACTCGCCCGAGCAGCATCTGGCTGACACGCTGACCGCGGGCGCGGGACTGTGCGATGCCGCCGCCGTTCGCGCACTGGTCACTGAAGGCCCTGACGCGGTGCGCAGGCTCATCGCGCTCGGCGCGAGGTTCGACGCCGAGCCTGGCGGCCCGCTCGCGCTGACCAGGGAGGGCGGGCACCTGCGCAGCCGCATCGCCCATGCGGGCGGTGACGCGACAGGCGCGGAGATCTCCCGTGCCCTGCTGTTCGCGCTGGAGCAGGCAAGCGCGGTACCTGGCGGCGGCCTTGACGTCATCGAGCACGCCATGTCGCTTGACCTGCTGCTCACGCAGGACGGACGAGCCGCAGGCCTGACCTTGCACGTGATCGGCGAGGGGCAGCAAGATGGCGTGGGCGCCGTTTACGCCCCGGCCGTCGTGCTGGCCACGGGTGGTATCGGCCAGGTCTATTCGGCGACGACGAACCCGCAGGTGTCGACGGGCGACGGCGTAGCGCTCGCGCTGCGTGCTGGCGCCGGGGTCGCCGACCTGGAGTTCGTGCAGTTCCATCCGACCGTCCTTTGGCTCGGTCCTGACGCGCGCGGACGCCAGCCGCTCATCTCCGAGGCGGTGAGAGGCGAGGGCGCTTTCCTGGTGGACGAGGCGGGCAATCGGTTCATGACCGGTCGTCACCCGCTGGCCGATCTCGCGCCGCGCGATGTCGTCGCCAAGGCGATCATGAACGTGATGATCAAGGCCGGAACCGACCACGTCTACCTGGACGGCCGTCATCTCGGCGCGGCGACCTGGCAGCACCGGTTCCCGACAATCCTGACGACCCTGCGTGCGCACGGGATAGACCCGGTCAGCCAGCCGATCCCGGTTGTGCCCGCCGCCCACTATGCCAGCGGCGGAGTCAAGACCGACCTGCGTGGCCGTACCAGCATCACCGGCCTCTATGCGTGCGGCGAGACCGCTTGCACCGGCGTGCACGGCGCCAACCGGCTCGCGTCTAACTCGCTGCTCGAAGGACTCGTCTTCGCCGAGCGCATCGCGGCGGATCTGGCCAGCAACTTCCCCGCACCCGCCGAACCCGCGGCTGACAGGCGCAAGCCGCGATTGCTCGATCAGGCCGCCATGACCGAGATCGCGCAGCTCATGACCGAGCGCGCCGGAGTGGTCAGGTCGGGCACCGGCCTGACGATGGCGGCGGAAGAGCTGAAAAAGATCGGGGATCAGCCAGCGGGCACCCCGGGCGTCCTCGCGTGGGAGGCGACCAACCTGCACTTGGCTGCCGCTGCGCTCGTGGCCGCTGCGGCTGCGCGCAGGGAAACCAGGGGCAGTCACTGGCGCGAAGACTATCCGGACTCCTCAGCTGCCTGGCTCGGGCACCTGACCGTAACTCTCGGACTAGACGACCTGACGGTCAGTTATGAACCCGATCAGGTAGCTGAGCAGAAAGGACAGCGGTGACCAACCTGCCAGGCGAGGTCGGCGACAAGCTATCTGCCAGCGGGCTTGACCCCGCCGAGGTAGCGCGGGTCATCGGCTCGGCGCTCGACGAGGATCTGGGCAGCGGCCCAGACGTGACCACCCTGGCTACGATTCCGGCAGAAAGCGTGGGCACCGCCCATCTGGTAGCCCGTGCCGAGGGCGTGGCCTGCGGCCTCCTCGTGGCGCAGGCTGTCTTCTGCGTGGTCGCCGCACCCGCTGGCGTCAGCGTGCGGCACCGGACCTGCGACGGTGACCGGGTGAGCGCGGGGACGACGTTGATGACGGTCCAGGGGCCGCTGCAAGCGATTCTGACGGCTGAACGGACGGCGTTGAATCTTGTGACTCATATGTCGGGTGTGGCCACGCTCACGCGGATGTGGGTGGATGCAGTAGCCGGTACCAAGGTGCGAGTCAGGGACACTCGCAAGACGTCACCGGGGCTGCGCATGCTCGAGAAGTACGCCGTCAGGTGCGGCGGCGGCGTCAATCACCGGATGTCACTCGCCGATGCGGCCCTGATCAAGGACAATCACGTAGCCGCTGCTGGCTCAGTCACCGCTGCTTATGAGGCCGTCAGGAAGATGGCGCCCGATCTGCCGGTGGAAGTGGAATGCGACACCCTTGATCAGGTGGCGCAGGCCGCCGCGGCGGGCGCCGGACTGATCTTGCTCGACAACTTCCTGGTCGCGGCAATGCGGGAGGCGGTGCGCCTGGTGGCCGGCCGGGCGCTGCTCGAGGCAAGCGGAGGGCTGAGGCTGGCGAACGCGGCGCAGGTCGCGGGCACCGGAGTCGACTTCATCGCGGTCGGAGCGCTCACGCACTCGGCGCCGGCGCTTGACATCGGGCTCGATCTCGTCGCGGCCGGACAGGAATGATGACAGATGCTGCTCGCTGTTGACGTGGGGAACACGAACACGGTCCTCTGCGTGTTCGACGGCGACAAGGTGGTCGAGCACTGGCGCACCGCCACCGATCCGGTGCGGACGGCCGACGAACTGGCCGTGACGATGCGAGGTCTGCTCTCCCAAAGCCGGCTGCTCGCCAGCAGGAACCTCGACGGCATCGTGGTGTGCTCGACGGTACCTTCCGTGCTGCACGAGATGCGAGAGATGCTCGGCCGCTACCACAGCGAACTGACAACCCTGATCGTCGAACCCGGCGTGAAGACGGGGGTGTCGATCCGTACTGACAACCCCAAGGAAGTCGGCACCGACCGGATCATGAACGCGGTGGCGGCCGTTCATCTCTACGGCGGGCCGGCGATCGTGGTTGACTTCGGGACCTCGACCAACTTCGACGCGATAAGCAGTCGCGGCGAATTTGTCGGCGGAGCGCTGGCGCCTGGCATCGAGATCTCCGTCGACGCGCTGTCGAGGCGAGCGGCGCAACTGCTCAAGGTGGAACTGACTCGCCCCGCCCGGGTGGTCGGGAAGAACACCGTCGAATCACTGCAATCCGGCATCATCTTCGGTTTCGCCGGCCAGGTCGAAGGCATCGCCAGGCGGATGGCCGCCGAACTTGCGCCTGACGACCCAGAATCGGTCTCGATCATCGCCACCGGCGGTCTCGCGCCGCTGGTCATCGACGAGGTGCCCAACATCGACGCCTATGAGCCCTGGCTCACCCTGATCGGCTTGCGTCTCGTCTACGAGCGCAACTTCGCCAGCTTGGGCGGGCCAGCCTAACTCGTTCGCGGGGGGATGAGCGCGCCGGTAACCTCTGGCAGGTGAGTGAAGAAGAGATCACCAGCGCGGTGCGGGGCGCCGCGGCAGCCGAGCTGAAGGCATCGGAGCAGGAGCGGGTCAGGCTGGCCAAGCTCGAGCGGCTGCGTGCCCGCGGCGTAGACCCATACCCGGTCGGGTATCCGCGCACCGACACGATCGCGCAAGTGCGGTCGCGGCATTCAGGGCTGCCTGCCGATACCTCGACCGGCGAGCGCGTCGGTGTCACCGGCAGGGTCATGCTCTACCGCACTGGCGGCAAGCTCTGCTTCGCCACGATTAAGGACGGATCAGGCGAAATCCAGATCATGGTTTCCAGGGACCGGGCCGGCGAGCTGGCCCTCGCCGCCTGGAAGTCTGACATAGACCTGGGCGACCAGGTAGGCGTGACCGGTGAGGTCATTACCTCGCGCAGCGGCGAGCTCTCCGTGCTTGCCGATTCCTTCGCTATCACGGCGAAGTCGCTGCGTCCGCTGCCCGACAAGCACGCCGGGCTAACCGATCCGCAGGCGCGGGTGCGGATGCGGTATGTCGATCTGATAGTCAACGCCGAGGCGAGGCAGTTCGCCCAGTTGCGCGCGGCTGTGACCAGGGCGGTTCGCGAGGAACTGCACAGCCAGGGTTTCCTCGAGGCGGAAACTCCCGTGCTTCAGACCTTGCACGGCGGCGCGAACGCCAAGCCGTTCACGACTCGCATCAACGCCTATGACATGCCGATGTACCTGCGGATCTCACTTGAGCTATACCTCAAGCGGCTCGTGGTAGGGGGCATCGAGAAGGTCTACGAGCTCGGCAGGAACTTCAGGAACGAGGGTGCGGACGCGACTCACAATCCCGAGTTCACGATGCTCGAGGCCTACGAGGCATACGGCGACTACGGCACGGTGGCGAAGCTGACCCGTGACATGATCCTTGGCGCCGCCAGGGCAGGCCTGGGCGGTACGGTGCTGCGCAGGAGCGACGGATCCGAGCACGACATCGGCGGAGAATGGCGGCGGGTCGGCGTCCATGACGCCGTCTCTTCCGCGCTTGGGGAGGAAGTGACGGCCGATACGGGCGTCGACCAGCTACGCAAGCTGGCTGCACAGGCCAACGTGGCGGTCCAGCCCTCGTGGAACGCTGGCCAGGTGATGCTCGAGCTTTACGAGCACCTGGTCGAATCGCGAACGGTCGAGCCGACCTTCTATCACGACTTCCCGGTCGAGGTCTCGCCGCTCACGCGTGCCCACCGCACCGACCCGCGACTCGCCGAGCGGTGGGACCTGGTCGCGTTCGGCGCGGAGATCGGCACCGGCTACTCCGAGCTTGTTGACCCGATCGAGCAGCGAGCCAGGCTCACCGCCCAGTCACTGCTCGCCGCAGGCGGTGATCAGGAGGCCATGCAACTCGACGAGGACTTCCTGCGCGCGCTCGAATTCGGCATGCCGCCAAGCGGCGGCATGGGCATGGGCATCGACCGCTTGCTCATCATGCTGACCGGTGCCTCGATCAGGGATACGATCTTGTTCCCCATCGTCAAGCCGGCGTGAGCCGGCCAGCCGCTGGTCAGATGATCCTTACCGCGCCTACGTACTCGCTCCAGAAGATCGGCTGAACCTGGACGGGCACTCCGTAGGTCGGCGCGTCGACCATCAGGCCGTTGCCCACATACAGCCCGACGTGACCGATATCGGGGAAGAAGAACACCAGGTCGCCCGGCTCGAGCTGGGAACGCGAGATGTGCTCACCTTCGTTCCACTGGTCGCCCGTATAGTGATCCAGGCTGATGCCCACGTGAGCATAGGCCCACATGACCAGGCCAGAGCAGTCGAAAGCGTTCGGTCCGGCCGCACCCCAGACGTAGGGGTCACCAACTCTGGTCAGTGCCCAGTTCAGTGCCTGCACCCCGATGGAGTTGCCGGGAATGTGCGTCGGGTAGTGCCCTGTCTGCTGGTAGACCTGGAATGCCTTGGCGTAGACGCTGCTGTTGAGCACCTCTTCCTTGGCCTGGATCTTGGCTACCTCGCCCTTCATCTCCGCCGAGAGCCTGAGTGCTTGCCTGGACTGCTGGACAGCGAGGGCGCTCTCGCGCTGAGCGGCGGCATTGGCAGCCGACACCAGGCTCATCTTCGTGCCGTTCTGCTGCTGCAACTCGCTCAGTATCGACGCACGGTCGAGCATCGCCTGCGGGTTGCTGCTCTCAAGCAACTGCAGCGTCGGGTCGATGCCGCCCGCCATGTAGCCGGCGGCGGCGATCCCGGCCACGGAAGCCTGGTCGGCGGTCAGCAGCCGCTCGTCCCTCTTCTCGCCTAGACGCGCCAGCCGCAGCTGTGATCTCGCCGCCTGAAGCTGGATGCGGAGCGCGTCGTACCGCTGGCTGAGGTTATCGACCTCATTGGACAGCTTGTCGGCCTGCGCCACCAACTGCTTGAAGGTCGGCGAGGAACCCGTCTGGGCCGCTCCCGCCGACGAGCCAGGGATCGCCAGGCCAATCATGGTGGCCAGGCTCAGCGCCGTGACGAGACTGCCGGTCGTCACCAGCGGCCGGAACCGCAAGTCAGACCCGGCTCGGCGGGACCTTGAGCGCCCCACGCTCGCGCTCCTTTCCTGTGGCTGGCGCTCGCCTGTTAGGCGGACACCAACTGGAACGAGGTGACAGCGATGAAATTTAACCCACGGAGCTACATCACGCACAGCTGATCAGAAAACTTCCGCTCCGAGTCTCTGTGGCAGCCCGAGGATCGGCGGTGAGTTTGCCCCTTCGACTCATGACGTCCATCGTCGTCCGACGCTTAGCCGCGATCCGCATTGACGATGTTTTCGCAGGTCAAGCGGCGTGTCGAAGCCCTGTCATTGGCCTTGTGATCTGGCTGTGATGTACCGGCTCCACTGAGCATGCCCGCCGAGTCGCCTTGGGTGACTGGTCAGTGACGCACCGTGCGACCTAAAGGCAGGCTGCCTGGTTTCCCTAACTCGGGTATCAACGACGTAGCGGGATTGCGTGTCATTACTCCCGCCGTCGGAACCTTTAAGCGAGATGACGAACTAGAAGATCCGCGCGGCTTGACAATACGAAACTGTACGTCTCGTTATTCAAAGGCCGCCCATGGCCAGCAGCAGAACATCTAGCTCGATTCTACTTGCTCGATTCTACTTGCCGTCTACTGTACCGGCGCGAACGCGGTCCGCCGAGCGCCGAACCGCCGCCGCCCGCTCGCCGTCACGCGAACCGACCCGACCGTTTCAGCGGACCCGAGGAGCGCCGCGGCGCGGCACAGTGTATGCGCTAACGGCTATCCACCGCCGAATGTGCGGATCGTTGCCAGCCGGTTAGATGTGCTGCTCGCGTTTCCCTTTGCTGAAGAGCAGGCGAAGCCAGGTGCCGGTCGCGCGGCGACATTCAGTGCAGGGCCGCGTGCATTGAGTTCCTAGCCTGAGAGTATCGAAATTAGGACAGGCCCGCGGATCGGTCCAGTCGTTACTTCACGTAGGCTGACAACTGTCGAGATGCCGGCCTAGCGTCAGCTAGTCGTGAGCGGCCCGGCTTCCATAGTTGAGTCTAGTAGCGGGCTGCGGTCAGCGGGTCAGCTGGAGTCACCGTCGAGGAAAGACCTCTGACCTGGTACGAGGCGGGTCGGCGTACGGCCGGCCTGCGACAGGCGGCCTCATGGCGGTATAGGAGACGAGTGACGTGCTGTCAGATCTGGCGGTATTGACCCCGCCCTTTTTGGTCGGCGCGGCGTTCTTGGCTGGCGTGGCTGCTTTCCTGCGCCACGAGATGCGCGATGCCAAGAAGCGACACGATGATCAAAGTGACGGTGCCGATGAACCGGGTCATCAAGGCGACATCGAGGATCAGGGCTCAGGTCCGTCCGCCCGAAACGCTTGATTACTGAGCGTAACCAACGGGAGCTGCTCTCATTACGGTCTCTTCGGCCCTCTTCAGCGCAACAAGTCGCGCTGAAGAGCTGCGATTAGTCGTGCTGCCAAATTGTCAGCCACAGGGTTGCTAGTATAGGTTACGCTACTTAAATAGCCAGGGTAAGAGAAAGGGTTAACCGGCATGGCGCAGAAGACCGTAGTGACCGTGGTCTGCGATCTCCCGCACGATGGCGAGATCGAGGGCACAGAGTCTGTTTCGTTCGGCTTTGATGGCAACGCGTACGAGATCGATCTGTGTGAGACACACAGCAAGGAACTCCGTGAGAAGGTGGGCGCATTCGCTGATCACGCTCGCCGGGTAACTGGGGCGGCGCGCCGCCGCAAGGCGCGCACTGGTCCAGGGCGCGAGCGCAGTTCTGAGATCAGGGAGTGGGCCAGGCAGCATGGCCACAGGGTGAGCGAGCGGGGTCGGATTCCCGCTTCAATCATCGCTGATTACGAGGCGGCGCACTAGCGCGCTGCACCGGGCGCCGGAGGTTCGGCACCGATGTGCCTAGTAAAAGTGCGTCTAGTACAGGTCCGGGGACGACCCCCAGACCCCCGCAGTGAAGATCTGGGGGACGACCCCCAGACCCCCGCATGTGTGGCTTCCCCGCCAAGCCGCATCGGGGGCCGGCTGGTGGCAGTCGGTCCGCGAAGCGGCTGACGGCATGCTATGTCCCTATATAAGGGTTGTGCCGTCAGCCGCCTGCGTTCGCTCCCGGCGTACCTGGGAACACTGTCTCTTCAGCACCGGTTGGATGAGGGTGAACGCCCCGTAGGTGGGGAAGGCTCTACTGGAGCGCGGTGGACTGTTTGGGCGGGTGAATAACTCGCTTAGCCTGGCTACCGTAGCGAGAGCCTTGCCCGGCACGCGGGCTGGTGCGCGGAAGGGACGGGCCGTCGCGGTCGCCGTCCCCACCGCTTTTGGTGAGGGAGCGACGATAATGTTCGAGAGGTTTACCGACCGGGCACGGCGGGTTGTGGTCCTGGCTCAAGAAGAGGCCAGGATGCTGAACCACAACTACATCGGGACCGAGCACATCTTGCTCGGCCTGATCCATGAGGGCGAGGGCGTGGCGGCCAAGGCGCTTGAGTCGCTTGGTATCAGCCTGGAAGCCGTACGCCAGCAGGTCGAGGAGATCATCGGGCAGGGCCAGCAGGCACCATCAGGCCATATCCCCTTCACTCCCCGCGCCAAGAAGGTGCTCGAGCTCTCGCTCCGCGAGGCGCTCCAGCTTGGCCATAACTACATCGGGACCGAGCACATCCTGCTTGGCCTGATCCGTGAAGGCGAAGGCGTCGCGGCTCAGGTCCTCGTCAGGCTGGGCGCCGACCTGAACAGGGTGCGCCAGCAGGTCATTCAGTTGCTGCACGGCTACCAGGGGAAGGAGCCAGCCGCGGCCGGCGCCTCGTCAGAGAGCACCCCGTCGACTTCACTGGTGCTTGACCAGTTCGGCAGGAACCTGACCGCCGCGGCCCGCGAAGGCAAGCTGGATCCGGTGATCGGCAGGGAGAAGGAAGTCGAGCGGGTCATGCAGGTGCTGTCCCGCCGAACCAAGAACAACCCGGTGCTCGTGGGCGAGCCTGGCGTCGGCAAGACCGCGGTCGTGGAGGGCCTGGCGCAGCGCATCGTCAAGGGCGAAGTGCCGGAGACCCTGAAGGACAAGCAGCTCTACACGCTCGACTTGGGCGCTCTTGTGGCCGGCTCGCGGTATCGCGGTGACTTCGAAGAGCGGCTGAAGAAGGTGCTCAAGGAGATCAGGACCCGCGGCGACATCATCTTGTTCATCGACGAGATCCACACGCTGGTCGGTGCGGGCGCCGCCGAGGGCGCGATCGACGCGGCGTCGATACTCAAGCCGATGCTGGCGCGGGGTGAGCTGCAGACGATCGGCGCGACCACCCTTGACGAGTACCGCAAGCACCTGGAGAAGGACGCCGCGCTTGAGCGCAGGTTCCAGCCGATCCAGGTCGCCGAGCCGACGATCTCGCACACCATCGAGATCCTTAAGGGCCTGCGCGACCGCTACGAAGCGCACCACAGGGTGACGATCACCGATGACGCGCTGGTGGCCGCGGCCCAGATGGCTGACAGGTACATCAGCGACAGGTTCCTGCCTGACAAGGCGATAGACCTGATCGACGAGGCCGGGTCCCGGATGCGGATCCGGCGGATGACCGCACCGCCTGACCTGCGGGAGTTCGACGAGAAGATCGCCGACGTCCGCCGGGAGAAAGAATCGGCCATTGACTCGCAAGACTTCGAGAAGGCTGCTGCGCTGCGTGACAAGGAAAAGCAGCTTATCGAGCGCAAGGACGCCAGGGAGAAGGAGTGGAAGGCAGGCGACATGGACCTGCCTGCCGAGGTGAACGAGGACCTGATCGCCGAGGTGCTCGCCACCGCGACAGGTATCCCCGTCTTCAAGCTCACCGAGGCCGAATCCGCCAGGCTGCTCCGGATGGAAGACGAACTGCACAAGCGGGTCATCGGCCAGAACGACGCCATCAAGGCGCTGTCGCAGGCCATCAGGCGCACCAGGGCAGGGCTGAAGGACCCGAAGCGGCCAGGCGGCTCGTTCATCTTCGCCGGGCCCTCTGGCGTCGGCAAGACGGAGCTTTCCAGGACCTTGGCCGCCTTCCTGTTCGGCGATGAGGATTCCCTCATCCAGCTGGACATGAGCGAGTACATGGAGAAGCACACGGTTTCCCGGTTGTTCGGCTCGCCGCCCGGCTATGTCGGTTACGAGGAAGGCGGGCAGCTCACCGAGAAGGTGCGGCGCAGGCCGTTCTCCGTCGTCCTGTTCGACGAGATCGAGAAGGCGCATCAGGACATCTTCAACTCGCTGCTCCAGATTCTCGAGGACGGCCGGCTGACCGACGCTCAGGGCCGTGTGGTCGACTTCAAGAACACGGTGATCATCATGACCACCAACCTGGGGACGAAGGACATCTCCAAGGGCGTCTCGGTTGGCTTCGCCTCGGCTGGCGAGTCAACCGGCTCCTACGAGCGAATGACCAACCGGGTGCAGGACGAGCTGAAGCAGCACTTCCGTCCCGAGTTCCTGAACCGTGTCGACGACGTGATCGTCTTCCACCAGCTCACGCAGGACGAGATCTTCCAGATCGTTGACCTGATGATCGCCAAGGTGGAGGACCGGCTGAAGGACAGGGACATGGGCATCGAGCTCACCCCGGCGGCCAAGAAGCTGCTCTCCGAGCGCGGTTACGACCCGGTGCTCGGCGCCAGGCCGCTGCGCCGCACGATCCAGCGCGAGATCGAGGACAACCTCTCGGAGAAGATCTTGTTCGGCGAGATCAAGGCCGGCCAGATCATCATGGTCGACACCGAGGGCACCGGCAAGGAGGCCAAGTTCACCTTCGACGGCGTGCCCAAGCCAGCGGCCGTGCCAGACGCGCCGCCCGCAGAACTAGCCGAAGCGGCCGGCAGCACTCGCAGCGAGATCGCCGATCGGCGCCCCTCAGAAAGCTGAGAGCGCTAGAAGAAGCCGGGCCGGACCGAAGTTATGGTCAGGCCCGGCTTTTTCGCAGGCATCCAGGCCCGGTCACCGGGTCGACCTGAAGCCGAACCGGGTCCTTTTCGCCGGAGCAGCCGACGGCTTTCCCTTACCTGGCATAACTCCAGGCGCATGCGGTCGGCCTGGCCGGCGGCCGCGACGCCGTGAACTCGTGCTCATTTCGCTGCCCTACGCCGTGAAGTCGCCGGGCAGCGCGATCAGGTTGCCTGGCAGGCTCACCGCGAGGCCGTCGGTGATCAGCGATCTGAGCACCCGGCCGCGCTGGGCGGCGGCCGGCCAGCAGGCGTCGAAGGCTGCGGCCGGGACCGGGCCAGGCGCGCCCCGCAGCACGGCGAGCATGCGGCCGCGGCACTCGCGGTCGCTGCCCGGATACGGCGCGGCCCGGCGCGGCCTGGCGCCCGCCGGGGTTCCCAGGCCGAGCCAGGCGCAACTCAGCGCGACCGGGCACGCACCGCAGGCCGGCCGGGCAGCGGTACAGACCAGGGCGCCGAGTTCCATCAGGGCCACCGACCAGGTCGCCGCGCGGCCGGCTGGCTCTGGCGGTAGCAGCGATTCGGCGAGCGCTTGCTCGGCGGCGCTTGCCGAGCTTGCGGGATACTGCTGCCCGAACACCAGCCTGGCAAATACCCGCCGCACGTTCGTGTCAAGCACCGCGTGCCGCTGGCCGTAGGCGAAGCTGGCAACGGCCGCCGCCGTGTAGGAGCCGACGCCAGGCAGTTTGCGTAGCTCGCCGATTGAGTTCGGCACCGTGCCGCCATGCCATCTGGTGATGATCGTCGCCGCTTCGTGCAATCTGAGGGCTCGGCGCGGGTAGCCGAGCGTGCCCCACTGGCGTACCGCGTCGGCGGGAGTCGCGTCGGCGAGTGCGCTCGCGGCGGGCCAGCGGCTCAGCCAGTCCAGGTAGGCGGGCAGCACCCTGGCGACCGGCGTCTGCTGCAGCATGAACTCGCTGACCATGACCGCCCATGCCCCCGTACCTGTCCGGCGCCATGGCAGGTCCCTGCGGTTCATCTGGTACCAGGCAACGACCTGGTGTTCGAGGTTAACGTTCATCAGGTGACCGATCCTGCCATGGCCGTGCCGATTAGGCACGCGGTGCGCGATCCGGGCAAGCCCGCCCGATGACTCTCACGTCCGGGGAAACGCACCTGACCAGGCCCGGCGGGGCGGCGCAGGCCAAGCCGCAGGCGGCTGCATACTGACCGTATGGGGGAGAATACGTTCGGTTACTGGCGGTCGGAGGCGGCGGACACATACTGGCGAAGGAGATTCATCGCGCTCACGATCGGGTTCGTGGCGCTCGGCACCGCATTCTGGGCATTGTCCTGCGCCCTGGCGGTCAGCCAGCAGGCCAGCCCGCCTGGTATATCCCGCCAGCCAGCCCGCCCGCACCACGAGGGCATCAGTTCGGCAAGCAGTCGCAGGACCAGCTCGAGTCAACCAGGGGCACACCACACCGGAGCCGCTGTCAAGGCCGTAGGGACGTCAAGCACGGCTCAGCCGAACAGGGCCGGGCAAGCAACCGGCCATGGCACAATACTGCCCGCGTTCTGTGCCAGAAGCGACATCGTGCTCAGCCTCTATACCGGCCAGACCCAGTTCCCGGCCGGCCAGCAGCCTGACTTTGACGTGAACGTGGTATCAACTCAGCAGGCCGAATGCTCTTTCAACATCGGCTCAACCCACCTCGCCCTTGTCATCAAGGAAGGCCCTGCCCTGATCTGGAGTTCGGCCGACTGCGCGGCGGGCGCCGGCGACCTTGACACCGCCTTGAAGCGAGGCGTCCCTACCGTGCTGGCGATTAGCTGGAACCGGCAGACGGCTGCTCCCGGTTGTTCCGCTCGGCACATTGAGGTTCCGCCTGGCGTCTACACGGCCTACGCGGTCGAGGGCAACCTGACCAGCCCGCCGGTCACCTTCCGCCTCAGTTAGGCATAAGAAAACCCGATAACGACGATCCCGTGAGGCAGTGACTCACGATGCACCAGGTAATCACCGAAGTCACTCAACTCCGATTTCACACCAAACTGTACGGCCGAGTTCGTCGCCGGTCGTGCCCCATGACCTGGCTACCGCCGTGACGATGGTCAGGCCGCGGCCCGACTGGCCTGCGTCGTCCGCTTCTCCGCCCGGACCCCTCCGCCCGCATGACCACGGGCCGCCCTGGTCACCGACCTCGATCCTGATCGCGTCGCCGTCAATGGCGACGCGGACAGTGAAAGCACCTCCCGGCAGTCCCGACCGGCTGTGAGTGATCGCGTTGGCGGCGAGTTCGGAACAGGCGAGAACCGCATCGCCCGCTTCGGCCATTCCTTCGAGCAGCCTAGCCAGCCAGCGGCGGGCAGTGCCGACCTGTTCTGGCCTGCCGGAGAAGGAGCGGCGGGCCAGGAAACACGGCGCAGGCGCGAAGAGAACCTGGCCGCTCGTCAACTGCTCCGCGGCAGTGCGAGTCATCGCGAGTACGCCTGGAAATGGCTCCGACCCATCCGCGAATCCCTGGTGTTATGTAGGTACCTCACCGGTTAAGTCCTTTTTTCCCGCCCTGCATCTGCCATTTCTCTTAACACTCTGACTCAAGGACGCTACGTTGGGTAATAGAACGCCGCCGAACAGGCTCGATGTAGCGTCTTCGGGCGTGGCGTAGATTTCGGCCGGCGATCTGTAGAGTCGGCGCGGAAGGAACGACAAATGGCTGCGATAGCGGCAAACCCGCCGAAAGGTACGCCAAGAGCGGTTTTCGGAGCGATGTTGCGCCACTACCGTACCCAGGCCGGCCTGACGCAGGACCAGGTTGGCGCGCTAGCGCATGTCTCGGGCAAACTGATCAGCGCTTACGAGAACGGCTGGCGGGTACCGACCAGGGCGACCACCTCAGATCTCGACACCGTCGGCGAGCTCAGTACTCGTGGCGCGCTCACCGAGCTGTGGGACCAGTTCGAGGAAGGCATGAACTATCTCGCCTACCCGGCGTGGTTCCATGACTGGCCGGACATGGAGGCCGCCGCGTCCGCGCTCAGGTGGTTTGAGCCGCTGCTTGTCCCAGGCTTGCTGCAGACCGACCTGTACTCACGGGCACTCTTCGCCGCCCGGATCGGATCGACGGAAGACGAGATCGAGGAGCTGGTCGCCGCGCGCCTCAAACGGCAAGAAGTACTAGCCGGGCCGAATCCGCCGACGCTGTGGGTGATCATCGACGAATGGGCGCTGCGGAGACCGGTAGGCAACCGCCATGTGATGCTGGAACAGGTAAACCGCCTGCTGGAGGCCGCCCAAAAGCCGAATATAGTATTTGAGGTTATTCCGGCTGATGCGGGCGCACATGAAGGACTGTACGGGGGCGGATTCGCCATAGCGGATTTCGAGGACGCGCCGAGCGTTGCATATCAGGAGTCCGCCGCGCAAGGCCAGATCGTGCGAGAACCTGAACATGTCAGGACGCTGATGTCCAGGTGGACTACCTTGGGTACCGAAGCGCTACCGCGGAAGGCTTCCATTACTCGGCTGAAGGAAACGGCGAAGTCATGGACTTCGCACGCGTGAACTGGCGAAAGGCCAGTGCCTGCGACAGGAACGGCGAGGATTGCGTCGAGTTCGGCGGGTGGCACAAGGCAAGTTACAGCGGCGGTAACGGTGGCGGCTGCGTCGAGGTCACCGCGACTCACGACACCGCTGACATGCGGTCAGTGCATGCTCTGCGCCACCGCCGCCGCGATCGCGCCAGCCACGTCCGGTACCTGTAGTACCTCCATGTCCAGGTCGGCGGGTATGGCGTCGGTGCCCGCGGGGACGACCGCGCGGCGGAATCCCATCCTCGCCGCCTCGGCGAGCCGGCGATTCAGGCCGGCCACGTTCCTTATCTCCCCGGCCAGCCCCACCTCGCCGAACGCCACGACGTCGGCAAGCAGGCACCGTCCCGCTCGGGCTCCCGCCAGCGCCAGCGCGATGGCCAGGTCCACGGAAGGCTCGGTCAGCCTCACCCCGCCCACGGTCGCCGCATAGATGTCGCACCGCCCGAGCCGCACGAAGGCACGCTGCTCAAGCACCGCCACCGTCATCCCGACCCGCGCATGATCGAGTCCTGAGGTAATTCGGCGCGGTGGCTCGTTGCCTGCGGTCGGGCATACCAGCGTCTGCACCTCGGCGACCAGGGGCCTGCGGCCCTCAAGCGTTACGGTCACGCAGGTGCCAGGCACGGGCTCGCGCTGCCTGGACAAGAACAGCCCGCTCGGATCTGGCAGCCCGATCAGCCCGAACTCGCCGAGTTCGAAGCAGCCGACCTCGTCGGTGGGACCGAACCGGTTCTTGAGCGCCCTGATCATCCGCAGCCGGCCCCGGCTGTCACCCTCGAAATGCAGCACCACGTCGACAAGATGCTCGAGCGAGCGCGGGCCGGCTATCGAACCTTCCTTCGTGACATGCCCGACGAGCACTGTGGTCAGCGTGCGCTGCTTCGCCAGGCTGACCAGGGCAGAGGTAAGCTCGCGCACCTGCGTGACGCCGCCTGGCACGCCGTCGATGCCGGCCGCGGTAATCGTCTGAACCGAGTCGACGATCAGCAACTGCGGATTCACGGCCTCGACGTGCGCGAGCAGCGCCGCCAGGTCGGTCTCCGCCGCGAGGAACAGGTTCTCGCTGAGCGCGCCGATCCGGCCGGCCCGCTGCCTGACCTGAGCCGCTGACTCCTCGCCAGTCACGTAAAGCACCACCGAGCGCTCGGCCGCGAGCGCGCCCGCCTCGAGCAGCAAGGTCGACTTGCCGACGCCGGGCTCGCCCGCGAGCAGAGCCACGGCGCCAGGTACCAGGCCGCCCCCGAGCACCCGGTCAAGCTCGTCCATGCCCGTCGGCCGTGCGGCCGCTCCCGCGGCGTCGATCAGCGAGATCGGCACGGCCGGAGTCAGCGGCCTGACTGCGGGCAGCCCGCGCAACAGCGCACGGCCGTGGCCGGCGCTGGCCACGCCAGGCGTCTCGCCTACCGTTCCCCACGCCTGGCACTCACCGCACCGCCCGGCCCACTTAGCGCTCTGCCAACCGCACTCGGCACATTGGTAGAGCGTGCCAGCGGAACTCTTGCCCATGCCAGCCACGCTAGCGCCAGGTGCCGACAGCGTCCCCGGCTGCGGTGCCAGGCACCCGCGAAGCCGCAACGCGGGTACCAGGGCACCTGCCTTGCGCCAGCGTGCGGGCGTGGCTGGGCAGGCGGATGCGTCATTCTGGCGGGGAAGGCCTATTAAGCTGACTGAGAATGACGAGCCGCGCCGGGTGGCCGCCAGTGCCACTATCGAGATCAGCGGCAGAACCGGATGCCGTGGGGGAGGCAACCGACATGACCGCCGACCGTGCCGCTTCTGGCCGCCCTGACCGCGGCGGTGCTGACTTTGAGCGCGGCGGTACCGGGCACCGGACGCCAGAGATTCCCGTGGTGCTCTCGACCGCGTCGGTATTTCCCGAGCGAACCGCCGATGCGTTTGAACTGGCCGCCAGGCTTGGCTACGACGGCCTGGAGATAATGGTGACCTCGGACCCGGTTAGCCAGGACGCCGAAGTGCTCAAGCGGCTTTCTGAGTACCACAACGTGCCTGTGCTTGCCATTCACTCGCCTTGCCTGCTGATCACCCAGCGGGTCTGGGGCACCCAGCCCTGGATCAAGCTTGAGCGGGCCGCCGAGGCGGCCGCCTCGCTCGGAGCCAGGGTCGTGGTTGTGCACCCGCCATTTCGCTGGCAGCGGGACTACGTGAAGGACTTCGAGAACGGCCTGGCCAAGCTCGAGGCCAGGACCGGCATGACGTTCGCGGTAGAGAACCTGTACCCGCTCCGGGCCGGTTCCGACGTCGCGGCATGGGCGCCGAACTGGAACCCGGTCGAGCTCGAGGTCTCTAAGGCCACGCTCGACCTTTCGCACACGGCGGTGTCGAACTCGGACGCCATCGACATGGCTAAGCGGCTTGGCTCGCGCCTCGGCCACATTCACCTGGCCGACGGAACCAAGTCTGGCCTGCCTGACGAGCACCTGATACCAGGGCGCGGCACCCAGCCATGCCGGCAGCTACTCGAAATGCTGCCTGGCATGGGCTACAACGGCATGGTCGTGCTTGAGATCGGCACCAGGCGAGCCCAGAACTCTAAGGAACGTTACAACGACCTGGCGGAAGCGCTGAGGTTCGCCAAGGCCTATCTTCCCTCAGTGCCCGTGCACGGATGAAGTTACTTCCGGTCAGCTACAGCTCGATGATCAAGGTGACCGGCCCGTCGTTGACGAGCGCGACCTCCATCTGGGCGCCGAAGACACCGGTCTTGACCGAGCCGCCGAGCGCGCGCAACTCCTTCGCGAACGCCGTCACCAGGGGCTCAGCCACCTCGCGCGGTGCCGCTGCGCTCCAGCTCGGGCGCCTGCCCCTGGCTGTCTGCGCGTACAACGTGAACTGGCTCACGACGAGCAGCGGTGCGCCGGTGTCAGCGCACGACTTCTCCGCAGCGAGGATCCGCAGGTAGTAGACCTTACTGGCCAGGGCGGCCGCCACCTCGGGGGTGTCGTCATGCGTCACCCCGACCAGGACAAGCAGACCGGGGGCGGTGAGCTCAGCGACAACGTCACCGGCTACCGTTACGCTCGCTGCACTCACTCGCTGCACCACTGCTCGCACGGGAAGGCATTCTCGCATGGCCAGTACCGGCACGTTGATCACTGTCGCGCCCACCGGCGCCGAACTAGAGAAGTCAGCGGTGCCCGCGCTCCCCGTCACGCTCGAAGAACTGGTCACGACCGCGAAGGAGTGCCAGCAGGCAGGCGCGGCGGTCATCCATGTGCACATCAGGGACGCAGAAGCCAAGCCGACGCTCGACCTTGGCACCCTTAAGGAAACGGTGCGAGCGCTGCGCGAGTGCACCGGCCTGATCGTCCAGTTGTCCACCGGCGGCGCGGTGACCGACTCTTACGAGCGCAGGCTCGCCGTGCTCGACGCGGCCCCCGACGGATGCTCGCTGACCTGCGGCACCGTCAACTTCGGCGACGACGTATTCATGAACCCCTGGCCCTTCATGTGCGAGCTTTACGTCAGGACGCAGCAGCTCGGCGTGGTGCCGGAATTCGAGTTGTTCGACCTAGGGCAGGTCGCCGCGCTGCACCGCCTGCTCGACAAGTACGGGCCGCCCTTCGGCGGGCACGTGCACTGCGATCTGGTGATGGGCGTGCCAGGCGGGATGGCGGGCGATGCCGCGACGCTCGTCGCCGCCGTGGCCGCGCTGCCCGCCGGTGCCACCTGGTCGGCGACGGGCGTCGGCCGCACGGCGGTGCCTGTCATGTTCGCGGCCCTCGCGGCCGGGGGCAATCTCCGAGTCGGGATGGAGGACACGGTGACGTTCGCGCGCGGGCGCCCGGTGGCCGCCAACGCCGAGCTTGTCGAGCGCGCCGCGACGCTTGCCGACCTCGCGCAGCGCCCCGCACTTACCCCTGACCAGGCCAGGGAGCTGCTCGGGATCGCACCTGCGGGCGCCAGATGACGGCGCACCCGGTCCTCGCCGAGGTCGTCAGGTCGGGATTCGTTGAGTCCTGGCATCGCGGCTCCGCCGTCGTGATCGACGCGTCCGGCACCGCGCTGCTGGCGCTTGGCAGCACGTCGGAGCCGATCTTCCCGCGCTCGTCGAACAAGCCGATGCAGGCAGTGGCAATGGTGCACAGCGGTCTTGAGCTAACCGGCGAATTGCTTGCGCTCGCCGCGGCCAGCCACTCGGGTGAGGACTTCCACGTCGAGGGCGTGCGCCAGATCCTGGCTGACTCCCGGCTCAGCGAGTCCGATCTCCAGTGCCCGCCCGACCTGCCGCTCGACGATGCCGCGCGAGCCGAATTCCTGCGTAACGGCGGCAAGCCCGACCGCATCCACATGAACTGCTCTGGCAAGCACGCCGCGATGCTGGCCACCTGCGTGGCGCAGGGCTGGCCGGCAAGCAGCTATCGCGACCCGTCCCACCCGCTGCAGGAAAAGATCAAGATTCAGATTCGCCAGCTAGCAGCCGAGCCGGTCGCCAGGGTAGGAGTGGACGGCTGCGGCGCGCCGCTCATGGCCATTTCGCTGACCGGTCTTGCCAGAGCTTTCAGCGCCATGGTGTCGGCGGAGCCTGGCTCGGCCGAGCGCAAGGTAGCCGACGCGATGCGCGGCTATCCCGACTGGATGTCAGGTAGCACGAGGTACGACGCCGCCTTCATGAAAGCCGTGCCAGGGTTGCTGGTGAAGCCGGGTGCCGACGGCGTGTGCGCGTTCGCCTTCGCCAGCGGCGTTGCCGGCGCGGTAAAGATCGACGACGGCGGCGGTCAGCGAGCCATGCCGCCGGTGCTCGCGACGCTGGTCACCCGATTTCTCGGCGACCTGCCTGCCGATCTTGAGACGCTCGACCGGCTGGCGGCAACCCCGGTGACCGGCGGCGGCGAGCAGGTAGGCCAGGTCAAAGCGGTGCGATCGGTGCTTGCAGGATAGTTTGCTCATGCAAGCATCGATGGCAGACTGGGTTCATGAGCCCAGTCAACGTGAGCGGCATCGGCGCCTACATCCGCGAGCAGCGTGAGCAGGCCAAGATCTCGATCAGGCAGCTTGCCCAGGCGGCCGGTGTCTCGAACCCGTATCTGAGTCAGGTCGAGCGCGGCCTGCGGCGGCCGAGCGCCGACATCTTGCAGCAGATCGCCAAGGGCCTGCGCATCTCGGCCGAGGCGCTGTACGTACAGGCCGGCATACTTGACGACAAGCCTGGCGAAACCACCGTGATCGAGGCGATCATGGCGGACGCCGAGATCACCGAGCGGCAAAAGCAGATGCTGATCGACATCTACGAGTCGTTCCGCAAAGAGGTCAGGGCCGACGCCGAGACCAGGGCAGTCAAGGCGGAACCAGAGTCCGCGGCCGCGCCTTCTGGCAGCGATACGCCCGCTCAGGAGATCGCCCGCGCCAAGGTGGAGGCCATTGCCGGCGAGGAGCCAGGTGTCATGGCCGATCCCCAGACCGAGGCGCAGGCCGAGCAGGTTGCGCAGGCCGAGGTGGGCGCGTGGACCGACCTGGACCCTGGCCAGCAGTCGGCAGCGAGATGACTCGCGAGACCAGATAGGTTGGTGTTCGTGTCCTTCAACGCGCTCACGCCACTCGATTACTTCTTCTGGGCACTTGCCGTCGCCGCCTTGATCGTCGAGGTCTGGGCGTTCGTAGACGCGATCATTCGCCCGTCGGGGGCGTTCACTGCCGCCGGCAAGCAGACCAAGCCGCTCTGGCTGATCATCACCGGCGTCGCCGCGGCTATCGGCCTGTACGGCGTGGCTTTCCTCGGGCAGTCCGGGGTCGGCGTCGCGATCAGCATCTTGCCGGTCGCCGCATTCATCGCCGCGGCCATCTACCTGACCGACGTCCGGCCTAAGGTAAGGGAAGTAGGGGGCAGGGGCGGGTCTTCGCGCCAAGGCCCCTATGGACCGTGGTGACGACGGGCGGAGACCGGTGACCGAGGACAACTGGCGTACTCAGCGGCTCGAACTCGATGACCAGACGCTGCGCGAGTGGGATGCGACAGTGCTCGCGGTCGGCGAGGACGGCATCGTGCTCGACCGGTCGGCGTTCTACCCTGGCGGCGGCGGGCAACCGCCCGACCACGGCGTGCTGCTCTGGGGAGGCGTCCAGACGGCCATTGTGGGTGCGCGAAAGGGCGACGACCTGTATCTCATCCCGGCGGAAGGCGATCTTGTGCCAGCCGCAGGCACTGCGGTAAGCGGTGCGATAGCAGACGACCGCCGTACCGCGCTGATGCGGACGCACTCCGGCCTGCACGTGCTGTGCGGCGTGGTGTTCCGCGACTACGGCTCGCTGGTCACCGGCGGCAACATGGAGCCATTCTCCGCCCGGATGGACTTTGACCTGCCGGAATTGCCTGATGGCTTCAGGACAGCGGTCGAGGAGGCCTGCAACGCGGAGATCGTCGCGGGCAGGCCGATCGCCGTCCGCGTGCTGCCGCGAGACGACGCCTTCGCGATTCCTGACATCATCAGGACCGCGACGAACCTGGTGCCGCCCGAGGTCAAGGAAGTAAGGATCGTCGACATCGTCGGTCTGGACCAGCAAGCCGACGGCGGCACCCATGTCGCCTCCACCGCTGCGATCGGCCGGATAGAGGTCGTCAAGATCGAGAACAAGGGCAAGGGCTTCCGGCGCCTCCGCATCAAGATCACCGACTAGCCGGCGGCCGCCTCTTGCGCACCTGTCGCCGCGGCAGGTTCTGCGCGCTCACAGCGGCAGGACGCGCTCACAGCGGCAGGAGCAGTGCCGTAGCCGGCCCGAGCACGACGATGGCCGCTAGCACGCCGACTGCCACGATGGCGGGCAACGGCAGTACGGGCGGCGGCCTGAGCAGCCTGGTTACCCGTGCGGCCAGTTGACCGTCGGCGGCGGTCCCTGCGGCGGCCAGGGTCCCTGCCGGCGCCTGTCCGCCGCCGGACACGCCAACCCGCAGCAGCGCGGTCGCGAGTTCCCTGGCAGGCCGGAACTTGCGGGCGCGATCATCGGCCAGCATCTCAACCAGGAGAGCCACCTCGGAGTTGGCGGCTCTGGCGATCGCCGACCAGCGGAAGGCGCGCAGCAGCGCCGTGAAGGGCAGCAGCACCAGATCATGCCTGGCGCGCAGGTGGGCGCGTTCGTGGGCGAGGACAGCCGCCAGTTCAGCCTGATCGAGCAGGTCGAGTGCGCCAGCGCTGATCACGATCGCCGACCGCAGGCCTGGAACGCAGTACGCGGCGGCGGCCGGATGATCGACGACCAGCGCGCCCGGGACCTTGGGGTCGTTGTGCGCGAGCAGTCCGAGCAGCGTCCGCTGCCTGTGCCTGGCGCGGAGTACCGCGGCGACCGCCGCCGCGAGTACCCAGACGAGCAGTGCGAGCAGTGCGGCGCTGGCCGCCAGGCTGACCAGCCGGAGCGCGCCGACCAGGCCCCACCGGCCGGTCGCGGTCGTGCCGAGCAGCAATCGCAGCGCCCGGTCGACCGCGGTGGCGGCGACACCGGAAATGTGAGCTGAAGAGTGCGTGCCGAGCAGCGAGCCGCCGAGTCCGGCCGCATCGGATCGCCTGCCGCCTGCCGAGCGAACCAGGCTGGCCGCGTGCAGGGCGGTGCCTGGCAGGCCATCAGAGGCAAGCCCGGCGGAACCAAAGCCGGCCAGGACGCCTATGGTCGCAAGGCCCCAGCCGAGGCCGAGCGCCTGCCAGAGCACGATCGCCGCGACTGGGCAACGACGAGCCCACTGCGCGCCGGCCAGCAGGTAGGCGGCCGGCACGCACGCGAAGGCCAAGGCGCCGAGCATGAAGGTAGCGGGCACGCTAATCAGTCCCGGTCGGCTCCGCTGAGCGTCTGAAGCGCCGCGCGCAACGCCTCGGCCTCGGCGCCTGACACGCTCCTGGCGAACCTGGTGAGCGCGGCCTGCCGGTCGCCCGTCTGATCGAGCGCGGTCAGCATCAGCTCAGCGACGTACGCCTCGCGACTCTCGGCCGGCCGGTAACGCCAGGCCCGGCCAACTCGCTGCCGCCTGACGAACCCCTTCTTAGCGAGCCGGTCCAGCACGGTCATGACAGTCGTGTGCGCCAGATCCCGGTCGATGAGGCAGGAACCTACCTGCCTGACCGTCATGGGGTCGTGCGATTCCCAGAGTACTTCCATGATGGCTCGCTCAAGATCTCCCAGCCGGTTCATGCACTTACCATAAGCGACAATAGAGCGAAAGCCACGGGTGAGGCCGGCGGTTGCGCCGACTCGCGGCGGGCAGCTCTGCGGGCTTAGCGAACAGGACTGGTCCGCGCTACCTTGCAAGCATGGACGTGCCAAGGGTGGCGGTCACCGTCGATCTGGTGATTCTCACGGTATGTGACAGCCGGCTTGCCGTGCTCGCCTGGCGCAGGGACGTCGAACCGCATCTGGGGACCTGGGGCTTGCCTGGCGGCTTCATCAGGCTGGACGAGGACCTGCCGGCGACCGCGGCCAGGGTGCTCGCCGAGCGGGCCGGCCTGCCCGACGCACCCGTTTACCTGGAACAGCTGCAGACCTACGGTTACCCGGACAGGGACCCGAGGCAGCGGGTAGTCGCAGTCGCCTACCTCGGCCTCGCTCCCGACCTGCCCGCGCCTGAGCAGCCGAGAATGAGCTGGCAGCCGGTCAGCAGGCTGGCCGAGATGTCGTTTGACCACCTGCGGATACTTTCCGACGGCGTGGAGCGGGCACGCGCCAAGCTCGAGTACACCCCGCTTGGTGCCGCCTTCTGCCACGACGAGTTCACCGTGGCCGAATTGCGTCGCGTCTACGAGATCGTCTGGGACACTCCGCTCGACCCGCGCAATTTTCACCGTAAAGTCACCAGGACAGAGGGCTTCCTCGTAGACACCGGCTCGGTGACATCGTCGGGCGGCAGACCCGCCCAGCTTTACCGCAGGGGCGGCGCCGAGCTTTTGCACCCGCCCATGCTGAGGCCAAGGCAGCGGCTCGCCAGCGAGCCGCTGCGGCAGTCACCAGGCGGGCCGATCGAGTCGCCGCTGCCGGTTCGCGCAGGCAAAGTGCCAGCCACTTGATGTCCAGGAGGACAATGATGTCCATGCAGACCGAACGGACACCCCGGTCACCGCGTTTCCGGCCGGTGCTCGACCAATTCGCCCCTTACAAGCCGGGCAAACCGGCCACGATGGTGGCAGGCCGCAGCTACAAGCTGTCGTCGAACGAGTCGCCATACGGGCCGCTTCCCTCGGTCATCAAGGTGATTGCCGAGGCCGCCGGTGACGTCAACAGGTATCCGGATAACGGCGCGGCCGAGCTTACCGAGGCCATCGCCGCCCGCTACGACGTGCCAGCCGCGCACGTGGCCGTCGGCTGCGGCTCGGTCGGCGTGGTACAGCAGTTGCTCGAGGCGGTCGCCGATCCCGGTGCCGAGGTGCTTTACGCCTGGCGTTCTTTCGAGGCCTACCCCTACCTGGCCGACCTGGCGGGCGCCAGGTCCGTTCAGGTGCCTTTGCGCGACGAGGAGCATGATCTCGAGGCGATGGCGGCGGCGATCACCGAGCGTACCAGGCTGATCTTCGTCTGCAACCCGAACAACCCGACCGGCACCGTGGTGCGGGCGGGTGAGCTTGCCAGGTTCCTTGACCAGGTACCAGATGACTGCCTCGTCGTGCTTGACGAGGCCTACGTGGAGTATGGCCGTGACCGGGAAGTTCCCGATGGCGTCGCCGTCTACCGTGACCGGCGGAACGTCGCGGTGGTCCGCACGTTCTCCAAGGCATACGGGCTGGCCGGCCTTCGGGTCGGTTTCCTGATCGGGCCAGAGCCGGTCGCGGCTGCGGCGAGGAAGACCATGCTGACCTTCTCGGTGAACGCGCTTGCCCAAGCGGCTGCCGTCGCGTCGCTCGCCGCCGAGGACGAACTGCTCGACCGCGTGCAGATGGTCATCGGCGAACGCGACCGGGTTCGCTCAGCCCTGCTCGACATGGGCTGGGTAGTGCCGCCGACCGAGGCCAACTTCGTCTGGCTCAGGCTCGGCGAGCTTTCCGGTGACTTCGCCGTGGCCTGTGATACGGCGGGGATCAGCGTCAGGCCGTTCGCCGAGGAAGGCGCCAGGATCTCGATCGGCGAGCCCGTCGCCAACGACGCCTTCCTCGAGGTAGCTGGTGACTTCCTGAGCCGCCACCCTGACCTGGCTTCCCGGAAAGTGGGCTAACCGCCCGGCCCTGGCCTTGCTACCGAACGCGGCCTTCAGATGGGCTCTTCCACGATGTCGGCACCGAGCGCGGTGAGGCGGGCGGCAATGGCCGAATGGCCGCGGTGGATCGGATAGCCAGGCGAGACGATGGTCTCGCCGTCCGCTGCCAGGCCAGCGAGTACGAGGGCCGTGCCGGTTCGCAGGTCGTGCGCGGTGACCTCAGCGCCGTGCAACGGCGTCGGGCCGTGGACGACCGCCACGTTGTTAGCCACCTCGACCTTGGCGCCCATCTTGTTCAGCTCGCCCGCCATCATGTAGCGGCCGTCGAAGATGGTCTCCCTGATGTAGCTGGTGCCGTCGGCCAGGCAGCTTACCGCCATGATCGGGGACTGGAGGTCGGTGGCGAAGCCGGGGAACGGGCTCGTGATCACGTTGATCGGGCGCAGCGGGTGCTCGCGGCGGACCTGGACGATCGCGCCCTGGGTGGCGAACTCCACCCCCATCTGCTCGAGCTTCCAGCGGCAGACCCCGAGGTGATCGAGTGAGGCGCCGACGAGGCTGAGCTCGCCCCCGGTGATCGCGGCCGCCATGGCGAAGATGCCCGCATCGATACGGTCAGGCATGACCGTGTGCTCGACCGCAGCCAGTTCCTTGACCCCCTCGACGGTGATGAAGCCGGTACCGCCGCCGCTGATCTTGGCGCCCATCTTGGTCAGGAACGCGATCACGTCCTGCACTTCTGGTTCCTGCGCGGTGTTGTCGATCACCGTGATGCCGGGAGCGAGCGACGCGGCCATGATCAGGTTCTCGGTACCTGTGTGCGAAGGCGTGTCCAGGTAAAGGTGCGCTCCGCGCAGGCCGTCGGCCTTGACCCTGATTTCGTTTTCCGATTCCTCGACCGTGGCACCCAGCCTGGCAAAGCCGCGATAGTGGAAGTCGAGCAGGCGGTTGCCGAGGTTGCATCCGCCGACCTCCTCGAGCACCGCCTCGCCCAGCCGGTGCAGCAGGGCAGGCACGAAGAGCACCGAGCCGCGGAACGTCCTGGTGAGCTCGGCGGGCAGCACTGGGCTGGTCAGCTCGGAAGCGTCGACCACCAGGGTGCGTTCAACCTCGTGGAACTTGACGGTCGCTCCGACTGCCTGGGCTAGTTCGACTGCCCGGTGCACGTCTTCGATCACAGGGACATTGCGCAGCACGGTGCGGCCCTTCGCGGCCAGCAGCGATGCGGCAATCATCTTGAGCGCCGAGTTCTTGGCACCCTGGACAAAGACTGTTCCGGTCAGGGTGCTGCCACCCTTGACGCGGTAGCGGGTCTGGTGACCGCTGCTCATAACGCTGGAACTCCTGTCCCTGGGGGTTGGGACATCATTATCCCGGCTTGCGACACGTGCGCCCGCCGGCTCTGGCGGTATCTGGGCCAGATCGGATGTCTGGGTATGGTCCATCTCGCGCGTAGCCAAGTATTCCACTGCTTGCTGACCCCCAGGGACTAAGACGACGCCGTTACATAAGGTAGCCGATCGCGCTCAGCGCGTAACCGACGGTGATCACCGGTTTCACCGCTACTCTCAACTGGCATTGGTCCAGGTCAGGCCGGTGATGCGCTGATAGGCCATGATGTATGCTTCCCTGGTTCTGTGCACAACATGACTGGGAAGCGGCGGCGGTTTTGTTCCTGACGCCGGGTCCCAGCCGGACTGCGCCGAGGTCAGCCAATCTCGCACGTACTGTTTGTCGAGCGAGGGCTGGCTGTGTCCTGGCTGCCATTGGTCCGCTGGCCAGAATCTGGACGAGTCAGGGGTGAGTACCTCGTCGGCCAGCCTGAGGGTGCCTTCCTCGTCCACGCCGAACTCGACCTTGGTGTCCGCGACGATGATCCCGCGCTCGGCCGCTAGGTCGGCGCCGCGCTGGTAGACGGCCAGGGTGAGTCGTTCGAGCTCGGCGGCGAGGTCGCCGCCGAGTTGCTCGGCAAGCCTGGCGGCCGTGATGTTCTCGTCATGTTCGCCTCTTGGCGCCTTTGTCGCCGGGGTGAAGACCGGCTCGGGAAGCTTTGACCCGTCGGTGAGTCCTGGCGGCAGGCTCACACCGCAGACCTGCCCGTTCTCGCGATACTCGGCCAGCCCCGAGCCCGCCAGATAGCCGCGGGCCACGCACTCGGCCTGAATCATTCGCAGCGGCAGGCAGGTCATGGCCCGTCCGGCGAACTCCGGCGGCACCTGTCCCCTGGTGAGGTGATTTGGCACCAGGTCAGCGAGCTGACCGAACCACCACAAGGACAACTGGGTCAAGATTTTGCCCTTGTCGGGGATCGGCGTGTCGAGCACGTAGTCGAAAGCCGAGATACGGTCAGAGGCGACCATAAGCAAAGTGCCTTCTTCGGTACGGTAAAGCTCACGTACCTTGCCCGAGTAAACGTGGGTCACCATCATGCCTGCCCTTCGTCGGCCAGTCGCTGCTGAGGGTCGATCCCGGCCAGCCGGTCAAAAACCGCGCCGAGCCTGGCGACGTACCTTTCCGGACGGCAGACCTCGCCGAGTCGCGCCTCGTCGAGATGCTGGCCGCGCTCGGCAGCCCTCGCCCGCAGCCTGGCCAGGAAGGGCGTCCCCGTCTGCCAGGTCTCCATCGCCGCCTCCTGCACCAGGGCGTAGGCGTCCTCTCTCGACATCCCTGCGTCGATGAGCTCGAGCAGCACGGCAGATGAGTAGATCAGGCCGCCGGTAGCTTCCAGGTTGGCGAGCATCCTCGCCTCGTCCACGACGAGCCCGGACACCAGCCCCGTGGTTTGCTCAAGCAAGTAGTCGGTCGCCGTTGCCGCGTCAGGCAAGGCGATTCGCTCGGTCGAACTGTGCGAGATATCGCGCTCATGCCAGAGCGGTATGCCTTCGAGCACCGGCACCACCTGGGCCCTGACCACTCTGGCCAGCCCGGCGATGCGTTCTGAGCGCACCGGGTTGCGCTTGTGCGGCATCGCGGAACTGCCCTTCTGCCCGGCGGCGAACGCCTCGGACAGTTCCCGCACCTCGGTGCGCTGCCCGTGCCGCACCTCGAGCGCCACCGCTTCGCAAACCGTCGCGATGATGGCGAGCACGCTCACCCACTCGGCAATGCCGTCCCGCAGCACGACCTGCGTCGAGGTGTCCGCAGGCCGCAGGCCGAGCCTGGCCATCACCTTCGCCTCGATCGCCGGATCGATGCTCGAGTAGGTGCCGACAGGTCCAGATAGCTTGCCCGTGGCTACGGCGATCCTGGCCAGCCGCAACCGCCTCGTGCATCTGGCCATGGCGAACGCGAAATCGGCGACCCGGTGTCCCCACACGTCAGGCTCGGCGTGCACGCCGTGGGTCCGGCCGACCCGCAACGTGTTCCTGTGCGCGAGAGCATGGTCGCGCAGTGCGATGGTCAGTTCAACCGTGCGGTCGATCAGCTGGTCGGTGGCCTCGGTCAGTTGCACGGCGAGCGCCGTATCGAGCAGGTCAGACGATGTCATGCCGAAGTGGACGTAGGCGGCCGCCTCGCGCGGGCTGGTGTTGTCCGCCCAGGCAGTGAGGAAGGCGATCACGTCGTGGTTGGTGATGGCCTCGACTTTGGCGACAGCCTCAGGCGTCGGCGGCGGCGCGGCGCTGACCGGCGCGACCGCGTCGGCGGGCACCAAGCCAGCCTGCGCCTGTGCCTGCAGCACCAGCGTCTCTACCAGGCACCAGAGCTCGTACTTGTGCGCCTCACTCCATACCTGGCCCATCGAAGGAAGCGTGTAGCGATCGATCACCGCTCTATTCTGCCTGGGAGGCCGCAGCGCGGCGGTACCGCGTCCATGGGTGAGCGGCGAAGCCAGGCACGGGCGGCTCGCCGCTGCCCGGTCAGGCCGGCGGCATCCGCGCGTGTTCCGATGCTAGATCGGCTATGTCGGAGCGATACCAACCGCCTCGGACTCTGATCTGGGCGACTGTCGCGTAAGCCGCCTTCCTCGCCTCGGCGACGTCCTGGCCCGTGCCTACCACGTTGAGCACCCGGCCGCCGCTGGTCACGACGTGACCGTCATTGATGGTGGTGCCTGCGTGCAAGACGTAACTTCCGGTGCTTTCTGGCAAATCCTGAAGACTTTCGACTTTGTCGCCGGCTACGGGAGTGCCTGGATAGCCTTCTGCGGCGATCACCACGGTTACGGCGGCGCCAGGCCGCCAGCGCGGCGGCTCGGCCTGCCGCAGGTCGCCGGCCGCGGCGGCGGTAAGCAGTCCGGCCAGGGGCGTCGCCAGCCGGTCGAGAATGACCTGCGTCTCCGGGTCGCCGAACCTGGCGTTGAACTCGATCACCTTCATGCCCGTGCTTGTCAGGGCCAGGCCGGCGTATAGCAGCCCCTGGTAGGGCGTGCCCCGCGACTTGAGCTCGCTGATCGCGGGGGTGATGACCCGTGCGAGCACCTCGTCCGCGAGGTGCGGTGGCACCCAGGGCACCGGCGCGTAGGCGCCCATGCCGCCGGTGTTGGGGCCGGTGTCGGCATCGCCTGCCCGCTTGTAGTCCTGGGCGGGCAGGAGCGTTGTCGCGGTGGTGCCGTCGGCCAGCGCGAACACCGACACCTCTGGCCCGGCCAGGTACTCCTCGATGACTACCTGACCGCAGCCGGCCGCGTGCGCGGTGGCGGCTGCTCGATCGCTGGTGACCAGGACGCCCTTGCCGGCGGCAAGCCCGTCGGCCTTAACCACGTAAGGCGGGCCGAAGGCGCCGAGCGCGGCGCCGACCTCGGCCGCGGTACGGCAGGTGCGAGACGCGGCGGTGGGGATGCCGCCGGCTTGCATTAGCTGCTTGGCGAACGACTTGGAGCCTTCGACCATGGCCGCTGCCCGGCTCGGGCCAAAACAGGCGAAGCCCGCGGCGCGGAGCGCGTCGCTGACGCCGGCCATCAGCGGGGCCTCGGGACCTATCACGACCAGGTCGGTTCTGAGCCGCCTGGCCAGTGCCTTCACCTCTGCCGCGTCGCAAGGGTCGATTGCATGCAACTCAGCCAGCCTCGCCAGACCCGGGTTACCAGGGGCGGCGTGCAGCCCGGTGACTTCGCTGTCGCGGGCGAGGGCACGGCCAATGGCATGCTCGCGGCCGCCAGAGCCTAGTAGCAGTACGCGCACCCGGTGAGCCTAGCCTTCGATGTGCTGTCAGATCAGGGGACGAAGCTGGATTGTCTGATCGCGTCGCGGGCCGACGCCGATCGCCGCGACCGGCGCGCCGATCATGTCGGCGAGCGCAAGCACGTAAGCGCGGGCATTGGCGGGCAGTTCGCTCAGGCTCTTCGCGTTCGAGATATCCTCCCACCAGCCGTCGAAGTACTCATATACGGGCTTAGCGTGGTGGAACTCGGTCTGGGTCATCGGGACGTCAGCGCGGACGACGCCGTCGATCTCGTAGCCGGTGCAGACGGGGACCTTCTCCAGGCCGGACAGGACATCGAGCTTGGTAATGAAGTAGTCGGTGACGCCGTTCACCCGGGTGGCATACCTGGCGATGACCGCGTCGAACCAGCCCGTGCGCCGTTCCCTGCCGGTAGTCACGCCGTACTCACCGCCGGTCTTGCGCAGCCACTCGCCCACCTCGTCGGTAAGCTCGGTGGGGAACGGGCCGGCTCCGACCCGCGTCGTGTATGCCTTGACGATCCCGAGCACCTTGGTGATCCTCGTCGGGCCGAGTCCTGACCCCACGCAGGCACCGCCTGCCGTCGGCGAGGACGAGGTCACGAACGGATACGTGCCGTGGTCGACGTCAAGCAGCGTCGCCTGGGCACCCTCAAGCAGGACAACCTTGTCCTCTTCGAGTGCCTGGTTAAGTATCAGGCTGGTGTCGGCCACGTAACTGGCCAGCCGCTTGCCGTACTCGAGATACTCGTCGGCGACCCGGCCGGCGTCGATGCCCCGGCGGTTGTAGACCTTGGTCAGGACCTGGTTCTTCTCTCTCAGCACAAGTTCGAGTTTCTGCCGGAGTATGGCCGGGTCGAACAGGTCCTGAACCCTGATACCGGTTCTCGCCACCTTGTCGCTATAGGCCGGGCCGATGCCCCGCCCAGTCGTGCCAATCCTGGCCTGGCCCAGGTAGCGCTCGGTAACCTTGTCGAGCGAGACGTGGTGCGGCATGATCAAATGCGCGTTGGCCGAGATCAGCAGGCGTTCGCAGGAGACACCGCGTGCCTGGATGTCGCCGATCTCCTTGATCAGGACGCCGGGGTCGATGACCACCCCGTTGCCGATGACAGGGACCGAGTGCGGAGAAAGCACCCCAGAAGGCAGCAGGTGCAGCGCGTAGCTTTCCTCGCCGATGACGACCGTGTGACCGGCGTTATTGCCGCCCTGATACCGCACGACGAAGTCGACGCTGTCGCCCATGAGGTCAGTGGCTTTGCCCTTACCCTCGTCGCCCCACTGGGCGCCAACGATCACGATGGCGGGCATGTAGGCAAGGCTATCTGGAGCCTGATGCGGGCGCTACAACCGGAGTCCCCTGGTTTGGCCGTGGCGGCTGATGCGCCGCGATATCCTGACCGGCTGGTCTGGCCGGGCTGGCAGGAAACCCGTACAGGATCGTGGCCTGAGAGCCAACCCTGTACGGGTTCACTGTTCTGGCTCGTTAGCCGAGGCCCGAATTCATCCGAATCGAGTTATCTGAGCGGCGGCAGCGCCTCGACGGCAGCCGGACTGGCGTCGGCGAGAAACTCGCTAACCCGGACAACTTCGTCATTTTCCCCGATGGCGTCCGCTGCCGCACCGAGTGCATAGAGGGATCGCAAGAAGCCGCGGTTCGGTTGATGCTCCCAGGGAACCGCCCCGTGCCCGCGCCAGCCGGCTCGCCGAAGCTGGTCGAGCCCGCGGTGATACCCGGTTCGCGCGTATGCGTAGGCAGCGACCGGGTCCGTGCTCAGTGACCGCTCCGCTAGATCCGCCCAAGCAGCGCAGTACATGGGATATCGGGCAGCTACCGAGGTCGGATCCGCTCCATCACGAAGCGCTTTGGCCGCCTCTTCGTTCTCAGGGAGGTAGGTCGGCGGGGGTGTCGGGGTGGCTAGAAGATTCTCGTGCGTCATGGGTCAATCCTGCCGCTCCGCTAGGAGCGGCAGGCACGCTTGGCCGCTATCAGCCGCCTTGTCGGTGCGGCGAGGTACGCCAATCCCGAGGAGGCAGCCTTCGCCACAAGCACCGCGCTGCGGGCCGCGCAGGTGCAGGCCGCGGCGCGGTTGGCTGGCTAGGTCCGGGGTTATGCCTGGTGAGTGCCGGTCGAGAGCAGGTCCTCGCAGGCCTTGGTCACACGGGCGGCCATTGCTGCCTCGGCGGCCTTGCCCCAGCTACGCGGGTCGTAGGCTTTCTTGTTGCCGACTTCGCCGTCTACCTTGAGCACGCCGTCATAGCTGGTGAACATGTGGGCGGCGACCGGCCTGGTGAAGGCGTATTGGGTGTCGGTGTCGACGTTCATCTTGATCACGCCGTAAGAGATGGCCTCGCGTATCTCTTCGAGCGCCGAACCGGAACCACCGTGGAAGACCAGGTCAAAGGGCATCTGCTTACCGTAGGCCGAGCCGACAGCTTGCTGGATGTCGTTCAGGATCGAGGGACGGAGCTGCACATGGCCAGGCTTGTAGACGCCGTGCACGTTGCCGAACGTCGCCGCGAGGATATATCTGCCTCTCTCGCCGAGTCCCAGTGCCGCCGCGGTCTCGAGCGCGTCCTGGGTGGTGCTGTAAAGCTTCTCGTTCATCTCGCCGGTGACGCCATCTTCCTCGCCTCCGACGACGCCGATCTCGAGTTCCATCACGATCTTCGCGGCGGCGCAGTCGGCAAGGAGTTCAGCCGCGATACGCAGGTTCTCGTCCAATGGCACGGCGGAGCCGTCCCACATGTGCGACTGGAACAGCGGCTGCTCGCCGCGGGCGACCCTGTCCTTGGAAACCTGCAGCAGCGGCCGCATGTAGCCGTCCAGTTTGTCCTTCGGGCAATGATCGGTGTGCAGGGCAATATGCACCGGATATCTGGCGGCGACAACGTGCGCGAACTCGGCCAGCGCGACCGCCCCCGTCACCATGTCCTTGACCTGGCCAGACAAGTACTCGGCGCCGCCGGTAGAGATCTGCACGATGCCGTCGCTGCCCGCATCGGCGAATCCGCGCAGTGCGGCGTTGAGCGTCTGCGTTGAGGTCACATTGATCGCCGGGTATGCGAAACCGTGCTCCTTGGCGCGGTCGAGCATCTGGGCGTAAATCTCTGGCGTCGCAATAGGCATTTGCGGTCGCTCCCTCTCGTCAGGCGTGCGCACCTTAGTATCTCTCGGACCAGGCGCCGGCAGCCGGGCACAGTTCAAGGCGGGCTCAGTTCAAGGCGGGCTCAGCCCAAGCCAAGTTCGGCCAGGTCGTAGGCAGCCAGGTAAGGAAGACCCCTGGCATGTATCGCGGGCCTGGCGCCCCTGTCGACTACCACCGCCACGCCAACCACCTCGGCCCCGGCTTCGGTGAGCGCATCGACGGCCGCCAGCACCGAGTTGCCTGTCGTAGAGGTGTCCTCTACGGCAAGTACCCGCGCGCCGGCCACGTCAGGACCTTCGATCCGGCGCTGCATGCCGTGCGCCTTGCCCTCCTTGCGGACCACGAACGCATTCAGGTTCCTGCCCTGCTCGGCGGCGGCGTGCATCATGGCAACCGCGACAGGATCGGCACCGAGAGTAAGGCCGCCCACCGCGTCGAACGCCCACGGGCTTGTCAAGTCCAGCATTACCCGGCCCGCCAGCCTGGCGGCGCGACCATCGAGCAGGACACGGCGCAGGTCTATGTACCAACTCGCGCGCTGGCCCGAGCTTAGCGTTACCTCTTGATGCACGACTGCCTTCGCCTTGATCTCGGCGAGCAATTCGGTGCGGTCGGTCACTTGCGGCTCCGCAGAGTGGTTTGGCTCTGACTGGTGGGGTTCAGAGTAGCGCGCTCAAGAGCTGCGCAGTTCAGGGGGCCTGCGCAGGTCAGGGGCGACCAGCTTTCTTGGCTACCTGTGTCCTGGTCTGCGATTGTGACCTGGACTACTGCTGCCGGGATGCTCAGCGGGAGCGCTCAGCCTGGCCGATGTCTAGGCCTGTGATCTGCGCTATAGGTCACGAAGGCCGCTAGGCGCTGGTAACGTCTCGGCTCAGGGGAAAGGATGGTGTCGGGTGGATCGCTGCGCGCTATTCGTTGATGCAGGCTATGCCCTCGCCGATG
>DAHVDE010000029.1 GCA_027313705.1 Actinomycetota bacterium | reverse complement strand
GAACAGGCAAAGATGACATCGGCGGGCGGGCGTCCCTGTGGCAGGCATGGTGAGCGCAGAGAACTTCCATCGCTCCGCCCGGATCCTGCCCGCCATCCGCAGACACACCAGGCGCATCCCCCTCATTACAACACCGCAGGTCACAGCCTCACCTAAAGACTTTGCCGCATCCCTGGCGAGGAACCCTAGTCGGCGTTCTGCCCGCCGACCACCTTCGGGGTGAAAAGGCCACCGCCTCTCGGCTCGAACCGACCGCCGACGGCACGATCACAGCAAGCAGCCCGAGTCCGGCCACGAACGCGAAGACGAACAGCCAGGCCAGATGCGCGGCACAGATTAGCGTAGGTGCCACGGCGCGGCTGGTCAGGCAGGTCGGGCCGTCCCTGAGCAGAATGCGCTCGGGGGAGTCGAATAGCTGCGTGCGCGGGTGCGGATGGCCACTCCTGCCAGCGCCGTCCTACCGTTTTTCTTTTGCTTCCGCAAACGCCTGGAAAATGGGCAATCGCCGGTATAGTGGCCGCATGGTCACTATACCGTCAGAACCCGCCGGAACCGCTGCGGCCGGAGGCGATGACGAGGTGCGGGCAGCGCATCTGCAGCGGCAGGTCGCTGAGAGCTTCGGTGCCGATGCGCGGCGTTATGACCGGGCCAGGCCTACCTATCCCGCCGACCTGGTCGACCGCATCGTCGCCGCAGGCACCGGTCCTGACTTCCTGGACGTCGGATGCGGTACCGGTATCGCCGCCCGGCTCTTCCAGGCCGCCGGGTGCCGCGTGCTCGGCGTAGAGCCCGATCCCAGGATGGCTGACCTGGCGCGGCAGGCGGGTATCGACGTTGAGGTCGCGAAGTTCGAGGACTGGGATCCGGCCGGCCGCACGTTCGACGGGGTTATTGGCGCGCAGTCCTGGCACTGGCTGGACCCGGCCGCCGCCGCGGCGAAGGCGGCTGCGGTGCTGCGTCCCGGTGGACGGCTGGCGGCCTTCTGGAACGCGTTCGAGCCGCCGCAGGGCCTGCAAGAGGCGTTCGTCGATGTCTACCGTCGGGCTCTGCCCGACACGCTCGCTGGCGGCTTCTGGACCAGGCCGGCCATCGAGAGCTACCGCGCCGGCTGCGCCAAGGTCGCTGACATGCTGAATCAGACGGGAGCATTCGGCGAACCCGAGGAGTGGCTGTCACGCTGGGAGCGCCCGTACACGCGGGATGAGTGGCTGGACCTGGTTCCGACCACCGGAGGTTTCACCAGGCTGCCGGAGGCGGTGCAGCAGCAATTGCTTGACGGCCTAGGTGCCGCGGTGGACGCGGCAGGCGGCAGTTTCACGATGTCCTACTCCACCATCGCCGCCACGGCCGCGCGGCGCCGATAGGAATATTCCGCAACGCCGGACTCAGCATCATGCGGGTCTATCTATGTGACCATGTATTTTTACGTTGAGTCACGGGATAAAGCATTTCCGTAGCCGCTAATGCTCATTGACACTCGCAAATGGGGTCGGCTATTGTCTCCTTGGTTGTTCGGCCAAGTGAAATGAGACCCGGTTATGACGAGGCCTGGAACGATTTCTTCGTGGTCTTGGCGTCGTGGCGGTGACCGGGTTTCCCGCTGTTTTTCCCTGTTCGTCATCGTGGGTTTTCTTTCTTCTGCGCTGCCTGTTCAATCGTTCACGCAGGCGAGTGCGATGACGGTAGTTCCTGGGTGGGCGTCTGCCCGGAAAGGCGGCGGGGCGCCAACGTGCGGCACGGTGTCGGCGGTCGGGCCGGCGCTCGCCAAAGGGGGCCTGCTAGCCGGGGTTGCGGCGACTTCGTGGTGCAATGCGTGGGCGGTGGGCAGCGATCCGGCCGGGTCGCGGACTGAGCCGCTGATCGAGCACTGGAACGGGCGGTTCTGGCGGCAGGTGCCGAGCCCGCAGCCTGGTGCTGGCCGGTCTGAAGGCGGGGTGCTTGCGGCGGTGACCGCGACTTCTTACCGCGTCGCCTGGGGGGTCGGCTGGTCGGGGAACGCGGCGCTTGCGGAGCGCTGGAGTGGTGTTTCCTGGCAGCTGAGCCCGGTGCTTGGTGCGGCGGGGTTCCGGAGGAGCAGGCTGCTGGCGGTGGCTGCCACGCCGGCTGGAGCGGCGTGGGCGGTCGGTACTTACCGGGCCGGGGCGGGCCGGAGCGGAGGGCTGACGGCCAGGTGGGAAAGGGGTGTCTGGAGGCTCGCCGCAGCGCCGGTGCCAGCAGGCGCTACGAGTGTTGTGCTTGACGCGGTCACGGCTTCTGCGTCGGGGGTGTGGGCCGCTGGATATGCCCGCAGGCGTTCTGGCCGGACCGCCGTGCGCACGGCACTGGTGGAGCACTGGGATGGTGCTAACTGGCGGATCGTGCCCTTGGCTGTAGAGGGTTCTGGTGCCAGCGCGTTCACTGGCGTGACGTCCGCCGCCGGTGCTGTTTGGGCCGCCGGATATGCGACCGTCGCAGGCGGTCGGCTGACTCCGCTGGTCCTGCGTCGCCTAGACGGCCGGTGGCGTCAGGTTCCTGCGCCGAGTCCGGCTGGCGCGCGGGCTGGTGCCGTTATCGACGGGGTCGCGGCCGGGCCTGCCGTCGGTGAGGCTTGGGCGACTGGGTACTGGTCGAGGGGGGTCGGGGAGTTCCGGACGCTGACTGAGCGGTGGACGGGTAAGCGGTGGCGGATCATGGCGGCGCAGGGCGCGGGTGCGCTCGCGGCGGTCTCGTCGGCTGGCGGGCAGGTGTGGGCAGTGGGCGCGACCGCTGATGCCGCGGGGGCCGAGCCGCTGGCGCTTCGGTGGACCGGGTCTTGGCACCGCACAGCCATTCCGTTTGGGTCGCTGGTCACATCGGGCGGTCCGGGGAAGGCGTCGGCGCTGGCGGCGTCATCGGGACGCCCGGTAGAGATCCTGGGGGACCGTACGGCGTGGGCGCAGGTTTTCGCTGAGCCGCAGGGCGGGTTCGGGGCGGAAGAGTCGCTGGTGCCGCAGCGCGTGCAGGAGCCTGATGGGTCGTGGGAGCCGGTGGACACGACGCTCGCGGTCACGGGTAATGGCCTGGTGGCTCCGAAGGCGACGCTGGCTGGCCTGACCCTGTCCGGCGGCGGAGCGGGCGGGCGTGGTGCCAGGGCAGGTGATGTCAGCGGCGACAGCCTGCTGTACTCGCTGACCTCGGGCAGCGAGACATTGTCGTTCTACTGGCCGTACGGGCAGTTGCCCGTCCCAGTGCTGAACGGGCCGACGGCGGAGTATGACGGTGTGCTGCCTGGTGTCAACTTGCTGGTCACGGCGACGGCGACCGGGGTGTCTGACCTGATAGAGGTGACGTCGGCGCAGGCGGCGGCCGATCCGGAACTGGCTTCGCTGAGTTTCCCTGTGATCGTGTCCGGCCTGACGGTGTCGGTTGACGCGTCGGGGAACATGACCGCCGCGGACGGCAATGGCAATCCGGTGTTCACCGCCGCGGCGCCGCAGATGTGGGATTCGGAGGCGGCGGGCAGTGACAACGGGGGAAACGGCGGGGTAAACGGGGTGCCGCCAGCCAACGGCCCCGAGCCTGGTGACGCGCAGGCTGTCGTGCCGGTGACGCAGGGCACCGACGCGAGCGGGAACAACGTGGTCACGCTGACGCCGGTGGCGTCGGTCCTGGCGGGTGGTTCGGTGGTGTATCCGGTGTTCATCGACCCGAACTGGAACGTGACGACGGCTGACAGCGCGTCGTGGTCGGATGTGTGGGAGGCCGAGGAGTACCAGGGGTCGGTGAACAAGCCGTCGCCGTCGGTGCAGCCGGTCGCAACCTGGACCGGCAGCGACTGGCAGCCTAGCGACCCGGCGGGCGGTATCCGGTCCGGCGTGCCGTGCGACAACAACAATTCCGGCACCTGCATCGCCAACAACGGGAACCAGGACGGCGGCGCATACTCAGGCGACACGGTGTACCGGATCTACCGGTCGTTCCTCAACTTCCCTGTTCCCTCTGCGATGTGGGGGGCTGCTTACGCTGACGGCGAGCTTGAGCTGGAGCAGACCTACGCCTGGTCGTGCACCGGAACGTCGTACGTGACGATGTGGGACACCGCGAACAACGGAAGCAACACCCCGTCCACTAGCTCGACCACGTGGCCGGGCACGGGAACCAGCGACTGGCTGAGCAACAGCGATTACGGCTATGGGTACGACCCGTCGAACTGCCCCGGCCAGTACATCTCGCTGCCTGCCACGAAAGTGGCGCAGGACGCGGCGAACGGCAACTGGCCATGGCTGACGGTGCGGCTGTCGGCTAACGCGGCGGACGAGGCGTCGCCGAACCAGTGGTCGTGGAAGCGGTTCGACGCAGGCTCGATGATGCTCGACCTGTACTGGCGGAACGCGCCTGACGCGCCAGCCAGCGTCGGCACGCAGGGGACGTTCAGCCCGGTGAGCGGCACGCTGCGGACGCACTGCGGTTCGTCGGGCTCGCCTGACTACCTGAGCACCAACAGCCCGGTCTGGCAGGCTCAGTTCGATGATCCGGACGGCGTGAACGGCGGGAACCTGGACGCCAGTTTCTCGTGGAAGAACCTGACGAGCGGCAGTACCGGGACGCTGGCCGCCGACCAGAACGCGACCGGGCAGTCGCCGCCCGCGCTGTTCACGGCCTCACGGTCGGGCACGCCTGACGACCAGTACAAGTGGCAGGTGTCCGCGGCCACGCAATCGGTGATCGATCCGGTCGGCAATACCGTGCCGGCGCTGGTCGGCCCGGCATCGTCGTGGTGCTACCTGGTGATAGACGCCAACGCTCCGCTGGCGCCGACGGTGACATCGACGGATTACGCGTCGGGGCAGGCGGTTAACCCGGTGGGCACGCAGGGGTCGTTCACGTTCACCGATCCGTCGAACCTTGATCCGGGTCTTGGCATGAACGACGTGGCTGGTTACTACTACGGGATCGACGACTCGCGGCCGGCGACGTACGTGCAGGCGCAGTACGAGGGCGGTCCGGTCACGGTCACGATTACGCCGTTCACGTCGGCCGAGGAAGACCTGTACGTCGCGGCGGTTGACGAGGCGGGGAACGTCGGTCCGGTGTACGGGCCGTTCCGGATTGACACTACGGCGGCGGGCAATGTCGCCACGCTCGGCTGGTGGAAGCTGAACGGCAATGCCACCGACTTCGCGACCGTGACCGGCACCTCCGGCGCCAGTGTCAGCCCGGCGACGTTCGGCTGCCCGGGTTCCGCGACGGGCACTCCGGCGGGATATTCGTGCTCGCTGGAGCTCAGCGGCACCGATTCGGCGACTACCGAGGTGCCGATGGCGGGGAACAACGGGAGTTTCTCGGTGTCGGCCTGGGTGTACCCGACGGCGTGCCCCGGGTTCTGCACGGCGGTGTCGCAGGATGCTTCGCAGGTCAGCGGGTTCCGGCTGGGGTACCAGAAGACGGGCACGGCCGGGAACGTGACGTGTCCGTGCTGGGAGTTCGCGATGCCGCAGTCCGATTCGGATTCAGCGTCCTGGTCGGTCGCGGCCGCTCCGGTGAATTCGACGGTGATTGGCAACTGGACGCAGCTCACCGGCGTGTTCAACGCCGCTCATGGCACCCTGTCGCTGTACGTGAACGGCGGCGACGGGGTCACCGGCGGCGACGGGAACGTGGACGCGACCGCGTCGGCGTCGCCGTGGTCGGCGCCGGCGACCGGGGATTTCCGCATCGGCGCTGACCTGGGCGGTTCAGGTCCGGCTGATTACTTTGACGGTTCTATCTCTGATGTTTGCGTGTTTTACGGAGTTCTCGGCACCGGTTCTGGCGGCTCGAGCCAAGACATTCAGAATCTCTACGACAGCGGCACCGGAGATGGCTGCTCAGCCTTGTACGCCACCTATCCCTAGTCGTGCCGCCGCCCGGTCGCCGGGTGGATCGGACCGGCTGGGCAGGCAGAGGAAGGGACGGGAATGGGCGTGAGCAAGGCGGCGCGCGCGCGGCGGGTCAGGGGAGTGCTGGCGGCCGGGGCAGCGCTGTGCGTGCTGGCGGGCCAGGGCGCCGGCGCAGCGCTGGCCGCGCCGGCGCCGGCAACTCCGGCCGTCAAGGCCGGGTGGATGCCGCCCCCGGCAGCCGGGTCAAAGGCCGCGGCAGCGCTGGCTGCCCGGCATCACCTGGGCGCGGCGGCAAAGTTCGCGACGGTGCCGGGGCATCATGCCGGCCGGGTGCGGGTTCCTGACCTGATCCGTCCTGGCCAGCGCGGCCGCAAGGGACGCCCTCCTGCGTGGCCGGCGGCCGGGACGGCAACGGTCACGCTGCCCGCTGCGGTGCGGTCGGGCGGCCGCGCTGGCCGGGCGAGGACCGTCCGCTGGGTGCGGGCTGGCGGGCTGCCGGTCCAGGTCGCGGTGGCGAGCGGCTCGCCGGTGCGTGCGGTGCGGGTCGGCGTGGCCAGTCACCGGCAAGCCGTCGCGGCCGGGTCGGACGGCATGCTGCTCGAGCTGACCAGAGCTGATGGCGCGGTGCTGGCTGGCAGGGTCAGGGTGCGGGTGAACTACTCGAGATTCGCGGCTGAGTACGGCGGCGGCTACGGGGCACGGCTGGCTCTGTTCGCCATGCCGGACTGCGCGCTGACCACGCCGTCGAGACGAACGTGCCGGGGCATGGCACCGGTCCCGTTTGCCAACGACTCGAAGTCTGAGACGATCGCCGCCACGTTGCGTGCCGCCCCTGGCTGGGAGCCGGACGGCCGGGCGGGGCCGCTGGTGTACGCGATCGCCTCCACCACTTCCGGCGGGGCGGGCGACTACAAGGCGACATCGCTGTCGCCGTCGTCGCTGTGGCAGGCCGGTCTGCAGACCGGGGACTTCACCTGGTCCTATCCGCTGCGGGTCCCGCCGGCGATCGGCGGCAAGGCACCGTCGCTGTCTTTGTCGTACGACTCAGGAGGCACTGACGGCGAGACCGCTCAGAGCAACGCGCAGCCCGGCCAGCTCGGCGAAGGTTTCTCCCTGGCCGGCGCGGGCGGTTTCATCGAACGGAAGTACACCTCCTGCGGAGACCTGATCAAGGCCGGCAACACCAATACCGGGCAGCCCAGCTACGAGCAGACCGGAGACCAGTGCTGGGACGGGCTGAACGCCTACATCTCCTCAGCCGGCCATTCCGGCCAGCTCATCTACGACCCGTCGAATTCGAGCTGGCACCTGTCGTCCGATGACGGGTCAACAGTCGAGTTCTTGTCCGGCGCGGACAACGGCGCGTACGACGGTTCGTACTGGGAGATCATCGCCCCGGACGGCACGCGGTATTACTACGGGCTGAATGAGCTGCCGGGGTACGGCAGCGGCGACCCGGTGACGAACTCGGTGTGGACGATGCCGGTGTTCGGGATCCGGAGCGGCGACCCCTGCAACGACCCCGGCAGTTACACCGGGTCGGTATGCGCGAACATGCCGTGGCGGTGGAACCTCGACCTGGTCGTCGACCCGAACGGCAACGCGACGACGTATTTCTACAACCCGGAGACCAACTACTACGCGACCGACTCTTACGCCTACGTCAGCAGTTACGGGACTGTCACCAGTAACTACGGCACGGCGATGCAGTACGACACCGGCGGTACCCTGACCGACATTTATTACGGCATGCAGGATCGGGGTGGCCAGCCGGACGTGTATGCCGGGCAGGCCTTCCACGTTTCGATGTGGTATGCGGGCCGGTGCTCGCTGTACACGCCGGCCAACTACACCAGCTCGGCCACGATCAGTCAGTGCGACAACAGCGAGAACCGGGCAACCTGGCCGGACACGCCCTGGGACTTGCACTGCGCGTCCGCGTCCGGCTGCACCGGGTCGCAGCATGACGCGCCCGCGTTCTTCGACACCCAGATGCTGTACAAGGTGAAAACCGAGCTATTCCAGGGCGCGAACAGCCCGGAGACGGTGGACACCTGGACTCTGGGCTATAACTGGCTGGCCGGCGACGTCAACTGGGATCTGACCCTGGGCTCGGTCCAGTATGAAGGCTGGGTCGGCGGCAGCGGGACGTCACTGCCACCCGCGGAGTTCGGCTGGACCGGCATGGACAACCGGGTCGACTACGGCGAGAGCTTCCCGCTCATGTACCGGTACCGGCTGACCTCGATCCTCTCAGAAACCGGGTCGCAGACGAATGTCGCCTACAACCCGGGCGCCTGCAATTCCTCGGAACTGTCCGGCGATGCGGCCGTTTCCGGCAACACGATGCCCTGCTTCCCACAGAAATGGACCAGCGGCGACTTCGGCGGGAACCCGACGAACCTGTGGTACTACAAGTACACCGTCGCGGCGGTCACGGTTACCGACCCGACCGGCGGCGGCCAGGTCATGCCGACCACGTACACGTACTGCAACACGTTCCACTGCGGCAGCCCGGGAACGGGCGCGAACTGGCATTACGACACCGACAACGACCTGGTGCCCGCCAAGGACAAATCCTGGGATCAATGGCGTGGCTACAACTATGTCCGGGTTGTCACGGGCACTGGCGCTAATCAATCGGAGACTGATTACACGTACCTGACCGGCATGGACGGTGACCCGGTTCCCTGCTCGTCCTGCAACAGCGGCTGGAGCACGAGTTCGGTGCAGATCCAGCCGCAGGAATCGCTGAACGCGCTGCAGGCCGGCCCGGGCAACAACGCCGATCCGGTGGCCGACAGCAACGCGCTGAACGGGTTCCTGCTTGAGAAAATAGTCTGGAACGGACCGCACAGCACCGAGTGGGCCGGGACGGGAACGGTCTCGGACACAGTCAACTGGCCGTGGGTCTCACCGCCGACGGCGACGTCGGCCGTGCAGCCGTGGGGTGAGCCGGACTACGCCGAGATCATCGACACCGCCGAGACCGATGTCTACACGCCGCTGTCACCGCTGAACGCGACCGCCGAGGGCGTCTCGGGATACGGCGGCAACCCGCCGCTGCGCCAGATCAAGACCGCCTACACCTACAGCTCGGGCGGCCTGCTCCAGCAGGTGAGTTCCATGGGAGACACGGCTGTTCCCGGTCAGGCGACCTGCACCAGCTACTCGTACTTCTCCAGCACTATCAACGGCCTGATCGACTACCCACAGGAAGTGACGACCACCGAGGGCTACTGCTCCCAGCGCAGCGGCGCGGTCACGATTTCCGACACGAAGTACTCCTACGACGGGCAGAGTTTCGGGAGCGCGCCTGCGAACGGCAACGTCACCGAGACCGACGTGCTGGCGCCGTCATCGGCCGATCAAAGCGGCGACCACTGGGTCGCCCAGTCCCGTGAGTCCTACGACAGCTACGGCCGCGTGGTCCAGGACGAGAACTCCGGCGGCTACACGACGTTCTACACCTACAGTTCGGAGTGGAGCCCGGGCACCAACTCCGCGCAGGAATACGCGACCACACAGGTGAAGGTACAGGCACCGCTGACCTCCTCGCTGCAGGCCACGACTGTCACCGGCATCTACGCCGAGTGGGGCAGCCCGTATGACGTCGTCGACCCCAGCGGCCTGCGCACCGATTACGCTTACGACGCTCTCGGCGATGTCACCGGCGTGTGGCTGCCCGGGCAGACCGGGCCGGCTCGGTCGGGAGATGGCACCCCGAACTATGCCTATGCCTACAACATCAGTCAGTCAGCTCCCTCGACGATTGAGACGACGACGCTGACCGGCCCGAACGAGATCCCGGTCACCGGCTACCAGCTTTATGACTCGCTGCTCCGCCTCCGCCAGAGCCAGGTCCCGGCGGAGGGCCAGGCCGGCGGGACGGAAGTCACCGACACCGAATATGACTCCCAGGGCCGCGTTCTGCTGACCAACAGCGCCTATACCGTGGCCGCGGCCCCGTCCCCCGTCCTGTTCGTCGCCGCGCAGGCGGCTGTTCCGTCCTCGACCGTGCTGACCTATGACGGCGCGGGCCGCGAAACCGAGTCGGCGCTGTACTCCGACGGCACCCAGAAATGGGGCACCCAGTTCCAGTATCCCTACGGCGATGAGACCACCGAGATCCCGCCATCGGGCGGCGTGACCACGACGACCTATGCCGACGGGTTCGGCCGCCCCGTCCAGATCGAGCAGTCCCAGCCGGGCGGCGGCTACAACGGCACGTCGTACACGTACTCCTACGACAGCACCGGCGGCACGATCACGACGATCAAGGACGCGGGCGGAGAGAACTGGTCGTTCACCGACAACCGGCTCGGCGAGCAAACCTACGGGAGCTATCCCGATGCCGGCACCGCGGTCCAGGGCTGGAACGACCTCGGCGAGCTGACCACCGTCACTGACGCGGCCGGCAACGAGATCTCCTACGCCTACGACGCGGCGGGCCGTAAGAAGGCCGAGTACAACACGACCGGCGGTGCCGGCGAAACCCTGTCAGACGAGCTGGCGGCCTGGTCTTATGACACGGCGCCGCTGGCGGGCGGGAACGGGCAGGCGATCGGCCAGCTCGCGGAAGCTGATTCTTACATCGGCGGTGCCGGCGGGTCGTCGCCTGATGATTACCGGGAGACGATCGGCGGTTACGACGATTCCTACAGGCCGGCGTCGGAGTCGTGGACGATTCCCTCGGACAGCGTGACGGGGGCGCTCGGCGGGCAGACATTCACGTTCAATTACACGTACAACGTGGACGGCTCCCCGGACACGGCGTCGTTCCCCGCGGCCGGCCAGATGAGCTCGGAGACCGTGCATTACGGGTACGACAACCTCGGCTCGCCTTACAGCTTGTGGAGCGGCGGATCAGACTACGTGCAGCGGGCCGGGTACACCCCGACCGGCCTGCCGTCCGAGATCGACTTCGGCGCGGGCCCGTCGGCGCCGTGGTCCCGGCTGCTGGACCTGTACGACACGGCGACGCAGCGGCTCAGCCAGGCCCGGGTACAGCAGGAGAACGGTCCGGGGAACTGGAACCTGGTCTCAGACACCAGCTACGCCTATGACCCGTACGGCAACATCACCTCTGCCGGGGAGCCGGTCAGCGGCGACTACCAGTGCTACCAGTACGACTACCTGGACAGGCTGACCGCGGCCTGGTCCCAGGGCACTTCGGGATGCGCTGCCAGCCCGCCGGGCGGCAAGGGCATCGGCGGCCCGGCACCGTACCAGCAGACCCTGGCCTATGACACCGGCGGGACCACGAACGGCAGCACCGCGGGCACCACCGGGCGGATCAAGACCGACGATCTCATCACCGGCCCGTCGTCTTCCCAGACCACCACTGACACGGCCTACAGCTACTCGCCGTACACCTGCACCCCGCCGGCCACGTGCGGCCAGCCTCATGCCCCGGAAAGCGCGTCGGTCACCGGCAGCCAGTCCTCGGCCATGACCTACTCCTGGAACGGCCCCGGTGACCTGACCGGCTACACCACAAGCCCCGGCGCCGGCTCGGCCAGCTATGACTGGGACGGGCCCGGCGCCGTGCCGGGCCAGTTGTACTCGGCGACCACGACGACCAGCAGCGGGCCGGTCACCACCTACTACCGGTACGACGCCGCCGGGAACCTGCTAATACAACGGGACGGACCGGTCACGACCGTGTACCTGCCCGGCGAGGACCTGACCGCGGACGGCACCACCGTGACCGCGACCCGGTACTACACCTTCGCCGGCCAGGTAACCGCCATCGCCGTGCCCAACCCCGCCGGCGGACCCAAACTCGTGTCCTGGATATTCCCCGACCCCCGCGGCACCGCCACCACCGCCATCAACGCCGCCACCGCGGCCGTCACCCGCCGCTACTACACCCCCTACGGCAACCCCCTGAACACCCCGCCATCATGGCCAGGCACCCGCGGCTACACCGGCGGCACCACCGACCCCGCCACGCACCTGACCAACCTCGGCGCCCGCGAATACAACCCCGCCCTGCCCCAGTTCCTCTCACCCGACCCCATCCTCACCCCCGGCAACCCCAACGACCTGGACCCCTACACCTACGCCTACAACAACCCCGTCAACCGCACCGACCCCGCCGGCCAGCGCCCCACCGGACCCAACAACTGCGGGAACGACCCCTCCTGCACCGCCGGCTCCCAGGGAAGAGATATCTCCTTCCAATCCGGCACCTGGGGCGACTTCTTCGCCGGGTTCGCCAGCGCCGGCCTGGACCTGGCGTCCCTGGCGGTGCGCCTGTCAGCGTCAGGAGACTGGGCGGTCGCCGTCCAGCCCAACTACTTCGACTACCTCAACACCCGCCTGACCAGCCACTACAACACGAAGTCCGACGCATGGGGGCTGGGCCGCGCCGCCTTCAACCTCGCGCTCGTCTTCCTCCCCGCCGGCGAAACACTAGACGGCGCCGACACAGCACTCCAGTACACAGGCGACGCCATCCGAAGCATTGCCCCAGAAGCGGTAACGGCTGGTGACGCGGCTCAGATTGTGTTCCGGGCGGATACTCGCGGGCCGGCTGAGATCTTCAGCAAGGGCTTCGAGCCCAAGGGCGGTAACATGAATCTTTGGGATCATGTGAACCTGAACCCTCCTGACTCTGGGTTCGTGTCGACCACGAACGACATGGGGTCCGCCCAGGACTTCGCGGCGCAGATCAGAGCGGATTACATCTATAAGGCAAGAGCCTCCGGCTTCGACGTAAACGCCATTTTCGGGGCTGATTGTCCCTTCCCGTGGGAGAACGAGATTGCTGTCCAGGGCTCGATTCCCCCTAGCGGCATCGAGGGGGTGTGGGGTCCAGGCGGATGGATTCCCAACCCGGGGTTCACGCCGTGACGTGGGAAGAGGCTGACGTTCAGGCTGTCCGGGCCGGTGAGCCCGTGGCCTCCCGCCTCCGGTTCGCTGCCGGGGACGTTTGCAGGGTGGAGGCCACGGTCGGCGAGCTAGTTGTCCGGGGCGAGGGTCCTGATCTGTTCGAGGCACTGGCGTCAGTGCGCCGCCATCTGGAAGCCCGAAGCGTGGTGCTGGCCTGCAACGGCTCGCGCAGGGACGTCTTCCCGTCGCCGATGCTGCGCCAGGCCAGCGGCGGGCGGTTCGCCTACGAGCTGGAGATCCCGCGGTCCGCCGCGAGGCCGAAGACGGTGGACATCTTCGCGCCGGCGCCCGAGTCCGCCGTACTGGCATCGGTGGACGACCAGCGAGCCTGGTTCGAACGATGGCGGGACTCCGGCGCCGGGAAGGGATGAGCGTCGTGCCAAGCCGCAGGAACCTGCCGCCCGCCCTGATCGCCGAGGCGAGGATGAAGCCGGGCGGCTGGGTCTACGAGATCGTTGGGGACTACGGGCCTGACGACGCGGTGCCGCCGGCCGCGATCCGCGGTGCCTGGAAGGTCGGCGACGATGGCCGGATCGTGGGTGACTTCATCCCGAACCCGGTATTCGAGCCGCCAGCGAGCTGAGCGGCCTCCCGGCCGTCAAGCTGGTCGCCGTGCCTGGGCCGGCGTGATCCTGAGGCGCGGCGCGAAATGCCCGGTGTCAGTTGCCTGGCTGGCCGGGATCTCGGATTCGATGGCCTGCGGGGCATCCCCGGTCGGCGGTGTGGCTCTGCGCGGGCTGATGCCGCGAGAAACGGACGGCGGAGCGGCTCCTCCGACGGCCGCGCCCGGCATGGGCGGCACGGGTAGCGGCTTGAGTCGGCTTGGTTGCTGCAGGCTTCCCCGTGATCGCGTTGCGCGTGATCCGTACCGTTTTTCTCGGCGAGTTCGGCCTGGGACAGGGCGGCTTCGGCGCGGAGCTCGCGGAGCCGTCCGGGGATGAACGGGCTGGGCATGTCGTGGCCTCCGTGGTTGTCACGTGATGCCCATTGTGCTGCGGTGATGACGGTCATGCTTGCCTCCGGTGGCTCGGGTGCCTGCCATGAGATGCGCTTCGTGGCATACCATGCCGCCACCTGATGATAGTTCGAGGTTTTTCCGGAGGGCGGCGTGGCGCGGGTCCCGGACGCGGAGATCGAGCGGCTGAAAGAGCAGGTCCCGCTGGCCTCGCTGGCGGAGGCGGCCGGGGTCGTGCTGGCGCGGGCGGGGGCGGATCTGGCGGGGCGGTGCCCGTTCCATGAGGACGGCACGCCGTCGCTGGTGATCTCCCCGGGGAAGAACCTGTGGCATTGCCTGGGGGCGTGCCAGGCGGGCGGGTCGGTGATCGACTGGGTGATGCGGGCGGAGGGGGTGAGCTTCCGGCACGCGGTGGAGCTGCTGCGCGACGGCCTGCCCGCCGCCGCCGGGGCGGGGCCGAGGCGGTCGACGGTGCGCAGGCTGGCCCCGCCGGTCGAGCGGGACGCCGGGGACGCCGAGCTGCTGGGCCAGGTCACGGATTACTGCCACCGGGTGCTGGGGGAGTCGCCGGA
>DAHVDE010000027.1 GCA_027313705.1 Actinomycetota bacterium | reverse complement strand
AGAAGGGGTCAGCCGAAGCCATGTCGGTCTCCGTATCCATGCCGCAGCTTGGCGAGAGCGTCACAGAAGGCACTGTTACCCGATGGCTAAAGCGCGAGGGTGAACATGTCTCGGCCGACGAGCCGCTGCTTGAAGTGTCGACCGACAAGGTAGACACCGAGATTCCCTCGCCGGTCTCCGGCATCTTGCGTGGTATCACCGTCGCCGAGGACGAGACCGTCGCCGTCGGCGCCCAGCTCGCGGTCATTGACGAGGACGGCGGCGGCGCCCAGGCGCAGGAAGCGGCACCAGCCGTCCGGGCGTGGAGCCCGGAACCCCCTGCCCCCGCTGCCCCCTACGATGAGGGCGCCTACCAGGCGCCTGCCGCTGGTTACCAGTTCCAGCAGCCAAGCTACTCCGCGCCAGAGGCGGCCGGGCCGGACTATCACGACTCCGGCTACCAGTTCGCCGAGCCCGCACCGCACCGGTACGACGTCGCTCAGCACCCAGAGCAATGGGCCGGCCAGGAGCCCGGCTACACCACCTACCAGCAGCCCGAATACGGTGCGGTACCACAGGCCCAGCCAGAGCCAGAGCCAGTGCCCGCCCAGCCCGAGCCGATGCCTGCGCAGCCTGAGGGACCTGAGGGCGGCTACCAGAGCGGGGAAGGCGCCTACGTGACCCCGCTGGTGCGGAAACTGGCCGCCGAGCACTCGATCGACCTGGCCGCGCTGGCCGGCACCGGGGTCGGCGGCCGGATCCGCAAGCAGGACGTGCTCGAGGCGGCGCGCGCCAGGCGCGGCGAAGGCGCGCCTGGCGTCAGCCAGGCGGCGCAGACCGCTGCCGCCGTAGCCGCACCGCCTGCGGCGCCTGCCCAGGTCCCGCCTGCCCAGGTCCCGTCGGCCCAGGTCCCGTCGGCACCGCCCGTCCCGCTTGCACCGCCGGCACCGGCGGAGGCTCCGGTGGCCCAGGTACCGCCTGGCCTCGGGGCGGTCGGTCAGCCAAGGGCGCAGGCTGACCAGGCGGCAGCGGCCAAGCGCGGCAGCACCGAGCGCCTGTCGCGGGCCCGCCAGGTCATCGCGCAGCGCATGGTGGAATCACTTCAGACCTCGGCCCAGCTCACCACCGTCGTCGAGGCGGACGTTACCGCGATCGCCAGGCTCAGGGACCGGGTAAAGGCCTCGTTCGAGGCCAGAGAGGGCATAAAGCTGTCCTTCCTGCCGTTCTTCGCTCTGGCCGCAGTTGAGGCGCTTAAGGTGCATCCCCGGCTGAACGCGGTGATTGACACGGCGAACGGCACGGTCACCTACCACGACGCCGAGCACCTGGGCATCGCGGTCGACACCGACCGCGGGCTCATGGTGCCGGTGATCAGGAACGCGGGCGACCTGAACATCGGCGGCCTGGCGCGCAAGATCGCCGACCTGGCCAGCCGGACCAGGTCAGGCCAGGTCAGTCCGGACGAACTGTCGGGCGGCACCTTCACCCTGACCAACACGGGCAGCCGCGGCGCGCTGTTCGACACGCCGATCATCAACCAGCCGCAGGTTGGCATACTGGGAACCGGTACCGTCAACAAGCGTCCTGTCGTCGTCGACGACCCCGATCTCGGCGAGGTCATCACGGTGCGGTCGATCGTGTACCTGGCCCTCACCTATGACCACCGTCTGGTCGACGGCGCCGACGCGGCCAGGTTCCTCGTGACGATCAAGAACCGGCTGGAAGAAGGTGCGTTCGAGACCGAGTTCGGCCGGTAGCTTGGGCTAGCGCCGGAAAGGGAACATGAAGATGACCAAGGTCGCGATGTCAGGGGCATCTGGCCTGATCGGGTCGGCGCTCGCCGCGGAACTCGCCGCGGCGGGCACCGACGTGGTCAAGCTGGTCAGGCGGCCCGCCAGGTCAGCCGACGAGATCAGCTGGAATCCGCTCGAGCCAGCCGACGGGCTCGAGCCGGGCTCTCTGGCTGGCATTACGGCCGTCGTGCACCTGTCAGGCGCGCCGATCGCGGGCGGGCGCTGGACGCAGGCCAGGAAGGCCGTGCTGAGGTCCAGCCGGATAACCTCCACCCAGACGGTCGTCACCGCGATGGCGGCGGCCACGCAACGAACACCGCAGTCCTGTCCCCGCATCCTGCTCTGCGGCTCGGCGATCGGCTACTACGGCGACACCGGTGACCGTGCGGTCGAGGAAGGCTCGCCCGCAGGCACCGGCTTCCTGGCCGAGCTCGTGCGTGACTGGGAGGCGGCGGCCGCGCCTGCCGTTGCCGCCGGGATCAGGGTGGTCAATCTGCGCAGCGGAGTAGTGCTCGCCAAGGGCGGCGGCATGCTCGGACCGCTGCTGCCGCCGTTCAAGCTTGGTCTCGGCGCCAGGATTGGCTCAGGCAGCCAGTACCTGAGCTGGATCAGCCGCACCGACGAGGTCGCGGCCGTTAAGTTCCTGCTCGACCGCGACGACCTTTGCGGGCCAGTAAACCTCACCGCGCCAGAACCGGTCACGAACGCCGAGTTCACCAAGGCGCTGGCCAGGACCCTGCGGCGGCCGGCCGTGCTCCAGTTGCCCGCACCGTTGCTCCGCGCCGCACTTGGCGAACTGGCAAGCGAACTGCTCGGAAGTTCCCGTGTCAGGCCGGCCAAACTGGTCGAAGCAGGCTTTACGTTCCGCTATCCGGAACTTGGCGCCGCGCTTGCCGCCATCGTGACTTAGCGGTCATGCGCCCTGCCAGCGCCGCCCTGCCCGTCGGACTTGGCGGCTTTGATCAGGCGCTCGAGCGGCGTGCCGTCCTCCACGTTGAATAGCGGCACCTTCCACAGCGATGGCACCGGACCATGGCCGCCCTCATACCTGATCACCTCGCCAACCGCGAAGCGAAGCAGCCGCCTGGCCACCACGACCGCGATCACGGCCACCGGCACCTCGATCACCAGGGCCGACACCAGGCTCCCTGCAAACCCGGCCGTCCGCGCGTCAAGCACCACATCAAACCAGGCGTCACACAACAAAAGGGTTGCCAGCACGATCAGGCAGATGATCAGGATCTGCCTTCTCTTCCACGCGGCCCAGCCGGTAGCGGAGAAAGCGGCAAGCTCGGCCAGGTCAAAGCCCACCCACGCCCCCCGCCAGCTACCCGTGCGGTAGAACGCGGGCAGGCTTACCGCCAGGTAGCCGATCCAGCCGGCCAGCACGATACAGCCAGCGATGATCAAAACGAGCAACAGGTCCCATCGCCAGCTTGTGCCTGGCCTGGCCCCTGAGTGCCGTTCGCTGTTGACCAGGAGCCCGAGCAGCTCACGCCGCTCGTCATCGCTGAGGCGGTCAAGGACATCGGCATCAAACTTCTTGTCCATTACTTAAGTAGCCTAACCAATACGCGCAGCGGCCCGGCAACCCGCTCAGGTGCGCCCTGGGCTTACCCTTGGCCTTGTGCGAAGTGAGCTTGTCTTCCAGCTAGCCGGAACCGGCGCTCAGGCAGTCCCCTACGAAGAGGCGCTCGACCTTCAGCGCCAGTTGCACGCGCTCAGGGTCAACGACGAGATCCCCGACACGTGCCTGCTGCTCGAGCACCTTCCCGTCTACACGGCCGGCAAGCGAACCGAACCTGCCGACCGCCCGGCCGGCGATCCTGGCGCACCGGTCATCGAAGTCGACCGAGGCGGCAAGATCACCTGGCACGGCCCTGGCCAGCTAGTCGGGTATCCGATCGTCAAGCTGAGCGACCCTGTCGACGTGCTCGCCTACGTGCGGGCGATCGAGGATGCCATGATCGGCGCCTGCGCCGAGTTCGGCGTGATCGCCGAACGCCTCGCCGGCCGCAGCGGCGCATGGGTGACGGGCGCGGGCCAGGACAGAAAGCTCGCGGCGATCGGGATCAGGGTCGCCAGGGGCGTTACCATGCACGGGTTCGCCCTGAACTGCGATAACGATCTGCACTGGTATGACCGGATCGTGCCCTGCGGCATCAGCGACGCGAGCGTGACCACGCTCACCGCCGAGCTTGGCCGGCCGGTCACCGTGAACGACGCCATCGAACCGGTCAGGCATCACCTGACGGCGGCGCTGGAGAAACCGGCGGCGCTTAGCCGGGCGGGCTGATCTCGTGCGGCACGAACACCGTCGTCCCGGATGCGAGCGCCCGCATCGCCCCGGCGATCCTGGCCAGTGCCCTCGGCGGCAGGTGCACCTGAAGCTGGTCAGCAGCCGCAAAAGTGTAACCTGCGAGCTCGGACTCCTGGATTGTAATGGACTCGCCATTTGCTATCTGGCCGCCATCAAAGACAAAATGGACGATCGGCCTGGCCTGCGGCCCGTAGGGCTGTGACCAGTCGAGCGCGAGCAGGCGCCCGATAGCCAGCGGAAGGCCGATTTCCTCGGTCACCTCGCGCGCAGCGCCCGCGTGCGGCGGCTCGCCGAACTCGCAAATGCCGCCTGGAATGCTCCACAGCTCACGGTAATTAGGCTTGACAAGCAGCACCCGGCCGGCCGGGTCGGTGATCAGCGCCCCGGCCGCGGCGACCACCCCCGGCAGTCCGGCGAACCAGACGTCAGGCTCCGCGAACCCGACGTCAGCCATCTTCGGTACCTGCCGGGTTACGGAGGTAATCCGGCAGGTCCGCGAGTGGTAGCTGCCGTTGTTCGGCGCTCGCTAGATCACGGACAGTAACTGCACCGGCCGCGTGCTCGGCGCTCCCGTAGATCAGGCACCAGCGGGCGCCCGAGTCCGACGCCCATCTGAGCTGCTTGCTGAGCTTGCCAGAGGATCCGAGGTAGACGCTGGTGCGGAGCCCGGCCGCGCGGGCGATGCCCGCCAGCCGGAACGACTGCGCGGCCAGGTCATGGGCGAGTACCGGCACGGCGACGTCGATCCGGCCCCTGGCGGCCTCGGCGCGCTCTGACGCCAGCATGAGTACCCGCTCGATTCCGATCGAGGCACCAGTACCTGGCATGTCCGGCCCGCCAAGCTGGGCGATCAAGTGGTCATAACGACCACCCGAGCCGATCGAGCCAGGCACCCCGGCTGCGGCAAGTTCCCAGATCGGCCCGGTATAGTAGCTGAGCCCGCGTACCATCCTCGGCGTGAACGCGATCCGCTCGGCCGGGATCTGGCCGCTCACCAGGTTCAGCACCTCGTCGACCTGGTCCAGGCCGGCCAGGCCGAGATCGCTGCCCTTGAGCGCGGTCCTGATCCGGTCGGTGGCATCTGGTGCCGTCATCGCACCAACAAGTTCTGCTCCCCTGACCGCCGCCAGGCCGCGCCCGGTCAGCTCGCTGATCACCTCAGCCGGGCTGAGCTTGTCCAGCTTGTCCAGTGAGATGAGGACGTTCTCCCCCAGCTCCTCGGGGACGCCAAACACCTCGAGCAGCCCGAAAAGGACCTGCCTGGCGTTCAGCAAGATGGTGAAGCCGGTGAGGCCGAGCCGCGCCATAGCATCGTGGTGCGCGCAGAGCACCTCGGCGTCGGCCAGTGGCGAACTGCTGCCGAGCGTATCGACGTCGCACTGGGTGAACTCGCGGTACCTGCCCTTGCCCGGCCGGTCCGCCCGCCACACTGGCCCGATCGCGTACCGCTTGTAGGGCATCGGCAACTGGCTGCCGTAAGCGGCCGCGACCCGCGCGAGCGGCACGGTCATGTCGTAGCGCAGCGCAAGGTCGGCCTCGCCTGACGCCTCATGCTCTCCCCGCCGCAGGATCTTGAAGACCAGCTTGTCCGCCTCGTCGCCGTACTTGCCGAGCAGCACGTCGATGCGCTCGAACGCCGGAGTCTGGAGCGGTTCGAAGCCGTAACTGCGGAAAACCGAGCGGAGCTCGCCGAACGCCCACTCACGTTTCTCATACTCGGCCGCCAGGAAGTCACGCGTTCCCGACGGCGGATCGAATTGGGTTGGCATGTATCCATGATCCCCGAACCGAGTACCAGTCGGCACCTTGGTTTAGCCTAAGGGCGTGGTACTCGCCCCAGAAGGAAGGCGGCTGCTGCGGGTCGAAGCCCGCAACAGCGCTGTTCCGATCGAACGCAAACCCGAGTGGATCAAGACCAGGCTACGTACGGGTCCCGAATACACCAAGCTCAAGGACCTCGTCAGGCGCGAGGGACTGCACACCGTGTGCGAGGAGGCTGGCTGTCCCAACATCTTCGAATGCTGGGAAGACCGCGAGGCCACCTTCCTGATCGGCGGCGATCAGTGCACCAGGCGCTGTGATTTCTGCCAGATCGCGACCGGCAAGCCAGGCCCGCTCGACACCGACGAGCCTCGCCGGGTGGCCGAGTCCGTAGCCGCGATGGGCCTGCGGTACGCGACCGTGACCGGGGTGGCACGGGACGACCTGCCAGATGGCGGGGCGTGGCTGTACGCGCAGACGTGCGTGGCGATCCACGAGGCCGTGCCAGGGTGCGGCGTCGAGTTGCTGATTCCTGATTTCAATGCTTCACCTGGTCTCCTGCGCGAGGTGTTCGCGGCGCGGCCGCAGGTGCTGGCGCACAACATCGAGACCGTGCCGAGGATCTTCCGCCAGATCCGGCCGGGATTCAGGTACGAGCGGTCGCTGTCCGTGCTCACCGCCGCCAAGACCGCCGGCCTGATCACCAAGTCCAACCTGATACTCGGGCTCGGCGAGGAACGCTCAGAAGTCAGCGAGGCGATGGCCGACCTGCGGGCAGCCGGCTGCGACCTGCTCACGATCACCCAGTACCTGCGCCCTTCACCGTTGCACCACCCAGTCGAGCGGTGGGTGACTCCGCCGGAATTCGCCGAGTTCGGCCAGCAAGCCGAGGCGCTGGGGTTCGCCGGGGTGATGTCAGGCCCGCTGGTCAGGTCCTCATACCGGGCCGGCCGCCTGTACCGGCAAGCTGTGCTCGCCCAGGGGACGGCACCGGGCACCGCCACAACCTGACCCGGTTCGCGCGCGCGAGCGCGGACTCGTATCCTCAGGGCCATGGTAAAGATCCCTGGCCGCGGCTCGAAGACGCCACAGGCTACCCCGACGAGCGCCGCCCCGGCCGAGCAGCCGACGCCGAACCGGTTCAAGCAGATCATCATGGTCGCCGGCGTCGTGCGCAAGCACGATCGAAAGGCCCTGCCCATCGTGATCGGCGCCGGGGCAGGCGTGCTCGCGGTGTTCATCGTGGTCGGCCTGATCGTTGGCCTGGCCGGATTCCTGATACCACTAGGCGTGCTCAGCGGCATTGCCGCGATGATGATCCTGTTCGGCCGCTACGCGCAGTCTGCCCAGTATGCGGCGTTTGCCGGGCAGCCTGGCGCCGCTGCAGCCATCGTGCAATCCATGCGCGGCAACTGGACTGTGACCCCGGCAATCGCCGGTAACAGGAACATGGACATCATCCACCGGGTGGTAGGTCGGCCAGGCGTGATCCTGATCGGCGAAGGCGCGCCCAACGGGCTGGCCAGCCTGATGTCGGCGGAGAAGAAGCGGATCTCCCGCATCGCCTACGGCGTCCCGATCATCGAGCTGCAGATCGGCGAGAGCAACGGCCAGATCCCCATCAGTAAGTTGCAGCGCAAGCTGATGCGCCTGCCACGCGACCTGAAGCCAGGCGCCGTCACCGACCTGAACAACCGCCTGAAGGCCCTGCCGTCCTCACTGCAAGCCCCGCGCGGCCCGATGCCACGCCAGGGCCGCATGCCAAAGCCCCCCCGCCCGAAGGTGCGTTGAAAGCCCGCTGTCCCCTAGCGCGGCGAGCTCGCAGGCTTTAGTCCTCTCTCTCGCGGGCGGAGCTGCCGAGCTGCGCCTGCGGCCGGCCTGGCAGAGGAGTCGGGCTCCGGCCGATGCTGCCGCGCCAGGAGGAGCCATTTCCTGATTAGCTAGCGTGCGCTAGATCCGGACTACCGCCGTGTTGGCGGCGCGGTCGTTCAGGCCGCGCTGGTCGGCGTTCATGAACAGCGCGGGGATTATGAGCAAGAGCAGGACGGTCCGCAGCAATCCCCACAGCGGGCCGATCCAGCGGCCGTCGAGCCTGGCCACCCTGATGCCCACGAGGCGCTTGCCGATGGTGATGCCGATCATCGAGGTCAGCAAGAAGTCCTGGATGCCGAAGATGAGCAGTGTCCAAAGCCCGACATCGGTGCTGGCCGGCCTGATCAGCGCCACGACGATGAACATGCAGACGAACCAGTCGATGAAGATCGCGCCGACCCGGCGCACCATGCTCGCCAGAGATCCCCGCCCGCTTTCCGGCAAGCCAAGGGTCTCTCCTGGGTAACGTTGACTATCGAGGGGGTCCTCGGTCTCGAGGTTGGCGGCGGTGCCGGACTGCTCAGTCACGGTACTCACAGTACCGAGTCCGCGCGGCAGTGCGGCACCGGAGGCGTAACGCGGCCGAAACATCGGGGACACGGACAGGAAACCGCCTGCCGCTAGCGTAGTTCAGACCATGGCACGCCGGGCGGTCCGTGGGTCAATGCGCTTTGGCGCTGGCAGTTACGTGAGCGAGTAAGGGGAGAATTGATGTTCACATCCGGCGATGAAGTTCTGCGGTACCTGACAGATAACGAGGTGGAGTTCGTTGACGTCAGGTTCTGTGACCTGCCGGGAATGATGCAGCACTTCACCGTGCCTGTCGGAAACTTCGGCGGGAAGGTGTTCACCGACGGGCTGATGTTCGACGGGTCGTCGATCCGGGGTTTCCAGGAGATCCACGAGTCGGACATGCTGCTCCTGCCCGACCCGACTACTGCCGTCATGGACCCGTTCCGCGCCCGCAAGACGCTGAATCTCACGTTCTTCGTGCACGACCCGCTGACCGGCGAGCCCTACAGCCGCGACCCGCGCAACATCGCGAAGAAGGCGGAGGAATACCTGCGCGGCAGCGGCATCGCCGACACGGCGTTCTTCGGACCGGAGGCCGAGTTCTATATCTTCGACTCGGCGCGCTTCTCGACCAGCCCGAACGAGGGCTACTACCACCTCGACTCTATTGAGGGCGCCTGGAACACCGGCAGGGAAGAAGCAGGCGGCAACCTCGCCTACAAGCCGCCTTACAAAGGCGGCTACTTCCCTGTCCCGCCGACCGACCACTACACCGACCTGCGCTCGGAGATGGTCGCCACGCTGATCGAGTGCGGTATCGAGACGGAGATGCAGCACCACGAAGTCGGCACCGCAGGCCAGGCCGAGATCGACGTCAGGTTTGACCGCCTGCTGCGCATGGCCGACAAGCTGATGCTCTACAAGTACGTGATCAAGAGCGTGGCCAGGGCCGCAGGCAAAACCGTTACGTTCATGCCGAAACCACTCTTCGGCGACAACGGCTCAGGCATGCACTGCCACCAGAGCCTGTGGAAGGACGGCGAGCCGCTCTTCTACGACGAGGTTGGCTACGCAGGCCTGTCTGACATCGGCCGCTACTACATCGGTGGCCTGCTGAAGCACGCGCCTTCGCTGCTAGCCTTCACCAACCCGACGGTCAACTCCTACCACCGCCTGGTGCCAGGCTTCGAGGCCCCTGTCAACCTCGTATACAGCCAGCGGAACCGCTCCGCCTGCGTCAGGATCCCGATCACCGGCCCGAGCCCGAAGGCCAAGCGGATCGAGTTCCGGGTACCTGACCCGTCGAGCAACCCCTACATCGCGTTCGCGGCAATGCTGATGGCGGGCATCGACGGAATCAGGAACAAGATCGAGCCGCCAGAGCCGGTCGACAAGGACCTGTACGAACTCCCGCCGGACGAGGCGCTGGCGATCCCGCAGGTCCCAGGCTCACTCGACAAGGTACTCGACAACCTCGAAGCGGACCACGGCTTCCTCGTCGAAGGCGGCGTCTTCACCCCTGACCTGATCGAAACCTGGATCAGCTACAAGCGGTCACACGAGATCGACCCGGTCAGGCTCCGCCCGACTCCGCACGAGTTCGAGATGTACTTCGACTGCTGACCGAACCACTAAGGCTGACGGTTACCCGGGACAGTTCTATGCTCTGCTCCGGGTAATCGTTTCCTGCCGTGTCCGTTAGCGGACCGCGACGGGAAAGTTCCCTTCAAGATCGAGATGCTCGTACCGGCGAACCCTGAGTTGCTTCAGGTCAAGTAGCATCTTCTGCTCGTAGAAGCCGGGCTTAGCCTCAAGCAATGGCTGCGGCAACTCGTCGTCGACGAAGCCCACCCTCTTATACAGGCAGATCGCCGGGTTGTTGCCGGTCAGGACGTACAGATAAATCCGCTCAATTCCGTCGTCGAGATGGTCAAACACATAGTCAAGCATCTTCTTGGCCACGCCGGCTTTGCGGCGCTCTGGAGCAACCCACATGTACTCTATAAAATGCTCTGTCCCAGACTGCTTCGCATAGGGAATGAGGCCAAGCAGGCTCACCGGCGCTCCGTCGGCCGAGCCAATGATCCAGCGGCCACGGTCAAGTTCAGCGCGCCATCTGTCACCGTCGAAGTCAACTTCTCGTTGATAGCTGGCAAGAAATGTTTCAGGCGAATCGCGCAATGCGCGTAGTCTTATATCGCGCAACTCGCCAGACTCGTCGGATCTGAGTTCCCGAAAATCCACCATGGAGCATGATCTTCCCACGTCGTCGCGCATCTAGGCAAGCCATCCTCGCGGCGAGGGCAAAATTGGCTTCAACAGAGTTCCTTCTGCCTGCTCAGGCTGCCGATGACAGCCTGAGCATCTTCCTAATGGCGGACCAGCAGGGCCACGATGAACACTGCCGATATCAGCATCGTACAGAGCGTTCCGGTCATGATAGACGCGATCCGAAGGAACTGGCCAAGGATCTCAGCGAGCGCCTTCGCGGCTCTGGTCAGCACCGCTATGAAGGCGATGACCACGATCACGACGATCATCGCCGCCGTGCCTGCGGCCAGCGCCGCCGCGCCTGCCGCAGGTCCTGCGGCAACCAGGTGGTGCCCTAGGACCGTGCTGCCTCCGGCCAGGATGGTTGCGGTCACCGAGTGTGTCGTTACGCTGTACATAGGGACTCCTTCGTCGCGAGCGTTCGAGGTTCCTGGCGGGCATCCTTGCTGGCGCAGGGGTGCCCGCTCCTGCCATCAAGGTCATCAGGTCCCTAATGCTCGGGCCCCTCCCACCCCGATGTCTTTTCTTTTTAATTCATGATGCGATAGCGGTTGCCCGGTGTCGATGGGCGGGAATTTTTTAAGTATCAGTGCCGAAATGAAGCGCGAAGATAGCGAGATTAACCTTTGCCTGGCCTAGCTTGAATCTGGCATCGCTAAACATTAATGCCAGACACTGAAGAGCGCCTGACTGCCCTCGACGGGCAGGCTAGATAGAGCAGTGGCCGAGTTGGATGCAATCTGATCAAGGCGGTTCAGTTGAGAACCACACGTGCTCTGTTGAGCTAGCGGGCTTCAGTTCAAAGTTCACGGACTAACTCGGCAATCGATTGCATTAGTCAATAGGCCGTAGAGCTTTCATAGCTCCGGATGCTTTCTTTGGGTAGAGATCGCGAACGGCTTGCCCTGCGGTGGGCAGATTGGCTGAACTTCAGCACCTCGCCTATAATTCACAAAGTTTCACTAGTTTAACCAGCGTGCTGCGCGTGGTATGAAAGGTCTACTCCACCCGAGATAGTCGCCAAGCTGCCTGTGCGCCATACGAACAGAGGCAACACGTGAGCAGTCCGGATGTTCCGATGACTCTTGCGAGGCGCCTGCGCGCACTCCGGGAGGAACGCTGGCCCGATCATCGAGTCACCCAACTCCAGCTTGCTCGGGCACTCGGAAACGTAAGCGTCCCGCTCATCTCATCATGGGAATCCAGCACCAATCCGCGGATCCCGCCAGGTCCGCGTCTAGACGCCTACGCCCTGTTGTTCGCGTCATCACGATCTTTTCAGTCAGGGGTATTCGAGTCGCCTAACCCGACCTGACCGCCGAGGAGCGCCAGGCAGCGGACGGCATCAGGGAAGAACTGCGCAGACTGCGCAACGACGCCTTGCGCGCCCGGGCGAGCAACCCGCGAGAAGTCCGGTCCGCCGAAGGTACCATCAGGCCAAGCCCCTGGTACTTCCCTGATGGAAGCCCGGTGACCATCGTATGCGCCGAGTTGCCGCAGGAAATGCTCGATCAGATCCCGTATACGAACCCTGACGACCCAGATTACACCCGGCTGTGCCGCTTCTCGGATCTTGACGCACTCGTGGAACTCTTCGGTCATCTCCGAGCCTCGAATCCGGCAACCCAAGTCAGGCCGAAGCTTCCGCGCGAACTTTCGCCGGAGGACCATCACTCACATTTCGTTGTTCTCGGCGGAGTTGACTGGAACGCGATCACCAGGACCTCGTTTGCCCGGCTTCACCTGCCCGTACGCCAGGTAGCCGAGTGGGATGTCACTGATGGCCAGTATTTTGAGGTGGACGAGAACGGCACCGCTACCAGGTACCGGCCGGAGGTCGAAGTGAGCGGAAGCCAGAAGACGCTGCTCGAAGACGTGGGCTTGTTCGCCCGCGCGGCCAGCCCCTTTGACCGAAGGCGTACTATCACCATGTGCAATGGCATGTACGCCCGTGGCACTCATGGTGTAGTTCGTGCTCTTACCGACGAGAGCATCAGGGATCGGAACGCCGAATGGCTCCAGGCCGCCTTCGGCAACGTCACCTCCTATTGCGTGCTCACCCGGATCCAGATGCTCCACGGCAGTACCTTGACCCCGGACTGGGAGCTTGGCGAAGACGTGCTCTTCACGTGGTCTAGGTAACTCAGTGCTAGATAACCAGCTACGTCTTCACCACGGCTCGCATCGGAGCCTGCTCATGCAGACACCGTCCGAGCCTGCACCCGCCGGCCCCGGAGTCGATGCCATCTTCGTCCCCACCAATCGTCCTATCCCATTTCTGAAAACAGCCGTTAGACTCGCGCAAGAAATGGGATGCACTCTGGTAACACTGCACAGCGGCAAGTCGGCGGCCGGCGAAGTCCACGCGACAGTCTCGCCGAACGTCGATCTGTTCCCCATCGACATACCGAAAGTAATCCTCCTCAATCTGCCTCGATGGGAAACCTCTCAGCTGCTAGCCGGCACAGCTCTAGCCTCGCATTTCGATATCAGTCCGAAACGGAATGTCGCCCTGATGCTTAGCCATATGCTCGGCTGGTCGCGAATTCTATTTCTTGACGACGACATCATCGACGTGAATCCGCAGGATGTCTATCAGGCGAGCGGCTTGCTCGGGCTCTACTGCGCAGTGGGCCTGGGCCTGGTTCGGTTCCCTGACAATTCCGTCGTCTGCCATGCTTATCGCCTAGCCGGAGGCAGCCAGGAGTCGTTCGTCGGCGCCGGGGCACTGGTGTTGGACGCTCGCGTCGCGAGAATACACAGCACCTTCTTTCCCGACATCTACAACGAGGACTGGTTCTTCCTGCTCGGCACGGAGAAGCGACTGCTGCCGACCGTGTCGATCGGACACGTCAACCAGGTTGACTACGATCCTTTCGATAGCCCGGACCGCGCGCGCAATCAGGAGTTCGGCGATGTACTCGCGGAAGGAATCTACTGGCTGCTCGATCAGGACCAGTCAATCGGCGATGCTGACCTGCGACATTGGGCAGACTTCTTGCATAAGCGCAAACTGTTTATTGAAATGGTGGCTACCCGCACTGAAGCTAGCGTTATCGATCAGAACGAGAAGAAACGACGTCGTGTCGCGCTGAAAGCTGCCGACGACCGTCTCCGGGAAATTACCCCAGAGCTATGCGAACAGTACGTTCAAGCCTGGATTAGGGACAGAGTCAGGTGGCGTCAGCATCTTGACGAGCTTCCGACCGGAGTTGACCGGATGCAGGCGCTAGCCGAACTCCGCAGACGCCCGCATTCAACAACCCTCGCAAGGTAGCCGTGCAAGCATATTTCATGGCCGGTCTAGTTGCCGCCGATCCGTTCAAGCAGTCGGTTGTGAGGAATGGCCCAGTCTGGCGTGAGAGGTCTTCCGGCGCTCCCGCTCCTCGAGCCTCGAAGTAGGGGCCGCCGCCGAGTGCCAGTCCGGCACGACCCGCAGCGGCAGAATGTCGGGTTATGGCGCCCAGTCGGCGTGACCGTGTGCCTGCGACCCGACAGCGGTGCCATCCGCGCGCCGAGCGGGATGGACGATTCGGCGGATCTCGAACGCGGGCTGTAATTTTTTGGCAACTATCCGTGTTGTTCATCGGATCGTGCCGCACAATGACGGGCATGACGAGGATCAGGCCTGGTGAGCCCGGCCATGGCGGCAGGAGTGCGTGCCTGCGGCGGCGGCCGGTTCGGATTGTCAACGGGATTACCCAAGGCGGCTGGACCGGCCAATGGGAGATCATCTGTCCCGCTTGCGGCGACGACATTAACCTGGACTATGTCACGATCAGTCCATTCTTGCAGCGAATTCGCGGCCCTTATGCGAGCGAGTCGGAGGGTCAAGCCGCGCTGCGCAGGCACCGCGGCGAGGCGGTGCCTGCGCAGTCACCGGTACAGGTGCCGACACCGGTGCCGGTGCCGACGGCGGGCGTTCAGGAGAGCAAGCCTGCTTGGCCAGACCGCGTGCAGCCGACAGCCATGGAGCCGACTGGTGTCGGCGCCACCAGCCAGGAATCAGGAAGCGGCCAGCGATTCTAGCGGCACGCCCTGATCCGCCAGCGCCGCCGGGTCCACGGGAACGCCGGACCGCACGATCGCGCCCAGCGTCTCGTTGACGTCCCAGATATTGACGTTCATGGCCGCAAGCAGCCGGTTACCTGGCGCCAGCCAGAACGCAATGAACTCCCGGCCAGGCACGTCGCCGCGGAACACGACCTGCTCGTATCCGCCGGGAGTCGCGTACCCGGTGTACTCCATCCCCAGGTCGTACTGGTCGGTGAAGAAGTAAGGCAGCCGGTCATAGCTCACGTCCTGCCCGAGCATCGCCCTTGCCGCCGCGCGCGGCTGGTGCCTGGCGTTGGACCAGTGCTCGACCCGCAGGTGCCTGCCGTAGAACGGATGGAACGCGTTCGCCACGTCGCCGGCGGCGAAGATCGCCGGATCCGAGGTCTGGAGCCTGGCGTCGACGACGATGCCGTTCTCGACCGTCAGGCCAGCCTCGGCCCCCAGTCCGGTATTCGGGGTGATGCCGACCCCGACCACGACGGCATCGGCCAGGAGGTGACTACCGTCGGCTAGCCGCACCCCGGCGGCTCGCCCCTCGCTTACCGTGATCTCACTGACCTGCGAGCCGAGCACCAGTTCGGTGCCATTATCGGCGTGCAGCCCGGCGAAGACCTGCGCGACCTGACGCCCGAGCACGCCGAGCAACGGAAGTTCGGCCATTTCCACAACGGTCACCTCCACGCCGGCCGTCCTGGCCGCCGCCGCTACCTCGAGGCCGATCCAGCCACCGCCGATGACCGCGATCCGCGATGACTCGGCAATAGCCGCCTTGATCTGGTCGCTGTCAGCAATCCGGCGCAGGTAGTGCACCCCTTCGGCGTCGCCGCCAGGCACCGCAAGCCGGCGCGGGGACGACCCGGTGGCCAGCAGCAGCTTGCGGTAAGGCACGGAAGACCCGCCGGCCAAGATGACCTCCTGGGCACCGCGGTCGATGCCAGTCGCGGTTTCGCCAAGCCGCAACTCCACGTCGTGCTCGGCGTACCAGTCCCGTGGCAGCGCCAAGAGCTTTTCCTGGCCGGACTTGCCCATCAGGTAGTCCTTGGAAAGCGGTGGCCGCTCATAAGGCAGTTCGGTCTCGTCGCCGATCAGGATCACCCGCCCGCCAAAGCCCTCGTCCCGCAGCGCCTGCGCCGCATTAGCCCCGGCGAGGCTCGCGCCGACAATTACGAAAGTCTCATCCTGCGCCATGAGCCGATACCTTTCCTGTTGCCGAGATCCATTACCGCCTAAGTATGGTGCCGATCTGGCCCGTCTAGGCGCAGAGTGAATCAATCACCACGGCCGCATCCCGGTCGGCGGCGAGCCGGTACCCGGTGCCGGCCCACAAGCTCATCCGCTGCACGTCCCCGGCCTTCGCCACCGCCGCCCGCAAGGGGCGGTGCCGTGCCTCGATGCGATCCGGCTTCGGCGCCAGCGCCTTCGTCCTGGCCATGACCGCGCCGATCTCTGCTCGCAATCCGGCCGCCGACTTGTACCCGGCGGGCAGGAAACCCAGGGCGCCGGCCGCTCCTGCCGCGGCCACCAGCGCAGGCGTAGACACGCCACCCGCCATCGGGGCCACGATCACCTGACGCCTGATCGGCTCGGTCAAGCCACTGTCCGTGCCGGTGCGCGCCGAGTTGCTGGCCGCCTACCGGGAGAAACGCCCGATTCAATGTTAACGGTGCTAATCTCGCCTCTACCAGCGGGCTGAAGGGCGGGCTGCAACGGTGACGACTTCCGACAGGATGGACAGCTTTGACAGGGTAAACAGCTTTGACGGGGTAATAGGCCCGACCATCGCCGAGTCCGTGCCTTCCTGGCCAATCCGCCCGCATCCTGGTGCGGACGCGCCCAACGTCGTGGTCATCCTGCTTGACGACACAGGCTTCGCGCATCTCGGCTGCTACGGGTCGACGATCAGCACGCCAAACATCGACAGGCTGGCGGCCGATGGCCTGCGCTACACCAACTTTCACGTCACCGCGCTATGCTCGCCGACCCGCGCTGCCCTGCTCACCGGACGCAACCACCACTCGGTAGGCATGCGGTCGCTGGCCAACTTCAACACCGGCTACCCGAACATGCGCGGCCACATCTCCAACCATGCCGCCACGATCGCCGAGCTTCTGAGGGACGAGGGTTACGCGACCTTCGCGGTCGGAAAATGGCACCTGGTGCAAATGGAGGACGCGTCGGCCGCAGGTCCTTACGAGCAGTGGCCGACACAACGCGGTTTCGACCGGTTCTACGGTTTCCTTGACGGCGAGACCGACCAGTTCCATCCGGAACTGACCTATGACAATCACCGGATCGACCCGCCGGATACGCCCGGCTATCACCTCACGGAAGATCTCGTTGACCACGCCATCGGGTTCATGCACGACTCGAAGTCGATTCGCCCGGACCGGCCGTTCTTCTTGTACCTGGCGACCGGTGCGACGCACGCGCCGCACCAGGCACCGCCTGAATACCTCGCGAAGTACCGCGGCGTCTTCGACGAAGGGTGGGACGTGGCCAGAGACGCCTGGTTTGCCAGGCAGCGGGAAATGGGCCTGGTCCCGCCGCAGACGCAGCTCCCGCCAAGGAACCCAGGGGTGCAGGAATGGACAGGAATGCCGGAAACCCACCGGCGGCTTGCCTCAAGGCTGCAGGAAGCCTTCGCCGCATTCCTCGACCACACCGACGCTCAGATCGGACGCCTGGTCGAGGCTATCACCCGGCTAGGCGAGCTGGACAACACGCTGATCTTCCTGCTTTCTGACAATGGCGCCAGTCAGGAAGGCGGCCAGCTCGGCGTCCTGCACGAGTGGAAGTACTTCAACTTCCTCACCGAATCGCCTGAGGCGGCGATGGCCAGGCTGGACGACATCGGCGGGCCTAACAGCCACGCCAACTACCCGTGGGGCTGGGCGCAGGCCGGCAATACGCCGTTCAAGTGGTACAAGCAGAACACTCACGAAGGCGGCGTGCACGTGCCGCTCATAGTGCACTGGCCCGCTCGCATTCCGGCCGGCGATCGCGGCGGACTGCGTGATCAGTTCCACCACGTCAACGACCTGGCTCCGACCATTTATGACCTGCTCGGGGTGACCACTCCCCCGGTTTACCGCGGCTACGAGCAGCTACCGGTAACCGGCACGGCCATGACCTACACGCTGCCGGGCGGCACCGCACCCGATGGCGGTCAGGCACCGACTCGCAAGCTTGTCCAGTATTTCGAGATGATGGGCCATCGCGGCATCTATGCCGACGGCTGGAAGGCTGTCACCAGGCACGTGCCTGGCGCGGCCTACGAGGACGACGCCTGGGAGCTTTACCACGTCGAGACCGACAGGTCCGAATGCGTGAACCTGGCCGAGGTTGAGCCTGGCCGGCTCGCGGCGCTGGTGGAACTCTGGTGGAGCGAGGCAAGGGAGCACGGCGTCCTGCCGCTCGATGACCGGAGCATCGAGCTGTTCGGCGGTGCTGACCTGGCCCTCGCCACTCAGGTCAGCCGCGGGCTCGCCGGGCTGGCCGGCGCCGGAGCCTTGACCAGGTCGGGCACCTACCACTCGCCCCATCCAGCGGACCGGCACTATGTCTACCGGCCGCCTATGTCACCGATCCCGGTACAGGCCGGGCCAAGGATCAACGGCCGCCCATGGGACCTCGATGCCACCATCGACCGGCCGGCCCGAGCGGAAGGCGTTCTCTACGCGACAGGTAATCAAAATTCCGGCCTGAGCCTCTTTATTCAGGACGACCGGCTGATATTCGACTACAACTGCTTCGGCGACCACTACCTCGCCGAGTCAGAGCTGGCCGTCCCCGCCGGAAGGTCCGTGGTCGGAGTCAGGTTCAGGCGCACCGCCGCAGGCGGCGAAGCCACGCTGGTCATCAACGGGGCCGAATGCGGGCAGGTCGGCTTTCCCTTCGTCATGCTCATCATCTCGAGCATCGGGCCTAGCGTGGGTTTCGACCACGGCTCCCCGGTCAGCACCAGGTACGCGAGCCCGTTCGCGTTCACTGGCCAGCTTGAGCGGGTCGATGTGCAGATCCGCACGCCGGGCCGGGACGACGCGCTGACCGCGCAGGCCAGGGAGTCGATGTCGCGGCAATAGCCGCTCGCGAGACTTTAAGCCGGAAAAGGCTGCAACGGCGGGCATCCGCAGCGCGTCTGTAGTCAATGAAAACCCGGCATGAACCGCATGCCTCTCGGCCGCACCCTGGCCAACCGGACCGTGCCCGCGCAGCACTTCACGGTCAGCTCAGCCAGCGCCCAGATACCGTCAGCCTTCCGGGTCGGTAACGAGGTCTGGTTCGGGCATAGGTGCCTTCTGAGTCATGACCTGAACGCCGGATAATAAGGCAGCTCCGCTGCCTGCCACGACTCGGTGCTGGTGAGCAGTTGCCTCATCAGCGCCGAGATCGCTGGCAGGTCCCCTGACGGCTCGAGTTCCGCAAGCAGCGACAGCCAGCGGTACCTCAGCAACTGCCTGGCCATCGGCGCCCGGCTCTCCCTGCTGTGCATGGAGCCGTCGGCGATGATAGAGCTGTCAAGCAGGTGCGTCGTCGCGTGCAAGGTCCAGGCGGTCATCGCGAGGCGCATTCCCCGCTGCCAGGCATGATCGTCGGCCAGTTCCTGATAGACCTCGCGCACCAGCCCCCGGTAGGCATGCTCGGCCTGCCTGGCCAGGTCGGCAGGGAGCCGGAACACGCACCAGCAAGAACTGAACGGCATCCGCAGGTAGGCTGCGTCGAGGAACACGGAATGGAACTCGGCGCTTTCGAAGTCGATGAACCTGATGCCCTGCGTGGTGACGAGGTTGTTGTCCGGGCAAATGTCGCCAGGGGAGAAGACCTGGCACTCCCCCGCTGTCACGTGCCGCCCTGCTGCGCCGAGCAGCGTGGCGACGGCCGCCAGGTCGCTCTGGAGTCCGGCAGGGATGTCAATGGCCAGGTCACCGAGCAGCCTGGGTACCAGCCAGATCCGTCGCAGCATCCAGTGCCGTTCCGGCGGCGACACTCGCGAGTCGATATGGCGCAGGCCGTCCTGAAAGCCGGCCAGCAGGGCAGCGAACTCCCCCGCGCGAGCCGCCGTTCCCGCCGCAAGCCGTCCGCAGGCCACCGACCAGTCGAGCAGGCCGGCCCTGGCTTCCGCCGCCGAGGAGCCGAGCAGCAAGGTGGCCAGACTGGGGGCATCACCGAGATCGCTCATTACGATCAGCCGAGCCGCCGGATCGGCCGCGAGCAGTTCCGGCCCTGTCCCGCTTCCCGCGGTGAAACTCAGGCCAGCCGCTTCGGCCGCGAAACCCGCTGCCCCCTCCTCGCCAGCCGGATATGACTTGACGACTACGCTGTTAGCAGGGCAAGTGCCCGCCGGGACGCGGCAGCGCACCACGCTTGACCGGTCACTGCCCGCCAGCGGCACCGCGTCGGTGAGCGGCACTCCAAGAACGGCCGAGGCGGCCGTCAGAATCTCGGTCACAGCGGGCAAGCCAATCAGGCCTGCCCCGACCAGGCAAGCGAGTTGCGCATGCGGGCATATAACCCCTGCGCCTGGCCCGAAAGTCGCATAGACTAGCAAGTCAGGTGGCGTGACACTGTCCGCAAGGTATGGCCGCTGCGCGCGCTTGCGGTATGCCGCGATGCTGCGCCGGAACGGGTTCCGGCCGCCTCGGGAGGCTTACGCGTGCTGTGGGATTCCTGCCGATGACATGCCCGGCATGTCACTCTCCGGTTGTCGGCGACATACGGTTCTGTCCCATGTGCGGGACGCCGGTAAGTGCGCCAGGCACCGCGCGTGAGGCCAGGAAGAATGTCGCGATCTTGTTCATGGACCTGGTCGGCTCTACGACGCTCGCCGAGTCGCTTGACCCAGAGCCGCTCAGCCAGATAATGGACCGCTACTTCTCGGTTGCCGCCACGGCCATCGCCGCCCATGGCGGTGCCGTAGAGAAGTTCATCGGCGACGCCGTCATGGCCGTATTCGGCGCCACAGTGAGTCATGAAGACGACGCCCTTCGCGCGGTCAGGGCCGCCATGGAAGCCGTCGAGCAGGTCAAGGAACTCAGTGCGGGCCTGATCACCAGCCACAAGGTGACGCTTGAAGTCCGGTGCGGCGTCTGCTCAGGCGAGGTCATCGCGATCACGAACCCCGGCGGCGCTTTCCGCGTGATCGGCGATCCGGTGAACACCGCTGCCCGGTTGCAAACCTCGGCCGAGCCCGGCCAGGTCCTGGTGGACGCGGCCACCGCTAGCATGATCAGGACCTCGGCCGGCATCGAGCCGGTGCCGCCCTTGCGGCTCAAGGGCAAAGCCCAGCCCGTCCCCGCCTGGCGGGTTACCGGCCCTGAGCCGGTAACCGATCCGGCCGGCGCCCAGGCTTCCGCGCCGCTGATCGGCAGGGAAGACGAACTCACCGAGCTGAATTCGGCCTTCAAGCGCGTCACCAAGCGCAATCAGCTTTGCCTGGTCACCTTGCTTGGCGTGCCAGGAATCGGCAAGTCAAGGCTGGTGCGTGACTTCGCGGCGAGCTTCGGCCAGGCCGAAGTCACCGTGCTGACTGGCAGGTGCTCCGCTTATGGCCAGGGCATCACCTATCGTCCGCTGGCGGAAATGCTCGAAACGAGCGGCTGGGCGAAACTGGCCATGAGCATGGCGGCTGCCGGAGGAGACGAGGCGCGGGCGGCCAAGAGCCTGGCCAGCATCATGTCAGCCGGTGCACCGATCGAGGCCGAGTCGGCAGGCATCGAGGAGATCTCCTGGTCGGTCAGGTACCTGCTCGCGCATCTCGGCAAGAAAAAGCCCGTGATCATGATCTGGGAGGACCTGCACTGGGCCGAGTCCACCCTGCTTGACATGATCGACGACCTCGTAAGCTGGCTCACCGATGTGCCCGTGCTGATCATCTGCGTGTCGCGGATGGAACTGCTCGACGCCAGGCCATCTTGGGCGGGTGGTAAGCCGAGCGTGGTGACCTTGGAAGTCGGTCCGCTCAGCCAGCCGGAGAGCGTACAGCTGGTCGCCGAGATCGCGCTGCGTGAGGAGGTCAGCGCTCATCAAGCCGAGGCGCTCTGCGAGCGAGTGGCCGCGGAATGCGAGGGCAATCCGCTGTTCGCTGAGCTGATGCTTGACGTGTTCGCGGAAACCGCACGGGGCGCGGGGCCCGCGCGGCACGCCGAGCTGGCCAGGCAGGCGGAATTGGCAAGAGAGGCGGAAGCCACGGCGAAAGCGAAGCTGCCGCCGACGATCACCGCCTTGCTGACCGCCAGGCTCGATCAATTGCCCGATGACGAAAGAGGGCTGCTTGAGGTTGCCTCGGCTATCGGCAGGGACTTCTCGTGGCAGGCCCTGAGCGCGTTTTTCACGGCCGGTGACGACACCGGACGCCTGAGCCGCGCGAATCTTGCCGACGTGCTCGACCGCCTGGTCAAGCGCCGCATTATTACCAGGGCAAAGGCAGGCGACTATCGCTTTGTCCAGGTGCTCATGCGGGACATGGCCTATCAGCTTTCCCCGAAAACCAAGCGGGAGCGCTGGCACCTGCTGCTGGCCGGCCAGCTAGCGGCACATGGCGGCGGGCTCGACCTTGTCTACCACGTGGAGGCCGCGCACCAGCTGCAAAGTGAACTGCGTCCTGGCGACAGCCACCTGCCCGAACTCGCTTCCCAGGCGGCGGAGATCTTGATCACCGAAGGCACCGCGGCGCTGAACCGCAGGGACCTGCCGAGCGCGGCGGCACTGCTTGAGCGCGGGCGCCAGTTGCTCGCGGCCCGCGACGAGCGCCAGATTCCGCTCATGCTCTACATCTCAGATTGCTGGGTCGAGATGTCCGACGCACCTCGGGCGATCGGTGCGGTCAAGGCGCTGACTGGCTTCGCTGACCAGCATCTCATCATCCAGATCCAGTGCGGCATCATCGGCCGCAGGCTGAAACTCGGCGGCACCGAGGAGACAGCGGCACTCGCCAGACAGCTAGCCGATGAGCTGCAGGGCAGTTCAGAAATTATGGAAATGCTCGATGACGGCGTGGCTGGCGGTTCTGGCGTGATCACGCCCGACCGTGTCTGGTGCCGCTTGCATCAACTGCGCGCCTATCTGCATCAGGCCGCCGAGGCCAGCGCGAAGGCCGAGCAGGAGTTCCAGCTGGCGCTCGAGCGCGCAAGGTCGCTTGAAGATAGCTACGAGACCGACCGGCTGCTCGTAGCTATCTGCGAGCTCGCCCAGTGGACGCCTACCCCGGTCGGCGCGAGCCTCAAGCTGTGCGCGGAGATGTCCGAGCGGTTCGGCGCCAATCGAATACTGCTCCTGCCTGTCCTGCTGACCAGGGCGAGGCTAGAAGCTATATCTGGTGATCTGACCGCCGCGAAGGAGGCCCTGCGCGCAGCCAGCCAGTACACGGCGGACCTGCATGTCGACGTAGCCGAAGCGGTGATCACCGCAGTCGGCGGCCTGGTGGATTCGCTGGCGGGTGACCATCGCAGCGCGGAGACGAGCTACCGGCACAGCCAGGCTCTGCTGATCCAGATGGGCCGGGCAGGTGACGCCATGGCCTACGAGGCTTACGCGGCCAGGGAAGTCTTCGAGCAAGGCAACCTGCCAGGCGCCCGCCAAGCCGCCGACCGCCTCGCCAGCACCGCGACGATGGACCTGCGCACCAGCGTTATCGTGACCGCTCTCAAGGCGCGGATCGCCTGCACCATGGGCCGGGCGGGCGAAGCCATGCCACTGGCCGAGGAATGCACCAGACTGAGCGATCAGACCGACGACCTATGCTTGCAAGGCGACAGTTACCTGGACCTGGCAATCGTTGCCGCGGCGGCCGGGCACCGGGTGACGGCTGCCGAGGCGGCCACGGCCGCGCTAGACAGATATCAGGCCAAGGGCGCCGGCCTCCTGGCGGCCAGGGCGCGGCGGCTGATCGCGGGAGGGCCGATGTGACGCCGGAACCAGCCGGTGAGTCCGACCTTACGGCCAGTCCGCCGTGGCGCCGGCCGCCCAGGCATCACTTTCCGGGTATCCCGGCCTGGGGCGCATCGACCGTTACCTTGCAGGACGAGAAGTTCGGCATCAGCGACTTCGAGCAGATAACGCCCGAGTGGGCCTGGGGCGGCTCAGATGGTGACGGCGTGCGTGTCGCGGTGCTTGACAGCGGCGTTGACCGTTCGCATCCCATGATCGGCAGACTCGACCGGTCGGTCGGCGTCGAGCCAGCAGGCAACCTGCCTGACGGCGGTGCCGGCCAGGGTAATAGCGACTTCATCGTGGTCGATTGCGAACCTGCCGACACCGCGGGCCATGGCACGGCCTGTGCCGGAATCATCGCTTCGATTGCGCCGGCGGCATCCCTCACGTCGGTGCGAGTGCTCACCAACGGGAAGCACGGCACCGGCGCCGGGCTCATCGCCGGCCTGCGCTGGGCAATTGACGAGGGCTATGACGTCATCAACATGAGTTTGTCCACCGGTAAGTCCCAGTTCATCCTTGCCTTGCGCGAGCTAGCTGACGACGCCTACTTCCGCCGGTGCGTGCTCGTCGCCTCCGCGCACAATTTGCCGGTGCGCAGCTATCCCTGGCCCTTCGCGTCGGTGATCTCCGTGGCGAGCCATGATGAACCCGACTCATCGGTCTTTTACTACAATCCGTCGCCGCCAGTCGACTTTTTTGCCCGCGGGATTCGGGTGGAGGTCGCCTGGCCAGGAGGAAAGCGGATCCGCAGCACCGGAAATAGTTTCGCGACACCGCACATCACCGGCCTGTGCGCGCGTATTCTCGGAAAGCACCCTAATTTGACTCCCTTTCAGCTGAAGTCTGTGCTGTACCTGACGGCCAGCAATGTGTCACGGCGCACGGGAGGCGACCATGCCGAGCACTAACGGTGCTGATATCACCGGTGCTGATATCACCGAACGCAGCCTGCTGCAATCGGTAGTCGAGGTGGCGCGAAGCGTGTTCAGCGCAGCGGCGGCCTCCGTGTTCCTGCTTGACGAGGAGACCGACGAACTGGTCTTCGAAGCCGTAGCAGGCGAGGGCGAGGATCACCTTGTCGGCACCCGCTTTCCCAGCGGAACCGGTCTAGCCGGCTGGGTAGTGATGTCAGGGCAGGCGGTGCTTGTCGACGATGTCAGGCAGAGTCCTCAGTTCGCGAGGGATGCCGCCGAGTCGACCGGCTATGTGCCTGACAGCATCATGGCAGCACCTTTGATCAGGAACGGCGAGTGCATCGGCGTACTTGAGGTACTCGACAGGGGCAGTAAGCCGCGTGGCGATCTTTCCGACGTCGACCTGATCGGCTTGCTGGCCACCGAGGTGGCGCTCGGGCTGGATCTGCTGAGGCGGCTGCGCTGGCAAGCGGGTAATGACGAGGCCAGCGCAAGGGAAGACGACTTCGAGGTGCTCAGACGGATCGCGCGGCGACTGCCCCGCGCCACTGGTCCGGTCGCCTCGACCGTAAGCAAGCTGCTGGCCACCGCTGCCGACCTGCTGGCGGCAGAAGACTCCGATCCGCCTGGCGTATCCCGCTGACCGAGTCACCTGCGGCACAGCCGTTCGCCGCCCAACTGGCCGCGGCGGACTATGTGCTCGACGTCAGGCTGCCGGCGCCGGCAGCCAGGCCGCTGACCGCCGGCACCGGGTCTGATCAGGTGCCGGCCGTGCTCCTCGTGAGCCGGGCGGCCGACCGTGAGCTCGACCTGGTCGCGCGTCAGCTCAGCGCCGCCGGCCTGCCAGTCGAGCGACTTGACGCAGAGACCGTCGGAGCGGCCAGAGTGGTCATCGACGTCGACCGATCAGCCGTGCAAGTGCGTGGTCGATGGATCACGCCCTCTGTGACCTGGGTCAGGCACTTCTCCGCGCGTACGATACCGCCGGACTGGCGGGGCGCAGCCGCGCAGATCTTCGCTGGCCAGTCGTGGCAGGCGCTGGCCGAGCAACTGGGCACGGTAGCCGGAGTGCACCTGGCTTCGCGCGGGCCAGGAACGCTCGAACAGCTGGCAGCGGCTCGTCGCTGCGGGGTCGCGGTACCGCGAACGGTAGTCACCACCGACCCGGCGGCGGCCAGCGGTCTGCTCACCGGCACTCGCCTGGTTATCAAGGCAGTGCACCAGCACTTCGTCGAAGCCACCCCCGGTCTGCTCACCGGCGTCTTTCCAGAGATCATCGGCGCAGACGAGCTGGCTGCCAGGGTCTACGGCAGCGGCGAGCCGCCGGTGCTCGTGCAGGACTACGTGGAGCACGACCTGGAGATCCGTGCCTACTACGTAGGCGGTCAGATCATTGCCTTCGCCGTAGGCAAGGCGTATCCCGCCCAGCTCTGGCTGCACCCGGAAGAGGTATCGGCCAGGGAGATCGAGCCGCCGGCCGCTGTCGCCGCAGCGGTTCGCGCGCTCGCTGCCAGTATGTCGCTCGAATACGGCGCCTTTGACTTCGTCAGCGCGGGGGGCGTTCCTGTCTTTCTCGAGGTAAACGTCGGCGGCGACTGGTGCTGGCTGGAGGCGAAGACGGGTAATGCACCGGTCACCGGGGCTGTCTGCTCGATGCTTGCGGAGCTGCATTACCGTACCCGCGAATCAGCCGGCCAGGTAGACCCGGTGAGCTTCCTCGCCGGCCGGCGACCGGCGGAGCCCGGTTGACAAGGCGGTTTGCTCGTTATAGGACATTTAATGGCAGACTGTCGCGACTATCCCAGAGGCGCAGGTGTCACATCACGTCGCGGGCGACCGCCTTGTCGCGGCTCTGGCCGATGTCACCGCCCATCAGTCAGCCGAAGCCGAGTTCTGCCCGTTCTGCGGCAGCCATCTCGACGAGAGCCGGTCCTCAGGCACCCAGCTCGCGCTGCGTGCTGTCCTGCCAGAACACATCGCCGCCGCCCTGATGCGCACCCCCACCCTGTCGCCGCGTGAGCTAGCCGTCTTCGAGTTGCTCGGCCTCGGCTATGACAACCGCACGCTAGCCCGCACGCTCCAGGTCAGCGAGCGCACGGCCAAACGCCACGTCACCGCCATCTTGACCAAGCTGGGTCTTGAGTCAAGGCTGCAAGCAGGCCTTGCCGCCTTGCTCACGACGTCCTTGCTTGGTGGCCCTAAGGTCTCATAGACCGGCCGACGGCCACGAGCCAGACTCATCATGGGGCCTGCTCACGGGGAGGAGAAGTCTCATGACCTTCGATGCACTCGCCGCTCTGCGCGCCGCAGGCAATCCGGTAGACCTGCTGACCAGGGAACAGCAAGAGGTATTCGCCTCACTTACCGAAGCCGAGGTAGAGGTCCTCAACTCAATCAAGATGCGCCTCGACAGCCTGGAAGAAGCCGAAGTCTCAGGCCACGACATCAAGCTGCTCTAGCCGGCGTTCTCGCGGGGCAAGAACGCACGGGCCGAGCTAGATAGCGCCGCCGTAGAACACTCGCTCCATCACTGCCCGCGCCCGCCTCGCTGCCTTCCGCCAGTCTTGCACAAGGTCCTGCGACGCCTCGGCGGGATATCCGAGCAGCCTTGCGGCGGCGGCAAGGTCAGGCTGGGCGGTCGGCAGCACGTCAGATGGCCGTCCGGTCACCAGCATCACGGCGTTCCTGATCCTGGCCGCTAGCTGCCAGGACGCGCCGAGTGCGGCCGCGTCCTGCGCCGCGAGCAGCCCCGCGTCGCTGGCAGCGGTGAGTGCGGCGAGCGTCCGCGTGGTCCGCAGCCCAGGCACCTTGCCGCCATGGCGAAGCTGAAGTAGCTGCACCACCCACTCGGTGTCGGTCAGCCCGCCGCGGCCGAGCTTGACGTGGAGCGCCCGGTCGACGCCGCGGGGAATCCTCTCGGCCTCCATTCTGGCCTTGATCCGCTTGATCTCCCTGACGGCCAGGTCGCCGATGCCCTCGTGCGGGTACCTGTACTCGTCGGCCAGTTCGGTGAACGCCAGGCCGAGCCCGGCATCGCCGGCAACCGGGTCAGCACGCAGCAATGCCTGCAACTCCCACGGCGCGGCCCAGCGATCGTAGTACGCGCGGTAGGCGGGCAGCGTCCGCACCAGCGGTCCCTGCTTGCCTTCTGGCCGCAGATCGGCGTCGAGCCGCAGCGACGGATCAGGTCCTGGCCGCTCGAGCATCGTCCTGAGCCCGTCGGCGACCGCATGAGCCGCCCGGGTGGCCGTTTCCTGTGCCACGCCAGGCAACGGCTCGTACACGAACAGGACATCGGCATCGCTGCCGTAGCCAAGCTCGCGCCCGCCGAATCTGCCCATCCCGACCACGCACATCCGAATAGGCGGGCCGGCTGCGGCTGCACGAGCGACGATCCGGCCAGCGAGTGTCAGCGCGGCGTCAATGGTGACCGCGGTGACCGCGCTAAGCGCAGCTGATACCTGGTCGAGATCGGCGAGCCCGAGTATGTCAGCGGCAGCCGTGCGGAGCAGTTCACCGCGGCGAAGGGCCAGCAGGCCGGCCAGGGTCTCGCCCGGGTCACCGCGGTCATGCCGCCTCAGTACCGCCTGTGCCTCGGCGGCCAGGCTTTGCGGCGTCCTCGGCCTGAGCAAGCTTTCTTCTGCCAGCATGGCCACCGCGCCCGGTGCCCGCAGCAGCAGGTCAACGGGATACCTGCCCGAGGCAAGTAGCCTGGCCATCCGCCACGCCACGTTGGTGTCGTCGCGCAGCAGCCGCAAGTACCAAGGCGAGTTGCCGAGGGCCTCGCTTACCTGACGGAAGGCCAGCAGCCCGGCATCAGGTCCTGGCGCGTCAGCGAACCATTCGAGCATGGCAGGAAGCAGCGCACGCTGGATCACCGCCTTGCGCGAGACGCCCGTAGTCAGCGCCTCGATGTGGCGCAGCGCTCCCGCCGGGTGGACATAGCCGAGTGCCTCAAGCCGTTCCTTCGCGGCCTGCGAGGTCAGCCTGATGACGTCGCCTGGCAGCCGGGCGACCGCGTCGAGCAGCGGCCGGTAAAAGAGCTTCTCGTGCAACTGCCTGGCGACGGCCGCATGACTGCGCCACTGCGCGGTCAGGTCGGCGGCCGGGTCGCCGGGGCGGTCAGGAAGGTAACCGAGCGATCGCATTGCCCGCCCGAGCTGGCGCAGGGCCGCAGGCTCGACCGGCAGCGAGTGGGTCCTGCGGAGCTGGCGCAACTGGAGCAGATGCTCGACCGCCCGCAGGAAGCGATACGAGTCCGCCAAGCTTGCCGCGTCCTGCCTGCCGACATAACCGCCGGCCGCCAGCGCCGCCAGCGCAGGCAAGGTCGCGCGGTCTCGCAGCGCCTCGTCGGCCCGGCCATGTACCAGCTGCAGAAGTTGCACGGCGAACTCGACATCGCGCAGTCCGCCGGGGCCGAGCTTGATTTCACGGTCGGCTTGCCCGGCAGGCAGGCTCTTGACCACCCGTCGCCGCATCGCCTGGACGTCGGCTACGAAGTCATCACGCTGCGCCGCCTGCCAGACCATCGGCGTCAGGGCGTCCAGGTACTGCTGGCCGAGTTCGGCATCGCCCGCTACCGGCCTGGCCTTGAGCAGCGCCTGGAACTCCCAGGTCTTGGCCCAGCGCCGATAGTAGGCGAGATGGCTGGCGAGCGTCCTGACCAGCGGCCCGATCCTGCCTTCAGGCCGCAGCCCCGCGTCTACCGGGAACAGGGCATCGGCGATTCCGCGCTCTGCGCAAACCCTGATGACGGCACTGGCAAGCTGCGTGGCCGTGCGCAATGCCGCAGTCTCGTCCCCGTCAGCTACCCGCTCGGCCACGAAGATCACGTCGACGTCACTGGCGTAGTTGAGTTCACCGGCACCGCACTTGCCCATCGCGATGATCGCCAGCCGGCATGGCTCGGCATCGGCAGGCAGCCCGGACCTGGCAAGGTCAAGCGCGGCACGGATGGCAGCCGCCGCCAGGTCGGCCAGGTCGGCCATGACTTCCTCGATCGTCGCGGTACCCGTGAGATCACGGCCCGCCAGCGTCAGCAGCCTCCGCCTGTACTCCACCCGCAGCGTCTCAGGCGAGCCCGCGCGGATGTCACAGCCCGCCGGTGGCGTCAGGTCCATGGCGCCTGAACTCAGCAGTCGCCAGTCAGCGCGTTCCCGCCGCAAGTGCTCGGCGAGCGCCGAACTGACCCCGAGTATCGTGATCAGCCTGGCCAGCAAGCCTGCGTCGCACCTGAGCTCGCCGAGCAGCTCAGGATCAGGCTGAAGTGCCGCCAGGCCGGCCAGCGCCAGGTCAGGATCGGCCGCTTCGGTGACGGCAGCTACGATGCCCGCGTCCGCGCCACCGAGGTCAAGCCCGAGTTCGCTGGTCAGCAGGCGCTCGGCGGTCGCCGTGTCGGCGAACCCGAGAGCGGCAAGCCGACCTGTCAGCGTCGATCCCCGCGGCATCGTCACCCAAGCACGTTAGCGCGCGGGTCGGCTGGTCGCTGCCCTCAGGTGAGCAGCAGCACCGCGTACGCGGCCAGCCAGTGCTCCACCATGTAGTCATCGCCGATCACGTGCGGCAGGGACGCGCCCGCGTGCACGCTCGCCGCGTGCAGCGCGACCGGAATCCTGACGTCGCCGGCCGGCAGGCATTCGGCGATCCGCCGCCAGCACCAGGCACGGCTCGCGTTCAGGCCGTGCAGGTGCGCGATCTGGCCGTCGGAGGAATCCGAGACGATCGCGGCTCGGAATATCGCGGCCGGCCGACCCGAGGCGAGGCCGGGCAGGAAGCCGCTCAGCCACTCGGCGAACCGGTCCGCGGGCAGCAGCCGCGTCATGAGCTCCGCTTCGGTAAGGGCAGGAGAAAGGAAGTCAGAGCCAGACGGCTCCCAGGCTGCCGGGTAGTCGACGTCCGCGCTGAACCAGTGGCTCGCGGTGCGCGTGATCGCGGTCGCCAGGGCGCTGTCGCCAGCCGCCGAGCGGTCGAGCGCGTGCGGCAGCGCCCTGGCCAGGCCGAAGGCGCTGTTCTGGTGCGTGCCGTGGCGTACCGGGTAACTCGCTTTGGGCAGCCAGTCGACGAACCGGGTGGCGACCGCATCCGCCAGCGGCACCAGGGCGTTCGACCACCTGGCTGCCGCCGTTGCGGTCTGGCTCTCCCCTGTGCCGGCCAGGGCCGCCGTCTCGTGCGCCAGCGCCAGCGCCCAGCCCCAGCCGTATGGCCGCTGCGCCCCGCCGCGAGGGCCGGCCATGTGGTCGGCCTCCGCGACGAGCGCGGCCGGGTCGAACTGCCGGTCAAGTGTCTCGATGATCTCGCCGGCCGGCACGTGGCCTGGCGCCGTCCGCAGCAGCCTGATCAGCAGCCAGTGCATCTCCACGCAGGAGTGCCAGTCGTAACTGCCGTAGAAGACCGGGGTGCGGTCCCTTGGGCGGGCGGGAAAGTCCCCTGGTCCGGTCATCGTGTGATGGATGCCGGAAGGAAACTCCCTGGCGATGTTGCTGATGGCGACCCGCGCGTAGGCGGCGGCGTTCTTGGCAAGCAGTTCGCTCCAGTCAGCCATGTTCTGACGTTAGCCGTTCGGCTTCGTCAGCGCATGAGCGATCTCCTCGACCTGGCCGGTGTCGGCCAGAGCGCCCTGGTCGCGGCCGCCGATCTTGACGACGTACTGGGCGCAGCCAGGCGCGCTGACGGACACCCCTGCCTGGCCCTGCACTGGCGTGAAGGTGAGGGTGTAAATCTCCATGAACGCCGGGCAGAACACCATGCCGCCAGGTGAGGCTGGGGCCGAGTTAAGTGCTCTGGTCAGCTTGTCGATGATCGCCTGCTGCCGGAAAGTGCGCCGTTCATCGCGGTAACGCCGGCCGTAGATGGAGGCGTTAATGGTCACGCTCGTGAAGTGATCGCCGGTCAGGTACTCGGCCGCTGAACGGCGGGGATACCAGACTAGCTGGACGTCGGTTCGCACCCAGGTCTGGCCATGCGGGCACGGGAATACCTGGACGAGAATGTCTATCTCGGTAAACGCGGCCGGCAGGTGCCTTGGCGAATAGTCAACCTCGTGCACGAGGTAGGCTCCGCCGCCGGTGGTGCCGCTGCCGGTCAGCGTCGTTCCTTCCGGGCGGTGATGAGAGAGGAACGCGAGCACCTGATGCATCGGCCGGGGCGCGGCCGAGAACTCGGACACGTCCAGGTACGCGGTGGCGTTCATGGTCTGCGCGGGGTGCCGCAATGCGCCAGGTACTTGCCCGCTGCTCACCTGGCGAGTTCCCGGCGGTGTCACGACGAGGCCAAGCAGTCGCCGGCCGACGCGACGTGCCTCCGCGCGGGTCGCGAAGGGTGGTTCGGCGTGCCTGGCGGATGCCGATGCCTGGCGGGCGCTCTCGTTTTCTCGCACCTGGGCGGCGACCGGTCCGCTAGCGCCGACAAGAGCGGCGGTTACCGCCAGTCCGACGACCGCGAGACCACCGCAAGCCGCGATTGCCAGCCCGCGCGCTTGATGACCCTGGTCCTTGCTCATCTGCTGCCTCGCCTCGTGGCATCCATGCGGTTGCTTTCGCTGGCTTGGACGCTCTTTACTGCCCGGAGGTTCCTAAAGAATCGACAGATACCTGTCGAGTTCGAACTCCGTCACCTGACGCCGGTAGTCCTGCCATTCCTCGCGCTTATTACGCAGGAAATAATCGAACACGTGTTCACCAAGCGTCTCGGCGACGAGTTCGCTCGACTGCATCACGTTGCAGGCATCCGACAGGCTCTGCGGCAGCGGTGCGATGCCGAGCGCACGGCGCTCGGCCGGCGTGAGCGCCCAGACGTCGTCCTCGGCACCTGGCGGCAGCTCGTAGTCCTGTTCCACCCCTTTCAGGCCGGCCGCGAGGATCACGGCGAAGGCGAGGTAGGGGTTGCACGCCGAGTCGAGCGAGCGGAATTCGATCCTGGTCGCATTGCTCTTCTTCGGCTTGTACATGGGCACCCTGATCAGGGCCGACCTGTTGTTGTGGCCCCAGCAGACGTAGGCGGGCGCCTCGCCGCCTGCTCCGGCGATCCGCTCGGTGCCGCCCCAGAGCCGCTTGTATGAGTTCACCCACTGGTTACATACCGCGGTGATCTCGGCCGCGTGAGTGAGCAGGCCCGCGATGAAGGCCCGGCCGACCTTCGAAAGCTGGAACTCGCCGCCGGGGTCATAGAAGACGTTCCTGTCACCTTCGAACAGCGACATGTGCGTGTGCATGCCTGAGCCCGGATACTCGGTGAACGGCTTCGGCATGAAGGTCGCGTAGACGCCCTGGTCGAGGGCGACCTCCTTCATGGCGAGCCGGAACGCCATGATGTTGTCGGCCGTGCTCAGCGCGTCGGCATAGCGCAGGTCGATCTCCTGCTGGCCGGGTGCGCCCTCGTGATGGCTGAACTCGACCGAGATGCCCATGGTCTCCAGCATCGTGATGGCCGACTTGCGGTAGTCCCTGGCGATGCTGTGCGGGGTGTGATCGAAGTACCCGCCCTGGTCGATCGGGCGGGGCTTGGCGCCAGGCTCTGGCCGCTCCCGCAGCAGGAAGAACTCGATCTCCGGGTGCGTGTAGAAGGTAAACCCGAGCCCGCTTGCCTTGGCCAGCGCCCGTTTGAGCACGAACCTGGGATCGGCATGCGAGGGCGTCCCGTCAGGCAGCAGGATGTCACAGAACATCCGGCCGACCCCGGTGGACCCGTCGGGCAGCGGCATGAGCTGGAACGTCGACGGGTCGGGCTTGGCGATCATGTCTGCCTCGTAGACCCTGGAGAAGCCTTCGACGGCCGAGCCGTCAAAGCCGATACCCTCCGCGAACGCGGCCTCTAGCTCAGCCGGCGCGACGGCGACCGACTTGAGCTGGCCGAGGATGTCGGTAAACCAGAGCCGCACGAACTTGATGTTGCGCTCCTCAAGCGTATGGAGCACGAACTCTTCCTGCCTGTCCACGGCGCCAGTCTGCCTGGTCCAGGTTTCTTCGTGGTAACGCGACCCGCCGATAGCGCTCCAGCCAGCCGGCTGTGCCCCAGCGGATCGCTGGCGTACCCGGCTTTTAAGCTGTTGGGGTGCCCGAGATGCGGATTGCCCTAGCCCAAGTAAATTCCACCGTCGGCGACCTTGACCGCAACTGCGACGCGGTACTTGCCTGGACCGCCAAGGCGATCGCGGCCGGGGCGAAGGTGGTGGTCTTTCCCGAAATGATGCTGACCGGCTATCCGGTCGAGGACCTCGCGCTGCGCACGTCGTTCGTCGACGCTTCGATCGCCGCGCTCGACCGGACCGCGGCCAGCCTGGGCGAGGCAGGCCTCGGCGGCATCGCGGTGGTCGTCGGTTACCTGGACCGCAAGACCGGCCTGCGGCCGCGGGTAGGGCTGCCGGCTGGCGCGCCGCTCGACGCGGCCGCCGTTCTTTTCGGCGGGCAGGTGGTACTCAGGTCGGCCAAGCATCACCTGCCGAACTATGGTGTCTTCGATGAATACCGGCACTTTGTCCCTGGCGACGTGCTCCCGGTATTCCGCATCGCCGCAGACTCAGGCGAGCCGGTCGACGTGGCCGTGGCGGTCTGCGAAGACCTCTGGCAAGACGGCGGGCCCGTGTCCCTCACCAGGCAAGCGGGTGCCGGGTTGCTCGTGGTGCCTAACGCATCACCTTACGAGCACGGCAAAGGGACAGAACGGGTCGAGCTTTGCCTGCGGCGCGGGTCAGAGGCGGGGGCGGCACTCGCCTACGTGAACCTCGTCGGCGGTCAGGACGAGCTCGTGTTCGATGGCGACTCGATCGTGGTCGACTCGGCCGGTGCCCTCGTCGCGCGCGGGCCGCAGTTCGAAGAAGCACTGATCGTCGCCGACCTGCAACTGCCTGCCGCCAACTCGCAGGTCACTGACGGCGACTGCGCCGCCGACGCACACGACGGCACCACCATGACGATACGCAGGCTGACGCTGCCGCCGGCGGCAGCCGGCGGTGCGATGCGGCAAGGCGCCGGGGTACGGGCGCTCTGGCCGCGGCTCGATGACCTTGCGGAGGTCTACGGCGCGCTCGTGCTCGGGGTGCGCGATTACGTGGCCAAGAACGGTTTCAGGTCGGTGATCCTGGCCTTGTCTGGCGGCATCGACTCGGCGCTCACCGCGACGATCGCGGCCGACGCAATCGGCCCCGACCGGGTACACGTGGTGCTGATGCCGAGCAGGTACTCCTCGGGGCACTCCGTGACCGACGCGGAGGAACTGGTCAAGCGGCAGGGACTTCAGGCGCGGATGATCCCGATCAACGCCATCGTGACCGCGTTCGAGGACGAGTTGCACCTGTCAGGCATGGCCGAGGAGAACCTTCAGGCACGGGTGCGCGGCATGACCTTGATGGCGCTGTCCAATGCCGAAGGGCACCTCGTGCTCACCACAGGCAACAAGAGCGAACTGGCCACCGGCTACTCCACCTTGTACGGCGACTCAGCCGGCGGCTACGCGCCGATCAAGGATGTGCTGAAAACGCTGGTATGGGATCTGGCCAGGTGGCGTAACGCGCAAGCCGCCGCGGCGGGCTCTGACGAGCCGATTCCTGAGAATTCGATCACCAAGCCGCCGAGCGCGGAACTGCGCCCCGGCCAGCTTGACAGCGACTCGCTGCCCGACTACGCGGTACTAGACGCCATGCTCGACGACTACGTGGAAAAAGACATGGGCGCCGCCGAGCTCATAGCGTCCGGGCACGACCCGGCACTGGTCGAGCGGGTAATCACGCTGGTCGACCGGGCCGAATACAAGCGGCGGCAGTACCCGCCTGGCCCGAAGATCACGGTCAAGAATTTTGGCAGAGATCGGCGGCTGCCGATCACCAGCAGATGGCACGAGCCATTCGCGGGATAAGGTTACGTCTTGGCGGCATTAGGGACTGACCAGCAGGAGTGAGTTGACAGCTGGCCGTAACCAGGTCGGATACTTGGAGCGTCCGGCACCGGGGCCGCCGGTCAGGGACGTGCTTCGGAGGCGGGTGTGGAAAGCGACGTACCTCCGGCGATTGGTGATTTTGCACCCGGAGCCGAGGTCGCCAGTTACCGGATCGAGCGACTGGTCGGCCGGGGCGGAATGGCGACCGTGTACCGTGCGATCGATACGCGTCTTGACCGGGTCGTCGCGCTCAAGGTACTCACTCCCGAACTGGCTCGGAGCGACTCGTTCAGGCAGCGGTTCATCCTCGAGTCGCGCGCGGGCGCTTCGCTCGATCACCCGCACGTCATTCCCGTGTTCGAGGCCGGCGAGGCGGACGGCGTGCTGTTCATCGCGATGCGGTACGTGGCCGGCCAGGATGTGCGCGCGCTGATCGAGCGGAACGGCAGGCTCCCTGCCGGGCGGACAGTTGAGATCGTCAGCCAGGTCGCCTCCGCGCTTGACGCGGCCCACGGCGCTGGTTTGGTGCACCGCGACGTCAAGCCGGCGAACATGCTGCTTTCAGAAGTCAGCGACGGAAGCTCGGCAGACTACGTGTACCTGTCCGACTTCGGCCTGTCCAAGCAGTCGCTTTCCTCGGCCAGCCTCACCGGAACCGGCCAGTTCCTCGGCACCCTCGACTACATGTCGCCTGAGCAGATTGGCGGCCGGCCCCTGGACGGGCGTACCGACTTGTACGCTCTCGGTTGCGCTACGTTCGAGATGCTGGCCGGCGAGCCGCCATTCAAGCGCGAGGCGAACCTTGCCGTCATGTGGGCGCAGGTCTCCGCCGAGCCGCCGTCCGTCCGTGAGCGGCGCCCTGAGCTGTCACCGGCGGTTGATGTCGTCATCGGCAAGGCGCTGGCTAAATCCCCTGACGACCGTCAGGCGAGTTGCGCCGAGTTCGCGCGGGCGCTCACTGCGGCGCTCGCGGAAGGCTCGGTCGGCACTCGGGCGGGCATGGCGGTGACCGGCGGGGCGGTGACCGGCGGACTCGTCGGCGGGCTCGCCAGCTCCGGCGTCGGGGAGGCGACCGTCAGCCGGCTGCCGTCCGGCGGCCAGGTGCCACCCGCCCATCATCTCGGCATGGCCGCGACCGGGCCCGTGCCGCATGCGGGCGGCAACTCACCGCCGCAGTCACCGCCGCAGGGCTACCAGGGGTACGCCGGTTACCCCCAGCAGCCTGTTCCTGGCTACGGTTACCCGCCAGGGTCGAGCGGGCAAGGTTACCTGCCTGGCTACCCGCCCCAGCCGCCGCCGCGGCGCAACAAGGCGATACCGATCTTGATCGGCGTGCTTGTCGCGGTGATTCTCGTCGGGGCGGGCATCACCGTGCTGCACCTGAGCGAGTCAGGCAATCCGCAGGCCAACCCGCGGCCGACCGGGGCGATCACGGCCACGCCGACTCAGTCCGGCGGCGGCACTACGGCCACCGGGCGGTCAGCCACCGCGAGTCCGACCGCGTCGAGCACTCCCACCACGCGGACTACCAGCGCCAACGGAACGCCGCAAACCACGGTGCGGGCGTATTACCAGGCAATCAACAACGGGGACTACGCCAGGGCCTGGGCTATCAATACCTATGCGCACAGACTCAGCGACTATGCGAGCTACAAACAGGGCTTTTCCGGCACTAAAGACGTAGTTCTCACCATTGACTATGTTACGGGCGATACCGTGACCGTCAGTTTCGTCGCCTATCAGACGAATGGTACGCAGAAAGACTTTTCCGGTAATTATGTCGTGAACAACGGGCAGATAGTCGGCGCTTCCATTAGCCAGACCAATTAGACCTCCGCGCTCGCCCCTGGCTCAAGCCGCACATAGGGTCCCGCTTCACCCATCAGCGCGCCCGCCAGCCGCTCGATGAGCGCCACGCCGTTGGCGTTCAGCAGCTCGTCATGGATGCCGTGACTGACCTGCGGGCGTACCGCGCGAGCGTAGTCGATCATTTCCGCGGTCTTCAGCCAGGGCGCGCTGATCGGGAGCAGCAGCGTCCTGACCTGCTCGTCAGGAACGGTGAAAGCGTCGCCGGGGTGGAAGACGTTACCGTCGATCATGAAGCCGACGTTCGGCACGGTGGGCATCTCCTGATGGATCCTGGCGTGCTCAGCACCATAGACATGGACGTCGAAGCCTGCCGCGGTGAACGCGTCGCCGTGATGCACGGCATGCACCCGGTGACCATAGCCGGAAAGCTGCTCGGCGACGTCGGGCGTTGTCCACAACTCCAGCCCGCCATGGCTGTCGAGCGCGGATCGCACGATGTCGGTGTCGAGGTGGTCAGCGTGCACGTGAGTGATCAGTACGGCATCGGCGTCGGCGAGCGGCGCGGTGCCACTCCAGATACCAGGGTCGATGACAAGGTGCGCTCCGTCCTTTTCCAGGCGGACGCAGGAATGGCCCAGTTTCGTCAGTCGCATGAACCGAACCTACCGTGAAGCCAGCCCGATCAGCAGTTCATCGACAACGTGGCGGGCGTAACCGCGGTCGGTACGATCCCGTCCGCCGTGCCTTGGCCTGGCGAGCACGGCGCCGGTCAGCATGTCGATGGTGACCTCGATATTGGTCTCCTCGCGCAGTTCCCCGGTGGCCACGCCGCGCCTGAGCACGTTGCGCACGCTCTGGCGACGGGGTTCGACCACTGTTTCCAGGTAGCGTTCAAGCAGTCGCGGATAGGCGCCGCCGTCACCGAGGAGCAACGCGAACTGCCTGGCCAAGCGCGGCTCCCCTGACTCGCGGCTCATCGCGTCAAGCAAGGCGGCCAGGTCCTCCCTGACCGACTCGCCCTTGGGCTCAGGCAACTCGGTGCGCATCGCCGAGATCGCGTCGAGCAGGAGATCTTCCTTACCTGGCCAGCGCCGGTAGATAGTGGCCTTGCCGACCCCTGCCTTGGCCGCGACCTTCTCGATGGCCAGCCCTTGCGGCCCAGCCGCGGCGAACTCGTCCAGAGCCGCGTCGATGATCGCCCGCTCAGCCTGCATGCTCCTTGGACGTCCCGCCCGGCTGCGGCGTTCCTGCGGTGCGTGGAGGGTGGTCATCCGGCGGTTAGCCCCTGTGCGAGTTGCCATACGGCTACGACATTCTGGTCATAGGTTATCGGGTAGAACGCACGGGCTGATCAGGCTGGCGGGAGTCGCAGCGCGGCGGTCCTTGATTTCAGCGTCAGGCATGACCTGGCCCGGTGTCGCGCTCATCGGCCCGGCCTGGCTCACCGGCCAGGCCTGCCTCAGGGCCGACCGGCGCGACCGGGTCGTTTGAGTGCGCTGACCTTACCGGATCGATAGCCGATCTCACGGATTGGCGCTATCTCCTCTCATGTCGGGTATAGGCGGAAAGGAAGAACGGGCGGGAAGCCCGGATACATCACGGTAAACCCCGAGTTCGGGGCACACAAGATGCAATTCGGAAGATCACCCTCCGCGATGTCTCGTCGTTTCTCGTCATTCCTCCCGAGCGAGGGCCGCGCTGGTTCGCGCACGTTCGGGAAGGTTCGAAATTCCGGCCGGATGTGACCTCCGTCACATCACAGTAGGGTCATGATCCGTAGTCGCATCAATGGGTATTGAATCTCCTTCTTTCGGAAGCATCGGTCACGCTTGGTCTTCGCCTGAAGATCCGGGGTAAGTACTCGGAAGTCCTGGGAATTGGCATGCTGATAGCCGGCGTGGCCGGTTCGGTGGCCATGCTGGTGCGGGTGTGTTCGCCGCTGGTTTATCCGGGTGATGGCGGTGGCTGTGCCCAGGTGCGGAGGTCGCCGGGGCTGGCGTTCCAGGGCAGGAAGCGTTCCAGGTCCGGGCCGGCGAGGGGTTTCCCGTCGTTGCGGCCGTATTCGTCGAGGTAGGCGGTGAGCCAGGTCAGGAAGTTCAGGCCGGCCATCTGGGCGGTGGCGGTGGCGGTCCAGATCACGGTGGCGTTCCGGGCGGTGTCCCCGTTGCGGGAGCCGCCGGCGTTCTTCCTGGTCACAACGGGGCCGCGGATCATTCTCTCGGCGGCGTTGTTATCGAGGCCGATCATCGGGTAGTCGCGGTGCGCGGTCAGGCCGCCCCATTCGCGGTCCAGGGCGGCAAGGGCTTTCTTCGCGGGTTCTTGCAGGCCGGGGGCGGTCATCTGCTCCTTCCGCGCCTGGTCGATCGCGGTGAGCGCGGCGTCCGGCCGCGCGGCGGCGGCCGTCTTGTCCCGCGGCGCGGGGGCGGCGGCGCCGTTCCCTGCGGCCGTGAGTTCCTCGCGGGCGGCGTACAGGTCCTTGATCCGCTCCAGCCACGCGGCGGTCCAGTACTTCAACTGGGCGGGGTTCGCGTCCCCGGCACATGGCTTCCGAGTAGGACAATGTCAGGCTCCTGTCAGGCATCGCCGCAGGTCAGATAGTTCCTGGCGCTGGGAACCACATGCTCCTGGCGCTGGGAGTGACTAGCAGGCCGCCGAATCTAGGATCGTAGACAGCCGCTGCGGCTGCCATACCCAAGAAGGGGAGCCAGTGTGAGCACTGCGACCGGGCTTGCCAGGCCATCGAGTTCTGTCGCCTTCCCGGCCACGCCAGGCAGCGGGCTCATCGACTTGAGGTCTGAGGCGGTGGCACCGTTGCACCCGGAGGTGCGCGCCGCGCTCTGCCAGGCTCCTGAGGGCAGCGATTCCTACGATGACGACGCGGCCGGCCACGAACTGGAAGCACGCATGTCGGAGATGTTCGGGATGGCATCGGCGTTGTTCGTCCCAACCGGGCGGATGGCCAACGCGATGGCGATCGGGCTGCTGGCCGGGCCGGGAACCGAAATCCTCGCCGACGCCGACGCGCATATCGTGCGCTCCGAGTACGGGCTCTCGGCCAGGCTGTGGTCGACCCAGACCCGCACATTCACCTCAGCCGATGGTCGCCTCAATCTGCTGGGAGTCGAGCCACTGCTGAGCGTGCTGGAGAACACCACCATGCCGACCCGGCTCGTCTGCGTCGAGGACACGCACGCCGCCTGCGGCGGCGCCCCCCAGGAGTTCGATGCGCTCCGGCAGCTCACCGATCGGCTGGCGCGGCGAGGCGTGGGGCTCTATTGCGACGGGGCGCGGATCTGGTACGCCAACGTCGTGCAGGCCGTTCCCTGGCGCGCCTACGGCGATTTGTATGACGGCCTGGCCGTGTCCCTGGTTAAGGGGATCGGCGCGCCCTGCGGCGCGATGCTCTTGATGCGCGATGGCCGCCGCGAGGAGATGCGCGATATGCGACGCATGCTCGGCGGCGCGTGGGTGCGGCCTGGGCCACTCGCGTCCGCCGCGCTTCGGGCGCTGGATGTCAACGCCGCCGATCCGGCGCGGGATTGCGCGAACGCCGCGCTGTTCGCGCAATCGCTGCGGGCCGAACTGCCGGGCCTGCATGTGCTACAGGAGACCAACATCGTCATGTTCGACGTGCCGGACTCGGCGCTGTTCTTTGAAAAGTGCCGCGCAGACAGGGTCCTGGTCTTCCGGTTTACCCCGACCCGCGTCCGAGCGGTCTTTCACCGCGGAGTCTCCACCGATGATGCCCGGACCGCCGCACTGGCTGTCCGCGATGCCTACCTGTCTTCGGAGTGAGATCGATGATGCTCGCGCCGTCGGAGCCTGTCTGGCGCATACCGGTCGGCCTGCTTCTGGCCACGCATGACCAGGCCCCGTTACTTCGCGCTACCGCTCAGCCACTGCTGGACCGGCTGCGCGGAAAGTCAGCGGTTATCGGGCTGGGCCTGCTCGGCGGCCTGGCTGAGCCGGGCATCCGTACCTTCGCCGACGGATACTCCGACATTGACATAACAGTTCTGCTTAGCTGCGAGATTCCGCCGGAGTCGCTCCGGCTCCCGGCTGCTGACGCCCTCGCCGCAGCGCAGCGGCTGCTGCCCGGATGGCTTCCGAACTTCAAGTTCGTCGAACCGGATTCCCGAGTCGAGTTCAACATCCACCAGCACATTTACGAGTACGAGTCGCAGCCGCACATCGTGTGGGACAACGAGAAGTGCAGCGCTTACGGCGACACGCTGGAGATCGTCCACGACCCGTCCGGGCTGCTGGCGTCCCTGGTGCGGGCCAAGACCGCCGGAAGGGAGGGACGAGCGTTCGACGCGGCCGTGCGGCTGCTCTCGCGTGGCCGGGTCATGGCCAGCGACGGCGTCCGCGTGTGCCTGGCACGCGGACGCGCGGACGTCGCACGGGACATGATCGCGCGCGTCTGCTCCGAAGCACTGGATGTCTTGCTGTTCCTGTCGGGGATCTGGCCGCCTGGCCCGAAATGGCGGCTGCTGGCCGTCGAGGCGCTGCTGGACCGCGAGCTGTGGCTGCCAGGCTGGACCTACAACAGGGTCCTCGCGCTGCTGCACTCACCGGCCACGGACGAGGCGGGATGCGCGCTGCTGCAAGGCGAGCTTGCCATCTTGCTCCGCGAAGTCAAAGAGATCGCGGCGCACAGGTTTCCCGACTGGCCCGCCGATGTCTACGCCTACGCGATGACGCGGGTTTTCACCGACAAGCAACTGCTCAGCACGACAGCGGCAGACAGGGCTGTAGGCGCCGGCGTCGAATACGACGCCCGGCTCATGGACCCCGCGTGGAACCGCGCCAATCACGCCCTTGAGGACAGCACCTAGAACCGGAGCAGCCCATGTCGATATTCCTGGTCAACCCGCCATCGCTCTATCACATGCCGAAGTTCCGCGCCCAGGGCAAGCTCGCCTACTTCGAACTCAGCCGCCGCCAGGTAGGAGAGAACGGCTTCTGGTCGCTGCCCGGTGAGCACCTGGGCCTCGGCTCGCTCGCCGCATCCTGCGCCGATCGCGGCATCGCGGTCCACATTGTCAACGGGCAGGTCCTCTTCCACCGCAGCGTCGAGCAGACGTGGCAGGCCATTACTCACGCAGCGGCCCGCCACGGATCGCCGGAAGTGATCGGATTCACCGGCCCGGCCCAGGTGTTCACCGAGAACCTCCACCTCGCGGGCCTGGTCAAGCGCCGCTGGCCCGGCTGTGTCACTGTGCTGGGCCACGACTTCGCGACCCTCAACCACGAGCGGGTGCTAGACGAGCACACTGAGTTCGATGTCCTCGCGTGCGGCGAGGCCGAGAACTCCTTCGCGGAGCTTTGCCTGGCCGTGCTCGATGACCGCTGGCCTCAGCCAATTCCCGGAATGGCGCGCAGAGGCGAGCCGTTTCAGCCGGCTCAGGTGCTTGATTTCGACCAGCTTCCCTGGCCGATCCGCGCCGACCTGCCGCTGGTGATGGCGGCCGGCCTGAGCCCGGCAGTCTTCACCTCACGCGGCTGCCCCTACCGCTGCACCTACTGCACCACCGGGGCGACCGCGTCGCTGCTGGCAGGCGCGCAGCGGCACCGGCAGAAGTCACTGGACAACGTGCTCGCCGAGATCCAGGATCTGACTGGCCGGCACCGTATCCGGCACCTCACGGTCACAGATGACCTGTTCCTCAGCAAGAACCCGGAATCGCGGGAACGGGCGGCTGACTTCGCCCGCCGGCTGATCGCCGCGAGGCTGGACCTGACCTTCATGATCGACCTGCGGGTCGACTCGCTAGACCGCGAAGTGCTCGCCCTCTTGCGCACGGCCGGCCTGCGGCGGGTATTCGTCGGGGTGGAGACCTCCAGCCCTGACCAACTGGCCGCCTACAACAAGCGCTACACCCGGACCGCCGACCGCCGCGATTACATCCACAGCCAGCTCGCGATGACGCGCGAACTGGGTATTGACGTCGTACCCGGCATCATCACCTACCACGCTGAGACCACCAAGCCCGAGCTGACCGACGCGCTGGAGCTGATCGACTCCTGCGACATCGAGAGCGCGTTCTTCTTCCTCAACCGCCTGATCGCCTATCCCGGCACGCCCCTGTACCACCACTACCGGCAGCGGGGCCTGCTCACCGTCGACTGGCCCATGCCGCGCTGGGAGTTCGCCGACCCGGCAATCGGCGAGATCGAGCGCGCGATGCTCGCCGCCGAGGCCGAGGGACGGCCGTTCGCCGAACTCAGGCAGATCTTCGCCTCGATGATCGGGGTTGCCGCGGCTACCGCGTGAGCCGTCAGGCGAGGCTCCATCTCGGCCCTTCCAGGGTATCGGCGACAGTGACGCCCATTGCAGCAAGCTCATCGCGCAGCCTGTCCGCTTCCCCCCAGTCACGTGTTTTCCGGGCCTGCTCGCGGGCCTGGACCAGCGACTCGACCGCCACCTCGTCAACGGCACGGCCAGCGCGGGCCGGCTCTTCCGGCGGATCGGCAAGCCGCAGCCCCAGGAGCTGGTCGGCGACCGCGACAAGGACTGCCTTGTCATCATCTGACAGTTCCGGGTCACGCAGGGCGGCCTGCACTTCGGCCAGCACCCGCGGCGTGTTCAGGTCCTCGCTCGCCGCCGCGTCGATCTGCTCCAGCCTCACCGCCCCGGCCCTGGAGACCAGGCCGCGAGCCCCGGCGAGCGTCGCGGCGGCAGGAATCGGCCCCAGCGCTTCGGCGCGCCCGCGTAGGCGCCGCAGCGCGGAGGCGGCCGCTTCAAGCCCGTCATCGGTCAGTTCGAGCTGGCTCGCGTAATGCGCGGTCAGCAAGAAGTACCGGAACGCCAGCGGCGGCACCCCGGCCGCCGCCAGGTCCCGGATGGTGGGCATCCGGCCTGCCGACTTCGAGAGCTTCGCGCCTCCGGAGAGCAGGAACTCGTTGTGCATCCACAGCGGGACCCAGTCCTGCCCGTCATCAAGGAACGCCTCGGACTGGGCGATCTCGTTGACGTGATGCAACTCCCGGTGATCAACCCCGCCGGTATGGATGTCGAAATGCGGCCCGAGCAAGTCGATGCTCATCACCGAGCACTCCAGGTGCCAGCCGGGCACCCCCGGCCCCCACGGTGAATCCCAGCGCATGATCCGGCGCTGGCCGGCCGGATCGGCACGCCAGATCGCGAAGTCCGCCGGCGATCGCTTCTCATCGGCGCTGACCCGCTTCCCCGCCTGCTGGCCGACTTGCGGGATCAGCGCCAGCCGACCGTAGCCGGGTGAGGTGGTGGTGTCGAAGTACAGCCCGGAGGCGATCTGGTAAGTGTGGCCGCCGGCGTCCAGCTTGACCGCGAAGTCGATCATCTTCGGCACGTAGTCCGATGCCCGCGGGTAGTGATGCGCCCTGAGCACGTTGAGGGCTTCCATGTCCGCCATGAACATCGCCGTGTAATGGTCGGTGACCTCCCGCACCGACCGCCGCTCGGCGCGTGCGGCGACCTCGACCTTGTCCTCGCCCTCGTCGCCATCGCCGACCGCGTGGCCGACATCGGTGATGTTCACGACCTGGGTGACGGCGAATCCCTTCCACTCCAGCATCCGGCGCAGCGTGTCGCTGAAAACGTATGCCCGCATGTTCCCCAGGTGCGGGTCGGAGTAGACCGTCGGGCCGCACGAGTACATCCTCACCTGGCCGGGCGTCGCGGGACGGAAGTCTGTTACCTGGCGCCCCAGGGAGTTGAAGAGCCGAATCTTCGCGCTATGCGCGGCGGATTCGATACCAGCGGCCGTCACGACCGTCCTTTCCATGTTCGAAGAAACGCGACGCGTCCCAGGGTAGTCGCTTGCGCCGGGTCAGCGCCGACAGCGCCAGCGGCGGGGGCGAGCATCGCGGACTGCTCGCCAGGTCTTCACCTGAGCAGGCAGTCGGCCTAGATTGCTGCTATCCGGCGTCGGCGGGTGCGGTGTGACTCAGCCGCCGCTTGTCACGCTGTGCTGCCGGGCATGCGGACGGAGGGCGGATTGGCGATTCACCCATCCGACATCATGATGACGCTGTCCTGGTGAATTTCAACCTGGCGTCGGCCCTGGCCGATCGGCGTCTTCATCGGCTGGCGTCCAGGCTGCTGCTTCCGCGCTGGCTCGCGTATCAGGTAGGACGGATGCGCGTCGCGTACTGGCCCGCGTTCCGCCGCCACTCGCCGAGGAAACCCTGGCCGATGGTCGGGTGGGAACTGCTGGTCCTGACGGCCCGGTGGCGATGCCTGCCGTTCCACTACTTCAGGTACCGCCTCTACGACGTGGCCGTGACGCTCAGCCACGCTCTGGCCGGGGGCGGCATAGCGAAGCCAGCACTGCTGGGCTGGCGGGCGCATGGCGTGGATGCCATCGACGACTCCGCGCCCGACTGCGATGTGATCATCAAGCCAGCGAGGTACTCCAGCGGCGGTGCTGGGGTCATGAGGCTTCGGCTCTCAGGGGGCACGGTCATGGGCGGCGACGGCCAGCCCTTCGATCTTGTCGGCTACCGCCATCGGTGGGGCGACTGGATACTGGAGGAGCTCATCGAGGGGGCAGGCGGCATGCCGCTGAGGACCCTACGGGTTATCACCATGGCACGGGGAACGGGCGGCCCGGAAGCCAGGTATGTCGTGCAGAAACTGCAAGCGGAATCCACCCAGGTGACCGACAACGCGCACTCCGGTGGCCTGTACGTGGGCGTAGACGAAGCTACTGGCCAGATGGGCCGCTACGCCTACGATGAGACGATGCGGGTCCGCGAGAGCGACCCTGTGACCGGCACGCCCTTCGCCCACATGCGAGTACCTCAACTGCCAGCCGCGGTAAGGCTCGCCGAGGCAGCGGCCCCGCTGCTGCCAAGAACCGTGTACATCGGCTGGGACATAGGCTTGTCGGATCGCGGCCCAGTGGTGATCGAGGGCAACAGCAGCCCCGGATTGACCAACATCCAGCGAACCCATGAGGGCATCGCCCGCGACATCATGGCCTTGTACCGGACGCTAAAAGCGGGTGATCCCAGGTAGTTAACAGCCCGCGCACACTAATGTCACATTCCGATATCCGGCTTGCCGACGACATCGCGGCCGCAATGGACGATGAGGACGTGCTCCGTCGGTTCTTCGACCACCGCGACGTGACCGATCCCGGCAGGTCCGTCTCCAGTCTGCCGCACGTCACCGAGGTTCCAAACGACCCCGCAGCGACCCTGCGTCTGACTACACCACGCGCCCACCTGGAACGTACCGAGGACACGGTGATTCTGAGGGCTGGCGGGGAGAGGTGGGAACTCGACCCGGCGACGTACCACGCCCTTACGACGCTGATCGACGGTAGGCCGAGGAGCCTGTCCGACCTCGCCGACATCTCCGGACTGCCCGTTCCCGACATCGCCAATCTGGCAACTGAGCTGGTTCGCCATCAGGTAGCCACGATTGGCCACGCCGCATGAACGCAGGCCTCGGGTGGGGTACGCACCGCGTGCCCCACATTCCCATCGCCGCCCCGGCAATCGCAGAAGCCGGATGTGTGTGGATCGACACCGCCCCGAACTATGCCCACGGCGCTGCCCACACCGAACTTGCCCCCATCCTGACCGCGCACCCTGAAATCGCGATCTCAACAAAGGTTGGCTGTCTTCCTCGCGCGCTGGCAGCCGACGCCTTGGCGGCTGGGGTCATCGACTCCGAAGCTGCCGCCAGCGGCCACAGCATCAAGGCGGACTACGTTCGCTGGCAGACCGATCGCTCACGCCGCGATCTCGGCCGGACCTATCTCGATGTGATGTTCCTGCACAACCCGGACCAGTGCCACACGGATCGCTCCGACCTAAGGGCCGCCCTGATCACGGCATTCGCCGCCTTAGAGGCAGCCGCCTGTGATCGCATCATCGGCGGCTACGGCGTCGCCACATGGACCGGTTTCGCCGAAGGTGCGTTCACCGTGGCCGACCTGTTCGACTGCGCCACCCGTGCGGCAGGCGGACACACTCACCATCTCAACGCGGTGCAACTGCCGGTCAGCCTCGTCAACAGCGACCCCCTTGCTGCTGCTCTCGACGGCCGTGGACCCTTGGCCGACGCAGCGGCCGCAGGGTTGCGCACGTTCGTCTCAGCACCGTTACACGGCGGGGAATTGCCGTCCCTCATCGATCAGGAACTCGCCGAGCTCATCGCCCCCGGACTGAGTCCGGCGCAAGCGGCGCTCGCCGTCCTCACCGGCGCGCCGGGTATCGATCGCGTACTGATCTCCACCAGCAACACGGCACACTGGAAGGACGCCCATCGTGCTCTTGCGACCAAGGTCAGCCGTTCCGCCGCTCGAAAGTTCATCGATGTTCTCGCCGCCTGAATTCCGCACCGAAGCACGCATGCTCGAAGCCTGCGACTTCGCCGCGTTTGGGTTCGCCGTGCACCCGACAGGCGACCGCTTCATCTGGGGCTGGCGTGGCCGCACGGTCGGGTGTGAAGTCGCCACCGAGCAGGGGCGCGCCTGGCTGCGCGTGCAGGCGGCGCCAATTGCCAAGGGCAACGGTCGGATCTGGGACGGCACGCTCACTGCGTCACAGTTCATTCCCGCCTCAGTGCGTCGGCCCAAGCTGCTCGCGTGGCATGACTGGACTCAAGGGACCTTCGACTACCGCGCCGAGCTGACCGAGTTCGCGGACGGCCCGGTGTGCTCCACTGACCCGTTCCTCCGCCGAGAGCTGGACCTTCCCGACGAGTGGTGGCGGTCTCTGCGCGTGACCCTCGCCGCGATCGGCGACGTTGACACCGACCGTGTCACGCTCTCACAGAGCTATCTCGATCGCGCTCTTCCCACCTACCTTGAGGCGCCGAACGTGCCGACCGTGCCCGCCCGTTGGGCAACCGCGCACGGCGATTGCCACTGGGCCAATCTCACAACAGACGGACCTGTCGTGCTCGACTGGGAAGGCTGGGGCCGAGCGCCGTTCGGCTATGACGCGGCGCTGCTGGCCACGCACACTATGTTCGCGCCCGAGACGGAGGCACGAGTGCGGATCGAGTTCGCGGCGACTCTGGACACGCCGGAAGGCCGCTTTGCGGAGCTGACTGTCCTCGCCGAACTCATCCAGACGACCACTCGAGGTGACAATCTCGATGCGGCGGACGAACTACGGGAACGCGCCCGCTGCTTGCTTCGGATCGGGACTGGTTCCGAAGCGGACATTGCTGCCGCCAACCCAGGCCAACCCTGCTAGCCCCTCGGGGTCCGGACGGCTGTTGTCCCAGTTCAGTCGGTCTTCGCCAAGCCCACAGGGCAAGTCACGCCCGTACCTCCAAGCCCGCAATACCCGTCCGGGTTTTTTGTGCTTGAAAGGTACTGCTGGTGCCAGTACTACGCCACCACTTACATCCCTGGGAACCGGGACTCTAGTGTCGCTCAGTGAGGCAGCGCTAGACAAGCCGGATCCGCTCTTCGTCCTGTGCGAGGCGCGGACCGGCTCCACGCTGCTGCGGTTCCTCCTCGACGCTCACCAGGACGTCGCCTGCCCAGGCGAGACGAACATTCCGGTCCTCTGCCATGAACTGGTGAACACCTGGTCGCTGGCGACCGGCCATCCCAGTCCCGATCGCCGGCCGCCGGCCGAGCTTCCGCTGCTGCCAGGTGAGGTCTTAGACGGACTGCGGGCGTCGGTCAGTCTCATTACGTCGGCGCACCTGGGGCGCCTTGGCAAGACCTGGTTCTGCGACAAGAGCCTAGGCAGCGCCCCGTACGCGAAACTATTGCTCCAGCTTTATCCGCAGGCAAAGTTCATCTGCTTGTACCGGCACCCGATGGATGTCATCGCCTCCGGCCTTGAGGCGTGCCCGTGGGGGCTGATCGGTTACGGCTTCGACTCCTATATCGCCGCGAGCCCGGGCAACAGCGTCCTCGCCCTGGCTCATCGTGGCGCGATGCTTCCGGTCCGAGCCTGAGAACCTGGGTGCCGGTGATTACAAGATCTGGTACACGAGCGAAATAAGCAGCGACTCGGTCGGCCGGGGGTGGACGGTCCCGGCGAACCTGATCAGCCAGCCGATCGTCGAGGCCATTAACGAGCTGTCGTCGCGGCTCGGCTATCTTCCTGTGTTTCCCGAAGCCTGGGGCGTTGGCGCGCCGCCACCGGACGTCCGTCTGCCGATGGCGGGTGGCGCGCCCGGCCGGATTCAGCGGCCCGTCGGGCCTGGGACAGGCGGCGGCGAGACCGCGCTGGTGGCAGGAGCGCTGCGGGAGCGGATCGGCGCTGCGCTCGGCGATCGGTCGCTGATCGCGGCGGGCCAGCGCGCGAGGACCGCCGATGCCTTCCGCCTGGCTGTCTTTCCTGACGAGTCACAGTCGCGGATCGAACGCCCGGCGCTGATCGCGGTGGACCCGTCCGAAGGCGCCGCCGAGATCATCGATCCTTTCGCGACCGACGCCGGGCGGCCGCTGAGCCAGTCCTGGGAGCTTCTCGGCTCGGCCGGCACCTGGCGGCGAGTACTGGACGGCGAGGTCAATCTCGGCGTGGCGCTCCGTCGGAACGAGCTGCGCTACCGGCCAGAGGCTGCGGCAGGCGAGGCTCGCGATGAGTCAGGGGCGACCGGGTCCGAACCCATCGAAGCGGGCCTGCCGATTATGCGGACGGAGGTTCACCGACGGATGACGATGGTGTCGCAGCTGCTTGGCGCGACTTGCTGGCAACCGGGCTGATCGAGTCATGACGACCGCAGCAAGCAGAGCACCGATCATCGTGCTGACACTCCCGCACTCGGGCGCTGAGGTCTTGAGGGACAATCTCGCCAGTTCGGCCGCGATTTCCTGCACGGCACGCACCGGACTGCTGCCGATGTGCGAGTCAGTGGCATCGACCTGGCGGCAGATCGAGAGACGAGCCGAGCTCACCGCACTTGCCACGTCGTCGATACGGGCACTGGTGACATCGATGGCCGCTGCCCGCACCGCGACCTCTGGCGCCTCCCGCTGGTGCGAAACCGCCATCAGCGGCATCGGTGCGGCCGGCACATTCCTTAAGGTGTTCCCCGAGACGAGTATTATTTGCCTGCACCGCCGCTGCGATGCGGTGCTCACGGCGGCCATGCGGGCTTTTCCTCGGGCATTCGCGGATGAAAGTCCCTGGCCGGACTCCCCTGCCGCGCAGGACAGCGCCTTCACCTTCGTCTGTACTCAGTGGGCGGAATCCACCCAGGCACTTCTGGACTTCCAGCTCGCCAATCCTCGGTCTTCGCTGCGCTTGCGGCGGGAAGACCTGGACTCAGACGCGCAGGCGCAGATGACGGCTGTGTGGTCGTTTCTCGGCCTCACCGCTCCAAGCGCCGCACCGCCATCGGAAAGCGATCATGAGCCCGGCCCTCGCCAGCCGCCGCCGCGCTACCCGCTCGACCGGCTGCCGTCTCCGCTGCGCGCGGCGATCAACGAACTACACGTCAAGCTCGGCTATCCGCGCTTTTAGCGTGTTCCGCTTGGTCATGCGGCTGCCACACCGCTGGTGCACCGAAATTGCACGCCAATGGCACACCGGGCACCGATACTGGTATCCGTCAACTTGGTTCGTGGCTACTGGTGACTGAGCGACCAATGAGAAATTGATGGGCAGCGGCGCGGCTGGAGATGGTCTTCTGTTCGCCCGGCAACTCCAGTACCTCCGCCGGTCGGCCAGCCTCTCTCAGCACGAACTGGCCGAGCGTGCAGGGCTCAGCATCCGTGCCATCAGCAACCTGGAAAGCGGCCGGGCATTGTGGCCGCATCCGCAGACGGTGCGCCGTCTGGCCGAAGCGCCCGGCCTGACGGGCGATGAACACGCGGATTTCGTCTCGTCGGCGGGCCGGCGGCTGGTCGGCGGCGAGGCGGGCCTGCCGCCTGCTCGACCTGGCGACCGGCGAACTCAGCCAGTTGCCCGAACGGGCGTTCCGAATCAGTTGCCCGGGCAGGTTCGGCAGTTCATCGGACGCGGGGGCTGGCGCGCTGGCCTCGCTCTTGCGCTCGCTCGGAATGACGGAGCCGAGCTGCCCTTTGACCTGATGAGCCGCAGCCAGGACGGCGACCTGGCCGCCGGGGCGGAACTTGCCGACCATTGCGGCCGGCTGCCGTTCGCGCTCCGGGTGGCCGCCCAACTCGCGGAGATGCGCGGACTTACGCTCGCGGATCTAGCCGCCCAGACCGCCAACCCGCGGCACCGGCTCGATGTGCTGGAAACCGGTGCCGACCTGCGCACTGCGCTGCGAAACCTGTTCTGGTGGTCCTATCGGGGCCTGAGCCCGGCCGCAGCACTGATGTTCAGGCTGCTTTGCGTCCATCCAGGTCCTGACATCTCTATTCAGGCCGCAGCCGACCTAGCCGAGTTGCCTGGCGCCAGTGCCCGTCAAGTGCTGGCCGAGCTGACCAGCGCTCATATGCTCATCGAACGCCTGCCGGAACGATTCTCCTGCCATGACTTGCTACGAACTCGGGGACAGCCGAGACTGCGGCCTCATCGCCCGCTCCGGCGGCCAGTTCATGCTGATGGCTGACGCCCTGGTCAGGGCAGGCGGCCCAACCACGGGGAAAGGACATCTATCCCCTGGCCGTTGTTCGTGTCATGATCGATGCGTCCGGGGACGCCACAGTGGCGCCACGAGGCACGGAGGAACAATGCTGCCAGCACAGGGCCAGCCAGCACCGGCACAGCCAGAAGCACTTTACGGCGGGACTGCTCACCGCAGGGTCACGATCAGGGACCTGGCGGCGGCTAAGGCGCGGGGCGAGAAGTGGCCGATGCTCACCGCGTATGACGCGCTCACCGCGCAGGTGTTCGACGAAGCGGGGATACCCGTCCTCCTCGTCGGTGACTCCGCCGCGATGGTGGTCTACGGGCACGAAACCACCATTCCGGTCACGGTGGATGAGCTAATCCCGCTGACGGCGGCGGTGGTGCGCGGATCGCGCCGCGCCCTGGTCGTCGCTGATCTGCCGTTCGGCTCTTACCAGGCCAGTGTGCAGGCCGCCGTGGAGACCGCGGCCAGGTTCCTCAAGGAGACCGGCGCCCATGCGGTCAAGCTCGAGGGCGGGCATCGCGTCGTGCGCACGGTCGAGGAACTCGTCACCGCCGGCGTGCCGGTCATGGCACATCTCGGTCTCACACCGCAGTCGGTGCACGCGTTCGGCGGCTACCGGGTACAGGGGCGCGGCGAGGACGGCCAGCGGCTGCTTCAGGACGCCAAGTCGCTTCAGGAGGCGGGAGCCTTCGCCTGCGTGCTCGAGTGCGTGCCTGCCGAACTGGCCGCACAGGTGACTGCCGCCATCGCGATCCCGACGATAGGCATCGGCGCCGGACCCGGCTGCGACGCTCAGGTGCTCGTGTGGCAAGACATGGCAGGGCTGACGCCGACCGTGCCCAAGTTCGCCAAGCGCTACGCGGACGCGGCCGGCCTGCTCAAGCGCGCGGCTCAGGACTTCGCCAGCGAGGTGACGGCCGGCACTTACCCGTCGCCTGAGTACAGCTACCGCTGACCTGGCCCAGGCGCTACGCGGTCAGCTTCGGCAGCACCTCGCGGCCGAAGGCCCCGATCCACTCAAGCTGGTTACGGCCCACATTGTGCAGGTAGATCCGGTCGATGCCGAGGTCAAGGTAGCGCTGGATGTCGGCTCGGTGCGCCTCGAGGTCGGCAGAAATCAGCATCCTGCCCTCGAAGTCCTCGGGCCGGACCAGCTTGGCCATCTGCTCGAAGTCGAACGGCGACTTGATGTCTTGCTTGGCGAACTTCATGCCGCCGTTCGGCCATTCGCTGACAGCATTGGCCAGCGCCTGCTCGTCCGTTGGCGCCCAGGATAGGTGCAGCTGCACGATCTTGACCTGGCCGGCCGTGTCCCTGCCAGCCTCTTTTGCCCCGGTGTCGAACCTTTGAAGCAGACTAGAGATCTTCTCGGCCGGGGCTCCCGGGGTGATGATGCCATCGGTGAGCCGTCCGGCCCGCCGCGCGGTGACCGGGCCGGCGGTCGCGATGTAGATCGGCGGCGGGGAGTCAGGCAGGGTCCAGAGCCTGCAGGTCTCCATCCGGAAGTGCTCGCCGCGGTGCTTCACGTCCTTGCCGCTGAACAGCTTCTGTATCAGCTCGACGGCTTCCCACATCCGCTCGAGCCGCTCCGGTGCCTCTGGCCAGTACCCGCCGACCACGTGCTCGTTCAGCGCTTCGCCTGAGCCAAGCCCGAGCCAGTGCCTGCCCGGGTACATCGCCGCCAAGGTGGCCGAGGCCTGGGCCACGATCGCCGGGTGGAACCGGAAGGAAGGGCAGGTCACTCCGGGACCGAGATCACCGGTGGTGCGCTCCCCCATCGCCGTAAGCACATTCCAGACAAACGGTGCCTGGCCCTGGCTCGGCACCCACGGCTGGAAGTGGTCGGCCGCCATGACCCCGGTGAAGCCGGCCGCCTCGGCGGCGACCGTGTACTCGGTAACCTCGATCGGCCTGAACTGCTCAAGCATCGCTGCGTACCCGACATGCGCGCGGCTCATTTCGCTGCCTCCGGAACTGGCGGAATTGACATCGCTAGACTCGCACACCTTACGGTCCGCTCCGCTCCCGCCTCCCCGCCCGGCCACCAAGCCAGCAAAAGCGGGAGCTTGCGAGGTCATGATGCGGCCGCGGCCAGGTTTCTGCGAGCATAGACGGGTGCAATCAGCTCAGGTAGAAGCTTTGCGCGCGGTGCTCGCGCCGACCGGGTGGCTGGAGCGCACGAGGCATTTCGCTGGCGCGCTCCGACGGCAGTCACGTACGCCGCAAGGGCTGCTGATCGTGGGCACGCCCACTGCCGAGCCCTGGCACATGGCCGCGCACCTCGCCGACGAGAGCCGGCTCGCCGACCTGCCCTGCCTGATGCCGACGCTGATCAGATGGTCGCCGCCGGACGGCGCGCGCCCGCACCTTTCGGTCGGAATCGAGCGCCTCGAGCAAGCGGGCAGGGCAGAGACGGTGCTCGTGGTCAGCCCAGACCCCGCACCTGAGCCGCTGCTCGAGCGGATCGCCGACGCTCGCCGGGCCGGGGCTGCGCTCTTCGCCCTTGACCAGGGTGATCCCGAGCTTGACGACCTGGCGCATGAGTCGCTGGTGCTCACGCCAGAGGTGGCGCCGATCTCGTTCGATGCGGCCACGCACCTGGTGAGCTTCGCCGTCGGCGATCTTGGCCTGGCAGCGGCGCCTGGTCATGCCGGGCTGCGCGGAAGGCTGAACCGGCTGCTCGCCGCGATCAGCGGGCCTGCCGCTGACTAGCCTGCGGCACTACTGGGTGCCCGGCTGGCCGGCGGCCCTGACGACGAACGTGCCGCGACCTTGCCGCGTGATGATGAGGCCGCGTTCACGCAAAACCTTCATCGCGTGCCGTAGGGTCTGGTAAGCGACGCCATATTCCTCGGCCAGCGCCCGTTCCGCGGGCAGCTTATGCGTGAACTCGCCAACCTCGATTCGTGCCGCGAGATGGTTGGCGACGCGAATATAGGTGACCTCCGGGCCACCTAGCGGATCTATCAAGGACACCTGCTCAACGTAGGCAGATGATCCTTTTCGTAAACCTCAGCTAGCACCAAGTGCTAGCACTGCTATGGGTGCTCTATACTGCTGTGCATGAGTACGCCAGAACCACCGCGCTGGGATCTTCGCGTGGAGCCTGACGGTCGCCTGACGGCCGTGCTCGTCGGCACTAATCCACCCCTGACCGTGACCGGTGACGACCTAGCCAGCCTCAGGAAGCAGATCAAGATGATCGCCCTACGCGCCATGCTGTGACCTACGCGTCCAGGCTGAGCACCATGGTCGGGCGTTCGATGATGTGGTCGGCGCGCAACGGCCGGACGGCGGTGCCGATCGCGAAGAACTCGGTGGTGTGGCCGCCCCAGGTGTGCGAGTGCTGCCTGAGCTGCACGCCGACGATGCCCTCGGCGTGCAGGGCCTCTGCCTCGGCCTGCATCCGGCTCATTGCCAGTTCACGAGCGTCGTAGAGAGCCTGGGTGAACTGCTCTATCTCGACATTCCGCCCTATATTGCCGAGGACATTGCCAAGTCGCTGGTGTGCGATGTGGTATACGCAGGTACCCATCACCATGCCGAGCGGCGCATAGCCGGCCCTGATCAGGGTCCAGAAGTCCTGGCCTGACAGGTCGGAAGTGAATGGAAGGTCCTTGTTATTGCGCCAGTTGGTGACACCGCCGCCGCCGGCGTTCGGCTCGGCCTTGACCGCCGTACCTACCGCGATGAATTCGGCAATGTCCGAGCCGAACTCCTTCAGCTCCACATCGAGCCTGACGCCGACGACGCCGTCCGCGCCGAGCGTCTTGGCCTCGACCTCCATCCGGCTCATCGCCAGTTCCCTGGCGTGGTACATCGCCTGGGAAAGGACATCGAGTTCCTGGTTCTTGTTCCAGCGGCCGATCTGGATGCCGACATGGTAAATGGAACTGCCGAGCACCAGTCCTAGCGGGCGGAATCCTGCTTCCCTGACCAGCAGGAACTCGTTGACGGTCAGGTCGGAGGTGAAGATGGACCCGGCTTTTCCTGGCTGCAGTTCTGCCAGTCGCTTCATGGCATCCTGTGGAATGCCGCTTGCGCCCGGATCGGTCGACTGCTGCGTCATTGCTGCTCCTTGGTCACGTCACCGTCTTGGTCATTATCCTGCTCGTCCGGTGCGAGCAGACGCTGACCGCCGTCCTGCTCGTCCGATCCGAAGGTACTTCGTGCCTCGCGCCTGCGTTCAGGGTCCAGCGAGAGCACGGGCACGACACGGGGCCTGCGAAGCCGGCCAGGGCTGGCGAAGGGCGTGATCGCCGTCCCGACCATGGTCGCCTGCGCCCAGTGGTCGCGACGGCCCTCCTGGCCGAAGCCCCGGCATTCTTGTTCCCCGATAGTCAACGTGCTCTCGCTGATCACGACACCAACGCCGCTGACCCGGCTGACGTCGAGCATCAACTCGTTCCTGGCATCGGTCCTGGTCCGGTTCACCAGCTCGGTGTAGCCGCTGACCTCAGTGTTCCAGGTCGCCGCCGACGCCTGGCCCCTGGTGAACCAGTCGTCATGCCTGACCCCGATGGAGATGCCGAGCGCCATGGAAACCGGCACCCATCCTGCCGTGATCAGCTTGGCGAATTCCTGCCCGGAAATATCGGAGGTGAACGGAGCGGGCAGCCGGATCGCTCCCGGTGCCCTGACCGCGGTGCCGATGGCGCGGAATTCGTAGCCCTGCTCGGGAAAGTCCCCCATCACCAGCCTGACGCCGACGACGCCGTGGCCGCCGAGCGCCTCGCACTCGGCGGACATCCGGTCTATCGCCCGCCTGCGGGCGGCGTACAGCGCGTTCACCAGCGGTCCGTGCGCCGAAGCTGAACCCGATCCTGATACCACGGTGTAGACCGCGCGGTTCATGCGCTGACCGTAAAGGTCTGACCGGCCGCCGTAGCTCGGGCAGTCCTCGTCGCCCGGCCAGCCGATGTAGTAGACGGCCGCGCCGAGCACCTGGCCGACCGGCTCGAAGCCGACCGATCTGACGGCCGCGAACTCGTCCGTGGTCAGTGCCGACGACCAGGTGCCTGAGGCATTGATCTTGCCCATCCTGGCCCGCGCCGCGGCGGGGAGGTTCTGATCAGGCTGCCTGGCAGGCACCGCCACCTCGCAATTAGTCAGTTACTGATGCCACGGCGGACAGCCCGCCGCCGCTCGGGGTCAAGTGACAGCATCGCAAGGCTCGGACCCTCTGCCTTTCGGCTCGAACGTCCGAAATGAGTGATCGCAGTGCCAATAATAGTCGCCTCGGCAATATGATCGCGGGCGCCTTCGGCGGCCGGGCATTCGCGTTCGCCGATCCTAAGGTCCATGCTCTGGAGAACTACGCCTTCCGCGCCGAGCCTCCTGACGTCCTTGCTGATCTCGTTTCTTGCGTCGTGCCTTGTCATGGCGACCAGTTCGGTGTAACCGCTGACCTCTACATTCCCGGCCGCCCATCGCGTCTGACTCCTGGTCATCCAGTCGTCGTGCCTGCTGCCGATGGAGATCCCGAGCGCCAGGCCGACAGGCACGACGCCGTCGGAAATCAGCTTGGCGAAGTCCTGGCCGCTGAGGTCTGAGGTGAAAGGCTGGCGCAGCCTGACGGCACCTGGCGCCCTGACCGCAGTGCCGATCGCGTGGAACTCAAGGCCGCCAGCGGGGAACTGGCCGATGGTGAGGCGCACCCCGACAACGCCGTGCCCGCCAAGGCCGGCGCACTCGGCTACCATCCGGTCGATCGCCTTGCGCCTGGCGGCATACATGCCCTGGGCAAGGCCCGCGTACGGGGATCGCCGGGAACTTGAGATCGCCGTGAAACCAGGCTGCCAGGCCGTCGTCCTGCTGTAACTGCTGAAACCCAGGGCGCTAGGGCAGCTATAGCCGTATCCGTAACCGGTGTAGCCGAGGTTGTAGACGGCAGCGCCGAGCACCTGGCCAACCGGTTCGAAGCCTGCGGACCTGATCGCGGCGAACTCGCCCGTGCTCAGCGCCGAGCTCCAGGTGCCGCTCTGCTTGATTTCGGCGAGCCTGGCCCGCGCTACCGGCGGAAGACCCTGGCCTGACCATTGTGAAGCCACCGCACCTGTCCCCTCACTCAGCGAGTGCCGCCAGTTTCAGGCTAGCTTTCCTGCGCATCCCAGTCCTCGTTGCGCTTCCGCACCGTCTCCAGCGCTCTTTCGGCAGCTTCCCTGGTCGGGTAGGGGCCGAGCCGGTCCTTGGCAGGGCAGACAGTATCTGACTCGACCGTATGGTGCTTCAGGCAGTACCACCAGTGCTGCTCAGTGTCCATGGGAACTAGACTCTCAGATCATGGTGGCGACTTTGCGTCCCGGGCGGATTTCTCCGAAGCGTCAGGTTCCCGCGCACATCGAGCGCCCGGAGTATGTAGGAAAGAAATACCCGAAGATCGGCGAGCCGAACGTCAAGGACGCCGAGACTATCGAGCGCATGCGGGTGGCAGGCCGTATCGCGGCGCAGGCACTAGTCGAGGTGGGCAAGCACGTCCAGCCCGGCATCACCACCGACGAGCTCGATCAGATCGGGCATGAGTTCCTGGTCGGCGCCGGCGCCTACCCGAGCACCCTCGGGTACCGCGGCTACCCGAAGTCGCTGTGCTCCTCGATCAATGAGGTGATTTGCCACGGCATTCCCGACGACACCGTGGTCAACGACGGCGACATCGTCAACATAGACATCACCGCCTTCATCGGCGGCGTGCACGGTGACACCAATGCCACCTTCCTGGCCGGCGACGTCAGCGAGGAATCCAGGCTCCTGGTCGAGCGGACCCGCGAGGCAACCATGCGGGCCATCAAGGCGGTCATGCCAGGTCGCCCGCTCAACGTGATCGGCCGGGTGATCGAGTCCTACGCGAAGCGATTCGGCTACGGCGTGGTCAAGGACTTCACCGGGCACGGCATCGGCACTACCTTCCACTCGGGCCTGATCGTGCCTCACTTCGACGATCCGGCCGCCGACCTGGTGATGGAGCCGGGGATGACCTTCACGATCGAGCCGATGCTGACTCTCGGGACGATCGACTACGACCTGTGGCCTGACAACTGGACCGCCGTCACCAGGGACCGCAAGCGCACTGCGCAGTTCGAGCACACCCTGCTCGTGACCCCGGCCGGGCACGAGATCCTCACGCTTCCGTAGCGCCAGGTGGCCAGCGGATTCGTCGTCGCCGTCATCTCCGGCGTCATGCTCGCCGCCGCGACCGCGACCGTCGTCTCGCCAAGCCCGGCTGGATGCGCGGCGGCCTCCGTGCAGGCGATCCGGGCCGGCGTTACGCTCACGAGATTGCCTCGAGCCTGCCAGGGCCTGCCCCCGGCTGAACTCAGGCAGGCGGCCGCGACGGCAGTCAGGGAAGTTTCTACCGCGGCGGGCTGACCGGTGCAGTGGCCGACCGCAACCGCCGGACCGCTCCTGGCCAGCGACTCGCTCGGCTGGCCAGCAGGTCAGCTATCTAGCCGACCTGGGCTCTGGCAGCCAGCGCAGCCACTTGGGCAGATACCAGCTGCGCTCGCCGAGCAGGGCAAGCGCGGCAGGCACGCAGATGCCCCTGACCACGGTGGCGTCGATGAACACCGCGAACGCGAGCCCGATCCCGATCATCTTCAGGTCGATCGTGGACAGCGAGGCGAAGATCGAGAAAACGGCGACCATGATCACGGCAGCGCTGGTGACGACGCCGGCGCCGGTCGAGATGCCGCCCACCACCGCCTGGGGTGTCGGCTCGCCGCGATCTCGCAGTTCCTTGATCCGGCTGAGGATGAACACGTGATAGTCCATGCTCAGCCCGAAGAGGAAGACGAACATGAACAGCGGCACCCAGTCCATGATCCCGCCGAACGCGGTGAAGCCGAGCAGGCCCTGCAGGTGGCCTTGCTGGAAGATGATCGTGATCAGGCCGTAGGCCGCGCCGACAGAGAACAGGTTCAGGCCGATCGAGACCAGCGGGATGGTGAGCGACCTGAAGGCGAATAGCAGTAGCAAGAACGCCAGGGCCGCGACGAGGCCGAACACGAGCGGCGCGGCCGAGCGCAAGGTCGCGCTGTAGTCATAGCTGTTCGCCGTGTCGCCCGAGGTCCCGTAGCTGATGTTGGGCACCTTGCCGAGCGTGCCAGGCAGCAGCTTGTCCCGCAGGGTGAGAAGCGAACTTGTGGCGGTCGCGTTGGCGTTGGAGGCCTGGCTCGCGCCCCTGAGCGGCACGGTAATCAAGTCGCCTCTGCCCGCGTCGACCGGCAGGACGCTGATCGGGCCGGCGATCGCGCCGCCGGGCTTCTCCGCCGCCTTCAGCGCGGCCAGGGCCTTCGCCATGGCCTGGCTCTGCACGCCTGACCCGCTGACCACGACCTGCGCCGGGTCAGGTCCGCCTGGGAAGTCACGCTGGATCAGGGACAGCGTCCGCACGATCGGAAGGCTGGACGGCAGGTCGATGTTCGGGGTGCCTAGCCGCATGCTGAGCGCGGGGACGGCGAGCGCACCGAGCGCGACGATGGCTAGCCCGCCCCAGATAAGCGGCCGCTTCACGACCCTGGTCACCAGCGCGCTCCACAATCTGGACCGCTGGCCGCTTGTCCTCGCCTTGCCGAGAAAAGGTATCCGGCCCCTGTCGGCCCACGGGCCGAGCCAGGAAAGCAGCGCGGGAAGCGCGGTGACCGAGCCGGCCACGGCCACGCCGACCACCGTGATGGTGCCGATCGCGAACCCAGTGAACATCTCGATCCCGGTGAACAGCAGGCCGGCCATTGAAATCATGACGGTGAGCCCGGAGACTACGATCGCACGGCCTGACGTGGCCGCGGCGGTCCGCAGCGCATCATGGAAGGTCGCGCCCGCTGCCCGTTCCTCGCGTTCCCTGCGCAGGTAGAAAAGCGTGTAGTCGATGCCGACCGCCATGCCGATGATCAGCACGACCTCGGAAGTGCCCTGCCCGATCGGGAACCACCTGCTCGGGATGGCGAGCAGCGACACAGCGGTCATCACCGCCGTGCCCGCCAGGATCACCGGGATCGCCGCCGCGATCAGCGCGCCGAACACGATCAGCAGGAGCAGCAAAGTGAGCGGCACAGAGGTCAGCTCGGCCTGGTGGAAGTCCTGGCCGAGGGTGGCGTTGGCGGCACGGTCCAGGCTCGCGCCGCCCGCCTCGGCGACGATCAGCCCCGGATGCCTGGCCTGCACTTGGGCGACCGCGCGCAGGGCACGGACCACGGTGGCGTCGGCCCTGGCGTTGGGACCGGCGACCTCGAAGGTGATCAGGACGCCGCCGCCGTGCGGCGCGATGAACTCCTTCGCGTTGCGCCCGAACGGTGACTGGATGTTGGCGGCGGCATCCGGCAGGTCCTTCAGCGCGGTGACGACCTGGCGAGCGGCCAGCCGCATCGGCGGGTACGCGGAGAACGTCCGCTCTGGACCTGGGGTGCGGGACTGGATCAGCACGCTTTCCGATGGCGGCGTGACCACGTGCAGGCTGGACAGCATCCGCTCGGCCACGCCCGACTGGCCAGGGTCGTACTGCGGCAGGCTGGCGGTGCCGTACAGATGCCCGGCCAGCAGTGCACCGCCAACCATCACCAGCCAGCCGAACAGCGCGATGGCCCGGTGCCTGGCGCTCCAGCATGCGATCTGCTCGACAGCCGGCCGGTGCGGCCGGTACCGATGTGCCTGCGCCCGGCGCGATCTATGGGGTTTTCCTGATTCCTGTTCTGCGGCTGCTTCGGTATCGTCGGCCGGGGAGGGCGGCGGTGCCGGAGTATTGCTCAGCTGCATGAACGAGACCTTCCGCGATTCGGGCTTATTTCCCTTAGCGAAGAGGAAGCACGCAAAGTTCCCAGGTCGTAGCCGTGGGCCGTACTTCAGACAGCTACGGAGGATACCCGTGGCTCCGGGTTCGCTGGTCAAGATGGGCGAACCCTGACTGATCCGGAACGCGGGCCTTACCACTCGGATGGAGGACCGTCGCAAGAAGAGTGACCGGAGTGGGAGAAGATGTCCCAATGGGAGAAGTGATCGTGATCAGGCACGGCGAGACAGCGTGGAGCCGCGAGCTCAGGCACACCGGCCGAACTGACCTGCCGTTGACGCCCGCCGGCGAGGCGTCCGCCGCGAGCCTGGCCGGCGACCTTGCTCGCCTGCCGATCGTCGCGACGTTCGCCAGTCCGGCACAGCGGGCATTGCGCACGGCCGAGCTAGCCGGTCTTAAGGACCTCACAATCGACCCTGACCTGTGGGAATGGGACTACGGTGGTTACGAGGGCAAGACCGGCGCCGAGATAAGGACGCAGCGCCCTGGCTGGTACCTGTGGCGGGACGGGGTGATCCCTGGCGACGCCGGCCACCCCGGCGAGACGGTAAGCCAGGTGGGCGCACGAGCGGACCTGGTACTTGACCGGGCCAGGCCGCTGCTGTGCCGGGGAGATGTCGCCCTGGTCGCGCACGGTCACCTGCTGCGCGTTCTGACCGCGAGGTGGCTCGGCCTGGCCGCCGGCGATGGCCGGCTGTTCAGGCTCGACACCGGCACCTTGTCCACGCTTGGCACCGAGCACGAGGAAGCTGTCATCAGCACCTGGAACCTGCCGGCCCGCCCGCAGGCGGTCAGCTAGCCTCCGGATTCGCCACCCAGGCAAGCATCAGCGGTTCGCCTGTCGTCGAATCCTCGATCAGCATCAGGTAAGGCCGGTTAAACTCGACCTTGCCATGGCGGACCAGGACGGCGCTCGCCGGGAATCCGACCGCGGTGGCCGCGCTGGCGACGGTGCCCTTCTCCGCGACGTCGAGTGTCGCCGCGTGCTGCACGAAGCCTATGCAGCAGGCTTGCGGCGAGATTCCCGAGAAGTCCGCATGCGCGGCGAAGGCGGGACCCATGCCAAGGGCGATCAGCTCCTGCTTCAGCGACCCGCTCCAGGACAGGTTGACCTTGGGCAGTGCGATCGCCGCTGTTTGCTTGCTGTCACTGAGCTCGTTCTCGACCGTCGCGACCTGGGAGCCGCCTGGCAGCGGGCAGCGCTCGCCCGCCAGTTGCCCGGCGCCCGCCTGACGGCCGTGCACCAGCGGCGGCAGCAGCGCGATCATCCTCAGCCTGCCGCCTCGGTAGGGCAGCGCCGCGGCGGTCCAGCCGCCGTCCGACGCGATCGCGTAGCCGTCACCGTTGAGGTAGTTCGCGGTCACCTGGCCGCCGCTGGTGCTGAACTGTGCTGGCGCGGTCTGCGCAGGGTCGAACGGCGCAGCCCAGGCCGCCTTCAGGTACAAGGCGTTGGTGAGTACCCAGCCGGTGGCGCCGTCGAGCGCTCCGTCCGGCAGCAGGTGGGGTATGTGACCCTGGGTGGCTCTTGAGATGGCCGCGTTGATGGTGCTCGTGGCCTGCGCGGGATCCTTGAGCAGCGGCACGTGGGTCAGCCTCGACTGGTAGGCGCGCCGCAGTTCGGCGACGTAGGACGGCCTGGTGATCAACGTCGGGTCGGCCCAGATCCTGCTGCTCTGCGTGAAGGTAACTCCCGGCCGGTCAAGCGTGCCGAGCAGGTCGTTGCGGTCCCTGAGCATGCTGGTCAGCGTGGCCTCGCTGACCAGCGGAAGCCGCATGACGGCCGCCATATCCCGCGCCGTTTGACCGCGGGCGCCCAGGTAGGCAAGGCCGAGGCCGCTGGTTACGCTCAGCGGCGAAAGCACCACATTGCGTCCAGGGTCCGCATGGCAGACCGAGGCGAGCAGCCGGAGACCGAATTCCGTGTCGCCAGCACTCAGCGTCCGCAACGTGCTCACCTGGCTTGAGGTGAGGATGGCGGGCCGTCTGGGCTGGCCCCGGTGCGCCGATGCCGCGGTACCACAGCCCGCGACCAGGCCGGCGGTCAGGCAGGCGAAGAGCCAGGCAGCGGTGCCCGCAGAGAGCGCGTTGTTCCTGCGACGCATTTTCATGGCCATTGGACGCCGTTAGAACCCTGCGGGTTCCCGCCTGGTCGCGGCGAATCAGGACGTTCAGGCGGCGAGGTCAGGCGCCGGCATGCCGAGCAGTTGCCTGGGAACCCTGGTCACCGCCTGATGCATCGCGCACAGGGTGACCGTGGCGCTCAGGTCAGTCAGGTGGCTGCCTGGAGTCCCGTACCTGCGGCGTGCCCACCTTGGCAAGGTCGCGAACGCCAGCGCGTTCATCGGCGGCACGACCAGCCTCAGGCCCGTGAACGGCCAGGGAATGGCGGGGACGAAGGATCGCGCCAGTGCTTTGCGCGCCTCCGCGCACGCGTAGACCGATGGCCGCATCCGCTCGTAGTAGGCGTCAAGCTCGGCCATGCTGGCCGGCACGCACGCCGGGTCGAGCCCGACGACCGCCGCGCCGCGGCGCTGCTCGGCAACGAACTGGTCGAGTTCCGCCGCCGAGATGCGCATGCCGCACCGGCTCGCGATGTTGGCGTAGGAGGCGATCTCGCCGCAGTGCACCCAGAGCAGCAACTCAGGCTCGTCCAGCCTGATCACCGAGCCGTCGGCGTCGACGCCGGTCAGCGACGCGTGGATCTTCCTCACCCGGTGGCCGGCGCGCTCGACCTCGGCAAGGTCGCCGTAGGTGCGGACGCGCACGAAATCGAGCGTGCGGCTGAACCTGCCCCAGGCTTCGCCGGGCCGGGCGAACGCGGTGTTCTGCCAGGTCGCGCGCATGGTGCGGGGATGCAGCGCCTGCAGGTACATGGCGCGAAGACCGGCCACCCACATGATCGGCTCGGCCGCGAGCCGCCACGTCACAGAACCTGGCCCGTAGAGCCCGGTCTTCGCCAGCGCGGTGTCAGCCACGGTGTCCTCCCCTGCTGGCGAGGCGCGAATTCTTCCGCTTCCCAGTGTAGGCCGCCGACGGTACTCTTTGCGTTCGCCGCTTTTGACGGAGGCTCGCGTGGAGCGTTCCCTGTGCCTGATCGTGAACCCGCAAGCCGGACATGGGCGGGCGCGCACCGCATTGTCGAGCGCCGTTTCCGCACTGGCGGCGGCGGGCGCCGGTCACCGCGTGGTCGAGTCGGCCAGCCTGGACCACGCCAGGGAACTCGCCGCCCTGGCCGCCGGGCGCGGCGAGGTCGTCGTGGCGGTCGGCGGTGACGGGACGGCCGGCGCGCTGGCCGGGGCGGCGGCCGCCGCCGGAGCATGGTACGGGCTCATCCCGGCAGGGCGGGGCAACGACCTGGCCACGGTGCTCGGCATACCGCACGATCCGGCGGCCGCCGCTCAGGCGCTTGTCCGCGCCCGGGCGAGCGCGATCGACCTGATCGGCGTCAGCGCGTCAGGCCGGCCAGAGCAGATCGTGGCGGGCAGTGTCTACGCCGGCCTGCCTGCCCTGGCCGGCCAGGTGGCGAACTCGACCAGGCTGCTCCGCGGCTCCCTGGTCTACTCGGCCGCCGCGCTGCGGGTCCTCGCGCGCTGGCGGCCGGTGACTTTCACCGTGCAGATAAGCGGCCAGCAAGCACCAGGGGAACCCGAGCAGGCAGCGCCGCATGAGTTCCCCGGCTACGCCGTCGTCGTGGCCAACTCCGCGTACTTCGGCGGCGGCATGCTGGTCGCGCCGCCCGCTCAGGTCAACGACGGGGTGCTCGACGTGGTCTTGATGCGGCACGCGTCCAAGCTGACGTTCGTGTCCGCGCTGATGGCAATCAAGGACGGATCGCACGTCAGGCTGCCCCAGATCGCCTTGCACCGCGGCAGCGAGGTGACGATCACGATGAGCCGCGATCTGCCGGCCGCCGCCGACGGCGAGGCGCTGCCCTGCGCCAGCCCGCTCGCGGCGGGCACGCCCCTGACGGTCAGGGTGCTGCCGGCCGCTTTGCAGGTGCTGCTCCTGCGCGAGACCTGACAGCAGCGGCGCGGGCTAGCCGGCGATCAGTCCGTTTGAGTACGGTGACGCCATGGGCGGGCTCGATAATGACGAATACCTGACTGACGCGATCAGGGCACTGCCCGCAGCGGCGGCCAGCGCGACAGGCGAGGACCAGCCGGTGCGTCCGGGCAGCGCGCTGACCGCCGGGCGCTGTCTCGAACTGTTCGACGCACAGGCCGCCAGCAGGCACACCGATGCCGCCGCCAGGTGGCTGCGCGGCCGCAACACCGGCTTCTACACGATCGGATCGTCCGGGCACGAGGGTAATGCGGCGGTCGCCGCCGCGACCAGGCCATCAGACCCGGCTCTGCTTCACTATCGCTCAGGTGCCTTCTACCTGGCGCGTGCCGCCCAAGCCGGGCGGGCCGCTGCCGGAATCTACGACGTGCTGCTCGGCCTGACCGCGTCCTCGAACGAGCCGATCGCCGGCGGAAGGCACAAGGTATTCGGCCTGGCCGAGCTGAGCGTCATCCCGCAGACGTCGACGATCGCATCGCACCTGCCGCGCGCGGTCGGCCTGGCGTTCTCGCTGCCGCGCGCCGCGCGGCTCGGAGTTGCCCCGCCCTGGCCCGCCGACTCGGTTGTCGTCGCCAGCTTCGGTGATGCCTCGCTCAACCACTCGACCGCGGCGGGCGCGATCAACACCGCCACCTACTGTGCCTACCAGGGCCTGCCGGTTCCGCTGCTGCTCATCTGCGAGGACAACGGCCTTGGCATCAGCGTGCGCACGCCGCCAGGCTGGGTCGGAGCGGCGCTGTCGGGCCGTACTCGCCTGCGCTACAGCCACGCCGACGGCTGCGATCTAGCCGAGACCTATGATGCCGCCCTGGCGGCGGTCAATTACGTGCGGGAACACCGTGCTCCCGCCCTCCTGCACATCTCGACGGTCAGGTATGGGGGGCATGCCGGATCAGACGCCGAGTCCGCTTACCGCACGCCTGCCGAACTCGACGCCGACCTGCGGCGTGACCCGCTGCTCGGCACGGCCAGGCTGCTGGTCGGCGCGGGCGTGGTGACACCTGACCAGCTAGCGGCCAGGTTCGCCAGGTCGAGGGAGGTCGTGTTCGAACTTGCCGCCAAGGCGGAAGCCGAGCCCAGGCTTACCAGCGCGGCGCAAGTCATGGCACCGCTTGCGCCCCGCAGGCCAGATGCGGTCGCGGCCGCGATCGGTCCCGCAGGCAAGCGGCGCAGGCTAGCTGTCTTCGGTGGCCGGCTGCCCGAGGAAGAAGGAGGGCTGACCCTCGCCCAGGCCATCAACAAGACGCTCACCGACGAGATGGCTGCCAGGCCTGAGGTCATCGTGTTCGGCGAGGACGTCGCCCGCAAAGGCGGCGTCTACGGTGTCACCAAGGGCCTGCTGGCCACGTTCGGCGCGGCTCGGGTATTCGACTCGCTGCTTGACGAGCAGTCGATCATCGGCCTGGGACTCGGCGCGGGCCTGACCGGGCTCCTTCCGGTGCCTGAGATCCAGTACCTGGCCTACCTGCACAACGCCGCCGATCAGATCAGGGGCGAGGCCGCGACCCTTTCCTTCTTCTCCCAGGCCAGGTACCGCAACCCGCTCGTGCTCCGCATCGCTGGCCTGGCCTATCAGCAGGGCTTCGGCGGCCACTTCCACAACGACAACGCCGTCGGCGCGCTCCGCGACATCCCCGGCCTGATCATCGCCTGCCCGGCCAGGCCAGACGACGCGGCCGCGCTGCTCCGCACCTGCCTGGCCAGCGCCAGGGAAGACGGCAGCGTCTGCGTGTTCCTCGAGCCCATCGCCCTTTATCACCAGCGCGACCTACACGCGCCCGGCGACGGCGGCTGGCTGGCCAGGTATGACCCGCCCTGGCTATGGACGCTCGGGCACGCGCCCGTCGGCCAGGCCAGGGTCTACGGCACGGGCACCGACCTCCTGATCGTTACGTTCGGTAACGGCCTGCGAATGAGCCTGCGTGCCGCGGCCAGGCTGGCGCAGGCCGGCATCGCCTGCCGGGTCCTTGACCTGCGCTGGCTAGCTCCGCTGCCGGAAGCCGACCTGATCAGGGAGGCCGAGGTGACCGGCGCGGTCCTGGTGGCCGACGAGACCAGGCGGAGCGGCGGCGTGGGCGAAGGCGTGATCGCCACGCTCATAGCCGCCGGTTTCGCTGGGCGGCTTAACCGGGTCACCAGCGAGGACAGCTTCATACCGCTCGGCGCCGCGGCAAGCACGGTGCTGCTGTCACAGGGAGTCATCGAGGCCGCGGCGCGCGAGCTGCTGACGTGATCCGCCGCAAGGCGACCAGCCAGGAGCTGGCGCCTTACGACGGCCTGAGCGGCCTGATCCCGGCCGGCGGCTATGCCCCGGCGGCTATGCCCCGGCAGCCGTGACGCTGGCCAGCCGCGCCCGGTCGAGCAGCGCCAGCTCCATCGGCGGTCGCTCGATCATCAGTTCGGAGAACTCCTCGAGCGTGACGCCCTGTGCGGTGGCCACCGCATGCAGGTAAGAGCCTGCCTCTGCGGCGGTCCAGGCGTCAGCGGCAACACTGGCGCCGACAAGCCGGCGCTGGGTGGCCCTGGTGAGCACCGCTCGCAGCACCGCGTAACCCATTCTGGACAGGTTGCCGAGGTCTTGATGCCTGTTCTTGCGCATGCCCGCGTCGACCTGGGCCATGCCGGCCAGGCCGCAGGCATCGAGCACGTCGATCAGCATGCCGACCTCGACGGCATAGCCGCTGAAGAACGGGATCTTGAACAGCACGTCCCTGGTGCCGCCGAACTCGCCGGCCAGCGGCTGGACAAAACCGGCAAGCTCAGGAAACAGCAGGTTGAGGGCCGGCTTGGCGGTCAGTTCTGTCACCCGGCCGCCGCCATCTGGCACAGAAAGCGACTCCTGGGTGTACGGCCGCCGGTAGGCAGCCTTGACGAACTTGATGTCTGGCCTGGCTACCAGGCAGCCCACCACCGAGGTGACGAGTTGCTTGCAGAAGTTGCCCGTGTCGGTGTCCGCGAAGGCAATGATGTCGCCGGTGGCCACGGACAGGCCGCGCCACATGGCGTCGCCCTTACCGTGCGCCGGACCGTACTCAGGCATCAGCGCGTTCTCTGAGTAGACCTCCGCGTCATAGCCCCTGGCGATCTCAGCGGTGCCGTCAGGTGAATCCGCGTCGACTACCACGACCTGATCGATAAGCTCGATATCTGGAAGTCGGAGATTATTAACCTCGTCCAGCACCGAGGTTATGGTCTCGGCCACATTACGGGTCGGCAGGATCAGTGAGACGGTCACGCCCCTGTCTCGCTTGATCTGACCCAGTTCGATGGCATCGCCGAAGTCAGAATAATGAAAGCTGTGCGACCGAAACCAATCATGTGTTCGCATGAGGTCCTCCTCGACATCCGGGGCGGGCCATTCCTGCACCACATACCAAATTTTTCGCTATACAAACAACTATCTTGCCCCTGGCTTCCCGGACACTTCGGTTGCGACGAAAAGTCCGAATGTGCCCGGCTAAGCGGGATCACCTATACTACAGACTCGGCGGCGGTTTAGTACCAACATAATAATTCCTTCCGGCCGGCGGCCTCTTCTGCACCTGACGGCGGAACGCCGCGAGACGACCCGTGGCCAGCGCTCAGTGACTGGCAGGTTACCGCGTGCGAGCGCTCGCCGGTGATCGCAGACATTAGCCGCCAGGCGGGCGAGCGACCTAATCGGCTGCGGAGCCCGCCCTGCATCGCCCTCAGTGTCCGGCTCTATCTGCGGTCCGGTCTATCCTCAGCTTATGACTGCGCACTCTACCGTCGGCGGCCCCGCACTGGCTCAGCGGCGCCAGCTGGTAACCGAGATTCCCGGCCCTGCTTCCCGCGAACTGCTCGATCGCAGGCAGCGCAGTGTCGCGCGCGGCCTCAGCCATGTGCTGCCCGTGTTCGTCACCGCGGCAGGCGGCGGAGTAGTCATCGACGCCGACGGGAACTCGCTGATCGACCTCGGTTCAGGCATCGCGGTGACTTCGGTAGGCAACAGCGCAGAGCTGGTGGTGACCAGGGTGACCGAGCAGGTTGCCAGCTTCACCCATACCTGCTTCATGGTGGCGCCCTACGAGGGCTACGTGCAGGTGTGCGAGGAGCTTAACCGGCTCACGCCAGGCAGTCATGACAAGCGCTCGGCGTTGTTCAACTCGGGTGCCGAGGCGGTAGAGAACGCGGTCAAGATCGCCAGGCACGCCACCGGGCGGCAGGCTGTCGTCGTCTTCGACCATGCCTACCATGGGCGCACCAACCTGACGATGGCGCTCACGGCCAAGAACATGCCGTACAAGGACGGCTTCGGGCCGTTCGCCGGCGAGGTATACCGGGTGCCGATGGCGTATCCGTTCCGCTGGCCCGGCGGTGCGGCCGAGTGCACCGCCGAGCGGGCGCTCGACGTGATCACCGGCTTGATCCACGCCCAGGTCGGGGAAAACCGGGTCGCGGCCGTCCTGATCGAGCCGATCCTTGGCGAAGGCGGGTTCATCGTGCCGCCTGATGGCTTCCTGCCCGGGCTGGCGCAATACTGCCGTGACAACGGAATCGTGTTCATCGCCGACGAGATCCAGTCGGGTTTTTGCCGCACCGGCGACTGGTTCGCATGCGACCACGAGGGCGTGGTTCCTGACTTGATCACCACCGCCAAGGGCATCGCCGGAGGACTGCCGCTGGCCGGCGTGACCGGCCGGGCGGAGATCATGGACTCGGTGCACCCTGGCGGCCTTGGCGGCACGTTCGGCGGTAACCCCGTCGCCTGCGCCGCCGCGCTCGGCTCGATCGAGACCATGACAAAGGAAGACCTGCCCGCTGCCGCACGCCGCATCGGCGAGATCATGCTGCCCAGGCTGCGCATGCTGGCCGAACGTAATCCGGTGATCGGTGACCTGCGCGGCCGGGGCGCGATGATCGCGATCGAACTGGTCAAGCCGGGAACGACCGAGCCTGACGCAGCCGCTGCCGGCAAGGTCGCCAAGGCCTGCCATGCCGCGGGCGTGATCGTGCTCACCTGCGGCACTTACGGCAACGTGCTGCGTTTCCTGCCGCCGCTTGTGATGAGCGCGGAACTGCTCAACGAAGGCCTCGACGTGCTCGAAGAGGCCTTTGCCAACCTCTGATCCGCCTGCCATTGACGAGCAGGGAGACCGATGTTACTTATCGGTAGTAAGCACGTCAACGACCCAAGGCAGGAGCAGCCCATGCGTGTCAGTCCTCGTCTCCGGCTATCCGTACTCACCTTCTCGGCACTGCTCGGTGCCGCGAGCTTCGCCGCCTTAGCCGGCGGCGGGGCAGCGGACGCCCAGAGCAGCGTCCACTACGTCGCTCTCGGCGACTCTTACTCCTCTGGACTAGGAGCGGGAAATTACTCGGACGGTTCTTGCGACCAGAGCAGCAACGCCTACCCCGTGCTTTGGGCAGATGCCAACGGGCCCGCGTCGTTCGCCAACGAGACCTGCTCTGGCGCCACGACAAGCAGCGTCATTTCCAGTCAGCTCGGCGCGCTCAGCGGTTCGACCACGCTGGTCTCGATCACCGTCGGCGGCAACGACGTCGGCTTCGCGAGCGTGATGGAAACCTGCGTGCTGTTTTCCACCAGCACATGCGTGAGCGCGGTTGACACCGCGGAATGGGAGGCGGAGAACACCCTGCCTGGCGAGCTGGACAGCATGCTGTCCGACATCAGGGCGGATGCACCAGACGCCAAGATCGTCGTGCTCGACTATCCGCAGTTCTACGACCTGGCCAAGTCCTCGAGCTGCATCGGGCTGAGCACTACCGACCGCACCAGCCTGAACCAGGGGGCCGCCATACTCGACGGCGTCATCCAGACCGCCGCCGACACGTACGGGGACACCTTCGTCGACGTCAACCCGTACTTCGCCGGCCATCAGATCTGCGACGACGATAGCTGGCTCAATTCGGTTGACTGGTTCAACCTCGGCGACTCCTATCACCCGACCGCCTCTGGCCAAGCCTACGCCTACCTCCCGGCCTTCACCTCCGCCGCCGGCTGAGGCACGAGCACGCCTAACCCTGGTAGAACTTGTCTACCAGGGTTAGGACCTCGTCGAGTACTGACAGGCCCTCCCTGGCTTCCGCCGGGGTAATGATGCAGGGCGGTACCACGTGCAGGCGGTTGTAGTTGGTGAACGTGAGCAGGCCGCGGGCCATGGCCTCCCGCGTCAAGGTGGCCATCGCCTCTGACGAACCGCCGTAGGGCGCGAGCATGGCCCGGCTGGCCCGGTCGGAAACCAGGTCAAGTGCCCAGAACACCCCGAGGCCGCGCACTTCACCGACCACGGGGTGCCTTGCGGCCAGGTCGTTCAGGCCTGGACCGATTATTTGCTGGCCAATGGCTGCCGCATTTTCGACAATGCCCTCTTCGCGCATGGCGTCGATGGTGGCGATCACCGAGGCGGCGGCCAGGGGGTGGCCGGAATACGTCAGCCCGCCAGGAAAGACCCGCTGGTCGAAGGTGGCAGCGATCTCGGCTGAGATGATCACGCCGCCGATCGGCACGTAGCCCGAGTTCGCTCCCTTGGCGAAAGTGATCAGGTCGGGGACGGCGCCGAAATGCTCGAACGCGAACCACTTGCCTGCCCGGCCGAACCCCGCCATCACCTCGTCGGCGATCCACACGATGCCGTACTTGTCGGCGAGGGCGCGGACGCCCGCGAGGTAGCCGGGCGGCGGCACAAGCACGCCTGCCGTGCCGACGATCGTCTCGATCAAGATCGCCGCGATCGTGGCCGGACCCTCGAACTGGATCACCTGCTCCAGGTGCTCCAGAGCGCGCTGGCTTTCCTCTTCAGGGGTGGTCGCCCAGAACGAGCTCCGGTACAGGTAGGGCCCGAAGAAGTGCACGTGACCGGTGGCATGCTCGTTCGGCCACCGGCGCGGGTCGCCGGTCGAGCTGATCGCCGCCCCGGTGTTGCCGTGGTAAGACCGGTAGAACGTGAGGACCTTGTCCCTGCCGGTGTGCAGGCGTGCCATCCTGATCGCGTTCTCATTCGCGTCGGCGCCGCCGTTGGTGAAGAAGACCTTGGTGAACTGGTCAGGTGCCAGCGACGTCAGTCGCTCGGCGGCCTGGCCGCGAGCCTCGTTGGCATGCTGGGGCGCGATCGTGGTCAGCTTGCCCGCCTGCTCGGCGATGGCCGCGATGACCTTGGGATGCTGATGGCCGATGTTGGTGTTCACGAGCTGACTGGAGAAGTCCAGGTACCTGTTGCCGGCGAAATCCCAGACATAGCAGCCTTCGGCACCTTCGATTACGAGCGGCTTGAGCGCCTGCTGCGCTGACCAGGAGTGGAAGACGTGGGCTCGGTCGGCCGCGTAGACCTGCGCACCGCGAGCCTGATCGGGGGCATGATCGGGCATGGGACTCCTAGCTGTTGACTGGGAAGCCGAGGTTGATGCCGCCATGGCTGGGGTCAAGCCAGCGTGAGGTGACCGCCTTGCCCCTGGTGTAGAAGTGGACGCCCTCAGTGCCGTGCACGTGAGTGTCGCCGAACAGCGACGACTTCCACCCGCCGAAGCTGTAGAAGGCCATCGGCACGGGGATCGGCACGTTGACGCCTACCATGCCGACTTCCACCTCATGGGTGAACCTGCGCGCCGCTCCCCCGTCGTTGGTGAAGATCGCGGTTCCGTTCCCGTAACGGCTGGCGTTGATGACCGCGAGCGCCTGCTCGTAGCTGGCCGCTCGCACCACGCTGAGCACCGGGCCGAAGATCTCGTCCTGGTAGCAGCTCATCTGCGGTGTGACATGGTCGAGAACGCTCGGGCCAAGCCAGAAACCGCCTTCTGGGCCGTGCACCTGGTGGGTTCGGCCGTCCGCGGCGAGAACCGCGCCTTCGGCTACCCCTGAATCGAGGTAGGAGGCCACCTTGTCCCTGTGCTCGCTGGTCACCAGCGGGCCCATGTCAGAGTCTGGCTGGTCACCCGAGCCGACCTTGAGCCTGGCGATGCGTTCTTTGACCTTGGCTACCAGTTCGTCGCCCGCGGGGTCAACGGCGACGAGGACCGAAATCGCCATGCAGCGCTCGCCCGCAGAGCCGAAGCAGGCCGACACGGCGGCGTCCGCGGCCAGGTCAAGGTCCGCGTCAGGAAGCACGAGCATGTGGTTCTTGGCACCGCCGAGCGCCTGGACGCGCTTTCCCTGGGCGGTACCTGCCTGATAGATGTGACGCGCCACCGGGGTGGAACCCACGAAGCTGACCGCGCGGATCTCCTGGTGGGTCAGCAGTGCGTCCACCGCTTCCCTGGCGCCGTGCACGACATTGAAGACACCGTCGGGCAGGCCGGCCGCAGCGAGCAGCTCGGCCAGCCTGACCGACGCGGAGGGGTCTTTCTCTGAAGGCTTGAGCACGAACGTGTTCCCTGCGGTGATCGCGATGGGGAACATCCACATCGGCACCATCGCGGGGAAGTTGAACGGCGTGATGCCGGCAACCACGCCGAGCGGCTGCCTGATCGAGTACGCGTCGACACCGGTGGAGACGTTCTCTGAGAACCCGCCCTTGAGCAGGTGCGGCATGCCGCAGGCGAACTCCACGACCTCGAGGCCGCGCGCCACCTCACCCGCGGCGTCGCTGGTCACCTTGCCGTGTTCCGCGCAGATCAGGCCCGCAAGCTCGGCGGTGTGCTCCCTGACGAGCTCGCGGAAGGCGAACATCACGGCGGCGCGCCTGACCAGTGAGGTCTCGCGCCAGGCAGGGAAGGCGGCGGCGGCCGACTTGACCGCAGCGTCCACTTCTGCCGAGGTCGCGAAGTCAACGGTCCCTGCCACCTGGCCGGACGCCGGGTTGTAGATCCTGCCCTGGGCCGCGGGCGCGGGGCCTGTCCACGGCTTGCCGTTGATCCAGTGCGTGATGTGCTTGGTCATCAATCACCCTCCGTCACCAGTTTCCCCGGTGACAGGGATCTGGCAAGTTACAGTCTGTAAACTGTCTTGTAAGTTAACGAACACTTTGTAAGACAGGATGCCTCATGCTGCCGACCGTTGCCGATGTACTTGAGCTTGAGCCGGCGAGCCGTGGTGCGCCTCGGGTGCTCGCCGGCGCCGACCGGCTTGACGTTCAGGTCCGCTGGGTGCACGTGATCGAACTGGCGGAAGCTGGCCGTCTGCTGCGCGGCGGTGAACTGGTGCTGTCCACCGGCATCGCGCTGCCACCCGATCCGGCCGGCCTGCGCAGGTACGTGGCGGAACTGGCGTCCGCCGGCGTCAGCGCGCTGGCGGTCGAGCTTGGCTCCCGCTATGTCCGCTCGCTGCCCCTGCCGCTGGTCGAGGCGGCGGGCAGGCACCGGCTTCCGCTGATCGTGTTCGAGCGCGAGACCCAGTTCATCGCGATCACCGAGGCCGTGCACTCGCTGATCCTGGCCGGCCAGGTGGCCGAACTCACCGCGGCAGACCGGCTGTATCAGGTCTTCACCGATCTCGCCGTCGCCGGGGCAAGCGCGCAAGAGGTGGTGACGCAGGCAAGCGAGCTTGCCTGCGTCCCTGTGATCCTCGCGGACGCCGGGCACCTGGTGCTCGCGTGCGCCACCGCGGGGCAGCGGGCGCAGACCCTGCTGGCCGGATTCGAAGGCAAGTCGCGCGCCCTCCGCCTGAGCGGGCGCACAGCCTACGACCAGGCCACCGGCTGGCTGGTGACCAGGGTCGGGCCAGGCGAAGACGGCGGGGACTCCGGGCGGCTGATCTTCGTGCTCAGCGGCCAGCCAAGGCCAGCAGACGAGGTGATGTGCGAGCGCGCCGCGACCACGCTGACCCTGACCAGGATGGTAGGTGACTGGCGGCGGCAGCAGGCGGACGACGCGGGCTACCTGGCCAAGACGGCTCGATCCGCGCTATTCGCGCAGGTCGCCGGGCCTGGTTTCGCCGACTGGGCCGACCTGCACGCCAGGATCACTGCCATCGGAGTGCCATTGACCGGGCATCGGCTAGTGCCGCTTGCGCTGCAGGGAACTGAGCCCGCTGTGCTCGCGGAGGCGTGCGAGGAAGCCGGCGTGCACGCGATCAGCGGGGCACTTGGCGAAGGACAATGCGGTGCCTTGCTGGCACTGGCGCCCGGCGCCGACCACGACGGGGTCCTGGCCGGGTTGCTGGCCGCACCCGCGCTGCGGGGCACGCCTGCGGGGACCGCCGATCCGGTGACGGCGCTAGCGCAGGCGAGGGATGCGATCAGGGAAGCCTCGCTCGCCGCGGGCGCGGTACTCACGGTGCGAGCGGCCGGCGGCCTGGCCGGCGACGACCTTCCTGCGCTGCCCTGCGCCAAGCTCGCTGACCTTGGGCTGGCCGGCCTGCTCTACCAGTTGCGGGACGACGCACGGGTGCTGCGTTTCGCCGAGCAGCGGCTCGCCAGGCTGCTTGAGCACGACGAGGCGAGGGGCACTGACCTGGTCAGGGTGCTGGCGATCTACCTGGAGGCGGGCGGCAGCAAGGCCATCGCCGCGAACCGGGCCGGCCTGGCCAGGCCGACCATGTACGAGCGGCTGCGCCAGATCGAGCAGGCTGCCGGGCTGCGGCTCGACTCTCCCCTGGCCAGGACCGAGTTCATGGTCGCGCTGCTAGCCCGCCTGACCCGGACGGGTGCGGGCGGCTACCCGGCCGCTGGCCGCACCTCGCGAGGGGGCTAGCCGCGAGCCGGCCGGCCAGGCGGGAAACCTGGCCGGCCGGCTCGCTGGCTTCAGTGCCTTCTGGCTACCTGGCCAGTCGCAGGGTCGAGGAACAGCTTCGGGTTACGGTGGTGGAAGTCGAACATCAGGCCGATCGAGCCCGCCGCGGTGTCTGCGGCACCGTCACCGAGGGCAGGCAAGTGCCAGTTGTACTCGATGAACTTGACCACGGAACTCTGGTCGAGCAGCGAGTTGCTGACGAAGTTGGCCTTCGCGAAGGGCGAAATGACCATGAAGGGCAACCTCGGCCCAAGCCCGCACTTGCCCTGCTCAGGCTGGCCGCTGGTGTTCACGGGCACGGCTGCGGCTGAACTGCCGCACTGACCGGTCGAGGTAAGCGTGTCGAGCGAGGTCTGCGACTCGGTGAGGAGCGGCGCGAGCACGTGGTCGTACCAGCCGTCCGAGTCATCCCAGGTGATGACGACGGCGGTGGACTTCCAGGTGCTCAGTGACTCAAGGTGGTTAATGGTGTCGACCAGCCAGGTCTGCTCGTCTGCCGGGTTCGAGTAGCCCGCGTGACCGTCCTGGTAGCCGGCCGCCTTCAGGTAGGAGACGGCAGGCAGGTGGCCGCTGTCGGCGGCAGCCCAGAAGTCGGCGAGGTCGTACTGGTGATTCGCCTGGTCGGTACGCCCGATCATGGGCACCGAGGTCGGCGGCAGGTGCATCGGGTTGGCGGTCGAGGCGTAGTACTGGAAGGGCTCGTGGTGCGGTATGTAGTCGGTGATCTCGCTGCCGCCGACGTTCTTGTGCTGCCCTGAGCAGATCTGCGCGGTCGTCGGCTGGGTGCCGCGGCCCGGCACGTAACCGTTGTCGAAGCCGCCTTCGAACCAGCCCCAGGTGACGTCGGCGGTAGTGAGTTCCTCGCCGATGTTGTTGCCGCCCATGGTGATCGTGCCCGACGGAGAGCGCCCGTCGCCGCCGTCAGCGCCCGGCAGGTACGAGCAGAGGTCGTAGGTCGGGTCGGTGTCGCTGTAGTCGGTGCCTGGCCCGGCGGCCGGCTGGTCGGCGACCGAGGTCGGGCCGCTTGCGCTGGTGGTGATGTCGGACGCGGCCGGGTTCGAGGTGTTCAGTCCTGGCGGGGCAGAACACGGCGAGTCGTTGATTGTCGAGTACGAAGGTCCGCAGATCACGCCGTAAGTCTGGGCGGAAGTGACGTTGAGCGCGCCGGGTGTCGACGGGCCGTAGGTGGTGCCGTAGGCGTTGTCGCTCATCGAGAAGTGCTGGGCGTAGTTCCACAGCGCGGTCACCGTGTTGCCGTCATAGAAGGCGAGTGCCGCCGGGTTCGAGCCGGTTCCCGCGGGCGCCGTCTCCGGCTGGCCGCGGTCGCTCAGGCCGGACAGGCACTGGGAAAGGCTGAGCCCGTTGCCTGTGTTAGCCGGGTAGGCGTCCTCGGCACCGTGATCGGCGGCATTCTGCTCGGCGGTGTAGCCGTGGTTCTGGTCACACGTCATCGGGTCAGCCGGCCCGAGCCTGGTCACCGCGCCGTTAGGGTTGGCGGTGAGCAACGGCCCCGTCGGCTTGCCGGCTACCACGTTGTCGTAAAGGCCGTTGACCGTTGGCGTGTTCCTTGCCGCGTGGAACGGTGTCTCGCCGGGCAGGTTCGCCGCGAACGGATAGGTACCGAAGTAGTGATCGAAGGACACGTTCTCGTCGAAGATGACTACCAGGTGCCTGATCGGGGTGGCCGTGCTCGGCCCGTGGTGGTGCCGGGCGGCAGTCTGTGACTACGACAAAACCGTAAAGCCAGCTTCTCGCCCATTACCCAACGAATTGGTGGCTATTGGCCAAACCCGCGCTGAACTGTTAGATTCCTAGCAAAATAGTCAAGTTTCCTGGAGCTAGGAATCGAAGCCGAGGCCGATCTGGTCAAGTGCCCGCAGCCACGGGTTGCGCCTGCCCTCGTGCCGGTCCGCCTGCGCCAGCGACCATCTGGTCAGCCCGATGCCCGCCGCCCGCACCGGCTCAGGGGGAAACGGCAGCGGCATGGTCTTCACCAGCTCGAGCTCGGTGAGCTCGGTCGGTTCGCCAGACAGCAGGTCCAGTACCACGTTGGCACCGAACCTTGAGGCTCCCACGCCAAGGCCGGTGTACCCGGCCGCGTAGGCCAGCCGGCCTGAATACGCGGTGCCGAAGAAGGCGCAGAACCTGGAGCAGGTGTCGATAACCCCGCCCCAGTGATGGGTGAACTCAAGACCGTCAAGCTGCGGGAACGTCTCGTAGAAGTGCGCTGCCAGGGCGGCGAACGTGACCGGGCGCTGGTCGAGCCTGGCCGCTATCTTGCTGCCGTAGTAGTACACCGCGTCGTATCCGCCCCACAGGATCCTGTTATCCGCGGTCAGCCGGTAGTAGTGAAACTGATTGCCGCCGTCGCCCGCACCCTGGCGGTTATGCCAGCCGATGCTAGCCAGCTGGGCCGCCGACAGCGGCTTGGTCATCAGCACGTAGTCATAGACGGGCACCAGGTAATACCGCAGCCGGCGCAGCAGCGGCGCGAACGCGCCAGGTGCAAGAGCGACCCGGCCGGCGAGCACCTCCCCGTCCGGGGTACGCAGCACCAGCCCGCCGCCGGCCCGCTGGTGCCCAATGGAGAGCACGGGCGTGCGCTCGTAAATCCGCACCCCGGCGGTGAGAGCGGCTCTCCGCAGGCCCCAGGCCAGCCTCGCCGGATCCACCGTGGCACAGCCCCGCACGTCCCACAGGCCGCCGAGGTAAGTCGGCGAGCGGAGCTCTGCCCTGACCTGCGGCCCGTCGAGCAGCCTGACCTCCGCGCCCAGCTCGCGCGCGATGGCGGCGTTCTCGGCCAGTCCCGCGAGCTGCCATTCCTGCGTCGCGACGGTGAGCTCTCCCGTGCGGGCGAAATCGCAGTCGATCTCGTAACGCTCGACCGACTGCTCGATCTGGTCGAGGTTCTCCCTTCCGAGCCGGTCGAGCACCGGCAGTTCGGCGGGAAATCTCTCCATGCCGTTGGCGAACCCGTGGGTGATGCTTGCCGAGCAGAAGCCGCCGTTGCGCCCGCTGCCTGCCCAGGCGATCCTGCGCCCTTCGACCAGCGTCACCTCGCGGCCAGGATCTCGTTCCTTGGCCAGCAGTGCCGTCCAAAGGCCGGTGAAGCCTCCGCCGATCACCGCGAGGTCGGCGGCTTTTCTGCCGTTCAGCGGCGGCGCGGGCGCGGGCGCCTGCTGGTTGTCCAGCCAGAATGGCACCCTGCTTGCGCCGGGCAGCGCTGGCCGGGTCACGCTCAGGTTCGCCTTCTCGAGATCACGATGCTGGCGATCGCGCAGGCGATGCCGAAAGCGAAGATCGCGCTGCCGAACACGAACACCTGCGGCGGGATCCCGATCCTGGTCACGCCATAGACCCAGACAGGGAAGGGCACGGCGGAGCCGCTGACGAAGTTGGACGTGACGAAGTCGTCGATCGAGATGGCGAAGGCCATCAGGCCGCCCGCCATGACGCCGGGCATGATCAGGGGCAGGGTGATCTTCGTGAACGTCACGAGCGAGTTGGCCCCGAGGTCGGTTGCCGCCTCCTCAAGCGAGCGATCAAATCCCGCCATCCTGGCCCGCACCGTTATCGCCACGTAGGCGATGCAGAAGGCCACGTGGGCGAGCAGCAACGTGAGGAACCCCCTGGCCAGGTTGATCGTAACGAACAAGCCGAGCAGCGAGGCACCGAGCACGATCTCCGGCGCGGCGATATTGAGGAACAGCACCTGCTCGTAGGCTGCCTTGCCGCGAAACCTCGGCGGCCGGTACCTGACCAGCGCGAGGGCCAGCAAAGTGCCGACTATCGTCGCGAGCACGGTGGCCGAGACCGCGAGCCTGATCGACAGCCAGAACGAGGACGTGAGCTGAGGCACGCTGCTCCACTGGCGGTACCACTCGAGGGTGAAGCCGTTCCAGGCGAAGCTGACCTGCGGCAGCCCGGTGGTGACCTTGTTGAAGCTGTAGGCGATCATCACCGCGATAGGGAAGACCAGGTACGCGATCACCAGCCAGGAGTAGGCGGGCAGCAAGAGCCTGGTGAACCGCCTGGCTCGGCGGGTACGCACCACGCGGGTGCCCTCGCTCGCCCGTCCGAGCGCGCTTGCGGTCACAGGTACTCCTCGATCGCTGTGCTGCCGAGCAGCCTGGCATAGGCGAAGATGCCGATCAGCGCGACCGCCATCAGCACGGCAGACAGGGCCGATCCGCCCGCGTAGTCCAGGTTGGTCAGGAACGCGTTCTGGATCACGGTGCCGATCATCGTGTCGCTCGTGCCGCCGAGCACCTGCTGGTTCACGTAGTCCCCGAGCGCGGGGATGAAGGTCAGCAGGAAGGCAGCGAACAGGCCGGGCATCGTCAGCGGAAGGATGACGTTCATGAACGCCTGCCGCTTGGAGGCGTACAGGTCGTAGGCGGCGTCGAGTACCCGCTTGTCGATCCGCTCGATCGCCACGTAGAGCGGCAGCGCGGTGAAAGGCAGGTAGTTGTAGGCCAGGCCGGCCACGACCGCGTAACCGGTCGCGAGCACGTGGAAGCTTTGCGGAAGCAGGTGCGCGTGCTTCAGCGTGCCGAGCACGACACCCTGGTCGGACAAGATGAAGCTCCAGACCACCGTGCGGATCACGAACGAGACGAAGAACGGCACGAGCAGCATCAGCAAGAAGAAGTTCTTCTTGTTGCCGCCGTAGAACGCGATCCAGTACGCGATGGGGAACGACACCACGACGTCGATCACCGTCGCCGCGCCAGCGAAGTAAAAGCTGGTCAGCAGCTGGCTGTGGTAAAGACTGAGTTGCTGGCCGAACTCCGCCCAGTGCCACGTCATGACGCAGGCACCCGTCGCGTTGTTGCAGCTTTGCAGGGAAAGCGACAGCATCACCACGAGCGGAATCAGGAACAAGATCAGCAGCCAGAGCCCGGCGGGCAGGCTAAGCAGGTAGGGCGCGAATACCTTGCCGAGCCTGGCGCGCGGCACTGACCTGCGGGGACGAGCCCCTGGCACTACGAGCCCTGGGTTATCGGCACGAACAGGTTGTTCCACGCATTCAGCTCTTCCTGGCTCTTGTACTGGTAGTAGTTGCGCGAGTTCTTGATGTAGGCCGGCGTCGGGAAGACGGTAGCCGCGTCGGCGGTCACCGACGTCGGCAGGCCGATCTCCGGCTTCATCTGCGCCAGGGCTGTCTTCGCCCAGCCGGTCGCGTCAAGCAGTACGTCCTTGGCCGCCGGCACCGGGCAGACATAGTCGTTGTAGTACTCGACCACGGCCTCGACCCCGGGCTGGTAGAAGTAGTCCATCGTGATCATCGCGGCCTTGGGGTTCTGCGCGTACATCGGGATGCACATGTTGTCGGTCCAGAACATGCCGCCCTCGTCTGGCATGAGCAGCCTCAGGTCGCGGTACTTGCTGTTCAGGTCGGCCTGGAAGATGTCGCCCGACCATGCCTGCGTCACGACGATGTCGCCGTTCTTCAGGTGGTCGATGTAGCTCTGGTCGTAGTAGGCGCGGACCAGGCCCTCGTTCTTCTGCTGAGTCAGTTTCTTGGCCGCCTTGGCCCAGTCAGACTCGGTCGAGGTGGCCGGGTCGACGCCGATGGCCAGCAGCCCGACGCTGCCCAGCTCCTGCGGGTCGTTCATCATGCCGATCCGGCCCGCGTACTTCTTGTCGAACAAGATCTCGACGCTGGTGCCAGGGTCTTTGATGACCGAGGAGTTGTAGCCGATCGCGGTCCATCCTGACTGCCAGGCCATCGTGTACTTGTTGCCAGGGTCCCATGACGGGTTCTTGATCAGCGGGCCGGCGTACTTGTCGAAGTTGGGCATCAGGCTGTGATCGAGCGGGGTCAGCCAGCCGAACTCGATCAGGTAGCCGAGCGGCGGGCTGTTGTTGGTCATCACGATGATGTCGTAACCGGTGTACTGCCTGGCCTCGAGCGACGGCCTGATCTTGGCGTAGAAGGGCAGGTTGTCACTGATCGGCTCGGTGTAGTTGACCGTGATGCCGGTCGTCGCGGCCAGGTGCTCGAGCGACAGGTGCTTGCCGTTCAGCACGTCAATGTAGTACGGCCAGTTCGCGAAGTTGACCGTCTTGGTGTTCGGCTGCTTCGCCCACCAGGACGCCGATCCGACACCGCCAGGCGCGGGCGACTTTCCGCCGCTCGCGGTGACGCCCTTAACCCCGCAGGCGGCAAGCAAGCCGGACAGGCCGAGCAAGCCCGCCCCGGTGCCTGCCGAACTGAGCAACTGGCGCCGGGAGAGCCCGGCGCTGGTGTGCCTGCGCTGCGTCAGGCCACGCCACATCGACGGGTCGTTTTGCTCGGTCATCTGCGTACTCCTTGGGGGTGGTGATAAGTGACGCCGGCTAACCAGGCGCCGACTGGCCGATCAGGTACGAGTGGGCCGGCTGCCAGGACAGCCAGATCTGGTCACCGCGGCTCGCGAGGTCGCCTGCCAGCGCGGAGTTCTGCTGGAACACCACCACGTCGGCGCCGGTCGTCGTGGTCACGGTGAAGGATGTCGAAGTGCCGAGGTAGACCACCTCGGTGACCGTGCCGCGCAGCGCGCAGCCAGGTCCTGCTGGGCGCTCCGCGCTGAGCTCGATCTTTTCCGGGCGCACGGTCAGCTCAAGTTCGGTTCCCGGCGCGATGGCAAGGTCCCTGGTGCCGACGACGATCCGCTCGCCGGCGCCCACCTCGATCACCGCGTCACCGCCGCTCACGCTGCTTGCCTTGCCAGCAAGCAGGTTGGAGGTGCCGATGAACCCGGCCACGAACCTGCTCGACGGGTGCTCGTAGATCTCGCGCGGCGAGGCCAGCTGCTCGATCGCGCCCTCGTTCATGACCGCGATGCGGTCTGACATGGTCAGCGCCTCGCCCTGGTCATGCGTCACGTAGACGAACGTGATGCCGACCTCGCGCTGAATCCGCTTCAGCTCGACCTGCATCGCCTGGCGGAGCTTGAGGTCCAGAGCGCCAAGCGGTTCGTCGAGCAGGAGCGCACGCGGCTTGTTCACCAGTGCCCTGGCCAGGGCGACTCGCTGCTGCTGGCCGCCGGAAAGTTCCCTCGGCCTGCGATGACTGCGCCCGTCGAGGTTGACGATGGTGAGCATTTCGTTCACCCGGCGGGAAATCTCATCCTTGGCGACATTACGGCGCCGAAGGCCGAACGCCACGTTCTCGAACACGTTCATGTGCGGGAAAAGCGCATAGGACTGGAACACCATGTTCACGTCGCGCTTGTTCGGCGGCACGCCTGTCACGTCCCTGCCATGCAAGCTCACCGTCCCTGCGGTCGGTTCCTCGAAGCCGGCGATGATGCGCATGGTGGTCGTCTTGCCGCAGCCCGAGGGACCGAGCAGCGAGAAGAACTCCCCCTCGGCGATGGTCAGGTCAAGCTCCCTTACCGCCGTCACCACGTCGTGGCCGGTGCGGAACTCCTTGATCACGCCGGTCAGCTCGATCGCGGGCAGTGCCGCTTCCACATGGCCCCCTGTCGTCAATCATCCAGTCTCGCGATGTTTGCACGGAGTATACCTAGATCAACTAATTCTGTGTCCGAACAACCGAAAAAACGCTGAATCCGCATCTAGCTGGCGATATAACTCATGACATGCTTGATCCTGGTGTAGTCGTCGAAACCGTAGATCGACAGGTCCTTGCCGTAGCCTGAGTGCTTGAAGCCGCCATGCGGCATCTCGGAGACGAACGGGATGTGCGTGTTGATCCAGACCGCACCGAAGTCAAGCCGGCGGGCGGCCCGCATCGCGCGACCGTGATCTCGAGTCCACACGCTGGCGGCCAGGCCATACTTGACCCCGTTCGCCCAGCCGATCGCCTCGTCCTCGTCGGTGAACGACTGGACGGTGACGACCGGGCCGAAGATCTCGTTCTGCACCATCTCGTCGTCTTGGCGCAACCCTGAGACCACGGTAGGCGCGTAGAAGTAGCCGCGGGAGCCCACCCGGTGCCCGCCGGTCCTGACCTGTGCGTGGTCAGGCGTCCTGTCGACGAACCCGGCCACCCGCGCGAGCTGGCCAGGATTGTTGAGCGGCCCGTAGGACGCGTCCTCGTCGTCTGGCCCAGCGGTCTTCAGCGCGCTGACGGCCTCGGTGAGCGCGTCGGTCACGTCGGCCACGACCTTTCTGCCAGCGAGCACCCGTGTCGCGGCCGTGCAGTCCTGGCCGGCGTTGTAGTAGCCGGCCTCGGCGATGGTCTGCGCGACCTTCTCGACGTCGGCGTCGTCGAAGACGACGACAGGTGCCTTGCCGCCAAGCTCGAGGTGCACCCGCTTCAGCCCGGCCGCGGCCGCCCGGGCGACGTCCATCCCTGCCCGCACCGATCCGGTAATGGAGACAAGCTGCGGCACCTCATGCGATACAAGGGCCTGCCCGGTGCCGCGGTCGCCGCAGACTACGTTGAGCACGCCGGGCGGCAGGATGTCTGCGGCGATCTCGGCGAGCAGCAGCGTCGACACCGGAGTCGTGTCCGACGGCTTGAGCACGACCGTGTTCCCCGCCGCAATCGCGGGCGCGAACTTCCATACCGCCATCATCATCGGGTAGTTCCATGGCGTCACCTGGGCGCAGACCCCGATCGGCTCGCGCCTGATCATCGAGGTGTGGTCGCGCAGGTACTCCCCTGCGGCACGGCCTTCGAGCATCCTGGCCGCACCGGCGAAGAACCTGAGCTCGTCGGCAAGCGGCGGCACCTCGTCGTTCCTGGTCATCGCGACCGGCTTGCCGGTGTTACGCACCTCGGCCGCGACCAGGTCCTCGGCGCGGGCCTCGATCGCGTCAGCGAACCTCAGCAGGGCCAGGCTGCGCTGCGACGGCGTAGTGTCTCGCCAGGCCGTGAACGCTTTCTCCGCCGCGCGAAGCGCCTTGTCCACGTCCGCCCCGCCGGAGACAGGCGCCTGCGCGTAAGCCTCGCCTGTGCTCGGATCCACCACCTCGCTGACCGCGCCTGACGCCGGCTCGACAAACCGGCCGTCGACAAAGTTCTTGAGCTTTTCCACTAGAAATCCTCATGATGTCAAGCGCGGGGCAGCCTCAGCGCGCTGCGGGTTCAGGTCATGACTTTGACATGTTTTCGCACTCTGCACAAGCGAATCAACATCTAAAAGAATCAAGAACAACGAAATCAGTTGACAGGCTACGGTTCTGTGACAGCATGAAGTATGAGGAGGAGAGCCTGATGGCATCAGCGCGGACCGGCGGGCCTGCCGATCCGGCAGCGGAGCGAGGCGGCCGCGGCGGACAGGTCGTGCTCGACTCGATCGCCAGGCACATCATCGAGCAGTTGCAGTCCGATGGCCGGCGTTCCTACGCCGCTATCGGAAAGGCCGTGGGCCTGAGCGAAGCGGCGGTACGCCAGCGGGTGCAGCGGCTGCTCGAGCAGGGCGTGATGGAGATCGTGGCCGTAACAGACCCTATGTCGCTCGGGTTCAGGCGGCAGGCCATGATCGGCATCAGGTGCAGCGGTGACCTGAAACGGGTAGCCGACCTGCTCGCGGGTATGGAAGCCATCGACTATGTGGTGATAACGGCAGGTTCCTTTGACCTGCTCGCCGAGGTCGTCTGCGAGGACGACGATCAGCTGCTTGGCGTGCTCAGCCAGATCCGCTCGCTGCCGAGCGTGACCACGACGGAGACTTTCGTGTACCTGAAGCTGCGGAAGCAGACCTATCACTGGGGGACTAGATGACCAGCAAATCCGAACCTGATTACGCGGCCCTCCAGGCGGCGGCGAAGCGGCACCTGTGGCTGCACTTCACCAGGCACTCTGCCTACCAGGAAGGTGACGTGCCGATGATCGTGCGCGGGGTCGGCCAGTACGTCTTCGACACGCGGGGAAAGCGCTATCTCGACGGCCTTTCCGGCCTGTTCGTGAGCCAGATCGGGCACGGCAGGGCCGACGTCGCGGAGGCTGGCGCCAGGCAGGCCGCCGAACTCGCCTACTTCCCGCTCTGGTCTTACGCGCATCCGCGCGCTATCGAACTCGCCGAGCGGCTCACCGCGAGCGCCCCTGGCGACCTGAACCGGGTATTCTTCACCACCAGCGGTTCCGAGGCCGTCGAATCGGCATGGAAGATGGCCAAGCAGTACTTCAAGCTGACCGGCGAGCCGGCCAGGTACAAGGTGCTCAGCCGGTACATCGCGTATCACGGCACCACGCACGGCGCGCTGGCGATCACCGGCCTTCCCGACATCAAGCCGCCGTTCGAGCCGCTGCCGCCCGGCGGCGTCCGGGTGCCTAACACGAACTTCTACCGCGCGCCGTCGTTCGTCGCCGACGACATCACCGAGTTCGGCGTGTGGGCCGCCGACGAGATCGAGCGCGCCATCTTGCGCGAGGGCCCGGAGAGCGTGGCCGCCGTCTACCTTGAGCCGGTGCAGAACTCAGGCGGCTGCTTCCCGCCACCGCCAGGTTATTTCCAGCGGGTACGCCAGATCTGCGATAAATACGGCGTACTGCTCGTTTCCGACGAGGTGATCTGCGCCTTCGGGCGCCTTGGCTACATGTTCGGCTGCGAGCGCTACGGCTACCAGCCCGACGTCATCACCTTCGCCAAGGGTGTCACCTCAGGCTACGCCCCGCTGGGCGGCATGATCGTCAGCGACCGGCTGATGGAGCCCTACCTGCACGACTCGACCTCCTTCTTGCACGGAGTGACCTTCGCCGGGCACCCGGTGTCCTGCGCGGTCGCGCTCGCCAACCTGGACGTGTTCGAAAAGGAAGACTTGCTCGGCAACGTCCGCACCAACGAGGCGGCGTTCCGCGCCACGCTGGAGAAGCTGAACGACCTGCCGATCGTGGGTGACGTCAGGGGCGACGGCTACTTCTACGGCATCGAGCTGGTCAAGGACAAGGCCACCCGCGAGACCTTCGATGACGACGAGTCGGAGCGGCTGCTACGCGGGTTCTTGTCCCCCGCGCTTTTCGACGCCGGGCTGATCTGCCGCGCCGACGATCGCGGCGACCCGGTCATCCAGTTGTCACCCCCGCTGACTTGCACCCAGGAGCATTTCGACGAGATCGAGCAGATCCTGCACGCCGTGCTCACCGAAGCCTGGAGCCGGCTCTAGCTGACCAGCGGGACCGCGGCTGACCGGCGCATAATTCGCCGGCCGTCATCGAGTGGCCGCGAAGAGTTGCCATCTCGTTACCATGCAGATACGTCCTGGGTCACCTCAAGAGCGTCTCTTATCTGTGAGGGCGAGGTCGGGGTCATGCGGGAGGGGCCATGTCAGCCACGACGGTCAGCAGTGCCAAGAACAGCGCCAAGAACACGGTCAAGCCGGGCAATCAGGACAGCGGCAAGCGCTGGGCGGCGCTTGACAGCCGACTTGAGCGGCTGGTGAACGCATCGGACCAGCCAGTCGCAGACGCTAAGGACGGCGACAGGGCTCGCGACCTGAAGGTGGCGAGCTAACGGCCCGCGCCCTTACCGCCGGCGAGCCGCGCTAGCTTTAGGCCAGGAGGGCGCGCAGGCGGGAGACCGCCTCGGCGATCGGTACGCGTTCCTTCTCGCCGTTCGAGCGGCTGGTCACTTCGACGGCGCCGTCGGCGAGGTCACGGGCACCGACGCTGACGCGGAACGGGATGCCCACGAGCTCGGTATCCGCGTACTTGACTCCTGGCCGGACGTCGCGGTCGTCAAGAATGGCGTCGACCCCGGCGTCGAGAAGGCTGCCGTACAGCGTCTCGGCGGCCGCCCTGGCCCCGGCATCCTTCATGCTCAGCAGAATCACGGTGACCTCGGCCGGAGCGACCTGCACCGGCCAGACCAGCCCCGCGTCGTCGTGGTGCACCTCGGCAATGGCGGCGATGGCACGCTCGACGCCGATACCGTAACTGCCCATGATCGGCACGATCGCGTCGCCGCCAGGTCCGCTCACCGTCACTCCGAGCGCGGTCGTGAACTTGCGGCCAAGCTTGAAGATGTGCCCGACCTCGATCGCCTGCACGAACTGCAGCGGGGTGCCGCACCCTGGGCAGGGCTCGCCCTCGGTAACCTCGCGCAGGTCGGCCCATCGGATGCCGGGAATATCGCGCTCGACGTCCACGCCGGTCAGGTGCACGTCGTCGATGTTGGCCCCGGTCGCCATCCCGCGCCTGCCACGCAGCGCTTCGTCAGCGAAGACCGGCAACCCGGTCACGCCGACCGCGCCGAGGCTGCCAGGAAGGGCGCCGAGCGCGCCTGAGATTTCCTCGGGCGCAGCGGGCCGCACCTGGGCCGCGCCGGTGGCATCGATGAGCTTCTGCTCGGAGAGCGGATGATCGCCGCGCAGCAGGACCAGAGCCAGTTCGCCGTCGACGACCTGCACCAGCGTCTTGATCTGGCGGTCGGCAGCCAGGGCGTAACCCATCGCCAGGTCCTCGATGGTACGCACGCCAGGCGTGTCAAGCCGCGCGGGCGCCGCGGGCAGCGCCTGAGCCTCCGGGTCATCGACAGGCGCCAGCCGCGAGGTCGCCTTCTCCAGGTTGGCGGCATAACCGCAACCGGGGCACTTGGCCACCCAGTCCTCGCCGGCCGTAGACGGGCACATGAACTCGACCGAGCCCGAGCCGCCCATGGTGCCGTTCGAGGCGTCGACACCGAAGGCGGGAAGGCCGAGCCTGGCGTAGATGCGCTCGTAAGCCTGCCGGTGCGCCTCGAAGGACTTGTCAAGACCGGCCTCGTCGATGTCGAAGCTGTAACTGTCCTTCATGGTGAACTCGCGGACCCGGATCAGCCCGCTCTTAGGCCTCGGCTCGTCCCTGAACTTGGTCTGGAACTGGTACCAGTACTGCGGGAGCTCGCGGTAGGAGGCGAACTCGACCGCGAGCGTGGCGAAGATCTCCTCGTGCGTCATGCCGAGTACGGTGAGCTGGCCGCGCCGGTCATTGAACTTGAACATCTCCTCGCCCATGACGTCGAGGCGACCGGTCTTCTCCCAGATCTGGCCAGGCTGCATGCACGGCAGCAGGAACTCCTGGGCGCCGATCCTGTTCATCTCCTCGCGGATGATCGCGATGACCTTCGACCTGACCTTGATCGCCAGCGGCAGCAAGCTGTAATGCCCGGCAGTCAGCTGGCGGATGAAGCCCGCGCGCAGCAGGAGCCGGTGGCTCGCTGCCTCGGCGTCGGCCGGATCCTCGCGGAGGGTGGGTATGTGCAGCTGCGACCAGCGCATGTTGATGCCTCGTGTGGGTGGGTTGAGCCGTGCGGTAGAACCCGATTCTAGGACTGAAGGTACGGTGGTTGATCGCCCGCCGGCCGCAAGCGGCGGCCCGACCGCGGACCAGGAGTGCTCGCCATGACCGTGCCTGAGGGTGCTGCGCCTTGATTGACGGCCGGCTCGTCGTCGACGCGCATGTTCACGTCGCTAAGCTGCCCACCTTGTCGCAGGACTGGCAGTCCTGGGCGCGCAAGTTCGGAGCTGACACACCGCTCGGTGAACTCTTCGCCGTTGACGGCACGCCGTTGCCTGCCGAACTTGACCGGCATTTCGCTGACCAGGGCATCGACCACGTGCTGCTGTTTACCGAGTACAGCCCGAAGGTGACGGGCATTCAGCCGATCGAGGACGTGCTGCCGCTCGTCTCGCAGAACCAGGCAAGGTTTCACCCGGTCGCGAACCTCAACCCGCACCTGCATTATCCGCCCGCCAGGGAACTGGCCAGGCAGGTCGGCCTCGGCGCGGTCGCCGTCAAGATCCACCCGGTGCATGGCGGCTTCGAGGCGAGCGACCGGATGCTGTACCCCGCTTATGCCTGGGCCGAGCAGCACCAGTTGCCAGTGATCGTGCACTGCGGCACTTCCACTTTTTCCGGCTCGGTCAACGCCTTCGCCGACCCTGTGCTGCTCGACCCGGTATTCCGCGACTTCCCCGGCCTCGCCGTAGTGCTCGCGCACGGCGGGCGCGGCTGGTGGTACCAGCAGGCAGCGTTCCTTGCGCTGATGAAACCGAACGTCTGGCTAGAGGTGTCCGGGCTGCCGCCGCAGCGGTTGCCCGACTACTACGGGTCTTCGCTGCGGCGGCTGGCCGACAAGATGATCTTCGGGACCGACTGGCCAGGGGTTCCGAGCGTGGCGGCCAACGCCCGAGCGCTCGCGGCCACCCTGAAGACCGCAGGCTGCACGGCCGTCCAGGTCAGTGCCGCACTTGGCGGCAACGCCGCGAGATTGCTCGGGCTCGATGTCACGTCACCGGCGTGACGAAGATCAGGACACTGAACTTCCTGGCAGGCTTGCCCGCGGTGCGGCCGACCGACGTCAGCCTGGTCCTGCCTGGCCTGGCCGCTATGTAGTGCGCGCCTGTCTCCCAGCGCATCAAGGTGAAGATGCCGCTTGGCGCCGGCCGCAGTATTGGCGAGCTTGACCTGATTGCGCTCCATTGCAGACTGGACGAGCCGTGCAGGAACACGTACACGCCCGTATAGGCAGGCACGCAGACGCGGGGCGGACTGGCTTGGGTGAGGGTGACAGAACCGCGGTCGGGATGCAGCCGCACGCAGGCGGGCCTGCCGGCGGCCAGTTCGCGCGCGGCATGGTCGCGGGCCGCATGACCGGCCGCCGGGTGGCGGGCCGTCGCGTGGTTAACTCCGCATGCGCTGACGAGCAGGGCACTCAGCATTAATGCGGTCAATGAACGGCGCATAGCGTCTTCCTTTCGCCTGACCTGATGCACGGTCCTTGGACGGCCAGGAAGGGCCAACGGTTCCTTTACTAGTTCTTAAGATTCTTTGCGAGTTCTTTGGGTTTGTTGACCCTTTTTCCTATCGAAGTTACGTTCATGCCAGCAGCTGCTTCCACGACCGACTCCCCTCCGACAGCCAGGTAGAAAGGGACACCGAGCATGAGAACGTTAAGCCGCACTTCCCGATGGGTGCTTCGCGGCGGGACAACCGCTTTCGCCGCAGCCTCCCTCGCGGCAGGCCTGGCCTACGGCGGCGCGGTCGCAAATGCGGCCAGCCATCCGGCCAGCACGTCAGCAGAGTCGCCGAGTGCGATCACCGCCAGGATGTACTCGACCGCTGACCCGTACTCCCCTGCCTACAAGCACCCCTACAGGTACGGCTTCGTCCCGACCCTCAGCCGCCTCAGGCAGATGCGCACCTGGGCGATCAACCACCCGAATGTGCATGCATTGTCCGCAAGCGATCTTTCCTACGGCGGCGGTATCGACGGCATCGGCGTCACCGACGGTCCAGAGAAGGTCTACCTGGTGTTCTACGGCTCCCAGTGGGGCACGCAGAGCACCAACTCCCAAGGCGACATCACCTTGTCAGGTGACCCGAGTGGCATGGCGCCTTACTTGCAGCAAATGTTCAAGGGTCTTGGCACAGGCAACGAACTCTGGTCTGGCGTCATGACGCAGTACTGCCAGGGCGTCGCCACCGGCACGGAGACTTGCCCGTCAAGCAACCAGTACCACGTCGGCTACCCGACCGGCGGTGCGCTAGCCGGTGTCTGGGTGGACGAGAGCGCGCCGTCGCCTTCGGCCGCCACCCCGTTCCAGCTCGGCACCGAGGCGGTCAACGCGGCCGCCCACTTCGGCAACACCACCGCCGCGTCCAACCGCGACGCTCAGTACGACATCATCTCTCCGACCGGCACCGACCCGGACACCTACCTGCAGCAGGGCTTCTGCGCCTGGCATGACTGGAACGGCGACTCCTATGTCGGCGTCACCTCGCCTTACGGCGACATCGCGTTCACCAACATGCCTTATGTCACCGATGCCGGTGCCTCGTGCGGCGAGAACTTCGTCAACTCGGGCAGCGCCGGCCTCCTCGACGGCGTGTCGATCGTGAACGGTCACGAGTACGCAGAGACCATCACCGACCAGAACCCGGCCGGCGGCTGGACCAACACCGCAAGCGGCGAAGAGACCGGCGACCTGTGTGCCTGGAACGCGGGTCCGGGCGCGCCTGCCGCTAACCTCAGCCTGACCACCGGCACCTTCGCGATGCAGTCCACCTGGGCCAACGACGGGGCCGGCGGCGGCGACTGCGAGTTCAGTCACGCCATCGTCACCAACGGCAGCAGCCAGGGCAACACGGTCACCGTGAACAACCCTGGCAACCAGAGCACGAAGCGGCGGACCAACGTCAGCCTCCAGATGACCGCCACAGACAGCCAGTCCGGCCAGACCTTCACCTGGTCGGCGACCAGCCTGCCGCCTGGCCTGTCGATCAACTCCTCGTCCGGCCTGATCAGCGGCAAGACGACGTCCCGCACCGGTACCTACACCGTGACGGTCACCGCGACCGATACCACGGGAGCACAGGGATCTACCAGCTTCTCCTGGACGATCCACACGTAGTTAGTTTCCCTGCCGCCTAGCGCGGGCGGGGCGGGTAGCAGATACCGCCCCGCCCGCAAACCGCGCCGCTCTCAGCCCGTGCTGACCAGGCCGACCACGGTGAAGTCGGTGCTCTTGGCCTTTCACTTAAGGCAAGGCCATTGGGCTAACCGGCTAGCCTGTGCCCATGCGCGGATCATTGGCCATGCTCGGCGATGCCGTCCTGGTGCTGGCGTTCGTCGTCATCGGACGGGCCAGCCATCACGCGGCCGGCGGTCTCCCCGGCCTGGTGAGCACGGCCTGGCCGTTCCTGGCCGGACTTGCCGCCGGCGAACTGGCCGTCCGTGCCTGGCGCCGGCCCGCTGCCCTGGTCCCGACCGGCGTGGCGGTCTGGCTGAGCACAGTGGCCCTCGGCATGACGTTGCGCGTCGTGGCCGCTCAGGGCACGGCGCTCGCCTTCATCGCGGTCGCGTTTGCGTTCCTTGGCCTGTTCTTGCTCGGCTGGCGGGCCTGCGCCCTTATTCTCACAAGGGCAGCATCGAAGGAGGCAGGTCATGTTCGGGACAGCAGGGGTTTCTAGCCGGGGGCGGGCCGTCGTATTCCTGGCCGCCGCGCTCGCCGCCTCGGCCGGTGCCGCGGCGGTGAGCGGCTGCTCGGTGGTGAGCAAGATAAACGCGGTCAGGCAGGCCGTGGACAGCAACCGGGCCGTCATCTCGACCTTCACCCAAGGACTGAAAACGGGTCAGGCCGCAGCCTTCGAGGCGACTTACACGACCAAGGGCGGCGGGTCCCCTACCACCGTCACCTACGCCGTGCAGCCACCCAAGGACGTGGCGTTCACGCAGGCGGCAGCAGGCGGCGGCAGCGGCCTCGACCTGATCAGCAACGCCAAGGGCGAGTACGCCTGCAGCCAGGTCGCGGGCACGGGCTGGGTATGCCAGAAACTGAGCAACGCCGAGGCAATTGCCCAAAACCAGCTCGTCGACTTCTATACCCCGTCGCACTGGACGACGTTCCTTCAGGCCTTCTCGATTGCGGCCGGCCTCGCCGGTGACAAGGTCGCCACGTCTAGCATGACCGTAAACGGCTTCGCGATGAAATGCCTTGACTTCCGCGCCAAAGGGACGACGGGGCAGAGCACGATCTGCACCACACCGCGGAACATACTCGGCTATGTCCAGGTCGCCGGCGAGTCGACCAGCTTCCAGCTCAAGAGTTACCAATCCTCGCCGGCGCCGTCGCTATTCAACCTGCCCGCAGGGGCAAAGGTCAGCAAGACCGGTTAATCCCCTCGCCGGCCGGGCGTGCCTCGTGACCAGGCGGGGCACGCCCCGGGCACGCCCGCGCAGCCGACCCGGCAGTCCGCTAGGTGAGGACCGAGTCGAACGCGGCGCGGAAAGCGGTCGCGATCCGGCCAAGCTCGTCTTCGGTGATCACGAACGGCGGCGAGATCTGGAGCGCCACCCCGCGCAGCAGCCTGGTGATCACGCCCTGCTCGCGGACCGCGAGCACCAGGCGGGCGCCAAGCGCAGGATCGGCGACCCGTGCGTCCTCGGCGATCTCGACCGCCGCCAGCAGGCCAGTGCCAGAACGCACCGCGCCGACCAACGGGTGCTCGGCGAGTGGTGCCACCACCGCGCTGAGCACGGGTTCGAGGGCGGCGACCCGGTCGATGAGACCCTCCTGTTCGATGAGGTCCAGGTTGGCCAGCGCCACCGCTGCAGCGGTCGGGTGACCAGAGTACGTGTAACCGTGCCTGAACACCTGCGCCGAGCCGTCCTGCCAGAATGGCTCGGCCACCCGCTGCGCGGCGATGACCGCCCCGATCGGCAGGTAGCCGGAGCTGAGGCCCTTGGCGGTGATGATCAGGTCGGGGTCAAGATCAAACCGCTCGCTGGCGAACCACTTTCCGACCCGGCCGAACCCGGTGATCACCTCGTCGGCCACGAAGAGCACTCCGTGCCTGCGGCAGATCTCCCTGACCTGCTCCAGGTAGCCAGGCGGTGGCGGGAAGACGCCGCCAGCGCCGATGACCGGCTCGCAGAAGAACGCCGCGACCTTGCTGTCGCCGAGCAGTTCGATGGTCTTCTCAAGCGCCGCCGGGTCATCCCACGGCACCTGCTCCACTTGCCCGACCAGCGGCGCGAACGCCTCGGTGAGCATCGGAATACCGCCGAGCGAGGTGCCGTAGGCATTCATGCCGTGGTAGGAATGCGAGCGGGAAATGATGATCTGCCTGCCGGGCTCGCCGACCGCCCTCCAGTACGCCCGTGCCAGCTTGCCCGACGTGTCGACCGCATCCGAGCCGCCGCCAGGGGTCAGGAATACCTTGGGCTCGTCAAGCGGCGCCAGGTCGCTGATGCGGCGGCAGAGCGCCTCGGCTGCCGGGTTGGTATAGAACTCGAAGGTATGGAACGCCGCCAGTTCGCGCATCTGGGCGGCCGCCGCCTCGGCTAGCTCGGTACGGCCATAGCCGACGTTGCAGTACCAGAGGCTCGCGAGCGCGTCCAGGTACTCCCGGCCCTCGGCGTCGACCACGGTCGACCCGGTTCCGCCGACGATGTTGATCGCATGCCCCGCAAGGGTCGCCATGTTGGCGAACGGGTTCCACAGGCTTGGCTGTCCCTGGCCAGCGGTCTGGTCCCCCGCGGGCTGATCCCCAGTGGTCATAGATGTCCCCTCCGTCCCTACTAACCTACTGGTAAGGCTTACCTGACTCAAAGGAGGCTCCTGACCTTGGAAGCTGGTCCGCTGGCCGGCGTGCGCGTGCTCGACCTCACCGCGGTCGTCATGGGGCCGCTGGCGACCCAGATACTTGGTGACCTCGGCGCTGAAGTGGTCACCCTGGCCGGGCGCGGCTAAAGGGCCGCCAGGAAACCGGACACGGCCGCGTTGAAGCTGGCCGGGGCGTCTACATTGGCGATGTGCCCGGCATCTTCGATGATGACCTGCTTCGCGCCGGGGATCTTCGCTGCCATATAGCTGGCCGCGCCGAGGAACGGGGTGTCAAGCGAGCCGACGACGACAAGAGCGGGGACGGCAATCGCCGTCAGCGAGTCGATCACCGTGCCGTCATGCTGGGTCAGGATGCCGCGAGCGGCCCTGGCCACGCCCGCCGCGCTGGCGTGCTGCCAGCCGTCGTCGCCGAGCGCGGCCATGCCGCCGCGGTCGATCCTGTCGGCTTGCGCCAGCGCGCGGGCGTTCCACTCCTCCCTCGCCTGGTCCTTGCGGTAGCCGGGCCCGGTGTCACACAGAATCAACGCGGCTACCCGGTCGGGATGGGCCAGGTAGAACCGCAGCGAAAGATAACCGCCGAGGGAAAGGCCGGCCAGGACCGCCCGCTGCGAACCGGTCTCGTCGAGCAGCGCCGCCATGTCGGCTACGCTCGCTTCCCCGGTGTACCGAGCCTGGTCCTCAGGCGAGTCTGACCTCCCGTGCCCGCGCAGGTCCCAGGTTATTACCCGGCGGTCGGCCGCGAAGGCGGCGACGTTACCTTCCCACATCCGCGACGAACCGCCGAAGCCGTGCGTGAGCAACAGCGGCGCCGCCGCGCCGGATCCGGCGACCTCGTAGTAGAGGCGAACACCGTCATCACGCTTCAGGCAGGGCATTCCTGTCTCCCTTTGGTACGTCACGGAACGGCAGTTCGCGACTGAGGTCGGGCTCGCGGGGCAGGCCGAGCATGCGCTCGCCGATGATCGTGTGCTGTATCTCGTCCGTTCCCCCGGCGATCGAAATGCCTGGCACCGAGACCAGGATCTCCGCGATCGTGCCGGCTTGCGGAGCTTCCTGGCCCGCGAGCATGCCGTGCGCGCCCGCGATGGACCCGTGCACACGTGCGGCCTGCCTGGCGATGTCGCTGCTGGCGAGCTTTCCTATCGATCCTTGCGGGCCAGGCCGCTGGCCCGCGCTTCTGGCGGCTGCCGCCCGCTCGGCGGTGAACCTGGCTGACATCGCCGCCTCGGTGAGCCTGGCGATCTCCTGGCGCAGCACCGGGTCGCCGGCCTTGCCTGACTTCCTTGCCTGCGGCACCACGAGTTCTGGCCGGCCGGCCCGCTGCGGATACCACTTGTGCGGCTCGGCGGCAGCGGTCCGCTCCGCGATCGCCTCGGTCCAGGCCAGGCCGGCCGCGCCAGCGGGGATCTGGCTGAAGGTGGCCAGCCTGCGTTCGTGCGCGAGGATCGTGAGGGCAACCGTCCATCCGCCGCCGATCTCGCCGATCACTTCCGTAGTCCTGGCGGCATCGATGAAGACTTCGTTGAAGGAACTGTGGCCGTTCATCTGGCGGAGCGGCCGCACGCTGATTCCATCCTGGCGCATCGGGAGCACGAACGCGGTGATGCCGCGATGCTTGGGCGCGTCCCAGTTCGTCCTGGCGAGCAGCAGCCCGTAGTCGGCGGTCGCGGCGCCGGTCGACCACACCTTCTGGCCGGTTATCAGCCAGCCGTCGCCGTCGCCGTCGGCCTTCGTGGTGAGCCCGGCCAGGTCCGAACCGGCGCCTGGCTCACTGAATAGCTGGACCCAGGTGATCTCGCCGGTCACCGTGGGCCTGATGTACTTCTGCCTGAGCTCCTCGCTGCCGTGCTCAAGCAGGACAGGGGCGGCGAGTCCCATGCCGATGCCTTCAGGGAGTCCTGGAACCCCGGCCGCGGTCAGCTCGGCCATCGCAGCGGCGGCAAGTTCTGCCGCCAGGCCCTGGCCGCAGAGCGCTGGCGGCCAGGCAGGGCACGCCCAGCCGCTGTCGGCCAGTTTTTCCCGCCAGCCCCGCAGGCTGATCCCGGCATCGAAGTTTTCTTCTATCCACTGCCTTACCTGCGCCCTGATCCCGGCTTCCGTCGTCCCCACCGCCGTCACCTGCCTTCGAACCTCGGGGTGCGGCGCTCGGCGAAGGCACGGACGCCCTCGGCGAAGTCGGCGGTCGGCCAGAGCTTCCCCTGCTCGGCCGCTTCACGCTCCATGGCCGCCTTCGCCCTGGCGGCCAGCCCGTCCCGCATCGTCGTCCTGATCGCCCTGAGCGCCAGCGGGCCGGCCTCGGCGAGCTGGGCGGCAAGCTCGCGGGCCGCTTGCCTTGGCGCCGCGGCGAGGCGGTCGGCGAGGCCCATCCCTGCCGCCTCGGTGCCATCGACTCTCCGCCCTGTATAAAGCAGGTCGCAGGCCTGCTGCTGGCCGACGATCGCCGGCAGCGTCACGCTGAGGGCAAAGCCCTGATGCAGGCCGATCCTGGCGAAGTTGGCCGAGAATCTGGCCAGCGGACCGGCTACCCGGAAGTCGGCGGAACAGGCGAGGCCGAGTCCGCCGCCGACGGCCGCACCCTGTACCGCGGCCACGACCGGCAGCGGCGCCTCGAACAGCGCAAGTGCCTGCTGGTAAAGCTCACTCGCACCACCGCCGGCCACCTGCCCTGCCGTTGACCGGCCGGTAAAATCAGCGCCCGCGCAGAAGTGCTTGCCTTCCGAGCAAAGCACGATCGCGCGTGCGCCCGACCGGTCGGCCCACTGGTAGCCAGCGGCCAGCGCGGCGATCAGCGCGACGTCGAAGAAGTTGTCAGGCGGGCGGTGAATCTCGACCTCTGCCACGTAGCCGGTACCGATGATCACACTGACATCACCGAATTCAGCGGACTCCATGGATGGCATCATGTCATTGCGGACCTGTCATCGTCAGCGCAGTGCCACGTGGGTGCCCCTCGGCTCCGCTCGAGCCAGGCCGCCTGCTCACCTGAAGTCGCGGCTGCGCGCGGCCGCGACCACGCGGAGTTTCCGCAGGCTCGTGGCCAGCAGGCTGACCGCGCCTTCGAGCCGTTCGACCCGGCCTGATATCAGCAACGCGCTGGCAGTTACGCCGGCTTTCCTGTGTCGCTCCCACACCCAGGGCGGGCAGATCACGTTGGCCATGCCGGTCTCGTCTTCCAGGCTGAGGAAGACGACTCCGTTGGCCGTTCCCGGCTGCTGCCGATGAGTGACCAGCCCGCCGACAGTGACGGAACTGCCATCGGCGGCGTCACGGACACCCGCCGCCCTAAGCACCCCGCGCTCGTCGAGGAAACCTCTGATGTGCTCGATCGGATGAGCGGCGCCATAAGTACCCGTGGCCCACATGTCAGCGAAGGTGACCTCGGCCGGGGCCATGTCGGCCAGGGCAGGCGCGGTGAGCGATATCGTCCCCGGCAGTTGACCTGGCCGGATCGTGGCCGCGGCGCCGGCCGCCCACAGGGCTTCGCGCCTGGTCAAGCCGAAGCAGCGGAACGCGCCCGCGGTCGCCAGCGCCTCGAGGGCCGGCCTGGCGAGAGCGGTGCGCCTGGCGAAGTCCTCGAGCGAGTCGTAAGGCTGGCCCGCCACGATCGCGGCGGCCGCACCGCTGCCCAGGTTCCGCACCGCGGCCAAGCCAACCCGGATCGCGGGCTGGTCAGGTACCGGCTTGCCGCCGGCCGGCGCCGTGGTCAGTACGTCAGGCGAGACCGCGGGCTCCTTTTCGCTGTTTTCGAGCGTGGCTAGTTCGCCGCTCGCGTTGACATCCACACCTCGCACTTCCACGCCGTGCCTGCGCACATCGCTGATCAGGCTGGCCGGCGAATAGAACCCCATCGGCTGGGCTCTGAGCAACGCGGCGGTAAACGCGGCCGGGTAATAGCATTTCAGCCAGGCGCTGGCGTAGACCAGGTAAGCGAAGCTGATCGCGTGCGACTCAGGAAAACCATAGCTTGAGAAGGCCAGGATTTTCTCGTAGATATCCTCTGCTACTTCCAGCGAGATCCCGCGTTCCGACATCCCTTCGAGCAGCCGGGAATGCAGTTCTTCTATTCTTTCAGGTGCGCGCTTCGAGCTCATCGCCTGACGCAGCCGGTCAGCTTCTGTTGCGCTGAAACCGGCGCAGTCGATCGCGATCTGCATCATTTGTTCTTGAAACAGCGGCACGCCGAGGGTCTTGCCTAGCGCCTGGCGCATCGACTCGTGCGGCAAGCAGTCGGTCTCGGCGCCGTGCCTGCGCCGCATGTAAGGGTGCACCGAGCCGCCCTGGATCGGCCCCGGCCTGATCAGCGCGACCTCCACCACCAGGTCATAGAACTCCCTTGGCCGCAGCCTGGGCAGCGTCGCCATCTGGGCGCGGGACTCGACCTGAAATACCCCGACGGTGTCGGCCGCGCACAGCATGTCGTAAACCCCGGGGTCCTCTTGCGGAATCGAATGCAGATCCCAGCGGACTCCGTGATGCGCGGCCACCAGCGCGAAGCAGTCACGCAACGCCGTCAGCATGCCGAGTCCGAGCAGGTCGAACTTGACCAGCCCGGCGTACGCACAGTCGTCCTTGTCCCATTGGAGCACGCTCCGGTCAGCCATTCTCGCCCACTCCACCGGGCAGACTTCAGCTACCGGGCGGTCGCAGATCACCATTCCGCCAGAATGAATGCCAAGGTGGCGGGGCAGTCGCTGCATCCGCGCCGCTAGCGTGATCACCTCTGCAGGCACCCCGGCGTCTGGCGGCACTGGCTGACCGGCCGCGTACTGCCTGGGGCCGACCTGCCTGGACCACTGATTTTGCTGTTCAGGCGAGTAGCCAAGCGCGCGCCCGGCATCACGGATGGCCATTCTCGGCCGGTAGGCAATGACGTTGGCGACCTGAGCCGCCCGTTGCCTGCCGTATTTACGGTAGACGTACTGTATGACCTCTTCTCGCCGCTTGTGCTCGATGTCGAGGTCTATGTCAGGCGGACCATCCCGGCCTGCGGAAAGGAACCGCTCGAACAATAGCTGATGACTCACAGGGTCGACGCTAGTTATTCCTAGCGCGTAGCACACTGCCGAGTTAGCCGCCGACCCCCGGCCTTGACAGAGGATTTCACGTTCTTTGCAGAAATGCACGATGTCGTGCACTATTAGGAAGTAACCAGCGAACCCTAGCTTCTCGATGACGTCAAGCTCGCGGCGGATCTGCCGGTAGGCACCAGGAATGCGCTCGGCGTCGGGGGGGCCGTATCGTCCGGGTGCCAGCCGCTCGACCAGGTGGCGCAGCCAAGTTATTTCTGTATGCGCGTCAGGTACCGGGAAATCGGGCAGCCTGGGTGCGATCAGGCTGAAGTCAAAGGCGCAGTGCAGCGCCAGTTCCACGGTCCGCTCGATAACTCCCGGGTACCGCCTGAGCTTGCCGGCCATCTCCTTGCCTGAGCGCAGGTAAGCCGTTCCGGCCGCGGCCAGCCACCCGTCCATCTCGTCAAGGCTGCTCCTGGCCCTGATCGCGGCCAGAACCTGAGCGAGCCTGGCGTCGGCCGGAGTTGCGTAATGCACGTTGTTCGAGGCAACCACGCCCACGCCTACCCGGTTAGCCAGGTCAAATAGCACGTCGTTCCGCTCGTCGTCGGCGGGCTGATCGTGGCAGATCAGTTCAGCGAAGACATTGTCCGGCCCGAAGGCATCCGCAAGCGCGCGCAGTTGCCTTTCCGCAGCGGCCGCCCCGCCGCGACTGAGCGCGGCAGGAACCTGGCCCTTGCGGCAGCCTGTGAGGATGACCCAGTGCCCGTCGTGCGCCCGCGCCAGTTTCTCCAGGTCATAATCAGGCCTGCCCTTCTCGCCGCCGGCCAGGTGAGCGGCGCTGATCTCCTGGCACAGCCGCCGGTAACCCTCCGGACCCCGAGCCAGAACCAGCAGGTGACAGCCTGCCGGATCGGGCACCCCAGTCCGGCTGGCCCGGCTGGCCCGGCCAGCCCTGCCGGTCAGATTGAGTTCGGCTCCGAATACGGTAGCTACTCCCCTGCCTCGTCCGGCAGCACCTAGGTCTGCCGTGCTTGCCGTTCCGCGCACGCTTTCCCAGGCATCGACGCCGCGAAGGCGGGCAGCCTCCTGCGCGAACTGCGGCACCCCGTACATGCCGTCATGATCGGTAATGCCGATCGCGGCCAGGCCGAGCCGCGCCGCCTGGCCGATCAGTTTCTCCGGTGCGGACGCGCCGTCAAGAAAACTGAAGGCTGAGTGACAATGCAGTTCGGCCCAGGGGATCGCAGAGTCATCATCCGCCGGATCGGGTCCCTGGTACCGCTTCGCCTGCGGCTTGCTCAGCGAGGTAACCGACGCCTGCTCAGGAACAACCTCCCGTCCTGGCGTGCTTTCCTGCTTCCAGGACAGGTGCCGCTCGAACTCTCGCCAGGGCACCGGTGGATTGTCCCAGCCCATCGAGCACCTCCCCGTCCTCTATCGACTACCCTAGCGATACTCTCAGGTAAAGTAAGGTTTGCCTCGAACATAAATCCGAATACTTTACCTGCCACCCGCACGTAACGCCCCGGGCAGCGGCAGGCCATGATTGTGTTGTGCTGTACCGCCCGTCACCGCTCCTGACACCGCCGCTCCTGACACCACCGCTCCTGACACCACCGCTCCTGACACCACCGCCTGGCGCGGTGGCACCTTGCCTGGCGATGGGCGCCCGCGCGTGACTCCCGGTCCGCTGGCACTCGTGGGGAGCGGTGAGTACCTGCCGGTGATGAAGGACGTAGAGGCGATGCTCATGAAGGGGCGCGCCCCGAGGTACGTCCAGCTCCCGACGGCCGCCGCACCTGAAGGTGAGCGGAGCCTCAGGCACTGGCTAGATCTCGGCGCCGCACAAGCGGATCGCCTGGGCGTCAAGCAAGTGCCGCTCCTTGTCCGCGATCGCTCAGAAGCCGACTCGGCGGAACTGGCCGCCAAGGTAGCAGGGGCAGGGCTGATCTACCTGTCCGGCGGCAATCCCACCTATCTGGCTCAGACCCTGCGCGGCACCAGGGTGTGGGAAGCGATAGTCGCTGCCTGGCGGTCGGGGTCGGCTCTGGCGGGTTGTTCAGCCGGGGCGATCGCCTTGACCGGCTGGGTTCCCGCGATGCGCGCGCCGCACCGCGAACCCGATCCAGGGCTTGGCCTCCTGCCAGCGCTGCGAGTGCTCCCGCACTTCGACAAGATGCTCGGCTGGGTCCCTGACCTCCTTCCCCGCGTCACAGCGGACGCGCCATCGGGTACCACCGTGCTCGGAATCGACGAAGACACCGCGATTGTGGACCTGACCGGCACCGGACTTACCTGGCAGGTACACGGCCGCCAGCAAGTCTGGGTCCTGGCCGGCAATTCCCGGCAACCGTATCCGGCGGGTGCGACAGTCAGCCAGGCAGCCGCCTGACCATCCGCCCGGGCGCCAGCCCACTCGGGTGTCAGTCATAGCAGGCTTCGATGAACCAGTCACCGTCCTTGATCACAGCCAGCCAGGCGCTTCCGTCCACGGTCACCAACTGGAATCTCGCTTTCCTGCATGCCTGTACTGGATCCCACCAGCGTTCGGTGACCGGCCAGGGCCCAGTCCAGGCGATGATCACAAGCGCTCGCCCTCCCGCCACCGACAACTGCGCCGGGTCGGCGGACATCTCGCCGCGTCCGGTCACGGTCACCAGCGCCCCCGCCCGGTCGGTCACTCGCGCTTGCCTGGGTGTCTGATAGACGGTCGCGGGCGCCGGTGCAGGAATCTGCCCAGGCCAGGGCTGGCCTGCTGGCCTGCCTGCCGGTCGTGTATCACCGAAGGGCACGAAAATCGCCTGATCTGCCGGGCCGCGCCCGCCGGTAAGCACGGGTTGCCGCACGGCCTCATGCCCGAGCATGGCCTGGACCCGGATCGCTGCCCTGGACACCCGGTCACTGACCAGCGCGTCACCCCAGAGTCCAAGCTGGCGTCCGTGATCCCTGACTAGCTGGTCAGGAAGCAGTCGCAACGAGCGGACCCCGCCCGCCTCAACTCCGTCATGACCTCGGCCCCCATCGCCGCCGGCTGGTTCACCGCGGCTGGCCAGCCAGCCATCGAGTTGCCAGCGCACACGCTCGGCTACCGCGAGATCGGAAAGCAGCCCGTCGTGCCGCCATAGCCGGGTAATCTCCTGGCCGTTGTCACAGGTCACCTGGACTTTCAGTCGCACGCACGCCAGCCCTGCCCCGGCAAGCCTGGCGTGCATCTGCCTGGCCAGCGCCTTGGCAGCGAACACAACAGGCTCTGACCGTTCGGCCGGGGGATCAAATTCCTGCTCAACCGATACGTTGGCGGTAGGCTGACGAATCACCAGCGGACGAGGATCAAGTCCGCGTGCGAGCCGATGCGCGAGCAGGCCCTGCGGGCCAAACCTGTTCTCTGCATCGGCCGACGTCAGCGCCGCGAAATCACCGAGGGTCCTGATCCCGAGCCTGACCAGCAGCTCGGCGAGTTCCGGTGCACCGAGAACCGTGACCGGACGGGAGGCGAGGTAAGCGGGCGTCTCGCCGGCCGGCACGATCACCGGCGGCACAGTTATCTGAGCCCCCGCTATCTGAGCCCCCGCCGGGTCGGCAGCGCCGCTGACCAGCGCATCTCGTGATGCGAGCAAGGCCGCGAACATGCCATCGGCTACTCCTACCCCGCAGCCGAATCCCCGCCCCGTGACAGATTCGGTGATCTTCCTGGCAAGTTCGGCTTCGCCGCCGAAATACCTTGCCGGCCCCCGGACGCCGAACGCGCAAATGCCCGGTCGCAGCACCTCTATCTGCGGGCAGAACTCCTGCACCACGCTCACGACGACCTCAAATGCGGTCGCGTCAGGCAGGAAATCCGGTTTGCCTGCCCGATCGGCCTGCGGAGCAGGTGGTGGCCACGCCGGGCAGCGCACGACGAGGACGCGGGGCCGACGCCCCCCACCGGCAGTCACCGGCCGCCTGGCAGGGCAAGTTCCGCACCAAATTCCTCATCCCAGTCAGCGCTATCCGCGTGCACCTGGTCATCAGCCACCGCGGTGATCGCGCCGTCCGGACCAGGCAGCCACAGCCAGCGCGTCCGTGACCTTGACCATTCACCACGACCGTCAGCCACCACCCGCACCTGGCGCCCGTACAGGCGGCCGTGCCCGCGGCCGATCCCGGTCCAGGCATGATCGGTGATGTGCAGCCTGACTTGCGCGCCGTCCCACTCGTCGGCGACTAGCAATACGCCGCCGTACCGCCGTACCGCCGCTTCCACCTTGCGGCGGGTCTGAGCCGAAGGCCGGTCAGGCGGCCGCAGCAGCACGAGGTCACAACCATCGAGCAGGGAAGCGACAATCTGTGGCCAGTTCTGGCCAAGGTCAGGTATCAGCAGCAACCTCGCGGGGTCAAGCCCGGCATCGGCAGCCGCGTTAGCCCCGAAATCAGCGACCCCTGCAATCGCGCACCAGGCACCCGACGCTACCGGACCCGCGGCAAGCGCCAGGCAGAGCATGCTCCAGTCACCCACCGCCGCGACCGACCCTCGCTGGAGCGCGCCCATCGGGAGCAGGTCTTGCAAGGCAGGCAGCACGGGCAGCAGCCCTGCGTCAGAAACCACCCCTTTACCTGGACCGATCTCCCGCCCGGAGCGAACCGTCCCGGCCGTCAGCAAAGCGGCTAGCCCTTGCCGGCGATCATCCCCGCCGTGCTCAGGCAAGGTGGCGACCGGCGCGGACATGACCGGCGCGGACGCGATTCCCATGGGAACTACTATCGAACAAATTTTCGATAACGGCAAGTTCGACGCGGCGAACTTGACCCTGTCTTCGATAACAATATTGCCCGGCGCTGACAGCCCGCGACCGCCGGCCCGCGACCGCCGGCCCGACCTACCTCAGGCCCGACCTACCTCAGGCCGCCGCCTCGGTGATCAGGAATACCGGGTAGCCGGGTGCGATCTCGAGCAATTTGGCATCAGGAGCATCCGCGCCGACACCATCGAAGAAGACGCCGACTTCCATCTTCCACCGCTTCAAGTACGCGCGCAGGATAGCGGGCTTCCGCTCGTCAGTCAGCTCGGTCGCCGTGAAGCGCTCGACCTTGCCGCCGACCCTGAGCTCACCGCCGTCGGCGACCCGCAGGTTCCGCACCCACTGAGTCTGGCCACGCGGGGCGACCAGGTACCTGTGTCCCTGGTAAGTCAGGACGTTCACCGGATTGGACCGCCACTCCCCGGTCTTCCTGCCGCGCACGTAAAGCACCCGGCTTCCCCAGACGCTGACTCCTCGCTTGGTAAGCGTCGCAACCGCCGAATTGAACATTCCGTTGACCCGACGACCCATCGGCGACGTGGGCATAACGTATCTGGACGCTTCGGTCCCTGACATCAGAGCCTCCTTCTACCTCTGCTCTCTTTCAAGAGCGGTGCTCTCCATAGCGATCAGTATTCACCTATCCTCTCCTGATTGTCAAGAGCACCGATCACACTCAAGAGCACCGCCCGGAGCAGGGGCGCCGTGCCCTCGATGTCACACGGTGGGTGGCCGGCGCCCCAGGTTGTGGCGGCGTGGGGGCTGGGCCGGGGCGTCGCTCGGCAAACCGGGCAGCCAGTCGGCTATCCGGTACCGCTGTCGATCTCGATGCGCTCCTTGCGCAGCTGGTCGCTGATCGTCTGCTCTTCCTCGACCCGCTTCGCGGAGAGCCTGATCCGCTCCACGGGGACGGTCTCCTTGCTGACCACCGCCCGCGCCTCGTGCAGGATGATCTCCTGGTCACCCTCGCTTATCTCGCCGGGCATCTTGTCGTCCTTGCCGACCGGCACCCGCTCGACTTCGTACTCCTCGTGGAAGACCCGTACCTTCTGCTGCACCGGCTCGGTGTCCACGCGCTTGCGCAGCCGCACCCGGCCGGACTCGCGAGTTTCCATGTTGATCGCGAACCGCTCTTCCGACCTGACCAGCCACTCCTGGCCGTCGCCTGCGGACTGGGCTTGGCCGCCCGCCTGCGCTGGCCGTTGCCCAGCCTCAGCGCTCCCAGCCTCAGGGCGCCCAGCCTCAGGGCGCATGTCCGGCTCGCCCATGCCCATGCCGGGCTCGCGCGGCTTCCCTGCCGCCACTGGCCCGACCGCCCCTGGCCCGGCCGCCCAGGGCACGCCCGCCGTACCGGGTCCGGCCGCCGTCCCGGAGTCAGGTCCGATGCCGCCACGCTGTTCCGCGCTGGTCTCCATGCCTGATCCTGGCTGCGCGGGCACGGTGAGCTCGAAGTACTTGCGCAGTTCGTCTTCCTGCTCGACCGACATGTGCCGGTCGATGCTTAGCTCGGGTTCTTTCATGATCTTCTGCATATCGAACGGGACGCTCAGCCCGCCGCTGCTCATCACGCGACCGCCGGCCAGGGGCACGAAATGCAACCCCTCCGCCGACCTGACCCGCGCCCAGCTAGGCGTTCCGTCTACGTCATCGCGGAACACCTGCTCTACTGTTCCGACGGCGTTACCGTCCGAGTCGATTACCGGCGCACCCACGAGTTGGTCAGCGTGCATCGTCATTGTTTCCCCCCAGATGTAGCTAGCTCGGGTAGCTATCACTCGACCGAAGCGGACCCCGACCGCTCTGATCACCTAGTGTAATCGCAAAGATGCACATTGTGATAGGGCAATTTTCCCCGGCGGGCGTGTCGCTAATTTGAAATGAAAATCGTTTTCATTGTAGGTTTGACACAGGCTGCGAGGTGTAAGGAGTGAGGGCCGGTGCCGCGCTTGAGCGTCCGCCTGATCGCGCGTGTCGTCACGACGGCGATGGCTGCGGTGACGGCGACCGCGTGCAGTACCGCCGGCGGGACCTTCGCCCCCGCCACCAGCCGGCTGATCACCGTGGTCGCGGCGGAGAACTTCTGGGGCAGCATAGCGAGCCAGATCGGCGGCCGGCACGTCAGCGTGACCAGCATCATCACTAATCCGAATACCGACCCGCACAGCTACGAGCCGACCGTCGACGACGCCAAGGTCATTGCCGCAGCCCAGCTGGTGATCGAGAACGGCATCGGCTATGACCCGTGGGCGGCCGACCTGCTCGCGGCGGACGGTGCGACGCAGACCGTGCTCAATGTCGGCAACGTCGTCGGCGTCGGCGTCGGCGCTAACCCGCATCGCTGGTACAACCCGGCGGATGTGCAGAAGGTGATCACGCAGCTAGTCACCGATTACAGCAAGCTCGACCCGGCGGACAGTGCCTATTTCGCCCGGCGGCGGACGTGGTTCAACACCGTAGCCCTGCGCCAGTATCACCTGCTTATCGCTACGATCCGGCAAAAATACCTCGGAGTGCCTGTGGGGGCCTCGGAGTCGATCTTCGCCATGCTGGCGCCAGCGCTTGGGTTGCGGCTGATCACGCCGTCCTCGTTCCTCAAGGCAATCAGCGAGGGCACCGAGGTCTCCGCCGCTGACAAGCAGGCTATTGACTACCAGATCACGCATCACCTGATCAAGATCTACGTTTACAACAGCCAGAACGTTACCCCGGACGTTCGTACCCAGCTGGACCTGGCCAGGACGGCGCGCATCCCGGTGACCACGATCACGGAAACGCTCGCGCCGCCTGGCGACACCTACCAGGCCTGGCAGGTAAGACAGCTCAGGGGGATCGCTGCGGCGCTCGCGATTGCGACGGGAAGATAGCCGATGTGCGAAACGGGTGAGACCGCGCAGAGCGCGGTGCGGTTCAGCCACGCGGCCGCCACCGCTGGCGGCCGCGTGATCTGGTCAGAGGTGAACCTCGCGGTCGCGCAGGGTGAGTTCCTTGCCGTGCTCGGCCCAAACGGCGTAGGCAAGTCCACGCTGGTCAAGGCCGCACTCGGGCTAGTCGCGCTGTCCGCGGGCTCGGTAACCGTGCTCGGCCTGCCCGCCGGCCAGGCCGGGAGGCAGATCGGCTACCTGCCGCAGCGCAGGAACTTCGATGCCGGCCTGCGGGTGCGCGGTGTCGATATCGTCGCCCTCGGCAGTCATGGCGAGCGGTGGGGCCTGCCCCTGCCGTTCGGCGCCAGGTTCCTTTCTTCCAGGCGCGCGGCGGCCGAACGGATCAGGGAAGTCATCGAGCTGGTCGGTGCCACCACGTTCGCTAACCGGCCGATCGGCCAAGTCTCCGGTGGCGAGCAGCAGCGCCTCCTGATCGCACAGGCCCTGGTCAGGCGTCCGCGACTGCTCGTGCTCGATGAGCCGCTCGACAGTCTCGACCTGCCGAGCCAGGCAGCGGTAGCCGCGCTCATCTCGCGGATCTGCCGCGAGCATAAGGTGACCGTCATGCTGGTCGCGCACGACGTCAACCCGATCCTGCCCTACCTGGACCGGGTCGCCTACGTCGCGCGGGGCGGCGCGGTCTGCGGCACTCCTGACGAGGTGATCAGGTCAGAGATCCTGAGCGAGCTTTACCGCACGCCAGTCGAGGTGCTCAGGGCATCTGACGGCCGGCTTGTGGTAGTCGGCGAGCCCGAGGCGCCGGCCAGGCACACCGACCGGCACGGCGAACCGTCAAGCGTTCCGGCGCAGCAGTGGTGAACACGGGCCTTAGCTGGAACCTGGCCGAGGACTTCAGGCAGTTGTTCCTCTACTCCTTCATGGTGAACGCCTACCGCGCTGGCACGATCATCGCCGTGCTAGCCGGGGCGCTCGGCTGGTACATGGTGCTGCGCAGGCAGTCGTTCGCCGGGCACACGCTGGCGGTCGTATCGTTTCCCGGCGCCGCCGGGGCGATCCTGCTCGGCGCCAGCGCGAGCGCGGGTTATTTCGTGGCGGCGATCGCCGCCGCGATCGTGATCGCGGCGGTGCCCCGCTCGCTTGGCGGCAAGGCCCGCAGCAGCGAGTCTGCGGTCATCGGCACCGTGCAGGCCTTCGCGCTTGCCTGCGGTGCGCTGTTCGTGAGCTTGTACGGCGGCTTCCTCAACAGCCTCACCAACTTGCTGTTCGGAACCTTCCTCGGCATCTCGCCCGCACAGGTACTCACGCTGCTCGTAGTGGCGGCGGTGGCACTCGCCGCGCTCGCGGCGATCGCGCGGCCGCTGTTCTTCGCCACCGTGGACCCGGATGTCGCGGAGGCACGCGGGGTGCCTGTCCGGTTTGTCGGGACCGCCTTCCTGGTCCTGCTCGGCTGCGCGGCCGGAGAGGTCAGTCAGATCACTGGTGCCCTGCTCGTATTCGCCCTCCTGGTCATGCCCGCCGCCACCGCGCAGCAAATCACGCCCAGGCCGGCGCTCAGCTTCGCGCTGACCATCGCCTGCGGGCTGCTCATCGCGTGGCTGGGACTGGCGATCGCCTACTTCTACCCCGAGTACCCATTCGGGTTCTACCTCACCACGCTGGGTTTCGTCAGCTACGTGGCCGCCGCTGGCGGCCGGGCCGCGGCGAGCCGGGTCAGGAAGGTCGGGCTCCAGGCGGTGACGGCATGATTGTCTGGATCACCCATATTTACTCGCAGCCATTCCTGCGGTACGCGTTCTTCGCGGGTACCGCCATCGCCCTCGCGGCCGGGCTAGTCGGTTACTTCATCGTCCTGCGCTCACAAGTGTTCACCGGGGATGCACTCAGCCACGTGGCCTTCACAGGTGCGGTTGCCGCTCTCGCGACCGGGGCTGACCTCCTCGTCGGCCTGTACGGTGCCTGCATCGTGGTCGCGCTCGCGATGGCCGCGCTTGGCAACAGGGGTCAATCCGACGACACCGTGATCGGCAGCGTGTTCGCCTGGATCCTCGGCCTCGGCGCCTTGTTCCTGAGCGTGTATACGACATCTAAGTCGGGCAGCAACGGCACCAGCGGCGTCAACGTGCTGTTCGGCACCATCTTCGGGCTGTCGGCTAGCCAGGCGATCACCGACGCGGCGGTCTGTCTCGGGGTCTGCGTAGTAATCATCGCGATCGGCAGGCCGTTGCTGTTCGCCAGCATCGACGCCGCGGTTGCGAGCGCCAGCCGGGTTCCGGTGCGTGCGCTCGGGTTCATCTTCCTCGGCATGGTCGGAGTCACCGCAGCGGCCGCTACTCAGGCCGTCGGCGCGCTACTGCTGCTCGGGCTGATCGCGGCCCCGGCCGGAGCCGCCCAGCGGCTGACGGCCAGGCCGTTCGCTGCTCTGTGGCTGTCAGCGGGCATCGCGGTTGGATCGCTGTGGGCCGGGCTGCTCATCGCCTACGCGGCACCGACGCTGCCGCCGAGTTTCTGCATCATCGGCGCGGCCACGCTGACCTACCTGATCGTCTTCGCGCTGACCGGCAATCCGGCCAGGCCGGCTTCGCTGTCCGGTTCTCCCCCGCCCTACAGCTAGCCGGCTGACGCCGCGAGGGCGTCCACCCGATCGGCGAACTCCGCCGCCGTGTTGGGCCTGGCCGCGGGGTTAGGATCGATCGCCGCCGCGATCACGTCCCGCACCTTCGCTGCCAGCCTCTCTGAGATCGCCGGGGGATGACCGAGCACCCGGCGCATCGCGACCATCGTGTTATCGGCAGGCAGTTCCCCGTACAGGCCGGTGCCGCTCATCGCGCGGTGCAAAGTGGCACCGAGCGCGAAGATGTCGGTGGCACGGGACGGCATCTCGCCCCTGATGATCGCCGGGTCCAGGTACTCGACCGATCCGGCCGAGCCGAGCCCGGTGATCGTGAGGCCAGGGGTGAGCAACTGGCTAAGGCCAAGATCACTGAGCTTGGCACCGTCGTCGTGCAGCATGACGTTGCCTGGCTTGATGTCGTTGTGCGCGATCCCCGCCTCGTGCAGCGCATGGGCGGCACGAGCGGCGTCGGCGACAGCGGCCAGCGCATCACGCGGCCGCAAGGAACCTGCGGCATCCGCCAGCGAGCCTGCTGGCAGGTATTCCATCGAATAATAAAGATCATCGCCTTGCTGGCCTGCGTCGTACAGCGTCACCAGGTACCGGGACCTGACCGCCGCGAACGCGGCAAGCTCGCGGGTAGCACGGCGGAACGTGTCCTGGCTGTTGGACCCGCTCAGCACTTTCACGGCGACGTACTCGGCGTCGATCCGCAACCGCTCAGGACGACCCGCCAGGTAGAACACGCCGTGGTTGCCCTTGCCGAGCACCCTGATGAACTGGTAATCGGCAATGCCCGGCCGTTCGACCGCGAGTTGCGCGTCCGTGCTGTTCACTGCTTGCCCTCCAGCTGCTTAGGCCCGTCGAGCGCTTCTACCCACTGGTCCATATCGTCACTTGCCTCGTTGCTGCCGGCTATGACAGCAACGTGGAGATCAACATCGCCACTATCATGGCGCACCGACCTAGTTCCGGCCGCTGCTGGCGCCGCGGCGCGGGGCTCAGGCACCATCGCGTTCGCCCCGGCTGGCAGGGCAAGCAGATCGGCTGGTCCTACAACGACGCTGCCTGCGGGCGGAGTTCCCGTCGTGGCCGTCAGGCCGCGCTTGGCCAGATCGGCAACCCGGCCATTCGCCGGCCTGCCCGAGGGGGTAAGCATGAGGCCGATCCGGTCGGTGACCGCCAGCTTGGCCGCGACTTGCAGGGCGGCGTCGGAATCCGGCCCCCTGGTGCAGTAGGCCACGGCAGCGGACGGGCGCTCGGGCAGCGGCTTGCTGAGCATGACCACCTGCGCCTTCGCGTTCGGGCTTAGCTCGCCTGGTGACGCGGCGCCCCGGCACAGCACGATGGTGTCAGGGTCGGCCGCGGAAATGTAACCGGGCAACTCGGCGGCGACATCGTCGCTGAACCTGGCCTGGACAAGTACCGGCACGCCCCGAGGCGCGCCGCGTGCCGCCAGCGTGTGCAGGCTGTCCATCGTCTCGGTGATCTGGACGAGCTCACCGCCTAGGCCGCCGCCCATCTCAAGCCGTGATCCTGGCTCGTGCGCGACCAGGTGGCAGAGGACGACCTCGCTGTTCGCGCGGCTCGCCGCAAGCTGGACGGCCAGGTCGACCAGCGGACCGGCCGCCGCCGGGTCGTCGACAAGCACCACGACGCGGTGCGCGCCCGCTCGTCCCATCGCGGCACGGTCGGCCTCAGTGATATCCCGCTCCATGATCTGGTTCGGGTAGATGTACCGCAGCAGCGGTCCCGCCATCGCGGTGGTGACGATCGCCATGACGACCATCAGCGAATACAGCTCCGTGTTGAGGATGCCGAGCGAAAGACCGATGGTCAAGATGACCAGTTCGGTAAGGCCGCGGGTGTTCATGAGCGCGGCAAGCGCACCCGCCTGCCTGCGCCTGACTCCAGTGAACCTGGCGCCGTAGTACGCGCCGCCGAACTTGCCCGCCACGGCGACGACCATGATCAGAATAAGGTAACCGAGCCCGGACAGGCCAACCGTGGACAGGTTCACGCCCAAGCCGGCAATCACGAAGAAGACCGGCAGGAACAGCAGGACCGTCACCTGCTCGAGCCGGTCCAAAATGGCCAGGCGCAACGCCGGCACGTTCCTCGGCATGAGGATGCCGAAAATGAACGCGCCGAAGATGAACTTCACGCCCATGTAGTCGGTGGCCCAGCCGGATAGCAGCAGGAGGATCAGGATCGAGGCGAGCACGTTCGCGGTGAGCTTGCCCTGCTTCTGATACGCATCGGCTAGCCGGCGCAGCACCGGGCGCACCACGAAGATCAGCAGCGCGGCATAGAGGGGCGAGTAGGCCAGCCTGATCGCGTGGCCGCTGCTCGAGCTGGCGATCGCCACCACGACGGCCAGCAAGATCCAGGCGAGCTGGTCATCCACCGAGGCAGCGGCAAGCGCGAGACCGCCGATCCTGGTGCGGTGCAGGCCGCGGTCGGTCAAGATGCGCGCGAGCACAGGAAATGCCGTGATCGACATCGCGACGCCAAAGAACAAGACGAACGTGAAGTGATCCTTGGCGTGTACCCGGGCCGCAAGCCAGATGCCGAGGCCGATGCCGAGAATGAGGGGCAAGAAGATCGAGCCGAGCGCAACCCCGGCGGCAACCTTTTCTCTCCCCCTGACCAGGGCCAGGTCAACCTCGTAGCCGACCACGAACATGAACAGCGCAAGGCCGATGTCAGCAAGCGCGGTCAGCGGCGGGACGATCGGCGCAGGGAACAGGTGCGTGGTGATCCAGCCGTTGAACAGCGTCGGCCCGAGCAGGATGCCGGCGACGATCTCGCCGATGACCGGCGGCTGGCCGATCCGCTTCGCGGCCATGCCGAGCAGGCGAGCCAGGACCATGATCAGCGCGATGTCAGCGAGGAGGAGCTGAATTTGTTGATCGGTCATCCCGGCATCCTGACAGTCAAGTGGGTGTTCAACTGCTCGTCAGCGACCGCGGTGCGATTCGTACCTGAAGCCGCGTCCGCCCAGGTCCACCTGGCTTCCAGTGGTGAGCACGAATGGCTGATGCGGTGCAAGCACCTGCTCCCCGCCGTTCTTCGGCAGCCTGACCCTGGTGCCGTTGGCCGAGCCGAGGTCGGTGACAAGCACGCGCCAGCCGTCTAGCGCCACCTTCGCGTGCACACGGGACACGATGCCCGAGTCGTCGGCGATGCGCAGCGCCCGTGACCGGCCCGAGGCGACAGAGGTGTCCAGGCCCGGCTCGCGGCCGACAACGTAGTCACGGTCCAGCTGGAACACCGAGCCGTCGTCGAGCAAGAGCACGCCAAGCGGCGGCCTGGTGCCCGGGCGGTTGATCAGCGTCTGCTGGTTCATCGAAATCCCGCACACGGCGCAGAACAGCGCCTCTGGATCATCGAAATGCCCGTTCTTACAGTAGACACCCTGGATGATCGGCGCTTCTGATGAATAACTGCTCGTGCCCGCCGGAACGTCCCTGGCCTTGGCCAGCGGCACTCGCTGCTCGACGCCCAGATCGGCGGGCCCGCCGTCGTTCGGGTTAACCAGGAGAATCGACTCGAAAGACTCGGCGTCCTGGGCGAAGGGCTGCACGGCTGCCTGGTGCAGGCCACCGCGCGGTCCTGGCTGGGGCACGGGAGCGGGCCCTGGCTGGGGCACAGGCTCAGGGGCAGGCCGCGGCGGCGGTTCCTGCCAGCGCTCTGTGCCGGCCAGAACGGCAGGCGACGGCGGCGCGACCAGCGGCTGGGGCACGACCTGCGGCTGGGGCACGACCTGGGGCTGGGGCACGACCTGGGGCGGAACGACCGGCTGGGGCTGTGGCACCGGCTGAACCTGAGGCGGCTGCACCTGCACGGCGGGCTGGTAGGCATAGCCGCCGGTCATCGCAACGCCGGTGTAGAAGCTGAGCCCGTTCGCCCTGACCGTGCCCGCGTCCAGCCTGGAGAACCTGTCGGTGCTCGCCGGACCGGCAACTGCCGCGTTCAGGCCGCCGTTGACCATGCTCACCGGTGACCGCAGCAGGCAGCGCAGCAACATGCCCGGCTGCCCGGCCGCGATCCGCGCGGTCCCGTGCGCGGTGGTCACGTCCGCCCAGGCGCCACCGCCCACGGTCACAGCCATGCCAGATCCGGCCGCGCCGAACGCGAGCACGGAAAGACCAGGCCCGCCCTCACCTGTCTCGACGTTTTCGAGCACCGCGGCGATCTGATCAGCGAATTGCCGCCCGTCTCCGCCAGCCGCCGCGGTCTGCTCAAGCAAGTCAAGCAGCATGTCCACGATCTGACCTTGCTCCAGGCTGCTGAGCAGGATCAGGTTGCCGTGCCTGGCAAGTACCCCCTCGCCGGGCACTGGCCAGAGCCCAGGCGAATGACCACTGCCCGCTGAACCTGGATCGCTCACACTAGCCTCCCGCCGTGGAACCGCCACCTGACGTTTACCACCCGCATCGGCCCGTTGACCCAAAGCCAGACGCAGATCCAGATCACCAGGAAGTCGATGAGGAACGCGCTGAGCGGAACCGAATGCGCCTTAATACCAGGCACGATGCCGTAGTCCGCTAGAAGATAGACAACGACTCCCTCATTAATAAGCGTGACGAGCCCGAAGAACGTTGGCCAGTCCTTCTCCCAGCGCCACTGCATGATGAGATGGTAAATGAACTCCCAGATCACGCCCAGCACGATGACGGTAAGAAGGATCAGGAACGTCGTCTTGTACTTAGCGCTCAGCGCCCCGCTGCCCAGCGGAAGGATGGGCGTGAGGATCAGCGTGATGATCCCGCCAATGATGGCGAGAAAAACGATCCGGCTCTGGATCCGGCCGCCCAGTGTGGGTAGCACTTGATTCCTCCTATCGGAAAAGACGTCAATCCGGCCGCACGGCGACCTGCTGCCTCAGGCGATGTCACGGCAGGCAAACGCCTACGGCTGCTTGTTACGCGCCCACTTGATCCACTGGGAGATCGAGCGGAACGTGCCGATCTTCTTGCAGAACCTGCGCCTGGCCAGGTCGTCGCAGATCTCCTGGGCGGCAACCTGGAGTCCGAGGAAGGTGTCGACGCCGGGGAAGTAACCGCCAAGCGTGGTCGCGCCTGAGGCATAGATCACGCCTGGTCCGCTGGCGGTCCCGCGCAACTCAAAGGTACGTTCGACATCAAGCCGGCCATACGGGTTGCGGCCCACTCCTGAATGGTCGAGCAGATCCTTGAGCACGCGGTGCTCGGCAATGTCGGCCTCTAGCCCGGTGCAGTCGATGATGTAGTCGGCGGGGATCTCCAGTTTGCCGTTCCTGGTATTGGCGATGCTGACTATCTTGTCGCCCTCGATCCGCATGTCATCCACGGTGGCCTGCATGATGTGGTACCAGCCTTCGCGGCGGCCATTGCCCATCTGCGCCTGCCAGCGCCTGCGCCAGGGCGTGTTGGTGCCGCCCATCTCCTTGTACCTGGTCAGCCTGGCTTCGCCTTCGAGCTTGCGCATCTCGGCCTTAAGCTGGCCACCCCAGACTGACTTAGGATAGTTGAAGCCCTGGTAGGCGAAGCCATTGCTGCCCGACCGCTTGTTCCAGGCGCGCAACGTCTTCTCGTTAGGGCTATGCGGACCGTCGATGAACGTGCGGAACAGGTGCACGATCTGGGTCTGGGTACCGTACTTCTCCCGGTCATCCATGATCCGCTGCAGTACTCGGGAAGCCACGATCCCGCCGCCGCGCAGCATCACCGTGACCGGCTTGGTCCGCGCCGCCTCGTAGATGTGCTCGTGCTCCTCGTAGGCACTGACGACGTGGTGGTAGTCCTGGTGCTTGGTGCGGAAATCCTGAAGTTCTTTCAGGTACCGCAACCCCGGATATCCCACCGCGAGATGCACGTACTCGGCACGATAGGCAACTCGCTTAGTCGGTGTCGCGCCCGCCTTCGGCGTCAAGATGATGAAGTATCCGCCCCCCTGGCGCTTGCGTACCATCCTGACCTGGCCCTTGACCAGCATCTGATGCCAGCCGATGCGCTTGGCCTCGCGCTCGAGGCCTTCGAAGACGCGGCCGGCCTTGGGCGTATAGAAGTCGGCCCACATCGGCTCGGCGAAAACATGCCAAAGCTCGGCCCAGTTCCCCTCCTTAAACGCCTCGGTAAGCGCATAAGAAGGGAAACCCCAGATATTGTCCGGGCGCGACGCCGAGTCTGACCTGATCCGCTCTGGCCTGGGGATCTGCGAGACCCTGGTCAGGTACTCGTAGGTTTGCCAGGGAAAGTCGAGGTTAGACAGCACGTGCATCCGGTTAGCCGGCACCCCGGCGATCCGCAGGTAGTCCACCGTAACGAAGGAGCCGATTCCCCCGCCAATCGACACGAATGGTATGTCGGCGACCGGGATGCCAGCACGCTGGATCATCGCATCGGTCCACTGGTCTGTATTCAGCAGTTCGTCAGTGAGATCACCGGAGCCAGGGGCCGCACCTTGCTCCGCGCTCGCGGCCGGCTTTGCTGGCCGCGAGCGCATGATCGTTGCTGGCATCGAAGGATCGATCGAGCCAGGTAGGTCTGGCGTGTTTGTCATTCCCGCCCCTGGGTTCACGCGTGGATAGGTGTGCAGATCGTATCGATCGAGACCGTCTTGTAGTCAACACTTCGTCCGGTCAATTGCGGTCCGTATCGATGAACACTGAGAGTGTCGCATGTGATACGGAAACCGACAAGATGATGTGCCCGCAGGCACATCATCTTGCCCGCGCCAGCCCGGGGGGCGACCCCCGGACCCCCGCACGATGCGCCCGCAGGCGGCCAGCCGTATTAGACGACAGGAACCCCTAATCGTCTAGCCCGGCGGCGGCCGAACCTGGTCAGCCTCCATTGACGACCGAGCCCGGTCCGTAGGCGAGTATCACCCAGACCTGACCGCGCGCGAATGGCATCGGCTTGCCGTTCGCGCGCGTGAAACTGGTTCCCGCCGAGGCCATTGGCCTGGCCCAGCGGACGTGATAGATCCGTCCGTTCCTGAGTACTACCGCCGTGCCGCTGCCGACGGTACTGGCATAAGGCGGCTTGATGCCCAGCTCACGGAAATGCGAAGCGCCCACCACCACGTCTTGTATTACCACGGTCGCCCCGCCAAGCTGACCGCCCTGCGCCGCACGTGCCCGGCTGCCGTCCATCCAGGACAGCCACCGGTGCTGGCTGGCTGACCAGCGGAAAGTAAACCTGGCAGCTGGGTAGGAGACGCTGTAGGACTTGACCGGCTGGCCGCCAGCCGGAGCCTGGCCGAACACGAATCCGATGTCACTTGCTCTGCTCTCGCCCTTGGCCTCGGAAAGCAGCACCTTGGTCCTGGCGTAGAGGTTGTACGGCGCCATCCGGCGCGGATCACGGTAGTAGCCGCCAGCGATCCCGGCGTACAAGTCGACGATGTGCGCGTGCTCGACTACTGGCAGAAGCCTGGGCTGCGCCCCAGAGTAGGCGAAGGCCGGCTTGCCGAACTGCCTGAGCAGCTGCAGATCCTCGGCGCGTGCGCTGCGTACCGGACCGACGACCGGCGGGATGTGCGAGGAGAAGACCGCGAAAATGCGCGAGAGCCCGCCATCGACCGGCAGCAAGTAGACGATGTCGGCCTCGGTAAGTCCGGTCGGCGGTCTCGCCTGCGGCACATTGTCGATCTTGAAGATCAGCTCAGGGCCGAGTCCAGAGATTGGCTCACCGGTGAAGGGAGAGTAGAGCTTCGGCACGGTCGCGGTCGGCGCCGCAGAGGCGGTGGTCCGCCTGGCAGGAGCCTGTTTGCCGCCGCTCAGCGCTAGGTAGACGGCAACACCGGCCGCCAGGCAAACGGCAAGACTGATTCCCGCGATGAGCGCGGGATGGCTAACCCGCATGTCATGCACCCCTTGGTGCAGGCTAGCCGATCGCCGGCGTCAAGCCTTGACTTCCACGCTGAGCGCGCCGTCACCGAGCCTAAGTGTGCTGTCCGCCAGGTCGATGAGTACCGGGTCGTGAGAGCGGCCTCGATGAGCAAGGTCAGGTCGCAGGTCAGGCTGGTGGCGGGTTACGCGACCGAGGCACACCGTTAGTCGATCATTGCCTTCGCTTACTATCTGCAGCGCACGGTAGCCTCTGCACGTGACGATCTCACCTGAGCCAGATGTGAGGGTCAGGTTCGCCCCTTCGCCGACCGGCATGTTCCACGTCGGTTCAGCCAGGACGAGCCTGTTCAACTGGGCCTTCGCCAAGCAGCGTGGCGGTGCCTTCGTACTGCGGATCGAAGATACCGATGCCTCGCGCAACCGTCCAGAATGGACAGAGGGAATTATCAGCGCGATGGCCTGGCTCGGCATGGACCGAAGCGGCTACGAAGGCCCCGTGTTCCAGTCGGCGAACACGGACAAGCACGAAGCCGCCGCCGGGCAGCTGATCGCCAAGGGACTCGCCTATTACTGCGCTTGCACCCGCGAGCAGGTCGTGGCCAGGACCGGCGACGAGCACAAGGGCTACGACGGCTTCTGCCGCGACCTGGGGCTCGGGCAGGGGGCAGGACGCGCACTGCGGTTCCGCACCGCTGACGAAGGCAGCACGGTGGTCACTGACCTGATCAGGGGCACGATCCCCTTCGACAACGCCGCAATCGACGACTTCACCCTGACCAGGGCAAACGGCTCGGTGCTCTTCCTGCTCGCGAACGTGGTCGACGACATCGACCAGCGGATCACCCACGTCATCAGGGGCGAAGAGCACCTGTCCAACGTGCCGAAACAGCAGATGATCTGGGAAGCGCTCGGCTACGAGACTCCGGTGTGGGCGCACCTGCCTGTCCTGGTGAACGACAAGCGCCAGAAACTGTCCAAGCGCAGGGACAAGGTGGCCCTTGAGGCCTACCGCGACGAGGGCTATCTCGCCGAGGCCATGCGCAACTACCTCATGTTGCTCGGCTGGGCGCCCGCTGGCGACCGCGAGATCCTGCCCTGGCCGGTGCTGGTCGAGGAGTTCCGCCTTGACCAGGTCAACCTTTCACCCGCCTTTTTTGACGTGAAGAAAATGCGGGCTATCAACGGCGACTACATCAGGGCGCTGCCAGCGGAGGAGTTCATCGCGAGAAGCACTCCCTGGCTCAGCTCGCCTGGCGCGCCCTGGCGGCCAGAGGCGTTCAGCGCCGAGGTCTACGCCGCGGTGGCACCGCTGGCGCAGACCAGGGTCGGCGTCATGTCCGAGATTGTACCCAGCGTGGACTTCCTGTTCCTCGACGAGCCTGCCGAAGACGAGGCCTCGTGGACCAAAACCATGACGGGTCAGGCAGCCGTCACGGCGGCAGGGATGCTTGACTCGGTTGCCGGCAGCTTCGCTGGCATTCCCTGGCAGGCAGATTCGATCAGGACAGCGGTCGAGGACGCGGGCGCCAGGTTCGACCTGAAGCTCGGCAAGGCGCAGGCGCCGGTCAGGGTGGCGGTAACCGGCCGGACGACCGGACTGCCGCTGTTCGAGTCGCTTGAGGTTCTCGGGCGGAAGCGGACGATGGAACGGATAACGGCGGCCAGGGCCAGGATCTGATCCTGGCCCTGGCCGCATTCGGGTCGCTCACCCCGCTGGGCCGGAGGTCAACGTGGCCGTCGTCGTGTGATGGCTGCCAAGGCTGGTCCAGTACTGGCCGCCGTACCGCAACTGGCCGCTGGTCCAGCCGATCGTCACCCGGTCGCCTGGGTGGCGCTGCTCGAGCACCTGCTGGAGGCTGAGCGACGAGGTGACGGCGTGGCCGTCAACCGAGGTGATCAGGTCACCGGGGCTGAACCCGGCCGCCTGCGCGGGCGAACCTGACACGATGCCGACGATCAGTGCGCCCGCGTTTGCCGGCACGCCCATCTGGGCGGCCTGCTGCGCGGACTCGACCGAGACCCCGACGAAACCGGTAGTGCCGATGTGCACTTGCGCCGAGTTCTTGCCCGCGTCGATCTGCTTCGAGATCGAGATGGCCTCATCGATCGGGATCGCGTAGGCCTGGGTCTGCGCGGCCTGCCCCTCGATCAGGAAATCGCTGGTCGAGGCGGCCGTGTCGATGCCGATGACCGCGCCTGAAGTGTTGACGAGCGGTCCGCCGGAATCACCTGGCTGGATCGGCGCGCTGTGCTTGATCAGGCTGCTCAGGTGCTCCGAGGTGCCCGCCGAGGCGTCTGAGGCGGTAATAGAGGCATTGGTCGCCAGGATGTGACCGGTCACGACCGACGGCGTGCCGCCCTTGCCGCCCGCGTTGCCGATCGCGACGACCCGCTGGCCAGGCTGCGCCGTCGCTGATGACCCGAGCGTGACAGTGGCGAGCCCGGACGCATTCTGCAGCTTGATCACGGCGATGTCGTGACTGCGGTCATAGCCGACCACCCTGGCCTGGTAAGTCCGGCCGTTACCGATGTCGGTGGCGGTGATCGAGGTAGCGCCTTCTATGACGTGATTGTTGGTGAGGATCTCGCCTGAGGATGTCAGCACCAGGCCGGTGCCAGCCGCCTTCTCTTGCTGGTAGCCGAGGGTGGTGTTGATGTCAACGAGCGCCGGATCGACCTTGCTCGCCACCTGCGCGGTCGTGAGGACCGCGCCGCCGGGGCTGCTCCCCGCGTGATGCAACCCGTAGAAGGCCGTGGCCGCGCCGACCGCGGCAGCCACCACGGCGACGGCCAGGCTGCGCCTGGTCCGCCGTCCCCGCTGGCCTCCTGTGGCGCCAGGCGGCGCGGGCGGGTACGGGTACCCGGGCCAGCCTGGCCCGCCCGGCCGGTGCTGGTCGCCGATCCAGTCAGGGCCATCTGGCTGGTACCCGGGAGCCGGCACGGTCCAGCCCGCACTGTCAGGGAACCCGGCCGGCGGAGGCGGCGGCGGCGGAGGCGGCTGTACAGGCGGGGTACGCTGCTCGGGATTCTGCCAGGCCGGCGAATCTTGGCTGCTGCTCATCGCATTCGGCTCCCTCGTGCTCTGCGACCTTATCGCTACTCCCCTATAGTTCTTCACTTACCTGGAAGGCTCCTGAAAGGACACTGATCACCGCCTCGGTCTTTACTGCGCAGCTGAATGCCTGACGGGCAGGCGACCGCCTCACGTCAGGCCGTCCCTGTCGGCCCAGTCGAGCAACTGCTCGAGCGAATAGGGCGAGTCATCGATCCCCGCATGCAGGTCGCCGAGCTTGGCGTACCTGGCAGGCACGGTAGCGATCGTGAGTTCGCGCGGTTCCACGTCGGCGACCTCTTCCCAGGTGATCGGGGTGGAAACGGTCGCCGCCGGCACGCCGCGCACCGAGTAGGCGCAGGCGATCGTATGGTCGCGGGTGTTCTGGTTGTAGTCGACGAACAGCGACTTTGGGTCACGGTCCTTCCGCCACCAGGTAGTCGTAGCCGCACCTGGCGCGCGGCGCTCGACCTCGGCCGCGAATGCGTGCGCTGCCCGCCGCAGGTCATGAAATCCCCAGCGCGGCTCGATCCTGACATAGATATGAAGGCCATTCCCGCCGGAAGTCTTCGGCCAGCCGGTGGCGCCTAGCTCGCCGAGCAGTTCCCGCGCCACCTGCGCCACCCGCCTGACCGTGCCGAAGTCGCAGTCTGGCATCGGGTCGAGGTCGATGCGCCATTCGTCTGGCCGCTCGGTGTCCGCCCGGCGCGAGTTCCACGGGTGAAACTCGACCGTCGACATCTGCACCGCCCAGATGACACTGGCCAGTTCGGTGACGCAGAGCTCGTCCGCGTGCCTGCCGTACCTGGGAAAGTCGACCCGCACCGTCTCCAGCCAGGGCGGGGCGCCAGCGGGCACCCTCTTTTGGTGCACCTTCTGCGCTGCCACGCCTCCGGGGAAGCGGTGCATCATGCACGGCCTGTCCCGCAGCGCCCGCACTATGCCGTCACCGACCGAGATGTAGTAACGAGCAAGGTCAAGCTTCGTCTCGCCGCGGGCAGGAAAATAGACACGGTCCGGGTTCGAGATCCTGACCACGCGCGTCCCGACTTCAAGTTCCGCCTCCGGTGCCATAACGAGAAGCTAGCCTACGAGTCCAAGGAGCCCGCCAATGACCGACGTAACATCGCAAAATGCACAAAATCCGGTTACCACAAAGGTCAGCGGCCGCTCGGTACCCGACACCGTGACTCGATTTACCGGCCTGCCAGACGCCAGGGGGTGAAGACGTTCGCCGTCATCGACCAGCGCGCCGAAGCCGAGCACGCGGGACTTGACCTGCGCCAGACCGTCCTGGTGATCTTCGGCAACCCGAAGGCAGGTACCCCGGTGATGGCCGCGGCTCCGCTGTCCGCGCTCGACCTCCCGCTCAAGGTCCTGATCTGGGACCACAACGGGCAAACCAAGGTCACTTACACCTCAACCGCCGAACTCGCCCGCCGATATGAGCTTCCCGCCGACCTGGCTGCCAACCTCGCGGCCGTGGACGCCCTCACGACGGCACTGGTCTCCGCCTAAGGCACGCGGCCGGTCGCAGCCCAGGCGGCGGCCATCACGGTGGCCGGCTGCGCCGTCCATAGTTCCTCGCAACGGGCGCGCAGCCGGTCACGATGATCTTCGCCGAGGGAAAGCAGGTAGTCACCGACCGGGCCGACGCCCTGCATCAACGGCTCCCACCACTCCTCGAAGCCGGTCATCGTCACGCTCGCCGCAAGCTCGGACGACCTGACCTCGCCAAGGCCGGCCTGCGTGAACAACGCCGCCAGCTCGCCCTGGTTCGAACCCGCCCCGGCGCCGCCAAGGTCGTCGACCGAATCATCGAGGTCGCGAGCCGCCCGCCAGAACAGCGACGTCGGACTCCGGCCGCCGCCGCGGTCCCAGACGCAGGCCGCGACTATCCCGCCCGGCCTGGTCACCCTGCTCATCTCGCGCAAGCCGGCCGCCGGGTCGGTCATGAACTGCACGACGAGCTGCGCGAGGCTCACGTCGAACGAGTCATCGGCGAACGGCAGCTCCTGCGCTACCGCGTGCTGCACCTCGACGCCGGGAAGCCGGTCACGCACCGCAGCCGCGAACGAGGCGGACGGCTCGACCGCGCTGACCGAGGCGGCGCCGAGGCGCCTGACCAGCACAGCGGTCAGCGCGCCTGGACCGCAGCCGACGTCGAGCGCCCGCTGACCAGGACCGACCTCGGCAAGGTCGGCGAGCGGCCCGGCCAATTGCTCGGAATAACGCGCCATAAACAGGTTATAAGTAGCAGCAGAGACCTCAAAGCTCACCGGGCCAACGCTACCCTGCGCAGGTAATCAGCAACCGGGCAGGCAGCTTCACCATCAGCGGCGGCTGTGCCTGCTCTCCGAAGGCCGCAGCGCGATCGACGATCGCGAGACGTTTCGTACCTGCGGCGATCGCGGCCGCAATGGAAGTCCTGTACGGCAGCCGGACAGTGCCAGAACGCGGCCGACAGCACGGTGACGCCTCTGGCCGCGGCGAGTTACATCGTCGGGCACGCGGACACCGGGCGGCGGCTGAGGCTCAGCGAAGCAGCGACCGAGGTCGTCAAGGCCGATCCCGCGAACTTCTCCTTCCCGGTGATCAGCGTGTCGGCCACGGTGCTTGCCGGCGGCACGGTAGCGCGCTACCCGGCCAGCGAAGCGCCGCGTACCGAGGTTCGTGAACGGGACGCCAGAGGCCAGAACCGGGTCGGACTGTGCGGACCGGTGACCGTGCCGGAACCACGACGCTGACCTTCAGGTGGAAGGTGGTGCCGCTGCCCGCACCTGTCGCGGGCGTGCGACGGCTGGGGCACGACTGCTGGCTGCCGCCGCACCTGAACTCGGCGGGTAAGCCGATGCGCTGGCAGGAGGAGCTTCGCGGCGTACTGCCGCACGGTTTACGCTCCCGCCGACGGGTTCTCGGCCATGAAGCTTGACGTCAACCTGGACGGCACGCTGTTCTTGCCCTGCCCCCGAGGCAGGTAGCTAGGAGGTCCGCTCGATGCGGAATTCGTCGGCCGACCCCATGGCGCCTGGCGGCGGATACGCAGTGAAAAACGCATACGGCTTGTACCGCCAGAGAAGGACTGATACCCGGCCGTAGCCCGCAGGCTCGCAGGTCGATGGGTGAAACCACTCCCACGTGCCGGTGTAAACGCGCCAGTTCCGCCTGTCTCTGTGCAGGACGAGCTGGCCATCCTGGTCGTTGGCCTTCGGGCAGAAGACGCCGAGGCGCTGAGCGACCACGCGATCAGTGAACGTTCCCGGCGATGCAGTTCGCACGAAGTCGAACTGGCCGAACAGTATCGACCATGAGCCGGCGATGGTGCGCGGCACCGGGGGCTGGGCAACCGGGGGCTGGGCAACCGGGTGGCTGTGCGCCGCCGGCGTCCAGAGCCACATCAGCGGGAGCGCGAATACGGCGGCCACGCCAGCAACGCCCCGCATAGTAAGTCTCCGATCAGGTCGGTCCAGGCGTCATCGCGCCCAGACTGTATGCCATCGGCGCACAGTACGGCAAACCCGCGCGCGCTCAAGGCAAACCAGCCTGGTCATGGCATGCCTGGTGACCTAGCTGGGAAGGGAAGCTGGGAAACGGGGTGGGGGAAGGTGGAGCCGATGTCAACGACGGCATGGCGATTTCGGAGCACGGAAGGTGCGGATCAGGCGGTTCTGCGGCTCAGGCAGCTTGACTCCCAGGACCTGATCAACGTGCAGGATGTGAGCGTGATCAGGTGGCCTGAGTACGCCAAGGCGCCGATCGCGCACGAGCATGTCACCGATGAAGGCAGCGCGATGTCATCGCTGGTCTCCAGGATGAAGCACGGCCGGATCGACGGCTCGATGCTCGAGTCCATCAAGCAGGACATGATTCCTGGCACTTCTGCCGTGGTCGTGCTGAGCACGGCCGCGATCATCGACACGGTTGGCCGGGCGTTCCGCGGCCAGGCGATGGAACTGATGCGCTCTGACCTGTCAGTACCTGAGCAGGATCATCTGCGGGCCGTCTTCGGCGAGGGCCAGTCCATGAATTAGCGGCTTACGGCCAAAGGACGATCTTGAGCGCTAGATTAGGTGCTGCGCTCGAATCGCGATGCGCCGGTGTCCTGATGATGACGGGGGTGGCCCTCACCAGATGAAACTCACCAAGCTGGCAATTGCCTCGGTAACCGTCGCCGCCGCGGCGGCCCTTGCCGTGACGGTCTGGAAACGGGCGGGCCACGCCCCGGTCAAGCCGTTCGGCGATGACGCCGACGAACTGGAAAAGTTCTGGAGCGCAGAACACGCCGAGCCCGCACCAGTGGGCTAGTCCTCCGCTCCCCGGCTTAGTCCTCTTCAGAACGAATGTTCACTGGACTGGCGAGATCCCTGGTCCTCGCTAGCTGAGTGCGTCCTGGAGTTCCGGCTGGGACTCGCCAGATTCCGGTGCCGGCCCTGGCATGACCGGGGTCGCGGCGATGTCGTCGCGGCTCAGCCTGATCGTGAAGATCACGATCACCAGGGCCAGAGCCGCGATTGCCGCGGCGACCACGAACCCGCGCGAGATGCCGGTGACCAGTGCCTCATGCAGGATGGCTGGCGGGATCTTGGCGCCTGGCCCAGGCGGCGGCAGCGGATGCCCCGCCTTGGCGGCGGCGGCGAGCGCACCGCTAACCTGGCTCTTGACGCTGCCAGCGACCGCCGTCCACGTCACCGAGCCGAGCGCGGCAAGCCCGATCGCACCGCCGACCTGCTGACCAGTGTTGAGCAGGCTGGACGCGATGCCGGCATCGCTCGGCTGCACCTTCGTCAGCGCGACGAGGGAGAGCGGCACGAACAGCATGCCAAGGCCCGCAGCGGTCACCATCATCGGCACGAGCAGGCCGGAGACGTAACTGGTGTGAACGCTGAGGTCTGACAGCCAGTACATGCCGCCAGCGGTCAGCGCGGCGCCAGCGATCATCAGCGGGCGCGGCCCGGTACGGGCCACCAGCCTGGACACGACGCCGGACATCACCACGATGGCGGCGGCAAATGGCAGGAAGGCCAGGCCCGAGCGGAGCGCGCTGTAGCCGAGCACCTCCTGCACGTAGATGGTCAGGAAGAAGAAGATCCCGAACATCGCCGTTGCCAGGCACAGCATGACGACATAGCCGCCGGTCCTGCTCAGGTTCGCCAGAAGCCGCACCGGAAGCAGTGCGTGCCTGCTGCGAGCCTCGATGAACACGAAACTGGCCAGCAATAGCGTCGAGGCCACCAGGGAAATGACTACCTTGGGGTCACCCCAGTGCGCGGTGCCCGTCTGGTCGGCGCTCGCGCTTGACAGTCCGTAGACAAGCAGTGCCACGCCGCCGGTAACGGCGACTGCCCCTGGCAGGTCAAGCCGTCCGGTGCGGGTCGCCGACTCGTCGATGACGAAACGCGCGAGCAGTGCGGCAATGACGCCGATCGGCACGTTGACGAAAAGTACCCAGCGCCAGGACAGGTAGGTGGTGAGCAGGCCACCTGCGACAAGGCCGACGGCCGCCCCGCCGCCGCTCATGGCGGCGTAGACGCCGAAGGCGCGGTTGCGCTGCGGACCCTGCGGGAACGTGGTCGTGATCAGCGCAAGCGCGGTCGGCGCGATCATGGCGCCACCGACGCCCTGAATCGCGCGGGCCGCAAGCAGCCACGCCTGCGAGGTCGCGAAGCCGCCGAAAAGCGAGGCCGCCGAGAACAGGATCAGCCCGGCGATGAAAATGCGCTTCCGGCCGAACAAGTCTCCTGACCTGCCGCCGAGCAAGAGCAGGCCGCCGAAGGTGACAGCATAGGCGGTCACGACCCACTCGAGTCCGCTTCCTGTGAAGCCGAGCGCTCGCTGAATATGCGGCAGTGCCACGTTCACGATGGCCGCGTCAAGGACGACCATGAGCTGAGCGGTGGCGATCACCACCAGTGCTAGGCCGAGGTGACGGTTGCGGCCGGTAGTGGCCGCCGGCGCCGCCTGCGGTGATTCGATTCTGGTGGAAGACACAGATGGTCTCCTATCTGAGGGCGTGCTTTTCCGCCGGCTTGGCTTCTGACTGAGCCAAGCCGGGCAAGGGCTGTCTGCCGGTGAAAAAGTTGATTGTCGAGGCGTCGCGAACACGGCGACGTCATGATCCCCCGCGCTTGGCTAAGCCACGGCCGCTGATCGGCTCTCCTGGAATGCCCCGTCAGGTCAGTCCGATCAGGCAGTGCTTATGCTGCTCGGCACCTCCTCGTGAGCCGCCGCAGATGCCCGCACGCAAACCTCAGGCACCTTCAGCGCTTCGTTCATCTTGCGGACAAGCCTGAGCAACTCCTCCCGCTCGGCCGGGTCAAGTGCCTGCGCCCAGGGCATCATCTTGCTCGACTCGTCCTCAATGGTCGCCTTGAGCTCAAGCCCGCGAGGCGTGAGCACCAGGTTCTTGATCCTGCGGTCGGTAGCGCTCGGCTCGCGCTTCGCCAGCCCGCGCTGCTCGAGCGCGTCGGCGATTACCGTGACGAAAGAGGGATCGCAGTGCAGTCGCTGCCCTAGTTCCTTCATCGACACGGCCGTCGCGACCAGGCGGAGCGCCTTCATGCACGAGACGGGAACGCCGATGCGCTCGGCCAGGTGCTCACCGCGCTGCACCAGCGACATAACGAACTCGGCCATCGCATCGAAGATGTCCTGGTCTAGCTGGTCACCACCTGGACACCAGCCCATGGACACCTCCTTCCCGCTCTCGCGGGCACTCAACAGTTGAGTACCTCAACCATATTCCCATTTCCTTGACACTGTCAAATGTTACTAGCCTCAAGGTTGCCTGGCTTCGCCTGAGACCGGTCAGGGCTTCCTGCCCACGCCCACAAGGGTGCCGTAATCCGCCAGTTCAGCTACCAGCTCCTCGTCCGGATCAGGCCGCCACCGCGAGGCGTAGACCAGGCCAGGCTCGACGAGGTCGAAGCCGTCGAACAGCCGCTTGACATCCGCGCTGGAACGCAGGTGGAGCTGGGTCGCGACGCTGCGGTTATAAGCGGTCTCCGCGGCCTGGGCGACGGCCGGCTTGGCGCCTTCGCTGACGGCGTGACCGATCACCAGGTAGCTGCCTGAGGGCAGCGCGTCCCGCAGGGTTCCCACCAGGTGCCAGGGATCTTCGGCGTCGCTGACGAAGTGCAGCACGACCATGAGGATCAGGCCGACCGGCCTGGTGAAATCGATGAGCTTGCCGACCACGTCGTTGGCCAGGATCTTCCCCGGATCGCGCACGTCGGCGTCGATGATTGCCGCGAGGTCGCTGGTCGCCAGGATCGCCTTGCTGTGCGCGATGGCCACCGGGTCGATGTCGGCGTAGACCACGCGGGCGGCCGGATTGGCCAACTGGGCGATCTCGTGGACGTTTCCCGAGGTCGGGATCCCCGAGCCAAGGTCGAGAAACTGCTCGATGCCCTGGCCGGCCAGGAAGCGCACCGCACGGCCGAGGAAGGCTCGGTTGGCCTTCGCGAGTTCCCGCATGAGCGGCTCGATCGCCACGATCGCGCGCCCGACGTCCTGATCAGCGAGGAAGTTGTGCGTGCCGCCCAGCCAGTAGTCGTAGACCCTGGCGACGTTGGCCCGCTTGGTGTCAACTCCCGGCGGAACCCAGTCACCTTCGGATTCGGTAGACATTGCACCTTCTGTCATATTTCAGCCGGTACGTCACGTTCGTGAACTACCGTCAGTCAGCTTCACATCACGCCAGCATGTCGGTTACGATGCGCTATTATTTTGACAATTGCACGATATCTTAGGTGTGCTAGCAGCCGCCGCGAGTGCCAGGTTATGGCGGTAACTGATCGTCAGGAATGGTGCAGGTAATTGTCATGGCATCGCAGACTGCCGAGGGTGGCGGAGCGCTACCGGTGAGGTCGGGCGGATCTAGCCTGGCTGGCTTGGCAGTGTTCACGTTGACGCCCTCCGGTCACATAGCGTCATGGTCGGTGACGGCCGCGCGGTTCTTCGGCTACCCGGCCGCCAAGGTCATCGGCCGCGACGTCTGCGACGTCCTGCTCACCAGGCCGGATCAGCGCGAGGTGGTCAAGCAGGCACTGGCAGAAGTGGCCGCCGGAGGAGTCTGGACCGGAATCGTGCCAGTGTCCGCCGCCAGCGGCAGCTACCGGGTCACGATGAACTGCGAGCCGCACGGCACCCCGGACGGTGCTGCCCTGGTGATCGCGCGCCGGGCACTGCCAGAACCTGGCCGCAGCCGAACTCTGCCCGAAGTGGCGACGCTGATCGGGACCACGCTCGACCTCAACAAGACCGCCAGGGAGGCGGCAGAGGTCGCGGTACCCGCCTTCGCCGACGGAGTGGCGATCTTCGTCTCCGAGCGGCTGCTCGCCGCCGACGAGTTCGGCCCGCAGCCGCCAGGACCGGCCGTCGTGCGGCGGCTTGTGTCCAGGCTGGCCGGCGAGCCTGCCGCCGTCACTGACAACTTGTTCCGCCCTGGTGAGGTGCTGATCTTCGGTGCCGACTCGCCGAGCTACCGGGCGATGACCGCCCGTTGCCCTGTCCTGTTCGACCATCTCGATCGCGAGTCGGCCGAGCGGATCGAGCGCCGGCCAGGCGGCCAGGAATTCACCACGCAGTACACGTCGTTCCTGGCCGTGCCGCTCGTAGCGCGCGGCACGGTGCTTGGCAGCGTGACCTTCGCTCGCACGACGGCCAGGGACGAGTTCACTCCGGCCGACATCTCGCTTGCCGACCAGTTCGCCTCGCGCACCGCCATATCGATCGACAACGCCCGCCTGTACGACAGGGAAAGGCGCACCGCGTCCGCCTTGCAGCAGGGGCTGCTTCCCGCCGAGCCGAGCGTTCCTGCCGGACTCGCCGTCGCGCACCGCTACCTGCCGGTCGGTGCCAGCATCGTCGGCGGCGACTGGCACGATATCGTGCCATTAACGTCTGGCCGGGCGGTTCTCATCGTAGGCGATGCGATGGGGCACGGCCCAGAGGCGGCCGCGGTGATGGTGCAGCTTCGTACGGCAGCGCACATCCTCGCCGACCTTGAACTGCCGCCGGAAGAGATCTTGAGCCGACTTGACCGGATGGCGACCAGCATGACGTCGGCACCGTTCGCTACCTGCATTGCCGCTGTCATCGATCCGGTGGCTGGTTCCTGCGAGATCGCGAAGGCCGGCCACCTGCCGCCCATGCTCACCCGTGCGGACGGCAGCACCGCGATCCTCGACCTCCCGCTCGGCCTGCCGATCGGGCTCGGCAGCGGATCCTTCGAGGCAGCAAAGATCTCGCTGCCTCCTGGCGCGACCCTCGCCTTGTATACCGACGGACTAGTGGAAAGCCGCATCAGGCCGCTTGACGAAGGCCTTATCGCCTTGCAGGTGGCCCTCGGCACCGCGCTCGCGCAGTCAGCTCAGGCCAAGTCGGGCCACTCGCTCGACCTGAGTTGCCTGCAAGTGAGCCAGGCGCTAAGGCAGCGCGGCGAAGACGACATGACACTGGTGCTCGCCAGAGTCACCGGCCAGGAACCCTAACCAGGCCTGAGCGAGGCCGGCCTGGTCGCTACCTGCCGGTGATGAGCGCGGCCATGTTTGGTGTCCCTATGCCGGTCGCCTCGTCGTAGCCAGGTGTTACCGGAAAGAGGCCATTACTGGATATTACCGGCTGATTCGGTGCGTTGTTAAAAATGTCGTGAAAGTACCGGTGCGGATCGCTACGCAGGAGCGAGTACAGGAG